>NZ_JBIRTX010000024.1:0-111428 GCF_044334895.1 Streptomyces sp. NPDC020681 | reverse complement strand
GGTGACCGGCTCGGTGATCACGGTCGGCGAGGCCCGGCTGCTGCTGGGGAGGGGCTGATCTCTGATGCGTACGCTCTGTTCGTCCACCCTGATCGGTGAATTCTTCGTGATCGGCTTCGCCGGTCTGGTCGCCATGAAGTCCGACGACCTGTCGATGGCGACGGTCTGGACGGTCTGCGGCATCGGGATGCTGCTGTCGGTCCTGCTGTGCGGGATGATCGGCCGCCCCGGCGGCGTGCAGCTCGGCTGGGCGCTGCAGATCGCGCTGGTCGTGAGCGGTTTTGTGGTGCCGACGATGTTCTTCCTCGGCGCGGTTTTCGCGGCGCTGTGGTGGGCCTCGGTGCACTACGGCCGCAAGATCGACGAGGCGAAGGCGCAGTGGGCGGCCAAGGCTTCATCAGAGCCTGACGCTGCGTAACCGGCGACGAGTCCTGACCTGTAGCCTCTGACCACCCGCACCCGCATCCGCACTGAAGGAGCTCGCACCGTGAGCCAGCGCACGCTCGTCCTGCTCAAGCCCGACGCCGTCCGCCGCGGTCTGATCGGCGAGATCATCGGCCGTATCGAGGCCAAGGCCGGCTGGACCATCAGCGCGCTCGAGCTGCGCACCCTGGACCTGGAGACGCTGGAGAGCCATTACGGCGAGCACAAGGGCAAGCCCTTCTACGAGCCGTTGGTGGAGTTCATGCAGTCCGGTCCCGTCGTCGCGCTGGTCGTCGACGGTGAGCGGGTCATCGAGGGAATGCGCCGACTCGCCGGACCGACTGATCCGATTGCCGCGGAGCCCGGCTCCATTCGCGGTGACTTCGGCACGATCGTCCGGGAGAACCTGATCCATGCCTCGGACTCCGAAGAGTCCGCCATTCGGGAACTCAAGATTTTCTTTCCCGGCCTTTCCTGAGCGGCCGTCAGCCATACAGAGGTCATGACCTGGGGCGACCGAAGGAATTTCGGTCGCCCTCCGGCATACGCGGGCACAATGCGGGAACGCATCGCTTCGACACCTCGTCATCTAATCCAGAGGTGGACTCACCGCGCGGTGTCCGTGCAGGCGGCACTACGATGAAACCTCCACGCCACAGCACCCACCTCGCCATCCTGAAAAGCCATCAACGCTCGATTTGGGAAGGCCAGACGCATCCTCATGGGGAACAACATGTCGTTCATCGGCCGTGACATGGCTGTCGACCTCGGGACCGCCAACACGCTGGTGTACGTCAGGGGCCGGGGGATCGTTCTCAACGAGCCGTCCGTCGTCGCCATCAACACCAACACGGGCGGCATTCTCGCGGTCGGCGCAGAGGCGAAGAAGATGATCGGCCGGACACCTGGCAACATCGTTGCCGTCCGGCCGTTGAAGGACGGCGTGATCGCCGACTTCGAGATCACCGAGCGAATGCTCCGCTACTTCATTCTGAAGATCCACAAGCGTCGGTACCTCGCCCGTCCGCGCGTTGTCGTCTGTGTGCCCTCCGGCATCACGGGCGTCGAGCGTCGCGCGGTCATCGAGGCGTCGACGCAGGCGGGCGCCCGTCAGGTGCACATCATCGAGGAGCCCATGGCCGCGGCCATCGGCTCCGGACTCCCGGTCCATGAAGCCACCGGCAATATGGTCGTCGACATCGGCGGCGGCACCACCGAGGTCGCAGTCATCTCACTCGGCGGAATCGTCACAGCACAGTCCATCCGCGTCGCGGGCGACGAGTTGGACAACGCGATCATCCAGCACATCAAGAAGGAGTACTCGCTCCTCCTCGGTGAGCGGACCGCCGAGAACATCAAGATCACCATCGGTTCCGCCTACGACATGGACAAGGACGAGCACACCGAGATCCGCGGCCGTGACCTCGTTTCCGGTCTGCCGAAGACCGTGGTCATCTCCGCCGCCGAAGTCCGCAAGGCGATCGAAGAGCCCGTCAACGCGATCGTCGACGCCGTCAAGACCACCCTCGACAAGTGCCCGCCGGAGCTGTCCGGCGACGTCATGGACCGCGGCATCGTCCTCACCGGCGGTGGCGCCCTGCTGCGCGGCCTCGACGAGCGGTTGCGCCGCGAGACCGGCATGCCCATCCATATCGCCGAGGATCCGCTGGATTCGGTGGCCCTCGGGTCCGGCAAGTGTGTGGAGGAATTCGAGGCGCTCCAGCAGGTCCTGGACGCCCAGCCGCGTCGCTAGCAGAGCGACTGGCTGAGACGAATCCGCCGTACGGGGGCCTGCCAACCCGTGCGGCGGATCGTTGATATACAGACATCAACATTCCTACGAGGAAGGCACGGCCGCCGCACGTGAGGGACACACGAGAGAGCCGGCTGCTCCTGGTGCTGCTGATCGCCATCGCGTTCGCTTTGATCACGGTGGACATCCGCGGAGGCGAGGAGTCACCGGTCGACGGCGCCCGGCAGGCCGCCGCCACGGTCTTCGGACCGGTCGAGAACGGAGTGGCGGCAGCCGTCGATCCGATCGGCAACGCCATCGGAGCCGTACGGGACTCCGGCTCGCGCCACGACCGCATCAGCGAACTGGAGCGGGAGAACGCGGCGCTGAAGGCGAAACTCGGCAGCGACGACCGCAACCGCAGCCGTGTCCGCGAACTCGACAAGATGCTCAAGAAGGCCGGCGCCGGCCAGTACGGCATCAAGGGCGCGGAAGTCATCGCCATAGGAGCGGCCCAGGGCTTCTCCTGGACGGTGACCATCGACATCGGCTCCAGCGACGGCATCACGCGCGACATGACGGTGCTCAACGGCGACGGACTCGTCGGCCGGGTCACCACCGTCGGACCGAACACCGCGACCGTGCTGCTCGCCAACGACCCGGACTTCACGGTCGGCACCCGGATGGAGAAGACCGACGAACTGGGCTTCGCCACCGGCCAGGGCGACCAACCGCTCCTGGTCCAGCTGCTCAACGGCAAGTCCAAGGTCAAGAAGGGCGACCGGCTGGTCACCTTCGGCTCGCAGGCCGACCGGCCGTTCGTGCCCGGAGTCCCGGTCGGCGAGGTCATGCGCGTGGACCCGGCCGGCGGCGCGCTGACCCGGAACATCTATGTGCGCCCCTACGTCGGCTTCAGCAAGCTCGACATCGTCGGCGTGGTCGTCGACGCGCCACGCTCCGATCCGCGCGACACGGTCCTGCCGCCCAAGCCGGCGCCCCCGAAGCCCACGCCGACGGTCACGGTGACGGTCACGCCGTCGCCGAACGGCCAGGACGGTCTTGCCGATGGCCAGAACGACGAGCAGTAGGAGCTGATCCGTCATGCGTTTCAACCGGATGCTGCTCTCCACGACGCTCGTCGTGGTCGCCCTCGTCATCCAGGTCTCCATCCTCGCCCGCCTCCAGCTGCCGGGCGCCGTCCCGGACCTGCTGCTGCTCGTCGTCCTCGGACTCGCGTTCGTGTACGGGCACATGGCGGGCGCGTTCATCGGCTTCGGCGCGGGACTGCTCGCCGACCTCGCGCCGCCCGCCGACCACGCCGCCGGACGCTATGCGCTGGTGCTCTGTGTGATCGGCTATCTCGCGGGCCTGGTGCGCCCCGACAGCGGCAAGCTCAGGTCCGCCACCGGGCCGATGGTCGTGGTCGTCGCCGCCGCCATCGGCTCGACGCTGCTGTACGCGCTGGTCGGCGCGCTGGTCGGCGACACGGCGGCCCGCCATGTCGGCCTCGGCAGCCTGCTGTTCACGGCCGCCGTGTACGACCTGCTGCTCGCGCCGTTCACCGTGCCGTTCATCATGGCGCTCGCCAGACGCGCTGAGAACGATCCGCTCGCCGACAGCCAGAACAGCAAGAGCAGCGGCAGCGACGTCGCGTCCGGCTGGCTCACCTCCGGCACCGGCCTGCGCATCGGCAACCAGCGCGGCGGACTGCGGATGAAGGCCGTCAGGACCAGAGCGGCCCGCGCCGGACGCATCAAGGGAGTCAAGCGGCTGTGACCGAGGGGGCATGCGCGCCATGAGCAACATCCCGGAGACCGGGCGGACCCCTCGGGTCCAGATCCGGCTCGTCGTCATCCAGGTACTGGTCTTCTCCCTGCTCCTCACCCTCGGCGGACGCCTCTGGTACCTCCAGATCCGCAACGGACAGGAGTACACCAACGAGGCCAAGAACAACCACGTCCAGCAGGTCGTCCAGCCCGCCGTCCGCGGCTCGATCCTGGACGCCCGCGGCGTCCCGCTCGCCGACAACGAGACCCGTCTCGTCGTCTCCGCGTCCCGCACCGAGCTGATGAAGATGAAGGACGACGGCGAAGGAGTCCTGACCCGGCTCGCCGGCGTTCTCGGCATGAAGCCGAAGGACGTCAAGGACAAGGTCAGGCTCTGCGACTCCAAGACACCGCAGCCCTGCTGGAACGGCTCGCCGTACCAGCCGATCCCGGTCACCGACGAGGCCACCACCCAGCAGGCCCTGCAGATCCGCGAGCGCGCCGAGGACTTCCCCGGCATCACCGCGGAGCCCACCGCCGTACGCCGCTACACCGCGCCCGGCAAGACCAACACCGCCCAGGTCCTCGGCTATCTCTCGCCCGTCACCGACGAGGAGATCACCAAGGCCAAGGACACCGACTCGCCGTTCCTCCGCTCCGACCAGATCGGCCGCTCCGGCATCGAGCGCACCTACGACAAGGAGCTGCGCGGCAAGGCCGGAGTCACCCGCTACGAGGTCGACAACCTCGGCCGGGTCATCGGCGAGGCCGAGAGAGACGTGGCCCAGCCCGGCGCCAACCTCGTCACCTCCATCGACGCGCGCGTCCAGGCCGTCGCGGAGTACGAGCTGAACTTCGCGATGAAGGAAGCCCGCAAGGCGCACGACAGGAACACCGACGAGAACTACAAGGCCGACGCCGGCGCCGTCGTGGTCATGGAGAACAAGACCGGCCGGATCATCTCGATGGCCTCCCAGCCGACGTACGACCCGAACGCCTGGGTCGGCGGCATCTCCGGCAAGGACTACGCCAAGCTCACCGGCAAGGACTCCAACTACCCGCTGCTGAACCGCGCGATCCAGGGCCAGGCCGCACCCGGCTCGATCTTCAAGGTGATCTCCTCGACCGCCGCGGTCAACGCCGGGTACCCCTTCGACGGCAACTACCCCTGCCCGTCCTCGTACTCCGTCGGCGGCCAGGTCTTCAAGAACTTCGAGTCCAAGGGCTACGGCAGTATCGACCTCGGCCGCGCGCTGGAGGTCTCCTGCGACACCGTCTTCTACGGCCTGGCGCACCGCGAGTGGCAGAAGGACGGCGGCACCAAGCCCAAGAAGAAGACCAACGACTGGTTCTACAAGACGGCCCACCAGTTCGGCCTCGGCAAGGAGACCGGCATCGATCTCCCGAACGAGGTCACGGGCCGCGTCCCGGACCGCCAGTGGAAGCAGAGCTTCTGGGCGGCGAACAAGGACGGCTGGTGCAGGCAGGGCAAGAAGAACGGCGACTACGTCGAGAAGATCGCGTACGAGAACTGCCTCGAAGGCAACCGGATGCGCGCCGGTGACTCCGTCAACTACTCGATCGGCCAGGGCGACATCCTCGTCACGCCGATCCAGATGGCCACGATCTACGCCGCCATCGCCAATGGCGGCACGCTCTACAACCCGACCATCGGCAAGGCAGTGATCAGCGCGGACGGCAAGACGATCCAGGAGATCAGGCCCACCCCGCACGGCAAGCTGCCGTTCAAGGGCGAGACGCGCGACCAGATAGACAAAGCCCTCGCGGGAGTCACCACCCGCGGTTCCGCCGCCTGGCGATTCGGCGGCTGGCCGCAGGACAAGATCCCGATGCACGCCAAGACAGGTACCGCCGAGGTCTACGGCAAGCAGACGACGTCCTGGTTCGTCTCGTACACCAACGACTACACGATCATCATGACCATCGCCCAGGGTGGTACGGGTTCGGGTGCTTCCGGCCCGGCCGTGCGCAAGATCTACGAGGCGATGTACGGGCTCGACGAGAAGGGCGGCCAGGACCTGAAGAAGGCTCTGCTGCCCGCGCCGCAGAAGGCGCTGCCGAAGATCCAGCCCGACGGCTCCATCGACGCGCCGACGATCGTGCCGTACGCGCCCAAGAAAGAGAAAGATCCTTCCGAGGACCAGCAGCTCGCGGGCGCTCCCGCGCGGAGGGACTGAGACATGGCCGGCTCCAATGGCTTCTCCGTCTCCGGATACGGGCCCCAGCGCGGCGGTCTGTGGTCCCGGCTCTCCGCACGCGACTCGGTGGTGCGCAGGCTCGACTGGCCGATGCTGGGCGCCGCGCTGGCGCTCTCGTTCGTCGGATCGCTGCTGGTGTGGTCGGCGACGCGCAACCGCACCGAGCTCAACCAGGGCGACCCGTACTACTTCTTCCTCCGCCACGCCCTCAACACCGGCATCGGCCTCGTGCTGATGGTCGGCACGATCTGGCTCGGCCACCGCACGCTGCGCGGAGCCGTGCCGGTGCTCTACGGCCTGTCCGTCGTGCTGGTGCTGCTGGTGCTCACTCCGCTCGGCGCGACCATCAACGGTGCGCACGCCTGGATCGTCATCGGCGGCGGATTCTCGCTCCAGCCCTCGGAGTTCGTGAAGATCACGATCATCCTCGGGATGGCGATGATGCTGGCCGCCCGGGTGGACGCCGGCGATCTGGCCCATCCCGACCATCGGACGGTCGCCAAGTCGCTGGGCCTGGCCGTCCTGCCGATGGTCATCGTGATGATGATGCCGGACCTCGGCTCGGTGATGGTGATGGCGGTGATCGTGCTCGGCGTGCTGCTCGCGTCCGGCGCGTCCAACCGCTGGATCCTCGGGCTGATCGGCGCCGGAGTCGGCGGAGCCGTACTGGTCACCGTGCTCGGGCTGCTGGACGAGTACCAGCTCAACCGCTTCGCGGCGTTCGCCAACCCGGAGCTCGACCCGGCGGGCGTCGGCTACAACACCAACCAGGCGCGGATCGCGATCGGATCGGGCGGACTGACCGGCACGGGACTGTTCAAGGGCTCCCAGACCACCGGCCAGTTCGTGCCCGAACAGCAGACGGACTTCGTGTTCACGGTGGCGGGCGAGGAGCTGGGCTTCCTCGGCGCCGGACTGATTCTGCTGCTCCTCGGCGTCGTGATGTGGCGCGCCTGCCGGATCGCCCGCGAGACGACCGAGCTCTACGGCACGATCGTGGCCGCCGGGATCATCGCCTGGTTCGCCTTCCAGTCCTTCGAGAACATCGGGATGACGCTCGGCATCATGCCCGTCGCGGGTCTGCCGCTGCCGTTCGTGTCGTACGGAGGCTCGTCGATGTTCGCGGTGTGGGTGGCCGTCGGACTGCTCCAGTCGATCCGGGTGCAGCGGCCGATAAGCGCGTAGGCGTACCTCGCGTACCTGTGCAATTCGCGCCAAAGCTGAACGCAAGGTGTCCATCAGGCGACCTGGGGGTGCCGCGGCCGGGTCGCGGCTACTAGATTCACTGCATGGCGGATACGAAGCGCGAGATCGAGCGGAAGTACGAAGCCACTCCGGAGACCCGGCTGCCCGACCTGACCAAGGTCGGCGGCGTCTCGGCGGTCGTGGACAAGGGCGTCGCCGAGCTCGACGCGGTCTACTACGACACCGTCGACCTGCGCCTCGCCGCGGCCGCCATCACCCTGCGGCGCAGAACGGGCGGCGACGACGAGGGCTGGCATCTGAAGCTGCCGGTGGCCCCGGACGTACGGGACGAGATCCGCGCGCCGCTGTCCGACCAGCTCCCGCGCGGCCTGGAGTCCCTGGTCCGGGCCCGCACCCGGGAGGCCGGGCTCGAACCGGTGGTGCGGCTGCGGTCGTCCAGGGACATACGCCATCTCGTGGACGCGGACGGCGCGCTGCTGGCCGAGCTCAGCAGGGACGCGGTCCGCGCCGAACGGCTCACCGACGGCGGACGCACCGCCGCCTGGGACGAGATCGAGGTCGAGCTGGGCGACGACGTGGATCCCGGCTTCCTCGACGCGGTCGACAAGAAGCTCCGCAAGGCCGGGCTGCGGCCCGCCCCGTCGCCGTCGAAGCTGGCCAGAGCGCTGGCGGAGACCGCGCCGAAGGGCGCGGCGCCCAAGAAACCGGTCTCCCGCGACGAGGCTCCCGTGCCCGCGAACGCGGGCGACCACATCCTCGCCTACGTCCGCGAGCAGGTCGACGCGCTGATCTCGTACGACCCCGGTGTGCGCCGCGACCTGCCCGACTCCGTGCACCAGATGCGGGTCGCCACCCGGCGGCTGCGCAGCGCCTTCCGCACGTTCGGCAAGATCCTCGACCGGACGGTCACCGACCCGATCGGCGAGGAGCTCAAGTGGGTCGCGGCGGAGCTCGGGGTCGCCCGCGACCAGGAGGTGCTCGCCGAGCGGCTGCGGTCCCGGATCGACGCCGTGCCCAGGACCCTGCTGCTCGGGCCGGTGCGCGGACGGCTGCGGATCTGGTCCACCGCACACGGCGCCGGCTCGCGCCGCAAGGCCGTCGCGACCCTCGACAGCAAGCGGTACCTCGGACTCCTGGAGTCGCTGGACGCGCTGCTCGCCGACCCTCCGCTGCTGAAGGCGGCCGCCGCGCCGGCCGACGCGGCCATCCCCAAGGCGGTCCTCAAGGACTACGACCGGCTGGCGGGCCGGGTCGAGCTGGCCCTCGGGCTGCCCCCGGGCGAGGACCGCGATCTGGCCATGCACGACGCACGCAAGGCCGCCAAGCGCGCCCGGTACGCGGGAGAGGCTGCGACGCCCGCGCTCGGCAAGCCGGCCAAGCGGTTCGCCAAGCGGATGAAGGCCGTGCAGACCGTGCTCGGCGACCACCAGGACAGCGTCGTCGCCCGCGAAGCCCTGCGGAATCTGGCGATCCAGGCCCATGCGGCCGGCGAATCCGCCTTCACCTGGGGACTGCTCTACGGACAGGAGCAGGCCTCCGCCGCGGACCGCGAGCGCGAGCTCCCCGAGGTGTGGCGGGAGGCCGCTGATCCCGATCTTCGGGCGGCACTGATGGCATGAGCGTCGGGGTAGTCTGGATGGTCACCCCAATCAGCTCATGAAGGTTCGAGATGCCTGCCGAGTCGGTCTTCCCACAGCTCGAAGCTCTGCTCCCGCATGTGCAGAAGCCCATCCAGTACGTCGGCGGTGAGCTGAACTCCACCGTCAAGCCGTGGGACGAGTGCGATGTCCGCTGGGCGCTGATGTACCCGGACGCGTACGAGGTCGGACTGCCCAACCAGGGCGTCATGATCCTCTACGAGGTACTGAACGAGCGCGCGGGCGTGCTCGCCGAGCGCACCTACAGCGTCTGGCCGGACCTCGAAGAGCTCATGCGCGAGCACAAGGTGCCGCAGTTCACCGTCGACTCGCACCGCCCGGTGAAGGCGTTCGACGTCTTCGGCCTGAGCTTCTCCACCGAACTCGGCTACACGAACATGCTCACGGCCCTGGACCTCGCGGGCATCCCGCTCGAGGCGAAGGACCGGGGGCTCGAC
Organism: Streptomyces sp. NPDC020681; assembly: GCF_044334895.1. Lineage (NCBI taxonomy): Bacteria > Bacillati > Actinomycetota > Actinomycetes > Kitasatosporales > Streptomycetaceae > Streptomyces > Streptomyces sp. NPDC020681. The sequence continues at coordinate 101,987 of NZ_JBIRTX010000024.1, read as the reverse complement.
GACCCGATCGTGCTCGCCGGCGGCCACGCGGCCTTCAACCCCGAGCCCATCGCGGACTTCATCGACTGCGCGGTCATCGGCGACGGAGAGCAGGCCGTGCTGGACATGACCGGGATCATCCGAGCCTGGAAGGCGGAGGGCCGCCCGGGCGGGCGCGACGAGGTCCTGTTCCGCCTCGCGAAGACCGGCAATGTGTACGTGCCGCGCTTCTACGACGTCGAGTACCTGCCGGACGGCCGCATCGGCCGCGTCGTGCCCAACAAGTCGGGCGTGCCGTGGCGGGTGTCCAAGCACACCGTCATGGACCTCGACGAGTGGCCCTACCCGAAGCAGCCGCTCGTCCCGCTCGCCGAGACCGTGCACGAGCGGATGTCCGTGGAGATCTTCCGCGGCTGCACCCGCGGCTGCCGCTTCTGCCAGGCCGGCATGATCACGCGCCCCGTGCGGGAGCGCAGCATCACCGGTATCGGCGACATGGTCGAGAAGGGCCTGAAGGCAACCGGCTTCGAGGAGGTCGGCCTGCTCTCCCTCTCGAGCGCCGACCACTCCGAGATCGGCGACATCGCGAAGGGTCTCGCCGACCGGTACGAGGAAGACAAGATCGGCCTGTCGCTGCCGTCGACCCGCGTCGACGCGTTCAACGTCGACCTGGCCAACGAGCTGACCCGCAACGGCCGCCGCTCCGGTCTGACCTTCGCGCCCGAAGGCGGCTCCGAGCGCCTGCGCAAGGTCATCAACAAGATGGTCTCGGAAGAGGACCTGATCCGAACCGTCGCCACCGCGTACGGCAACGGCTGGCGCCAGGTGAAGCTGTACTTCATGTGCGGCCTGCCCACGGAGACCGACGACGACGTGATGCAGATCGCCGACATGGCGATGAACGTCATCCAGAAGGGCCGCGAGGTCTCCGGCCAGAACGACATCCGCTGCACCGTCTCCATCGGCGGCTTCGTGCCCAAGCCGCACACGCCGTTCCAGTGGGCCCCGCAGCTGTCGGCCGAGCAGACGGACGCGCGCCTCGAAAAGCTCCGGGACAAGATCCGCGGCGACAAGAAGTACGGCCGCTCGATCGGCTTCCGCTACCACGACGGCAAGCCGGGCATCGTCGAGGGCCTGCTGTCCCGCGGCGACCGCCGCATCGGCGCGGTCATCCGCGCCGTCTACGAGGACGGCGGCCGCTTCGACGGCTGGCGTGAGCACTTCTCGTACGACCGCTGGATGGCGTGCGCCGACAAGACGCTGCCGGCGTTCGGCGTGGACGTCGACTGGTACACGACGCGTGAGCGTGCGTACGAAGAAGTGCTGCCCTGGGACCACCTGGACTCCGGTCTCGACAAGGACTGGCTCTGGGAGGACTGGCAGGACTCGCTCGACGAGACCGAGGTCGAGGACTGCCGGTGGACGCCGTGCTTCGACTGCGGTGTGTGCCCCCAGATGGACACCTCCATTCAAATCGGGCCCACCGGCAAGAAGTTGCTGCCTCTGACGGTCAAGAAGCCTGCGGCCACCGGGCACGCGCACTGAGCTGAAGGCCATCGGATCCACTCGCAGACGGAGTGGATCCGAGTGCCCGGCCGGAGACTACGGAGGTCCGCATGCTCGCGTCCTGGTACGAACGGCAGGGACCGGCCACCGACGTGCTCCAGGTCGGCGAACTGCCCGACCCGCAGCCCGGACCCGGCGAGGTCCGGGTCCGCGTGACCGTGTCGGGTGTCAACCCCGGCGACACCAAGAAACGGCGCGGCTGGCTCGGCTCGGCCATGCCCTACCCGCGGGTGATCCCGCACAGCGACGCGGCCGGTGTCGTCGACGCCGTCGGCGACGGTGTCGAGGCGCGCCGCATCGGACAGCGGGTGTGGGTGTACGGCGCCCAGTCCTACCGGCCCTTCGGCACCGCCGCTCAGTACAACGTGGTGCCCGAGAGCCAGGCGGTGGCGCTGCCCGGCCGGCTGAGCGACGAACTCGGGGCGAGCCTGGGCATCCCGGGGATCACCGCGCACCGGACCGTGTTCAGCGACGGCCCTGTCGACGGCAGGACCGTGCTGGTGCACGGCGTGCTCGGCGCGGTCGGTTCACTGGCCGCCCAACTCGCCCGCTGGGGCGGGGCGACCGTGCTCGCCACCGTGCGACGCAGCGAGGACCTGGACCGCGTCGACCCTGCCGTGGTGGCGCACACCGTCGCCCTCGACCAGGACGACCCGGCCGAGGCGATCCGCGCGTACGCGCCGCAAGGTGTGCACCGCATCGTCGAGGTGGCCCTGTCGGACAACGCCGACCTGGACGCCGCGGTCGTCGCGAACGACGCGGTCGTCGCCGCCTACGCCAGCCGCGCCGACCGTCCCGAACTCCCCTTCTGGCCGCTGCTGTTCGCCAACGTGACCCTGCGCATGTTCGGCAGCGACGACTTCCCGGCCGAGGCCAAGCGGCAGGCCGCCCGCGACCTCACCGCCGCGGCCGCCGTCGGCGCGCTCACCGTCGATGTGGGCGAGCGCCGTCCGCTCGACGAGATCGCAAAGGCCCACGACCGCGTCGACGCCGGCGGCCGAGGGCGCGTCCTGGTCACGATCCCGCACTGAGTTCGCCGTAGTGGATCCGTGCAGCCATGTGATGCGTCATGTCTGACATGGACTTGGAGAAGGCGCCCCAGACGCCCCAGACGTACGGGCGGCATCAGGCGCCCGCGGAGTACGAGCCCGGCGAAGGGTGTCTGACCACGGCCATCAGGATTCCGGTGCGGATCGTGGTGCTCGTTGTGGTCGTGCCCGTGCGGATGGTCTGGGACCTGCTCGTCGTCTGCGGCCGCGCGGCCGACCGGCTGGTGCTGCGGCCGCTGGGCCGGGCGCTGGCCTGGGTGTACGAGAACGTCCTCGCGCCGGTGGGCATCTTCATCGGCAAGGCGCTCTTCGTCTGGCCGTGGGTTGCGCTGTGGCGGTACGTGATCGTGCCGGTGGTGACGTACGGGCTGGTGGTGCCGGTGGTGTGGATCTACCGGCAGTTGCTGACTCCGCTCGGCCACGGCATCGCCTGGCTGCTCACCGCCGTCGGCCATGGCATCGCCTGGCTCGTCGAGCATCTGCTCGTGGCGCCCGCGCGGTGGGTCTACCGCCGGCTCCTGACTCCCGTCGGCCACGGCATCGCCGCCGTGCTCGGCTGGCTCGGCAAGGCCCTCTTCGTCTGGCCGTGGGTTGCGCTGTGGCGGTACGTGATCGTGCCGGTGGTGACGTACGGGCTGGTGGTGCCGGTGGTGTGGATCTACCGGCAGTTGCTGACTCCGCTCGGCCACGGCATCGCCTGGCTGCTCACCGCCATCGGCCACGGCATCGCCGTCGCCGCCCGCGCCGTGTGGACGGCTGTCGTCTGGACCGTGGTGACGCTGCTGGTCACGCCCCTCGTCTGGGTGATCATGAACCTGCTCGTCGCGCCCGTCGCATGGCTCTACCGCCATGTCCTCGCACCCGTCGGCCGCGAGATCGCCGCGGCCGTCGGCGTCGCCTGGCGCATCGCCGGCTACATCTCCCGCGCCGTCGGCCGGGGCATCAAATGGCTCGCCTGGAACCTTGTCGGACGACCGGTCCGCTGGTTCTACCAGAGCGTCTGCACCCCCGTCGGGCACGCCGTCCGCGACGGCATCTGGCGACCCGCGAAGAGGGCCGCGATCGAGGCCGGCCGGGCCGCCGGATCCGCGATCCGGTCGGCCCGCGAGACCGTGCGCCAGGCCAGGCGGGACGCGTGGCGGGCACTCGTCGGCGGGCCCCCGGCTGCAAAGACCGTGGATCCGCTGGTGCGGCAGGCGCGTACTCTGGGTAGTACAACGACTGTTCCCGGCGTGGCGGCCGAGCCCGAGATCTCCCTGCACAAGCAGGGGTGAGCCGGTCAGGCCCCCGAGGGACACCCCGCATGTCACAGGGCGGGCGCATCCGCGCCCGTCCCGCACGAGGAGAAGAACCACTGGGCAAGCGACAGCCCGAAGGCCCGCCGCCCGCACCTGCGGTGCAGCGCATCCGACTGCGCTACACCAAGCGCGGCCGCCTCCGGTTCACCAGCCACCGCGACTTCCAGCGCGCTTTCGAGCGGGCGCTGCGGCGCGCCGAGGTGCCCATGGCGTACTCGGCGGGCTTCACCCCGCACCCGAAGGTGTCGTACGCCAATGCCGCACCCACCGGCACGGGCAGCGAGGCCGAGTATCTGGAGATCGCGCTCACCGAACACCGTGATCCCGACAAGCTGCGCGAGCTGCTCGACGAGTCGCTGCCGGACGGACTGGACATCACGGAAGCCGTCGAGGCCCGTACGTCCGGTCTTGCCGACCGGCTCACCGCATCCGTGTGGGAGCTGCGGCTGGACGGCGTGCCGGTCGAGGAGGTGGAGAAGGCCGTTTCGGCCTTCCTCGCAGCCGAGACCGTCGACGTCCAGCGCAAGACCAAGAACGGCATGCGCACCTTTGACGCGCGGGGTGCCGTGGCGGAGCTGCAGGCGGCCCCGTCACGGTCCGATAGGTCCGGGGACGGGCCCTGTGCGATACTGCGGCTGGTTGTTCGGCACGTGACACCTGCCGTGCGACCCGACGACGTCCTGTCCGGTCTCCGAGCTGTGGCCGACCTGGCGCCGCCGGTCCCCGCAGCGGTGACCAGGCTGGCGCAGGGGCTCTTCGACGAGGAGTCCGGCACGGTGACCGACCCGCTCGCGCTCGACCGCGAGGCAGTCCCGGCCGCTCCACCCACGGCCGTCGGGACAGCCTCCCCCTAGCTTCGGCAGGGGGACACCGCGACGGCGCCCGAAGGTCCCGCCGCGTTGGGCAGTCGTTGTAGCGCAGCCCTTGTACTCGGGAGCCACCTGGGTCGGGCCGCGCAAAGACCAGGAGACTTTCGCCAGGCCGTACGTACATCGCGTAGGGAACCGGCGAGCCATACATCAGCTCCCGTGCGGCGCCCGCGCCCCGGACGGCGGCACCGCGCACATCACGCGGGCCGCGGCCGGACCGGAAACAGGCGTGGCGCCCGGGAGCGTGACGGGAGAACCGCCCGCATGCTCGAGCCGAACGAATCCGGCACTGCCGGATCTGACAACGAAGAGAACAACACCCCGGGCGACAAGCTGCCGCCGCGCCGTCGGCGCCGCGCAGCGTCGCGTCCGGCCGGACCGCCGGTGGCCGCGGAGTCCGTGGAGCCCACGGAGGTCGTGGAGACGGTGGCCGCGGTTGCACAAGCGCCGGAGCCGGCCGAGGCCGAGGCCACCGAAGAGGCTGCCGCGCCGCGTACGCGTCGGCGTGCGACTCGTAAGGCGACCGCGCCCGCCGGTGCGCCGCAGGCTGCTGCCGCCGAGGCGGCCGTGGCCGATGCGCCTGCCGCCGCCGCGGCCGAGGGCGAGACACCGGCCGAGGCCGAGGTCGAGGCTCCTGCGCCGCGCAAGCGTCGTCGTGCCACCCGCACCGCGAGTGCGCCCGAGCCGGTAGCCGAGGCCCCCGAGGCCGAAGCCCCCGCCGCAGAGGCCGCTGAGACCGTAGCCGCCGAGACCGAGACCGAGGCCGCTGCGCCGCGTACGCGTCGGCGTGCGACCCGTAAGGCGACCGCGCCGGCCGGTGCGCCGCAGGCCGCCGAGGCCGAAGCCGCCGAGGCTGAGGCCCCCGAGGCCGAGGCTGCCGCGCCCCGCAAGCGTCGTCGTGCCACCCGCACGACGAGCGCGCCCGAGCCGGTCGCCGCGTCCGAGATCGACGAGGACGTCATCGAGACGGGTGAGAGCCTGCCGCAGGGTGCCGTCGCGCAGATCACCTCTCACGAGGACGAGGTCATGGCCGCCGAGAAGGCGGCGACCCGTGGCCGTACGCGCCGTCGCGCCGTCTCGCCCGAGTTCGCTCCCGCCGCGCAGGAGAAGCCGGCCGAGAAGCCGCAGGACAAGCCGCAGGAGAAGCCGGCGGAGGAGGCGCCTTCGCGTGGCCGCCGTGCCGCGCGGCCCGCCGTGGCCGTCTTCCAGGCCCCCGTCTTCGCCGAGCCGGTGTTCCAGACTCCGGAGACCGCAGCCGCGGCCGCCGCCGCTGCCGTGGACACCGAGCCCGAGGAGGAGGACGAGGAGCTCGTCGAGCAGGCCGCTCCCGAGCCCGCCGGACGCCGTCGCCGCCGCCGTCGTGGCGAGCCCGCCGAGCCGGTCGAGGCCGTCGAGACCCCCGCCGCCGAAGAGCCCGCGGCCGAGCCCGAGCAGGCCGCCGAGGGCGAGGAGACGGACGAGTTCGAGGACCGTCCGTCGCGCCGTCGCCGCCGTGGCGGCCGTCGCCGTCGCCGTGGCGAGGCCACCGACGCCGACGAGACCTCGGAGGAGCAGTCCGACGAGGCCGCCGCCGAGCAGTACGAGGACGAGGCCGAGGAAGAGGAGCGCGAGGAGACCGAGACGCCTTCGGCCGCCGGCACCTCCAGCAGCCGTCGCCGTCGCCGCCGTCGCCGTCGCAGCGGTGAGCCCGCCGAGGCGGAGGAGACGGGTTCGGGCGACCCGGAGCGTACGGTCGTCAAGGTCCGCGAGCCGCGTCCCGCGCGTGCCAAGAGCGACGAGCCGTCCGACGAGGTGCAGTCCATCAAGGGCTCGACCCGTCTGGAGGCGAAGAAGCAGCGCCGCCGCGAGGGCCGCGAGCAGGGCCGCCGCCGCGTGCCGATCATCACCGAGGCCGAGTTCCTGGCCCGCCGTGAGGCCGTCGAGCGTGTGATGGTCGTCCGGCAGAGCGGTGAGCGCACCCAGATCGGCGTCCTCGAGGACGACGTGCTCGTCGAGCACTACGTCAACAAGGAGCAGGCGACCTCGTACGTCGGCAACGTGTACCTGGGCAAGGTGCAGAACGTGCTGCCGTCGATGGAGGCCGCGTTCGTCGACATCGGCAAGGGCCGCAACGCCGTCCTGTACGCCGGTGAGGTCAACTTCGAGTCGCTCGGCCTCTCCGGCGGCCCGCGCCGCATCGAGGCAGCGCTCAAGTCCGGCCAGTCCGTCCTCGTCCAGGTGACGAAGGACCCGATCGGCCACAAGGGCGCCCGTCTGACGAGCCAGGTGTCGCTGCCCGGCCGCTACCTGGTGTACGTGCCCGAGGGCTCGATGACCGGAATCAGCCGCAAGCTGCCCGACACCGAGCGCGCGCGGCTGAAGACCATCCTCAAGAAGATCGTCCCCGAGGACGCGGGCGTCATCGTGCGCACCGCCGCGGAGGGCGCGAGCGAGGACGAGCTGCGCCGCGATGTCGAGCGGCTGCAGTCGCAGTGGGAGGACATCCAGAAGAAGTCCAGGAGCGGCAACGCCCCGACGCTGCTGTACGGCGAGCCGGACATGACCGTCCGGGTCGTCCGCGACATCTTCAACGAGGACTTCTCGAAGGTCATCGTCAGCGGCGACGAGGGGTGGGACACCATCCAGGGCTATGTCTCGCACGTCGCCCCGGACCTGGTCGACCGCCTTCAGCGGTGGACGAGCGAGGTCGACGTCTTCGCGACGTACCGGATCGACGAGCAGCTGATGAAGGCGCTGGACCGCAAGGTCTGGCTGCCGTCCGGCGGTTCGCTGGTGATCGACAAGACCGAGGCCATGGTCGTGATCGATGTCAACACCGGCAAGTTCACCGGCCAGGGCGGCAACCTCGAGGAGACCGTCACCAGGAACAACCTGGAGGCGGCCGAGGAGATCGTGCGTCAGCTGCGGCTGCGCGACCTGGGCGGCATCGTCGTCGTCGACTTCATCGACATGGTGCTCGAGTCCAACCGTGATCTGGTCATGCGGCGGCTCCTCGAGTGCCTGGGCCGCGACCGTACGAAGCATCAGGTCGCCGAGGTCACCTCGCTGGGCCTGATCCAGATGACCCGCAAGCGGGTGGGCCAGGGTCTGCTGGAGTCCTTCTCCGAGACCTGCGTCCACTGCAACGGCCGTGGCGTGATCGTGCACATGGAGCAGCCGACCTCGGTCGGCGGCGGTGGCAAGCGTGCCAAGAAGCGCGGCCGTGGCGGCGCCGAGCATGTCCACGAGCACGAGGCCGTCGAGACGGCTGCCGAGACCGAGCCCGAGGCGGAGGTCGCCGCCGAGGTGGCCGCGCCGGTCGCGCTCGCCGAGCCCGAGTTCGTGCCCGACGAGGAGCTGTACAGCAGCGCCGCGGAGGCCGAGGCGGCGGCGACGCGTGGCCGTGGCCGCCGTCGGGCGACCCGTAAGGCGACGGCCCCGGCCGGTGCGCCGAAGGCCGCCGAGGCGGAGGTCGTCATCGAGGCCAAGGCCGAGGCTCCGGCCGCTCCCGTCGCCGAGACGCCCGCCGAGGCTCCCGCGGAGGAGGCGGCCCCGACCGGCCGTGGCCGCCGTCGGGCGACCCGTAAGGCGACGGCCCCGGCCGGTGCGCCGAAGGCCGCCGAGGCGGAGGTCGTCATCGAGGCCAAGTCCGAGGCTCCCGCCGCCGAAACGCCGGCAGCCCCCGTGGCCGAGCCGGCCGAAGCGGCTCCCGTCGCGGCCCCGCCGCGTGCGCGCCGCCGGGCGACCCGCAAGGTCACCGCTCCCGCCGGTTCGCCGTCGGGCGCCGATGAGGCCGCGATCGTCGTGGTCCCGGCGGCGGCCGAGCCCCAGGCCGAGCCGGCGGACGGCGCCGACGAGGCCGAGGCAGGCACCCCGGCCAAGAAGGCGGCGGCCCGCAAGACCGCCAAGAAGGCCACCGCGAAGAAGGCCGCCACCAAGAAGACGGCGGCCAAGAAGAGCGCGGCGAAGAAGACCACTGCCAAGAAGGCCAGTGCGAAGAAGACCGCCGCGGCGGAGCAGCAGACGCTGCCCTCAGTGACGGCGTCCACCGAGAGCTGAACAGTTGATGAGCCCTCAGTGAACTAGCTGTGTCCCACCTCGCAGTGTGCGGGGTGGGACGCGGTGTTTTGTCGCCGAATCGATGCGGGGCCGCGTTAACAGCCCCGAAATTGACTAGGAAATCCCTGATAATGTGACGGCGGTCGCTGCCGCGTGGGAGCCCTGTTCCGGACACTACGGTAGGTGACCGACCCGGTTCGGGACACGACCGGTCCCAGATCCTCGGTAGGGCGTTGGCTTTGCGCCGGAGGGGTGTGCGCGGCCTCGCGAGACGTCCGCTCCGCCCCTGACCTCTGCCACAAAGAGCTCTTGCGGTGTTCAAGGAGGACGTCCATGACGAGCAGCAACCAGCAGCCCATTCCCGCTGCCCGCCCGGTCATCGGTGAGGAAGAGATCGAGGCGGCGGTACGCGTACTGCGCAGCGGCAGGGTCGTACAGGGCCCTGAGGTGGCCGCGTTCGAGGAGAGCTTCGGGGACCTGGTCGACGGCCGCCACTGTGTGGCCGTCAACTCCGGTACCTCCGCGCTGCATCTCCTTCTGCTGGCTTTGGGTATCGGCCCGGGCGACGAGGTAATCGTTCCTTCGTTCTCGTTCGCCGCTTCGGCGAACGCGGTCCGCCTGGTCGGCGCCGACGTCGTCTTCGCCGACATCGAGGCCGACAGCTTCTGTCTCGACCCGGCCGCCACCGAGGCCGCGATCACCCCGCGCACCGCCGCGATCATGCCGGTGCACCTGTACGGCCACCCGGCCGCGATGGACCAGATCATGGCCATCGCCGCCAAGCACAAGCTGGCCGTCGTCGAGGACGCCTGCCAGGCGCACGCGGCGGCGCTGAACGGCACCCCGGTCGGCGCGTTCGGCTCCGGCGGCACCTTCAGCTTCTACCCGACGAAGAACATGCACTCGCTCGAGGGCGGCATGATCTCCACGGCCGACGCCGAGATCGCCCGCACCCTGCGCCTGCTGCGCAACCAGGGCATGGAGCAGCGGTACGCCAACGAGATCGTCGGCGCCAACATGCGTATGACGGACGTCGCCGCCGCCGTCGGCCGCGTACAGCTGGCGAAGCTGAACGGCTGGACCGAGCAGCGCATCGCCAACGCCGCGTACCTCACCGAGCACATCAGCGCGCCGAACGTGGTGACGCCGATCGTCGCCGAGGGCGCGCGCCACATCTACCACCAGTACACGATCCGGATCGCCGGGGACCGCGACGCCGCGATGGCGAAGCTCACCGAGGCGGGCGTCGGCAACGCCGTCTACTACCCGACCCCGATCCACCGGCTGAAGCCGTACTGGGAGCCGGACCAGAAGGCCGGCCGCAACTGGGACCTGCCCGAGACCGAGCGTGCGGCCGCCGAGGTCGTCTCGCTGCCGGTGCACCCTTCGCTCTCCGCGGAGGACCTCGAGCGCATCGCCACCGCCGTGAACGAGCTTGGAGAGAACCTGTGACCACTGCCCAGGGACTGCGGGCCGGCCTCATCGGCCTGGGCTCGATGGGCCGCCACCACGCCCGTGTACTCGCCGGCCTGGACGGCGTCCAGTTCGTCGGCGTCGTCGACCCGATGGGTGACAAGAACGGCTGGGCGCAGGGCGCTCCCGTGCTGGCGACCGTCGAGGAGCTGATCTCCCTCGGCATCGACTACGCCGTGGTGGCCTGCCCGACCGCGCTGCACGAGGAAGTCGGCCTGAAGCTGGCCGAGGCCGGTGTCGGCGCGCTCGTCGAGAAGCCGGTCGCGGACACCGTGGCCGGCGCCCGCCGTCTCGTCGAGGCCTTCGAGTCGCGCGGACTGGTGGCCGGTGTCGGCCACATCGAGCGCTACAACCCGGCGCTGCGCTCGCTGCGCCTGCGTCTGGAGGCCGGCGAGCTCGGCGACGTCTACCAGGTCGTCACCCGCCGCCAGGGCCCCTTCCCGCACCGCATCGCCGATGTCGGCGTGGTAAAGGACCTCGCCACCCACGACATCGACCTCACCGGGTGGGTCACCGGCCAGACGTACACCTCGATCTCGGCGCGCACGGTCTCCAAGTCGGGCCGTCCGCACGAGGACATGGTCTCCGCGGTCGGCCAGCTCTCCGACGGCACCATGGTCAACCACCTGGTGAACTGGCTGAGCCCGCTCAAGGAGCGCTTCACCTCGGTCACCGGCGAGAAGGGCTGCTTCATCGCCGACACCCTCACCGCCGACCTGACCTTCTACTCGAACGCCGCGCAGGCCACCGAGTGGGAGGCGCTGCAGGCGTTCCGGGGCGTCGCCGAGGGCGACATGATCCGCTACGCCATCCCGAAGCGCGAGCCGCTGCTGGTGGAGCACGAGCTCTTCCGTGACGCGGTGCTGGGCAAGTCCGATGACATTTGCACGCTGCGCCAGGGGCTTCGTACGGTCGAAGTGGCGGCGGCCGTGCTGGAGTCCGCCGCCGGCGGGAAGACCGTCGATCTCTCCGCGTATCACGCGGCTCAGTAGGGCGAGGAGCCTTGACCAGTCCTGATGTCACCGTCATCACGGCCGTGTACAACACGGGCCGGTATCTGACGGAATGTCTCAACTCCCTCGTCGGGCAGAGCATTGGCCTGGACAGGCTTGAGATCGTCGCCGTGGACGACGGTTCCACGGACGGCAGCGGGGCGGTCCTCGACCGCTTCGCAAAGAAGTACCCGGACACAATCAAGGTGATCCACCAGGCGAACTCCGGTGGCCCCGCGGCGCCCAGCAACAGAGGGCTCGAGGCGGCCACCGGACGTTTCGTCTTCTTCATCGGCTCCGACGACCACCTGGGCAAGGACGCGCTCAGGCGGATGGTGGCCTGCGCCGACGAGCAGGACTCGGACATCGTGATCGGCAAGATGGTCGGCACGAACGGCCGCTACGCCCATCAGGCGCTGTTCAAGAAGAGCGACCCGGACATCGACCTGTTCGACTCGGCGCTGCCCTTCACGATGGCCAACATCAAGCTGTTCCGCCGTGAGCTGGTGGAGAAGCAGAAGCTGCGGTTCAACGAGGACCTGCGGGTCGGCAGCGACATGCCGTTCACGCTGGAGGCGTGCCTCAACGCCCGGAAGATCTCGGTGCTCGCGGACTACACGTACTACTACGCGGTCAAGCGCCAGGACGCGAGCAACATCACCTACCGGTCCAGCCATATGCCCCGGCTGGAGTCCTTCAAGAAGATCATGGCCCATGCTGCGGGGCTGGTCGAGGCCGGTCCCAAGCGGGACTTCCTCTTCAAGCGCCACTTCACCTGGGAGATCTTCAAGCTCGTCAAGGAGGATTTCCCGGCGCTCGATCCGCAGACCCGGAGCGAGGTGGCCGCCGGGATCGCCGAGCTGGCCGACGCGTACCTCACGGACGAGCTGCGGGACGAGCTGGAGCTCATCCGGCGGGTGAGGATCGTGCTGGCCCAGTACGGCGCGGTGGACGCGCTGATCGAGGCGATCGAGTCCGAGACCGAGAGCGGGCCCCCGCCCTTCCACCTGGAGGGCGAGCGGGCCTTCGCCCGCTACCCGGGCTTCCGCGACCCCGTGCTGAACATCCCCGACCGCGCCTTCGAGGTCACCAAGGATTCGGTGGCCAAGCAGCTCGCCGCCAACACGGAGCTGCTGAGCGCCGAGTGGGAGCAGAACGGCGACAACCTGTCGCTGCTCGTCGCCGTCCGGCTGGGGCTGAGCGGCGACACCGAGTCGGCCGTCATCCGGCTCGTCCAGGGCGCCATGCCCAAGAGCGCCGACCGCACCGGCGGCCGCAGGCTGCCCGTCGGACACGAACTCCCGGCCCCGGTGGGGGAGTTCACCCAGGAAGCGACGGCGGACGGCACCGGAACGGTGCTCCGTGGCCGTATCCCGATAGAGCCCAGGCCGGCCTCGCTCGGAGTCCGCGTCTTCGTCGACGTCGCGGGCTGGACGTACGAGATCCCGGTGAGCGGCCAGGACAAGCCGATGCCGCTGGCCCGGCGCTGGCGCAGCGGCACCCCGTATCGCGTGGGCGCCCGTGTGAACATCAAGGGCCGGATGGTCATCGTGACCGGCCTGCTGTTCCCGCCCCAAAACAAGTGGTGGCTGCGGGTGCGCCCGCTGCTGGTCCGTGTGAAGAGGAAAGTATCCCGATGAATATCTGTGTAGTAGCGCTCGGCAAGATCGGGCTTCCGCTCGCCGTGCAGTTCGCGGCCAAGGGCCACAAGGTCATCGGCGCCGACGTCAACGAGAAGGTCGTCGAGCTGGTCAACGCCGGCACCGAGCCCTTCCCGGGCGAGCACGACCTCGACCGGCTGCTGAAGCAGTCCGTGGACGCCGGTCTGCTGAGCGCCACCACGGACACCGCGGCCGCCGTCGCCCAGTCCGAGGCCGTCGTGGTCGTCGTCCCGCTGTTCGTGGACGCCGAGGGCACCCCGGACTTCGGCTGGATGGACTCCGCGACGAAGGCGATCGCCAAGGGCCTCAAGCCCGGCACGCTCGTCTCGTACGAGACCACGCTGCCGGTCGGCACCACCCGCACGCGCTGGGCGCCGATGCTGGAAGAGGGCTCCGGCCTCACCGCCGGCGAGGACTTCCACCTGGTCTTCTCGCCGGAGCGGGTGCTCACCGGCCGGGTCTTCGCCGACCTGCGCCGCTACCCGAAGCTCGTCGGCGGCATCGACGAGGCGTCGGCCAAGCACGGCGTGGAGTTCTACGAGCAGGTCCTGGACTTCGACGAGCGCGAGGACCTGGCGCAGCCGAACGGCGTGTGGGACCTCGGCACCGCCGAGGCCTCCGAGCTGGCCAAGCTCGCCGAGACCACCTACCGCGATGTCAACATCGGCCTGGCGAACCAGTTCGCCCGCTTCGCCGACAAGAACGACATCGACGTCAAGAAGGTCATCGAGGCCTGCAACTCGCAGCCGTACAGCCACATTCACCAGCCCGGCATCGCCGTCGGCGGCCACTGCATCCCGATCTACCCGCGGATGTACCTGTGGAACGACCCGGAGGCCACCGTCGTGCGCTCGGCGCGCGAGGCCAACGCCGCCATGCCCGAGTACGCCGTCGACCTGCTGGCCGCCGCCTACGGCGACCTGAAGGACGTCCAGGTGCTCGTGCTCGGCGCCGCCTACCGCGGCGGCGTGAAGGAGACGGCCTTCTCGGGCGTCTTCCCGACCGTCGAGGCGCTGAAGGCGCGCGGCGCGGTGCCGTTCGTCTCCGACCCGATGTACACCTCCGAGGAGCTGGCCGCGCACGGCCTGACCCCGCACGAGGGCGAGACGGTCACCGCCGCGATCCTGCAGGCCGACCACGCCGAGTACCGCGAGCTGGCCGCCTCCGACCTGCCGGACGTCCGCGTCCTGGTCGACGGCCGCCGCACCACCGACCCGGCGCGCTGGGAAGGCGTACGCCGCGTCGTCATCGGCGGCTAGGAAGCCCCGAGTACACGCACGAAGGCCCCGGCATCTCATCGAGGCGGCCGGGGCCTTCGGCGTACTCCCTAGGTCGTGTCCGCAAAGTCTCGCCTGGCCTGCGTCGCCCTGCACGCACGCTCGCTGCGTTGCCGATACGCCCAAGTAGCTCCGCTACGAGGGCGCACCGGCGCCTTGCGATCGCACGCACCGGACGCCGCATGCCCCGCCCTCCGGGCGGACGGCGATCCTTTGCGGACACTCCCTAGCGCTTGTGCTGCTCCAGGAACTGCACCACGCGGCGGGCCGCCTGGCCGTCGCCGTAGGGGATGCCGCGGTCGGTGCCGGGCGCCGGGCGCGTCGCCGTGGCCGCCCACTCCGTCGCAGCGAGCTCGAACGGGTTCGGCACCAGCTGGTTCCAGCCGTTCTCCAGCGTCTCGACCCACTCCGTCTCCGGGCGGATCGTCGTGCAGACGCGGTCCAGCAGGAACGCCTCCTTCTGCAGGCCGCCCGAGTCGGTGACCACACCGGCCGAGCCGAGGACCGCGGCCACCAGGCCCGCGTACGGCAGCGGACGGCCCGAGTGCAGCGAGCCCTGGTTCAGCTTGATGCCGTGCTCCTCGGCGCGCACGACAAGGCGCGGGTGCGCCAGCAGGGCCACCGGCACCGGCAGGCTCGCGAGCGAGTCGACGATCGCCGCGAGCCGCTTCGGGTCGTCGGTGTTGTCCGGCCGGTGCAGCGTCGCCAGCAGGTACGGGGCCTCGGGGTCGATGCCCTCGGGCAGCTGCGGCTTCGGGTGCTCGCCGGCCAGCACCGCGTCCCTGATCCGCAGGCACACGTCGACCATCACGTCACCGGCGAGCACGGAACGGCCCGCGAGGCCCTCGGCCGCCAGGTGCTTCATGGCCTCCTCGGTCGGCGCGAGCAGCAGGTCGGCCGCGTGGTCGGTGAGGATGCGGTTGTGCTCCTCGGGCATCCGGCGGTTGAAGGAGCGCAGTCCCGCCTCCAGGTGCGCGACCGGCAGGTGCATCTTCACCGCGGACAGGGCACCGGCCAGCGTGGAGTTGGTGTCGCCGTACACCAGGACCCAGTCCGGCTGCTCGGCGTCGAGGACGGGGTCCATGGCGGTGAGCACGCCGCCGGTCTGGGCGCCGTGGCTGCCGGAGCCGATGCCGAGGTGGACGTCCGGGTCCGGGATGCCGAGGCCGGAGAAGAAGACGTCGGACAGATCGGCGTCGTAATGCTGACCTGTATGAACAATCACATGCTGGTGGTCGGTTTCCGCGAACGCAGCGGCGATCGGTGCGAGTTTGACCAGCTGGGGACGGGCCCCGACGACGCTGATGACCTTCACGGTGAACTGCTCCTTGAGACCTTGGGTACGGGCCGCCGGCTGGAGACCGAAGACCGAATTCCGTCCGATGATAAAGTGACGCCTCGACCTGTGCTCCGGGGAGGAAGTCGGTAATGAATCAGGCAGCATCCAGGGATGCGGCCGTAGTCACGCCGTGGTATCCCACACGTGAGCTGCCTTTCAGAGGATCCTTCGTCCAGGCGATGGTCGGTGCGACGGCCCCGGGCTGTGACAGTTTCGTTGTCTATCACTGCGACCCTTGGGTCGCCCCGATGGACGCCACGACCACTCAAGCGGTGGAAGCGGCCGCAGGCAAACTCGTCACCCGCGCCGCGCACCGCGTGCCCACGGCCGGCGGAGCCGAGCTCGTGCACTTCCCGGTGACCACGCCGCGCGCCCAGGACTACGGAGCCCAGTCCCGCAACCACGAACGGCAGTTGCGGGCCGCGCTCGGCGGCAAGCCGATCGACGCGCCCGTCGTGCACGCCCATGTCGGGCTGCCGAGCGGCTGGGCGGCTCTGCAGAACGCCCGCCCGGACGCGAAGGTCTTCGTCACCGAGCACGCCTCATTCCTCGAACGGGTCTTCCAGGACCCGGACGCCGTCGAGCTCTACGACGAGCTGCTGGCCCGCGTCACCGGCTTCTTCGCCGTCGGCGACAAGGTCACCGAGGTGCTCGGCAAGCAGTTCCCGCACCACGCGGACAAGATCCTGCGCATCCCGAACCCCATCTCGTTCGACGCGAGCCGCCCCGCTCCGGTCAAGGAGCTCAAGAAGTGGCTCTACCTGGGCAGCATGGTCGATCTGAAGGGCGTCAACTGGCTGGTCGAGGCATTCGCCCAGTGCCACGCCGAGGACCCGGCGCTCACCCTGACGATGGTCGGCGAAGGCCCGCTGCGGAAGCCGCTGACCGAGCGGGCCGCCGAGCTCGGGCTCGCCGACGCCGTCGACCTCCCGGGCTCGATCCCGCACGAGCAGGCGCTCGACCTGATGCGCGAGCACGATCTGCTGGTCCACCCCAGCAGGTACGAGACCTTCGGCATGACCATCGTGGAGGGCATCGCCGCCGGAATGCCGGTGCTGGTGACCCGCTGCGGAGGGCCCGAGAAGACGCTGGCCGGCATCGAGGACGCGGCCGGCGAGCTCATTGATGTGGAAGAGAACGCCGAGTCGATCAGCGACGGCTACCGGCGCCTGCGCGACCGCTTCAACAGCGGCGGTCTGGATCTCGAGCGTGCCCAGCAGCAGCTGGCCGCGCAGTACGGCTACGAGGCCGTCGCGCAGGCTCACTACCGTCTCTGGTTCCCCGACTCCCCGTGATGGAGTGACATGCAGGTCCTGTTCCTGGCTCTCGGCGCCTCGCGCAAGCGAGCCGTCGTCGAAGAGTCGGCGGAAGTGGCGGCACGCGGCGGCCGGGCCGTCGTGCTGGTCTCCCAGCGCACGCCCTGGCTCGACCAGACCCTCGCCCCCGGCGTCGAGCTGGTGACCGCCGACGAGCTCGAGGCGCACCATCTGCCGCGCCGCGTGGAGCGTCTGGTGCTCTACCGTGTGCCGCGGCTCGTGGTGCGCGTCGCCGGGCGCGGCCCGCTGCGCGCCAAGGCGAAGCGGGCCCTGAAGGCGTACGAGCGCCGGGTGGCGGGGCGTGTGCACCGCAGGGTGTTCGTCCCGCTGCACCGCCGAATCTGGCCGAAATTCGCCGACCGGATGGTCTGGCGGGCCTTCTCGCCGCGCAAGGGCCCGGAACTCCTCGTGGTCGCTGATGCGCTGTCGGTGCCCCGCGCAGTACAACTGATGGAGGCGTGGGAGTCTGAAGGCCTGGCAGTACCGAGGGTCAGCTACGGCATCGACTCCGACGTTTCCCCACAGACCTCAGCCGCTCGCTGATCTCACACAAGAGGAAGTTTCATGAAGAACCGCAGCGGCCGGCGGCCCCGCGTGCTCTACCTGGCGTTCTACTTCCCGCCCTCCCGGGCGAGCGGTGTCTACCGCGCCAGGGCGACGGCCAACCACCTGGTGGAGAAGGGCTGGGACGTCACTGTCTTCGCCTCCCCGCTGGACTTCCTCTACAAGAGGATCGGCTCGGTGGACGAGGGCCTGTCGGAGACCGTCGACCCGAGCATCCGCGTCGAGCGGCCCTCCCTGAACCAGTACACCTGGCAGCAGGATCTGCGTGAGTTCAGCTGGCTGCGCCGCAGCTTCCCGCTGATGGCCAAGCGCGTCTACCACCTCAGCCAGACGAAGCTCTTCCCGGAGCGCTACTCGTCCTGGGCCTGGGCCTCCGTCATGCGCGCGCTGAAGCTCCACTCGAAGAAGCGCTTCGACGTCGTCGTGGCCACCGGCAACCCGTTCGCCTCCTTCGGCGCGGCCTGGCTCTTCAACCGGCTGACGGGCGTGCCGTACGTCATGGACTACCGCGACTCGTGGACGCTGGACCTCTTCCACGACGAGCCCGCCTTCCCCAAGGACCACATCGCGTGGGGCTGGGAGAAGCGGATGCTGAACAAGGCGTCGGCCGCGGTGTTCGTGAACGAGGCGCTGCGCGGCTGGCACGCGGAGCGGTACCCGGACGTCGCGGACCGCATGATGGTGGTCCCGAACGGCTGGGACGCGGATGTGCTGCCGAAGGCCGAGGAGAGTGCGGAAGAGCCCTCCTCGGTGCCCGCGACCACCGGCACCGAGACACAGCGGCCGCTGAAGTTCGCGTACCTCGGCACGCTCACGGTCAAGCAGCCGGTCGAGGAGATGGCGGAGGCGTTCAAGATCGCCCGCCGTCATCCGGATCTCGCGGACGCCGAGCTGCAGATCCACGGCCACCTGGGCTTCTTCAAGAACAGCCCGGCGACGCTGAAGCAGAAGCTCGGCCTGGACGACGAAGCTCCCGAGAACGGCGCCGAGGCCACCGGGCTGCGCTACTGCGGACCGGTCTCCAAGACCGAGGTCGGCCGGGTCTACGAGGACGCGGACGTGCTGGTCTTCCTGGCCGGCGGCGGCAAGTACGTGACCTCGGGCAAGATCTTCGAGTACATGGCCTTCGGGCATCCGATCGTCTCGGTGCACGCGCCGGGCATCGCCGCGCAGGACGTGCTCGAGGGCTATCCGCTGTGGTTCAACGCCGACAGCCTGGACGTGGACGCGCTCGCCGCCTCCATGGTCGCCGCGGGCAAGGCCGCCCGTGATCTGACGCCGGAGCAGCGCGAGACCGCCCGCAGACATGCGGACAAGTACCAGCGCGACGCGGTGCTCGAGCCCTTCGAGGAGCGGCTGCGGGCCATCACCGGCCGCGAGACCCCCGCGCAGGACTGACACGGCACGGCAGTCCGCCTGCCGTCAACGGCGAAGGCCCCGACCGGAGTTCCGGTCGGGGCCTTCGCCGTTGCTGAGAAGAAGCCCTACTCGTCCTTGGGAGCGTAGATCTCCCGGTCCATGTGCATGGTGACGGTCAGGTGCGGGTTGGCCTTGGCCCACTTCCAGCCCGTGACCGTGGAGTTGATGTCGGCGACGAACACATGGTCGGCGAGGTCGAGCCGTACCTCGGGCAGCGCCACCCGGCGCGCCACGCGGGACAGCACCTGCGGACGGAGCTCGCCCCAGCCCTTGTTCCAGATCTTCCGGTGGAAGGCGTTGGCGGCCCGTGTGTGCACCCGCTGGACGGTGGCCACGGCGAGCTCCGGTCCGATGGACTTGCGGTTGCGGGCGGCGATCCGCCGGGTCCTGCGCAGCACGGCGCGCGGGGCGCGGTAGACGAGGAGGCGCTCGCCGCGCGGGATGCGCAGCTTCTTCTCCGCGGCCTCGATGCTGATCACGGGCACACGCCGGTCCAGGTCCGCGCGCTCCCAGAACGGGGCGGCGCGGCCGGAGACCAGCGTGACTTCGACGTTCTGCTCGATCAGGAAGTTGGCGAAGTCCACGATGCGCCGGGGCTTGCCGGGAGGCGTCAGCGAGAGGATGACGGCGCGGCCGCGCGGCTCGGTGCTCGCCGGGGCCTTCACGGCCGAGGCCTGGGCACTCTCCGTGACGGAGGACACGTCCGCGGCGGGCTGTTCCCCGGCTTCGCCCGCCGTCTCGGCGGCAGGCAGCGGCACGCCTTCGTATACGGCGAGCAGCTGCTTGGCCACGGCCTCGGTGCCGTACCGGCTCTCCAGCACCTCGCGGGCCGCCGGCAGGTCGATGCCGCCGGCGTCCTTCACGAGCTGCCAGTAGGCGTCGGCGATGATCCTGGGGTTGTCGCTGATGTCCATCAGCGCGCCGGACCGGGACTCGATGCCGGCCAGACTCTCCTGCGGGCCGCCGCTGCGGGTGGCCAGCACGGGCAGGCCGGAGGCGACCGCCTCGACGACCGTCATGCCGAAGGTCTCGCCCTTGCTCGGGTGCACCAGCAGGTCGTGACGGTGCATCAGCGCGTTGACGTCCTCCGGCGGCACCGGCGGCAGGAGGCTGACGCGCTCGCCGAGCCCGAGCTCCTCGACACGGGCCGCGAGATCCTCCTCGCGGACGCCGTGGCCGACCAGGGTGAGCGTCGCCCGCGGCTCCTCCCGCGCCACCAGCGCGAAGGCCTCCAGCAGTTCGTCGACGCCCTTCGGCTTGACGAGCCGGCCCACGTACAGCCAGCTGAGCAGCTCGGCCGAGCGCTCCGGGCCGGGCGTGAAGCGCTCGAAGTCGATCATGTTCGGTACGACGCTGAGCTTGTCCGCGTACGCCGGGAACTCCTTGGCGATCTGGTCCCGCAGCTTGCCGCTGACGCACAGGAACGCGTCCGCGCGCTTCAGCACCGCTTCGTACAGCTCGTGGGCGGCGGGCTGCGCGAAGACCTTGTCCAGGAACGAGGAGTGCTCGGTGACGACCACGCGCGCGTCCGGCCTGGCCAGGTGCAGGGCCAGCACACCGCCGTAGATGCCGGTGTGGGCGTGCACGACGGGCGCTTCGATCTTGCCGGTGGGCAGCGCCGCCATCAGCGCCTTCTCCTGGTTGCCGACCCAGGAGGCGTAGTTCTTCCGGTGCGCTAGCGGTGCCGGGACCCGGACGACGGTGCCCTCGGGGCTGTCGACGACCGGGATCAGGTCGCGGCGCTCACGGAGGCGGTCCTGGGTGACCTTGATCGCGTCGTTCAGCGCGGGATAGGCGCGGCCGCCCCAGTCCTCCGTGTGGAAGACGGTGATCCGGTCGAACTGGTCGGCCACCGCGGCGGTCATCGCCTGAACGAACGATCCCGCGTACGGATTGTTCGGCGACGGGTACCAGGGGGTGAGCACCGCGAGGTCCGCGGGCTCGGCGGCATGCGCGTCGGTGTTGGCGGGCTCCAGCTGGAGCCGCAGCTCGGGCCGTCGCTTGAGCGCGGCCCAGGCCGTCGGCAGCGCGTGCGCGTCGCCGGCGATCAGCACATCCGCTGTCGCGAAGGGGCCCGACTTGTCGGCGACCAGCTTCTTCGCGGCGGACCATGCCGAGCCGTGCTTGTCGAGCCCGAGCCGTACGACGTCCACGCGGTCCAGGCGCGAGAGCTCGTCGGCGGTCTCCGCCCACTCCTCGCAGTCCGCGACGACCAGCACGACCTGCGACCCGGACGACGCAAGTTCCTTGACATGCTCGCGTGCTGCCCGTACCCGGTACGTTCCGAGCGCGAGATAGAGCACGTGGCTATTCATCTGGTTCCCTTCGCACAACATGACGCAGAGGCCAAGAGTATCGAAGCCTGAGACTGGCCCTGCGCGCGCGGAGGCTGTATAGCGGCGTTGTTCACCGGAGCGGGAGCGTCAGCCCCGCTCCTCCAGGACGCCGTCCTTCTCCGTGTACGCCTCGCCGGACTGCGGGCACTCCCAGACACCGGCCTCGCCGGCCCGCTCCACCAGCCGCACACCGGCCTTGCCGACCCAGCCGATCTGCCGCGCGGGCACGCCGACGACCAGCGCGAAGTCCGGCACGTCCTTGGTGACGACGGCGCCCGCGGCGACCATCGACCAGCGGCCGATCCGCAGTGGCGCGACACACACGGCGCGCGCGCCGATCGACGCGCCGTCGGCGATCTTCACACCGACGGCCTCCCAGTCGCCGCCGCGCTTCTGCTTGCCCTCGGGGTCGACGGAACGCGGGTTGTGGTCATTGGTGAGGACCACGGCGGGACCGATGAAGACACCGTCGCCGAGCTCGGCGGGCTCGTACACGAGCGCGTAGTTCTGCAGCTTGCAGTTGTCACCGATCTGCACACCGGTCCCGACGTACGCACCGCGTCCGACGACACAGCCCTCGCCGAGCTTCGCGCCCTCACGGATCTGGGCGAGCTCCCAGACGCTGCTCCCGGCGCCGATCACGGCGGTGTCGTCGACCTGGGCGGTGGGCTGGACCCTGTAGCTCACTGTGCTGCCTTTCACGCGGGACTTGGCGGGCTGAGCATACGTGGCCCGAGGAGCGAGGCGCAGAGCGAGGAAGCAAGGGCATGAGCAGGCGATGTGATCAAGCTGTGATCGGTCCGAGGTGATCATGTCCGACATGTGTTCTTGTGAAGTTCCTTGACGCATGGAAAAGTCCCCCTCCGCTTCTACGGGCTGCTTGGGGTTGGGGAACGTCAGGTCCGGGGTGGGGAAGCGCAGCAGGTGTGCCCTCGCGCAATGTGCGCTGAGGGCCTCTTCGGCCTGCACGGCACCCACACCTCGTCCTCACAACTGCCTGGAGGCGGGCGTCTCTTCGGACAACGCGGTCCGTCGACGCCTCGATCGGTCATGTGAGTTCCCGCCGGCTTCTCAGCCGCGCGGACGGGGTGGGGAGAGTAATGCCGCGAGTTGGCACACGTATGGGCCGGGGGGTCGTGGCCGTCGCGCTGACGGCCGTCTTCTCCGTGCTCGGACAAGGGGCGGCGACGCCTCCGCAGGCGGTGGCGGCCACGGCCTGCGCCGGGACGCAGTCCGATTTCAACGGTGACGGAATCCGCGATGTCGCCATCGCCGACCCGGAGGCCACCGTCGCCGGGAAGGAGCGGGCCGGGCTCATCCGCATCGTGTACGGCGGCGGCAAGGGCACGTTCGAACTGTCCCAGGAGTCGCCGGAGGTCTCCGACTCGGCAGAGACCGGCGACCAGTTCGGCTTCTCGTTCGCGGTGTACGACGCCAACCTCGACGGCTGCAGCGACATCGCCGTGGGCATCCCGTACGAGGACATCAACCTCGTCGGCCAGACCATCAAGGACGCCGGCCTGGTCCACCTGATCTACGGCTCGACGGCCGGCATCGCCTCCGGCGGCCTCGGCACCTACGGCTTCCGGCAGGGCTCCGACGGCAAGCTCGGCGGCGGCTACGAGGACGAGGACTGGGTCGGCTACGCGGTCGCCGCGGGCAAGTCCGCGTCCGGCATCCCGTTCCTGGTGATCGGCGTGCCCGGCGAGGACGGCACGGGCGGCGCGGACATGGGGATGTTCCACCACGTCTACGGCACCGGATACAGCGTGGCGCACGTCGCGCAGGACTCCGCCGGAGTCTGGGAGGACCCCGAGCCGTACGACCGGTTCGGGGCGTCAATCGCCGCCACCGACCGGCACTTTGTGGTCGGTGCACCCGGCGAGTCGATCGGAACGGTGGGATCCGCCGGCGGCGTCATCGCGTTCCGCCCGTCGATCAACACGGACGGCATCCCCGACCCGCTGTTCGGCATGGGGCAGGGACGCACTCCCGGGCCCGACACCGCGGCTCAGGTCGACGACCGCTACGGCACATCGCTGGCCCTGGCGCCGTACCGGCCCACCGGCGCGGCCACCGTTACCGACTCGCTGCTCGCCGTGGGCGTACCCGGCGAGGACCTGGCGACCACGGTGGACGCCGGCGCGGTGCACACCTTCCACATCAAGGCCGACGGCACCGTCGTGCCGCTCAAGTGGCTCGACCAGAACCAGCCCGATGTCGAGGGCGAGGCGGAGGCCGGCGACTTCTTCGGACAGCGGCTCGCCGCCACCAACACCAATACCGCCGTGGTCAGTACGGCAGCCATGATGCGCCTCGCGGTGGGCGTGCCCGGCGAGGAGGCCAGCGAGGAGTTCCCCGAGGAGGGCGGCGTACAGCTGTTCTCGATCCTCGGTGAGCCCGGTGCTGCCGACAGCTGGATCTCGCCCGGCAACGGAATTCCGGCCGCTCAGGCGCCGCGCATGCTCGTCGGCATGGGCCTCGGCGCGAGCCCGGCCTCGCTCTATGTGGGTCTGCCGTACGGCCCGGCCGAGTCGCGTGCCGTGCACGCATTCCCGTGGAACACCCCGAACGGCGGTGCGCCCACCGAGAGCTGGAAGCCCGGCGAAGGCGGAATCCCGGCGGAGAACGTCGCGTTCGGCGCGTTCGTGCGCTGACTGCGCCAGTACAAGTGCGCCAGTACAAGGGAGATGGAACAAGTCAGTGATCAGTCCAACACGCGTGCCACGAGGCACGCTTCGACGGCGCACAGCCAGAGCCACGAGTGCCGTGGTCCTCACGGCTTGCGCGCTCGGCTTCGGCCCCGGCACACCCGTGCCACCGGCTGTGGCGGCCGTCGCCGCGGGCTGCTCCGGCGTTGAGTCGGACTTCAACGGCGACGGTGTCCGCGACATCGCGATCGCCGACCCCGAGGCGACCGTCGCGGGCCTTCAGCGGGCCGGACTCGTCCGGGTCGTGTACGGCGGCGACAAGGGCACCTTCGAGCTCTCGCAGGAGAGTGCCTCCGTGCCCGGCGCCCCCGAGGCCGACGACCAGTACGGATACGCCGTCGCCGTCTACGACGCCGACGCGGACGGATGCAGCGACCTCGCGGTCGGTGTGCCGTACGAGGACATCGGGACCAACGCCGACGCCGGCCTGGTGCAGATCGTCTACGGCTCCCCGACCGGCCTCGGCGGCGGCAAGGCCGTCAAGGAGCACGTACAGGGCGAGACCGGGACGCTCGGTGGATCCCCGGAGGCCGGTGACTGGACCGGCTACGCGCTGGCCGCGGGCAAGACGTCCGCCGGCACGCCGTATCTGCTGATCGGCCAGCCGGGCGAGTCGATCGGCACGGTCGAGGACGCCGGGGCGTTCTTCTACGTCTCCGGCACCGCCCAGACCCCGGTCGGGATCCACCAGGACACCGAGACCGGCGGAGCGGTGCCGGGCATCGCGGAAATCGACGACCGGTTCGGCGCGTCGCTCGCCGCGACACCCACCCACTTCGCCGTCGGCACACCGGGTGAGGCGCTCGGCACGACGACCTTCGCCGGAGGCGTCGCGGTCTTCAGCCACACCCTCGTGTCCGGTTACCCGAAGCCGCTGGTCGGCCTCGCCCAGGACCAGGACGAGATCCAGGGCGCCGAGGAGGTCGGCGACGGCTTCGGCACGTCGGTCGCGATGGTTCCGTACCGCCCCTCCGGCGCCACTTCGACCACCGAGTCCCTGCTCGCGGTCGGCGTACCGGGCGAGGACCTGTCGACCACCGTCGACGCGGGCGCCGTCCAGGTGTTCCGGATCACCGCGTCGGGGACCTTCACGCAGACCGCGTGGATCGACCAGAACACCGACGGCGTGGACGAGGAGTCCGAGGCCGGCGACTTCTTCGGGCAGCGGCTCGCCGCGGCCAACTCGTCGCCGAACACGGTCGCTTCGGCCACCACGACCCGGCTGGCCGTCGGCGTGCCCGGCGAGGAGTCCGCGGAGGAGCACCCGGAGAAGGGCGGGGTGCAGATCTTCCCGCTCGTCGGCGCGGTCGGCGCTTCCGACAACTGGCTCGACCAGGGCTACGGGATCGGATCCCTGTCCGCCCCGCGGCAGCTCGCCGGTATGAGCCTGGCGAGCAGCCCGACCCTGCTGTACGTGGGCATGCCCTACGGCCCCGCCGAAGGTCACGCGGTCTACGGATTCCCGTGGAACGTGGCGTCCGGCGGCGCCCCCACCCAGACCTGGAAGCCCGGCGAGGGCGGAATCCCCGCGGGTGACGTCGCCTTCGGTGCGGCGGTCCGTTGATGAACGACATGGAGAGTGGACGCGTGTCCAGACGAATACGGCGCAGCCTCCTGCTGCGTGGCGCGGTGGCCGCTGTGGCAGCGGGCGCCGTGCTGACCGGCGGCTTCGTGGCGCTGCCGGGCCAGCCGGGTGCCGAGGATCCCGGGCAGACGGCGGTCGCTTCCGACAAGCCGGTGCAGACGGAAAGCCAGGCGCTCGCGGCGGCGAAGAAGAGCGGCAAGAAGGTCGAAGTCCTCGGGATGCGTACATCGCGCCGGGAGATCTTCGCCGAGCCCAACGGCACCTTCACGGCCCGTGAGTACACCGACCCCATCCGCACCGTCCAGGGCGGCAAGTGGGTCGACATCGACAAGAGCCTGGTGAAGCGGGCGGACGGCAGCGTGGGGCCGAA
The DNA here is from genome assembly GCF_044334895.1 of Streptomyces sp. NPDC020681. NCBI lineage: Bacteria > Bacillati > Actinomycetota > Actinomycetes > Kitasatosporales > Streptomycetaceae > Streptomyces > Streptomyces sp. NPDC020681. The sequence continues at coordinate 76,145 of NZ_JBIRTX010000024.1, read as the reverse complement.
GGCCTCCACCGTCGGCCTCTCGTTCTCCGCCGGCCAGGCCGGCAAGCCCTTCGTCACCATGAACCAGGCGGGCCGCGAGCTCGCTCTGACCTGGCCGTACGGCAAACTGCCGGCCCCGGTCGTCAACGGCGAGAGCGCCACCTACAAGGACGCGCTGCCCGGCGTCGACCTGACGGTCCGCGCCGAGGCCGACGGCTTCGGCCACCTGCTGGTCGTCAAGACCCCCGAGGCCGCGGCCAACCCGAAGCTGGCCAGGCTCGACCTGGGGCTGAAGACCACCGGCCTCACCATCAAGGAGGACGCCTCCGGCGCCCTGAAGGCCGAGGACGCCGCGGTCGGCGGCACGGTCTTCGAGGCCGGCAAGCCGGCCATGTGGGACTCGGCCGCGGTCAAGGAGGCCGGGGCCAAGTCCCAGGGCCCCAAGGCCGTTTCCAAGGCGCTGGCCGTGTCCGCCGCCGACGCCCCGGCCGTCGCGCCGGCGCCCGCGCTCGAAGGCCCGGGCGGCGGCGGCAGGACCGCGCCGCTCGGCATCGAGCTGGGCAAGGGCAAGCTGTCGCTCGTCCCGGACCAGAAGCTGCTCAAGGGGAAGGACACCGTCTTCCCGGTTGTCATCGACCCCATCCAGCGCACCACTTCGCGTACGGCGTGGACCGGCGTCATGTCCGGCATGCCGACCGAGCAGGACTGGAAGTACTCCGACAGCGCGGGTGTGGGCAAGTGCCCGACCGACTACAACCCGGTCTCCTGCAACGGAGTCGGCGTACGGCGGCTGCTGTTCACCATGCCGGTGTCGTTCTACAAGGGGAAGCAGATCCTGGGCGCGACCTTCTCCGCCCGGGTCGCGCACATCTACAGCGCGTCCCCGACCGCCGAGCCCATCCGGCTGTACCGGATCGGCGGCAAGAACTACTCGATCACCTCGTCCAGCAACTGGTCCAACACCCAGGACGACTGGACGGACCACATCGGGACCGTCGACAAGGCCATCTCGCCGACGTCCTGCTCCAGCCAGGCGAACCTGCACTTCGAGAGCGGCTCCTCCGGTGAGCTGACCACCGAGGTGCGGACCGCGGCGACCGAGGGCTGGTCGTCGATGACGCTGGGCCTGCGCGCCGCCGACGAGAGCCGGTTCGCGGAGTGGAAGCGGATCTGCGGCAACGCGTACCTGTCGATCAGCTACAACAACCTGCCGCGGAAGATCACCACGCTGTCCAGCAACCCGGGCGGCATCTGCGACTCGGGCGCCGGCCGGCCGTACGCCGAGGTGCCGCCGAAGCTTCAGGCGGTGGCGAGCGACCCGGACCACGCGAACGGCCAGACCGACAAGGTCAAGGTCGAGTTCAAGGTGGAGTGGACGGACCCGGTCTCCAAGGAGGCGAAGAGCTACACGTATCTCACGCCCACCTGGCTGGCGCCGACCACCAACACCAAATTCGAGCACACGGTGAAGTCGACGATCCCGCAGAACACGGTCATCTACTGGAGCGCGCGGGCGTACGACGGTGACGGCTACGGTCCGTGGAGCTACGACGGCACCACCGTCCGCTGCGAGTTCATGTACGACAAGACGCTGCCCGGCAAGCCGAATGTGCTCTCCAAGCAGTACCCGTCCGACACCGTCTACCACGACGGGGTCGGCACCTACGGCACCTTCACCTTCTCGCCGAACCCGAACGACTCGGTGCCGGACACCGATGTCGTGAAGTACCGGTACGCGTTCGACTCCACGGCCACTCCGGCGACCACGGTCCCCGCCACCACGGCCGGCGGCCCTGCCTCGGTGAGCTGGATGCCGACCCGCGCAGGACGCCACTGGGTCGATGTCATCGCGGTCGACAACGCCGAGAACCCGAGCACCAAGGCGCACTACGAGTTCCTGGTGACCGAGGGCACTCCGGTGGCCGGTCAGTGGAACCTCGGCGACACAGTGGGCAGCACCGAAGCCCATGACGAGACGGGTGAGTTCTCCGCCGACGCCGGCACCGGAGTCTCCTTCGGTGTCGAAGGCCCGGGCGGAAAGGTCGACTCGGCCGCCCGCTTCGACGGCTCCGGCAACGCCTTCGCCGACGCCAACGAGACGGTCCTGGACTCCTCGAAGAGCTTCAGCGTCAGCGCCTGGGTCCGCCCGACGGCCCTCGACCGTGACATGGCGGTCGTGAGCCAGGACGGCACCGGCGAGCCCGGCTTCACGCTCGGCTACGACCACACGGTCGGCACCTGGGCGTTCTCCGTGCCGGTCACCGACGTCGACTCGCTCGGCAAGTGGAAGGCCGTGTCCACCGGCGTCTCGGTGGTCAAGGACCAGTGGGTGCTGCTGACCGGTGTGTACGACGCACAGAAGTCCGAGCTGCGGCTGTACATCAACAAGGACTCCAAGGGAGTCGCCACGCGGCGCTCGGTGTGGAAGTCGTACGGCCCGCTCCAGATCGGCCGCTCGACGGCCAAGAGCGGCTACCGGGACAACTTCGTCGGTGACCTCGCCGAGGTCCGGGTCTTCGACCGGGTGCTGCCCGCGGCGCAGGTCGCGGAGATCATGACGGTCAAGCCGAGCCGCATAGGTTACTGGCAGCTGGACGCGGAGACCAACCGGTCCTCCGCGGTGACCGGCACCGGACAGGCCCTCGGCCTGGCGGGCGACGCGAAGATCCACCTCGCGCCCACCGACCCGCTGTCGGGGGACCCGTTCCCGATGGTCGGAGCGGGCCACCTGCTGCTGGACGGCGACGGTGACTACGCGTCCACCGCCACCGCCCCGGTCACCGGAGCGGCCAGCTTCACGGTGACGGCGCGCACCCAGCTCACCACGCTGGACCCGGTCAAGGCACAGACGGTGCTCTCGCTGCCGGGCGCGGCCGCGAACCGTCTCGCGGTCCGCTACCGGCCCGCGGCGGACGCGGAGACGCCGGCGATGTGGGAGCTGGTGGTTCCGGAGAGCGACTCGGCCACCGCGACGGTGAAGACCTTCGCGGACGACCAGGAACTCCCGGACACCGACGTGGCCGGCCAGCACCTGGCCGTGGTCTACGACGCGTTCGCCAACGAGATCCGGCTGTACGTCAACGGCATGCTCGCCGACACGGCGCACGGCACCGACGACACCCTCTGGGGTGCCACCGGCGGCCTGCAGGTGGGCCGTTCGGCACTCGGCGGCGGCAGCGAGTACTTCGCCGGCGCGATCGACGAGGTCCGCGTCTACAGCGGAGCAGCCGACAAGACGGCGATCCAGCAGATGGCCAACCCGATGGCACTGCCGGACATGTAAGCCGCACCGATGGGTGTGCCGGCCCCCGGACGGGGGCCGGCACACCCATTCCCCCTGCCTTCCTTCTGCCTTCCCCTGCTTTCTCATTGCTCATTCGACGTGCGGAGTTCCGTGATGTCTCTTCGTGGCCGGCTGTTGAGCCGGCGCCTGCCAGGACGGTTGCTCAGCGCGACCGCCCTCGGCGTGATCCTCGCCCTGACCGGTAGCACGGTCCAGGCCGTACCCGCCGAGGCACAAGGCCGCGGCAAACCAGGTGTTCAGGACTTCGGCGACCCCGTAAAGGGCAAGAACGCCAAGGCCAAGGCGCGGCCCGCGGACCGGGCCAAGAAGGCCGCGGTCAAGCAACTGGACAAGGCGGCCTGGCCGAAGCAGGGCAGCGCGGAAGTATCCGTCGCCGCATCCAAGGCCCCGGCCGAGGTGAAGGTGGGCGGACTGCCCGTCTCCGTCACGGCGCCCAAGGCCCTCACGAAGACCAAGTCGGCGGCCAAGAAGGCAAGTCCGGCGCCGGGCAAGGTCAAGATCGACGTCCTGGCTCCCGAGCGAGCGGCGAAGATCGGCGCAGGCGCGCTGCTTCGCGTGCAGCGTGCGGATGACGCCGAGACGGCCGCCAAGGTCCGCCTGAACGTGGACTATGCGACCTTCGCCGAGGGCTTCGGCGGCGACTACGGCGCCCGCCTGCACCTCGTACAGCTCCCTGCCTGTGCGGCCGTCGCGCAGCCCGGCAGCAAGGCGTGCCCCGAACTCCCCAAGCCGCTGCCCACGGTGAACAACGCGGAGACCCGTACGGTCTCGGCGGACGTCACCGCAGTGCCCGCCGAGTCCGGTCCTTCCACCATGGCGGTCCAGGCCGAGTCACTGGTCGCGCTCGCGGCCGGCCCGTCCTCGGCCCAGGGCACGTACAAGGCCACGCCCCTGTCGCCGTCGGCGAGCTGGAGCGTCGCCAACTCCTCGGGCGGCTTCAGCTGGAACTATCCGCTGCGCACTGTCCCCACGCCGGGTGGTCTGACGCCGAGCATCGGCCTGGGCTACTCGTCCCAGTCCGCGGACGGCCGCACCTCCGCCACCAACAACCAGGGCTCCTGGGTCGGTGAGGGATTCTCCTACGACCCCGGCTACATCGAGCGCCGCTACAAGCCGTGCTCCGACGACGGCCACTCCGGCTCCGGTGAGCAGTGCTGGGCGTTCGACAACGCCACGATTCTGCTCAACGGCAGCTCGAGCGAGCTCATCAAGGACGACACCACAGGCGAGTGGAAGTTCTCGTCCGACGACGGCACCAAGGTCGACAAGCTGACGGGTGCGACGAACGGCGACAACGACGGCGAGCACTGGCGCGTCACCACGTCGGACGGCACCGAGTACTACTTCGGTCTCAACCGGCTGCCGGGCTGGGCCACCGGGAACGAGGTCACGGACTCCACCTGGACGGCTCCCGTCTTCGGCGACGACTCCGGCGAGCCCTGCTACAACGCCACGTTCACCAGCGCCCACTGCAAGCAGGCCTGGCGCTGGAGCCTGGACTACGTCAAGGACACCCACGGCAACGTGATGTCCTACTTCTACGGCTCCGAGACGAACCACTACGCCCTCAACGGCAAGACGGACGTCAACGGCACCGCGTACCACCGCGGCGGCTATCTGAAGCGGGTCGACTACGGCCAGCGCGACGGCCAGGTCTACGCGGCCAAGGCCCCGGCGCGCGCGGTGTTCAACACGGCCGAACGCTGCCTGCCCACCGCGGACTTCGACTGCGCGGAGAGCAAGCGGACCAAGGCCAACGCGGCCCACTGGCCGGACACCCCGGTCGACCAGGAGTGCAAGGCCGACACCAAGTGCACCGTCGGACAGACCTTCTGGACTTCGAAGCGGCTGACCGGCATCACCACGCAGATGCGCAAGGACGCCACGAGCTACCAGGACGTGGACGCCTGGTCGTTCACGCACCTGTTCACCGACAACGGTGACGACTCCAAGACGCTGTGGCTGTCGACGATCGACCACGAGGGCCGGGTCGGCACGGCGGCAAAGCTGCCCACGCTGGAGCTGTACGGCGAGCAGCTGGTCAACCGCGTCGACGCGATCGGCGACAACATCGCGCCGTTCCACCGCTTCCGGCTCGCGGCCGTGCTGAGTGAGACGGGCGCGCAGCTGGACGTCAACTACGCGCCGACGAACTGCACGAAGGACGCACTGCCGAAGCCGGGCGAGTCGACCAAGCGCTGCTACCCGGTCAAGTGGGCGCCGCCCGGCAACATCGAGCCGATCACGGACTGGTTCCACAAGTACGTGGTCGCCGAGATCGTCGAGACGGACCGCACGGGCGGCGGCGACAGCCTGGTCACCCGCTACGACTACCAGGGCGACGCGGCCTGGCGTAAGGCGAAGCCGGACGGCATCACGGAGGACAAGTACCTCACGTGGGGCGGCTGGCAGGGCTACGGCAAGGTCAAGGTCACCAGCGGCAGCGCCGACAACCAGACCTCGCGGGTCGACTACACGTACCTGCAGGGCATGGACGGCGACAAGGACCCGGACGGCGGCACGCGTTCGGTGAAGGTCAACGACTCCACCGGCACGGAGTTCACGGACGCCGAGGAGTTCACCGGCCACCAGCTGGAGGCGGCCACGTACGACGGCTCCAAGCTCGTCGCCAAGACGATCAGCACGCCGTGGAAGCACTACACCGCAACGCAGACCAGGAGCTGGGGCACGTCGCACGCGGCGATCGTCAGGTCCGAGACGGAGCGCGGCTTCAGCCTGCTGTCGGACGGCAGCTGGCGGGAGGCCAAGACCACCACGAAGTACGACACGTCGAACGGCACGGGCCGGGTCACCGAGGTCGACGACCAGGGCGACGTCTCGACGGCGTCGGACGACACCTGCACCCGCACCTGGTACGCGGACAACACCGGCGAGAACATCCTCTCCCTGCCCTCGCGCAGCGAGTCGGTCGGCGTGAAGTGCTCGGCAACCCCGGACCGCAAGACCCAGGTCCACGCGGACGAGCGCACCTCGTACGACGGCAAGGCGTTCGGCGAGGCCCCGACGAAGGGCGACGCGACGACGACGGAGCGCCTGACCGCGCACAGCGGCACTGCGGGTACGTACCAGGTCACCGGCACCACGACGTACGACGCCTTCGGCCGTCCGCTGTCGCAGAAGGACGCGACCGGGGCCGAGACGAAGACGGCGTACACGGACGCCAACGGCCTGATCTCGCAGGCGAAGAACACGAATGCGCTGGGCCATGTCACGACCACCGACTACGCCCCTGCCTGGGGCATGTCGGCCGGCCAGACGGACCCGAACGGCAAGCGCACGGACCTGGCGTACGACGGCCTCGGCCGGCTGACCTCGGTCTGGCTGCCGGACCGGGCGAAGACGCAGACGCCGAGCATCAAGTACTCGTACAACGTGCGCCGGGACAAGGTCGTCGCGATCAAGACCGAGAAGGTCGAGATCGACGGCTCGTACGGCGCGGAGTACCAGCTGTACGACGGCCTGCTGCGACCGAGGCAGCTCCAGACGGAGGGGCCGGGCGGGACGCGGATGGTCGCGGACTCGTTCTACGACGGCACGGGGAAGGTGAAGAAGACCAACGCGACGTACAACGCGGCGGGTGCTGCTTCGGACGAGCTGCTGATCGTGCACAACGGTGAGGTTGGTCAGCAGAGTCTGATGGAGTACGACGGTCTGGGCCGGCCCAAGGCGCAGATCATGGCGGTGTCGGGCGTCGAGCAGTGGCGTACGACGACGACGTACGACGGCGAGCGGACCCACCTCGATCCGCCCACCGGAGGCGTGCCGACCACCACGATCACCGATGCCCTGGGCAACACGTCGGAGATCTGGCACTACCGGGGTGACTCGCCGAACCCGCTCGCGGGTTACGACGTCACCAAGTACGGATACACCCCGGCGGGGCAGCTCGAGACGGTCACCGACGCCAAGGGAAATGCCTGGCGTTACGAGTACGACCAGCTCGGCCGCCAGACGAAGAGCGTCGATCCCGACACGGGGACGTCGACCACGACGTACGACGCTCTCGACCGTCCCGTCTCGGCCACGGACGGCCGGGGCAAGAAGATCTCCACGGTCTACGACAAGCTCGGCCGACCCGTGACGACTTGGCAGGGCGAGCCCACCACGGGAACGAAGCTCTCCGAGGTCCGGTACGACAAGGCAGGTTGGCTCGGGCAGGCGTGGGCCACCCTCAGCTACATCTCCGGGACCGAGTACTTCGGCTCCGTCGTCCAGTCACTGGACGACTTCTACCGTCCGTTGAAGACGGCCCATGTGGTGCCCGCTTCGCAGGGCGGACTCGCCGGCACGTACACCTTCACCTCGGCCTACAACCGTGACGGCACACTGCAGTCCAGCGGCCTGCCGGCAGCGGGCGACCTGCCCGCCGAAGCAGTGGTCTACGGGTATGACGACCTGCAGCGGCCGACGACGATGACGGGCTCCAGCTCGTACGTCACCAACACGGTCTACTCCAAGAACAGCCACGTCCAGCAGCTCGAGCTGTCCACCGGCAGCGGCAAGAAGGTCTGGCAGACCTTCGACTACGAGACCGGCACCGACCGGCTGACCCGTTCTGTCGTCGACGTCTACGGGGCGTCCGCTCCGGCCAGGGAGTCGAACTACTCCTACGACCAGGCGGGCAATGTCCTGTCCATCTCGGACACGGCGAACGCCGCTGTGCCGGACGTCCAGTGCTTCGGCTACGACAGTCGGCAGCGGCTGGCCCAGGCATGGACTCCGGCGTCGACCGCGGCGGACGCGTCCGGGAACGGCACCCTCGGGTCGACCGCGCCCGTCGAGGGCAAGGGCCCGAAGGCATGCGAGGCAGCCGCGGGCACGACGTCGCTCGGTGGACCTTCGCCATACTGGAAGTGGTACGTCACCGACGCGATCGGCAACCGGACGTCCGACACGGTGCATGATGCGGAACTCAACCCGGTCAACGACGTCACCCGCACCTACACCTATGGCGGAGCAGGCGCGGCCGGTGACGGTCCGCACCAGCTCACCAAGGTTGTGGAGGACACCCCGGCCGGCGAGAAGCAGTCGACGTACGAGTACGACAACTCTGGCAACACCACCAAGCGCAACCTTGGTGGCGACGCGCAGACGCTCGAATGGAACGACGTCGGCAAACTCACCAAGGCGAAGGAGGCCGACAGCTCCGAAACCTCCTATGTCTACGACGGGACTGGCAACCGGGTCCAACGCAAGGACTCTTCGGGCACGACGGTGTACCTGCCCGGCATGGAGCTCAAGCTCTCGGCCGACGGCACCAAGAAGGAAGCCACCCGCTACTACTCGCACGCCGGCCAGACGGTTGCTGTCCGCACGAATGACGGCAAGGTCTCGTTCATCGCATCCGACCACCACGGCACGGGCGAGCTGGCTATCGACGCCGCAACTGGCGCGATCTCGCAGCGCCGATTCGACCCGTTCGGAGTCGATCGGGGCGAGGCGAGCGGCAATTGGCCCGGTGAGAAGGGCTTCGTCGGCGGCACGATCGACAAGTCGACCGGTCTGACTCACCTGGGGGCCCGGGAGTACGACGCGGTCATCGGCAAGTTCATCTCCGTCGACCCGATCATCGACCACACCCAGCCCCAGCAGATCAACGGCTACTCCTACGCCAACAACAGCCCCGTCACTCATGCCGACCCGAGCGGCATGGCCATCCCGGAGTGCATGCAGGGCTTGATCGAGTGCCGGGGCGGGCTGCCCGTCACAGGCGGTAAGTCGGACCCCGTCAAGGATGCACAGCAGAACGCGAACGAGGCCGGCGCAGCCCTCGCAGGCGCGCAGGGCCAGCAGTCGGACGCCAAGCAGCGCATCAAGTCCGCGGGCAAGGCGCTGGTCAAGATCGTCCGGGACATCCTCGGCATCGACGCAGCGCTGGACTGCTTCTCCAGTGGCGACATGGGCGCCTGTGGCGAGACGCTGCTGAACGTCGCGGGCAGCTTCGCCGGCGGTCTGGCCGGCAAGATTCTCGCCAAGTACGGCGCGCCGTGGAACTGGGCGAAGGGCGCCAAGCTCGCGAAGCGAGTGGTCGGCCTCGTGGGCGACCTCGTCGGCGGTGCCAAGGACCTGTGGAACGCCAACAAGGCCGTCTCCAAGGCGAAGGACGGGCTGACCAAGGCGAAGGACGCACTGTCCGCAGCCAAGAAGAAGGCTGCGGCAGCCCTCAAGAAAAACAAGCAGGAGTGTCACTCCTTCCTGCCCGGTACCAAGGTCCTGCTCGCCGACGGCACGAGCAAGGCGATCGAGGACCTTGAAATCGGCGACAAGGTCACCACGACCGACCCGTCGACGGGCGTGAAGGTCACGCGCGCGGTGGTGGGCACCATCGTGACTGAGGACGACAAGGACTTCGTCGACCTGAACGTCGCCACCGCCGACGGCGATGCCTCGCTCATCTCCACAGTCACCCACCCCTTCTGGGTGGAGAACGAGGACAGGTTCGTCGAGGCGGGCGATCTGAAGCCCGGCATGCTGCTCCGTACGCCGGAGGGCGAGACCCTGCCGGTGAAGGGCCTGCGTTTCTTCACCGAGCGTCAGCGCACGCACGATCTCACCATCGATGGCGTACACGCCTATTACGTGCTGGTGGGTGGAAGCCCGGTTCTGGTCCACAACACCGCGGTCGATGTGTGCATCCTGCCATCGCACGCCATCGACGGCGCGAAGTACCCTGAGACTGCTCAGCACGTCGCAGATGCTCAGGAGGCCGGTCACGCGAGTCTCTTGACGATCAATCGCACCGGTGCCAAGCAAAACCGCAAGGACTCGTTGCGTGGAATCAAGACCCAGAAGGGCAAGGACCGGGACGAATTCCCGCCGGCGATGTTCGAGGAAGGCGGCACCGGTGCCAGCGTGCGTCACATTGGGCCGAGCGATAATCGCGGGGCCGGCTCGACGATGGGTAAAGCGCTCGCAGACTATCCAGACGGCACAAAGGTTGTAGTGTATGCGAAACAATAGCGGTGGGAACGTCCCCGGTTCCTCGGCCATTGAAGCCATGCTGCGTGTTGCTTCTCCGGCATTGGTGGACGACGGTGTGATGCCGTCGCACCCTCTGGCGGATCTGCTCAACCGCCGCAACGGGTTCTACGCGTTCCTCTCGGCTCTTCACGTGTTCCCGTCGGGGCGGAGCGGGGTGGAGTGTTCCCTGGAGGAATGGAACGCACCAGATCTGTGGCGCTCGCTCTATGGCGACGTCGGAAGCGAGTACACGGCGTTCGCCGAAGATCTCTTTGGTGGCCAGTTCTTGATTTCCAACCGAGGGATCCATCTCCTGGATCCGGAGACTTCGGAAATCGAATTCATCGCTCCAGACCTTGATGGCTGGTGCGCTCTGATTCTCGATGATCCTGAGGTTCTGACGGGATACCCCCTCGCGGAGGAATGGCAGAGCAGCCACGGGAAGATTCCTACTGGGATGAGGCTGGTGCCTGCCAAGCCTTTCGTTCTGGGGGGTGAGTTCTCGGCCGAAAACCTGGTTCTGATGGAATCAGGGAAGGGCATGCGCTACCGAGGCGAGCTTGCCCAGAAGATCCGGGACATCCCGGATGGAGGAAAGATCGTCCTCCGCTACGAGTGATGACACGGGGCCCGGCTTGATCCTTCAAGCCGGGCCCCGTATTCGTGCCCGTTTGTTGGTTTGTGCGAGAGCTGGCAACAGCTCAGGGGCTGCGCCTCCCAGCCCACGCCTTCCGCACCTGCACCCCGAAAAACACCGCCGCCCCCGTCGGCACCAACGTCCGGTACCAGCTCACCTCCGGTGACAGCCACCCGTACACCCCCGCCGGTACCAGCACCACCAGCGCCGCGATCCGCAGCACCCACCACCGCCTCGGCCGAGGTACCGGCAGGGCCGGAGTGCCCAGGTCCGTCGACACGGTGTCGCGGATGCCCTTCAACACCCCCCGCCGGGCAAGGACTTGAGCACCTTCCACGCCGTCCAGGACCTCGTCCCGCACGCCGAAACCCTCCGGGACCGGCGGCAGGCCCAGTGCCGTCACCAGCTCCGTCTGTCGCCGGGCCGGGTCGTTCGCGCCTCGCAGCAGCGTGACCAGCGGGCGGGGATCCCGCACCGGAAAGACCGCGGAAAGGGCCTGAGCCGTCGCCGCCGCATCCGTGTGGTCCGTCACCGGGGCCGACGGGTCCCACAGGTGGGAGGCGACCGGCTTGCCCTTGTGGAAGAGGGTGAAGCCGTAGCGGTCGGCCGTCCGGCGCAGCACCAGTGCGGGCCACTTCTCGCCCGTGGTGAAGTTGTCGGCCGCCCCGGTCAGCAGGTCCTCGCCTCCCGAGAACGCCGCGCGCCTGCCTGGGGAGGGGTCGGGGACCAGCTCGACGTAGCTCAGCCCGGACGCCGCCGGGGCGATGCGCAGCGAGACGCCGCACATCAGCGCCGCCTCGGCCACCTCGTGCGGCGGCGCCATGGCGATCGCCAGTGAGCGCGGCGCGTGGGCGGCGGGGAGCGCGGCTGTCGGGGACGCACGCCGTGGCGGGCGGCTGAAGAACGGGGTTCCCGACGCGACCTGCATCCGTACACCCAGGCGGAACTCCAGGAACTCCTTGCGCGCATCGCCGACGTACCCCCACGGGAAGCTCCGCGCGTGCACGCCTATCGCCCGGAAGACCTCCAGCGCCTCGCTCCACCGTTCGGCGAGGATCAGCATCAGCGCCAGGTGGTTGCGGAACCCCGCGGCCTCCGGGTCGCCCGGTTCGTACCAGGCGGAGAGCTCCATGGCGCGGCCGATCGCCGCCTCAACCCTCGAGCCGGAGGAGCCGGAGGCGGCGGACTCGCCCGCCACGACCCGGTACTCGACCGCCGCGATCAGCGGCAGCGCGTTCAGCTTCGAGCCCGGCAGCGCCCCTTCCGCCGCCCGCTCGGCGAAGTCGAACATCTCCTCGTGCGAGCCGTACCACTTCTCGCACAGATACTGCAGCGCGGTGGCATGGCATCCGTTGTGGTGCGGTGCCCGCGCGACCGCCTCCGACCAGTAGTCGTCGAAGACCTCGCGCGGCGCCTGACTGCCGCGCGCGTGTGTCAGCGCGATCTGCCACGGCACCGGGTCGGCCGGATTGAGCTCCGCCGCCGCGGCGATCACCGGCGCGGCGTCGTCGAGCAGCGCGAAGAAGGCCCGGAACTGGTCCTCGGACACCTCGTCGGCGCGGTGACCCGTCCGTATCTCCCAGGCCTGCTGGATACAGAGCTCCGCCTTCACCAGCACGGCGTCCGGATCCTCCGGCGTGGCGGCCAGCCAGCCCTCCAGCCAGCCGGGACTGTGCAGCGCGCACTCGGCCAGTGCGGAAACGCACCCGCTGCGGCGCTCCCACTGCGCGTCGAGCCGCGTCTTGGCGAGCAGCTCGCGGGCCGGGCCGGCGTCGCCGCTCGCGGCCGCGGCCAGGGCGGCCCGCAGCGCGGGGTCCGCGACGGCATCGACGGTGACGGCCTCGTCGGGCGGGAGATCCGCGCCCACGGACGAGCCGTGGCGGAGCATACGAGGCATGGTGATCAGGGAGCGGAGAGCCACGAGCGTTCATTGAACAGGCAGGGCCGGGCATCCACCAGGGATTCACGGCGCGTACCCGGTTTGACCCCTCAACCCGGGCCCCGTAACCTTGACCCTCGGTGTGTTTCCATGCACACCCACCCCTGAGCAAATCCCTCCCGACGGTTCGTCCGGTCGGGAGAGGCCGCTCGTCCTTCCGGATCATCACAGGCTCCGGCCTGCGTGAGCGGCTGGCATCAGGGGTCCGTTCCGAGCGAGAGAGAGATCCGCGTGTACGCCATCGTGCGCAGCGGTGGTCGCCAGCACAAGGTTGCTGTCGGCGACATCGTTGAGGTTGACAAGATTTCCACTGCCAAGGTTGGCGACACGGTCGAGCTCTCGACCCTGCTCGTTGTCGACGGCGACGCCGTGACCAGCGACCCGTGGGTGCTGGCCGGTATCAAGGTCACGGCCGAGGTCGTGGACCACCACAAGGGCGCGAAGATCGACATCCTTCGCTACAAGAACAAGACCGGCTACCGCCGTCGCCAGGGTCACCGCCAGCAGTACACGGCGATCAAGGTCACCGGCATCCCCGCGGCTGCGAAGTAAGGGACTGAGGAGAGATGGCACACAAGAAGGGCGCATCGTCCACTCGGAACGGGCGCGACTCCAATGCTCAGCGGCTCGGCGTGAAGCGCTTCGGCGGTCAGCTCGTCAACGCCGGTGAGATCCTGGTCCGCCAGCGCGGCACCCACTTCCACCCGGGCAGCGGCGTCGGCCGTGGCAAGGACGACACGCTGTTCGCGCTGGACGCCGGCGCGGTGGAGTTCGGTACTCGTCGTGGCCGCAAGGTCGTGAACATCGTTCCGGTCGCCGAGTAATTCGGTAGCTGTCGAGCGGTTTTCTGCGGAGGCGGACCTCACTTCCCCCACGGGAAGCGGGTCCGCCTTTCGCATGTTGTGCAATAGGCACAGCATGAAGTAGGCATTTCCGTACTAACTGGAGGCACAACCATGACCACCTTCGTGGACCGCGTCGAGCTGCATGTCGCCGCGGGTAGCGGAGGCCACGGCTGCGCCTCCGTTCACCGGGAGAAGTTCAAGCCGCTCGGCGGCCCCGACGGCGGCAACGGCGGCCGTGGCGGCGATGTCATCCTGGTCGTCGACCAGTCGGTGACCACGCTGCTCGACTACCACCACAGCCCGCACCGCAAGGCCACCAACGGTCAGCCCGGCGCCGGCGACAACCGCTCCGGCAAGGACGGCCAGGACCTGGTCCTGCCCGTGCCGGACGGCACCGTCGTCCTCGACAAGCAGGGCAACGTCCTCGCCGACCTGGTCGGCCAGGGCACCACCTTCGTCGCCGGACAGGGTGGCCGCGGCGGCCTCGGCAATGCCGCGCTCGCCTCCGCCCGCCGCAAGGCCCCCGGCTTCGCGCTGCTCGGCGTGCCCGGTGAGGCCCGTGACGTGGTCATGGAGCTCAAGACCGTCGCCGACGTGGCGCTGGTCGGCTACCCGAGCGCGGGCAAGTCCTCGCTGATCTCGGTGCTCAGCGCCGCCAAGCCGAAGATCGCGGACTATCCCTTCACCACCCTCGTGCCGAACCTCGGCGTGGTCACCGCGGGCTCGACCGTGTACACCATCGCCGATGTCCCGGGCCTGATCCCGGGCGCGAGCCAGGGCAAGGGCCTCGGCCTGGAGTTCCTGCGCCATGTCGAGCGCTGCTCCGTGCTCGTCCATGTACTGGACACCGCCACGCTGGAGTCCGACCGCGACCCGGTCTCCGACCTCGACATCATCGAGGAGGAGCTCAAGCAGTACGGCGGGCTCGACGACCGCCCGCGGATCGTCGTCCTCAACAAGATCGACATCCCGGACGGCCAGGACCTCGCCGACATGATCCGCCCGGAGCTCGAGGCGCGCGGCTACCGCGTCTTCGAGGCGTCCGCGGTGGCGCGCACCGGGCTGAAGGAGCTCTCCTTCGCGCTGGCGGAGATCGTCGCCGAGGCGCGCGCGGCCAAGCCGGTGGAAGAGGCGACCCGGATCGTCATCCGCCCGCAGGCGGTCGACGACGCGGGCTTCACCGTCGTACAGGAAGAGGACGGCCTGTTCCGCGTGCGCGGCGAGAAGCCGGAGCGCTGGGTCCGCCAGACGGACTTCAACAACGACGAGGCCGTCGGCTATCTCGCCGACCGCCTCAACCGCCTCGGTGTCGAGGAAGAGCTGATGAAGGCCGGCGCCCGGTCGGGCGACGGCGTGGCCATCGGCCCCGAGGACAACGCGGTCGTCTTCGACTGGGAGCCGTCGATGATGGCGGGCGCGGAGATGCTCGGCCGCCGCGGCGAGGACCACCGCCTGGAGGCCCCGCGCCCCGCGGCCCAGCGCCGCCGGGACCGTGAGGCGGAGCGGGACGACCCGCAGCGCGAGTACGACGACTTCGACCCGTTCTAAAACAGGCACTGCCGGTCGTTCTCCGTCCGCGCACGGTGCACCCGTGCGCGGACGGAGAACCGTCCGCGGACGTGCATCCGTGCGCGGACGGAGAGTCCCGCTAAATCACCAAGTTCCGCTAAATCACCGGATCAGAGCACAACCTCTCGGCTCCATTACCCGTCTCACTGGCATATCGGGAACGTGAACGTTCCACTATTCCAGGTTGAACGGAGCATCAAGGGCCGATGAAGGTCTCCTTCCTCATCCACACCGTCTACGGCATCGGCGGGACGATCCGCACCACGCTCAATCTCGCCGAAGAGCTGGTCAATCGGCATGAGGTGGAGATCGTTTCGGTCTTCCGGCACCGCGATGTGCCGCTGTTCACCATCGACCCGCGCATCACGGTCGTACCTCTGGTGGACACCCGGGTGAACTCGCCGACGAACGAGAAGGAGCACCCGTTCCATCTGCAGCCCGCCGAGTTCTTCCCGCAGAGCGAGGCGCGCTACAAGGAGTACAGCCGGCTCACCGACGACCGGGTGCGTGAGCACTACGCCGCGTCCGACGCGGACATCGTCGTCGGCACCCGGCCCGGACTGGTCGCGTACGCCGCGCAGTTCGCCCCGGACGGCGCGGTCCGCATCGGCCAGGAACACATGACGCACAACCACCACAAGGCCGCGCTGCGCGCCGAGATGTACGAGCATCTCGCCGCCGTCGACGCCTTTGTGACGGTCTCCGAGGGCGACGCCGCGGTGTGGCGGCAGAAGATGCCGCTGCCCGGCACACGCGTGCTGGCGATCCCGAACAGCGTGCCGGAGCCGCAGGTCGCGCCCTCCGACGGGACCGGAAAGGTCGTCGTCGCGGCGGGCCGGCTGGCGACGGAGAAGCAGTACAACGTCCTCATCGACGCCTTCGCCAAGGTCACCGTCCAGCGCCCGGACTGGGTGCTGCGTATTTACGGCGGCGGCGACCAGCGGCCGAAGCTGCGCGACCAGATCCTGCGGATGGGCCTCCACAACAAGGTCCATCTGATGGGGCCGCATTCACCCATCGAACCGGAGTGGGCCAAGGGCGCGATCGCCGTCTCCACCTCGCGCCACGAGTCGTTCGGCATGACGCTGGTCGAGGCCATGCGCTGCGGACTGCCGATGATCTCCACCGACTGCGACTACGGGCCGCGCGAGATCATCGAGGACGGCGTCGACGGACTGCTCGTCCCGGTCGGCGATGTACGCGCGATCGTCGACGCGCTGCTGAGGCTGATCGACGACGAGGAGCTGCGCCGCCGGCTCGGCACGGCGGCGCGCGAGAACGCCCGCCGCTTCGACCCGGCCCAGGTCGTCAAGGAGTACGAGAACCTCTTCGCGGAGCTCATGTCGGCCGCTTCGCAGCAGCCGGTCGCACGGAACCTGGCGCGGGACTTCGCTCCGGTCGCGGACTGTGCGGCAGGCGCGGCGGGCGAGTTGACCCTCACGCTGGTCACCCCGCGGCCGGCCGCCGACGAGGCCGGTCTGCGACTGCTCTGCGTACGGACCGAAGGCAGCACCGAGGTCCGGACGTTCCCGTTCACCGCCGGCGGATCGGTGACCGTGCCGGCCGGCGAGCAGCTCGGCGAAGGCGTGTGGGAGCTGTATGCCGAGATGGCGGCGACGGGTGCGCGGGCCCGCCTCGGCAGCCGCAATGTCGACCAGCGCGGTGCGATGCACGCGGCGGAGCGGCTGGTGCCCGGCGGTGGTGTGCGCAATCTCGTGCCGTACGCCGACAAGGCCAGGGGCACGCTGGTGCTGCGGTCCTGGGTCCGTCCGGTGCACGCGGAGGCCGCGGATGTCCGGCTCGACGGCAGCAGGTTCACGCTCACTGGCCGTCTGATCGGGGCCGCGGCGACGGGTGATCCGGTGCTCGTACTGCGCCGTCGTGGCAAGGCGCATGAACTGACCTTCTCCGGGCAGTGGAACGGGACGGACACGTTCCGCTTCGCCGTTCCCGCGTCGGCGCCGGCCGCCGAGCAGGTCACCGCACACGATGTGTGGGAGGCCTTCCTGCGGTATGCCCCGGATGTCGCGCCGGTGAAGATCGGCCGCGTCCTCGACGACGTGGTGATGAAGAAGGACATCTACAACTATCCGTTGTCTGTCCTGCCGAAGAGGAGGAAAGGCTCTCTTGTACGTGCAATCGCGAAGAAGGTACTCAGAAGGCCCCAGCAGCGGGTTCGCGTCCGTCTCTTCTACACGGCGTCCAACGATCTAGCCCTCAATGTGGTCGACCTGTAGAGATTTCTTTCACAGAGTGACCCAAGTCAACGCAACCAGTCCGCTTTGGTGGCAAGAGTGATTCGCCTCTCGTCTTCTCTGTGGTCTCGGTCACCCGGCGAATCGCCGAATACGCCGGGATTGGCCTGATCACAAGGCAAACAGGAGGTTGCCGAGTGGTGTGGAGTGAAAGACGTCCACCTTGCGAGGCGGTAACGCTGAGTGCAACTATCGGAAAGTCCCCAGCCCCCGCAAGGTAGGTCCGCCTGTGCCAGTGCAGCCCATAGCCAAACCCCGCACCACCGCAGTCGTGCTCGCCGGTGGTACCGGCCAGCGCGTGGGTCTGTCGATCCCGAAGCAACTGCTGAAGATCGCCGGCAAGGCTGTCATCGAGCACACGCTGACGATTTTCGAGCAGGCCGAGTCCATCGACGACGTGATTGTGCTGATGGCGCCGGGTTTTGTGCCCGACGTGGAGAAGATCATCGCAAAGGCCGGACTGACCAAGGTGAGCAGGATCATCGAGGGCGGTTCGACGCGGAACGAGACCACGGAGCGGGCGATCGCCGCGCTGGGCGAGGGGCTTGCCGACGGCGAGGACTGCAATGTCCTGTTCCATGACGCTGTCCGTCCGCTTTTGTCACAGCGTGTGATCCAGGACTGTGTCGACGCGCTCGAGCGCTACCAGGCCGTCGATGTCGCCATCCCGTCCGCGGACACGATCATCGTGACTCGAACGCACGGCGACGACGGCGAGTTCATCACCGAGGTGCCGGACCGCTCGCGGCTGCGCCGCGGCCAGACACCGCAGGGCTTCAAGCTCTCGACGATCCGCCGGGCGTACGAGATCGCGGCCGGCGACCCGAACTTTCAGGCCACCGACGACTGTTCGGTGGTGCTGAGGTATCTGCCGGACGTGCCGATCCATGTCGTGGCGGGCGACGAGTACAACATGAAGGTGACGCAGCCGGTCGATGTCTTCATCGCCGACAAGCTGTTCCAGCTCGCCTCCACCGCATCACCGCGCCAGGCCGACGAGAGCGTGTACCGCGAAATGCTGGCCGGCCGGACGCTGGTCGTCTTCGGCGGCTCGTACGGAATCGGCGCCGACATCTGCGACCTGGCCGAGCAGTACGGCGCGAGCGTCTACGCGCTGGGCCGCTCCACCACCGGTACGCATGTAGAGAATCCGGAACATGTCGACGACGCACTCTCCCGTGCGTACGCCGAGACGGGCCGGATCGACTACGTCATCAACACCGCGGGCGTGCTGCGCATCGGCAAGCTCGCGGAAGCGGACAACGCCACCATCCAGGAAGCGTTGAACGTCAATTACCTGGCACCGGTCCAGATCGCTCGCGCCTCGTACAAGTATCTGGCGGAGACCAAGGGGCAGCTGCTGCTCTACACGTCCTCCAGCTACACCCGCGGTCGCGCCGAGTACAGCCTCTATTCGTCCACCAAGGCGGCCATGGTGAACCTCACCCAGGCGCTGGCCGACGAATGGGCGGGAGACGGAATTCGCGTCAACTGCCTGAATCCGGAGCGCACCGCGACCCCGATGCGCACCAAGGCATTCGGCCAGGAGCCGGACGGCTCGCTGCTCTCCTCCGTCGCGGTGGCCAGGAGTTCGCTGGACGTCCTGCTCTCCGAGCTGACCGGCCATGTCATCGACGTACGACAGCAGGATCCGACCCGCGAGGCGAGTGAAGCGTCCGGGTTCGAAGCGGCATTGGCTTCGGTCCTGGACCGCCAGGCAGACGTGTAATTTGCCCATGAAGGCAGCAAACACGGCATTTGCGGTGGGACTGCTGTAATTCCGGCACCCGTAGTAAAACCGGCACCCCTTGGAGCAGGTTCTTCGTGATTTCGACCGCCATTCGCCTGGCCCGTGTGGGCAGCGGAGCAGAATTGGCCGCCGCGGCCCTACTCGGGCTGGCCTTTCCGTGCGCGCTGATCGCCGCGCTGGTCCCCAGTTTCTGGGGATTCGTCGCTGCTGCCGTCGTCACCTATGCGGCGGACGCGTATCTGCACCAGCGCGGCAGCTACCTGGTCAACAGGCTCAACAAGATCAAGTTCGGGCTGCCGATGCACTTCCTGGTGCGGCAGCTGCTGCTGGTGCTGCTGCTGTCCCGGATGAACCTCGCCGAGCAGACCCTGTTCTATGTGGCGATCGGCTCCTTCCTGCTGATCTTCGGCCTGCAGGCGCCGCACGGCGCGCTGGCCACCTTGATCCGGCTGCGCCGCACCATGCCGGTGGTGACGCGCAATGTCGACCTGTACGGGCTCAAGATCCCGGACGCCCCGCCGAAGGCCCTGCTGAACCGCTCCTCCGAGAAGATGCTCCACCTGGACATCCCCGCCGTGGCCGGCATCCTGGCCGCGACCCGGATGGACACCAACGTCGCCGCGTACATCGGCATCGCCGTCACGCTCGGCCTGGCGGTCCTCTACACCGCCGCGCTGTTCCGCTACATCCGGCCCAGCCGGCGTGTGCCGACCGCGGCCAGGGTGCTCAAGGGCATCGACGGCTGGCTGCGCGAGTACCGGCCCACCGTGGTGCTCTACTTCTCCGGCTCCAAGGAGTCGGCGTACCAGGTGAAGATGTGGATCGAGACGATGGAGCAGCTGGAGGGCCGGCCGCTGATCATCCTGCGTGAGCGCTACATCGTGCCGAAGCTCGGCGAGACCTCGGTGCCGGTCATCTGCGTACCCGGCGGTGTGCATCTGATGAACATGGACCTGTCCACGGTCCGCGTCGCGCTCTATCCGGCCAACGTCGGCAAGAACATCCACATCCTGCGCGTACCGACCATGCAGCATGTCTTCGTCGGTCATGGCGACAGCGACAAGATCGCCAGCGTCAACCCGTTCAGCAAGGCGTACGACGAGGTCTGGACGGCCGGCCGGGCGGGCCGCGACCGGTACGCGCTCGCCGACGTCGGCGTGCGCGACGAGGACATCGTCGAGGTGGGCCGCCCGCAGCTGGCGCCCATCACGACATGGACCGGCACCCCGAAGAACCCGATCCCGACCGTGCTCTACGCCCCCACCTGGGAGGGCTGGGACGACAACCCCGGCAACACCTCGCTGCTGCTGGCCGGCGAGAACATCGTCAAGGGCCTGCTGGACGCCGAGCGCCCGGTCCGCGTCATCTACAAGCCGCACCCCTTCACCGGCACGCGCAACCCCAAGGCCAAGGCGGTGCACGCCCGCATCATGGCGATGATCGAGAAGGCCGCGGCCGAGCGCGCCGCCGAGCCGCGCTGGGCCAAGGAGGCCGCCGCGGCACAGGACGGCCAGGAGGCCGCACGGGCCACCCTGGCCCGCGTCGAGGCACGGCTGGCCGAGCTGTCCAAGCCGGGCCGGTCGGGCGGCGACGAGTCAGAGGTCTCGCGGGTCTCGCTCGCCGACCCGGAGCGGCTGGCGGAGATGAAGCGGCTGCAAGCGGAGAGGAACGAGGCGTACTGGCGTTCCTTCGGCTGGTGGGAGCACAAGACGATCACCGGCTCGCAGCCGCATCTGTACGACTGCTTCAACGAGTCGGACGGCATGGTGTCCGACATCTCCAGCGTGGTCTCGGACTTCATCGCGAGCGGCAAGCCGTACGCGGTGACCGACTCGGCCGCGCTCGGTGCCGAGGAGTTCAGGCGGCAGAACACCGCCGTACGGGCCGCGGTCATCCTCTCCAACAGCGCCGAGGAACTGGGCGAGTTGCTGGACGCCGTCGCCGACCCGGCCGCGGACGAGCTGGCCGAAGAGCGGCGCGTGCTGAAGCGGTATCTGCTCGGGCCCGACGAGCCGACCTCCATCGAGCAGTTCAACGCGGCGCTTGCGGCGCTGACCGCCCGTGCGGAACAGCGCAACGCCCGGGCCGGGCAACAACTCCTCGAGGTGTCGGACGAGGACGTGGCGGAGGCCGTACTGGCCGGTGACGGCGAGCCGGAGCCGGAGCGGGAGACCGCGGCGGCTGCGCCTGCCGCCAGGTCGGCGTCGAAGTCGGAGTCGCTGAGCGAACTGGACGCGCCGGTCGCCCGGGCATGAGCTCCGGGCCGCCGGCCTCCGGCGGCATACCCGATGTACCGCGCTCGCCGCGCGCTGCGCGGCGGGCGCGCGCGTCCAGCCGGTGAAATGGCCGCGCACCCCGTCCGCGCCCTGACATAGATTCGGCCTGTGACAGTGGCAAGACAGCACGTAAGGCAGCGGGTGGCCGAGGCCCGCAGGATCGTCGTCAAGATCGGCTCGTCCTCCTTGACCACCGCATCCGGCGGGCTCGACGCCGACCGCGTCGACGCCCTCGTCGATGGGCTCGCCAAGGCCCGCAGCGGCGGCGAGAAGGAGATAGTGCTCGTCTCCTCCGGCGCCATCGCCGCCGGTCTCGCGCCGCTGGGCCTCGCCCGCAGGCCCAAGGACCTGGCCAGGCAGCAGGCGGCCGCCAGCGTCGGCCAGGGACTGCTCGTCGCCCGCTACACCGCCTCCTTCGCGCGCTACGGCGTACGCGTCGGCCAGGTGCTCCTCACCACCGACGACACCAGCCGCCGCGCCCACTACCGCAACGCCTACCGGACGCTCGACCAGCTCCTCGACATGGGCGCCGTGCCCGTCGTCAACGAGAACGACACCGTCGCCACGGACGAGATCAGGTTCGGCGACAACGACCGGCTCGCCGCCCTCGTCGCCCATCTCGTGCGGGCCGACCTGCTGGTCCTCCTCTCCGACGTCGACGGTCTCTACGACGGCGACCCGGCCCGCCCCGGCACGTCACGGATCGAGGAGGTACGCGGCCCGGCCGACCTGGAAGGCGTCTCCATCGGGTCCGCGGGCAAGGCCGGCATCGGCACCGGCGGCATGGTCACCAAGGTCGAGGCCGCCAGGATCGCCGCGGCCGCCGGCGTGCCCGTCGTCCTCACCTCCGCCAGCCGCGCCGCCGACGCGCTCGCCGGCCGCGTCACCGGCACGTACTTCCACAGCACCGGACGCCGCTCCGCCGACCGGCTGCTCTGGCTTGCGCACGCCTCGACGCCGCAGGGAGCGCTGATCCTCGACGACGGCGCGGTCCGGGCCGTCGTGCACGGCAAGAAGTCGCTGCTGCCGGCCGGAATCGCCGCCGTCGAGGGCGAGTTCACCGCCGGGGACCCGGTTGAACTGCGCGACTCCGAGGGCCGGGCCGTGGCCCGCGGGCTCGTGAACTTCGACGCCAAGGAGATTCCGCAGCTCCTCGGCCGTTCCACCCACGAGCTCGCGCAGGAGCTCGGCCCGGCGTACGAGAGGGAAGTCGTACACAGGGACGATCTGGTCGTCCTGCACCCCTGAAACGGCTGAAAGTCCAGTCATCCGACAGAGACCTTCACCAAAAGGGCCGCATGTTCCGCCCAGGACTGGTCAACTTTGTTGCGGGGGAATGGCGGGGGTACAGCAGGACGACACATGCAACAGGAGGCCGCCGGTGAGACGAGCGCGCCCAGGGGATGTGCCCCGCGGGACCGGGGGCATCCCCCAAGCCCGTAGGGCCGTGGGCGAGGAAAGGGCGTTGACGAGCGTCGGAGCGGGCGCCGACTTCGACGGCGCCGAGGGCACGGAGCCGGGGGAGGCGACCGGATCGACCGGACCGACGACGGACGCGTACGGCGAAAACCGTGAGCAGTCGAAGCTCTGGCACATCACGCTCAGCGTCTCCGGTACCGAAACACCGCTGAAGGAGGTCCGGCGCGGCCTCGAACAGCTCGCGCACGACCACCCCTTCCTGCTGACCAGCCGCTATGCCAACGACCACGCCGAGATCCGCTACTGGGAGGAGGCGCGCGACCTGCACGACGCCGCCGCGGTGGCGCTGCGGCTGTGGGGCGAGCACCGCTCCAGCGCACGCCTGCCCCCGTGGGAGATCGTCGGCCTGGAGGTCATCGACCGCCAGACCTACCACCAGCGCATCGCGGAGGGGTACGGGCCGCCGCCCGCGGCGCCGGTGGGCGTCCACCCCTTCTGAGGCTCTTGTCTCGCAGTACGGAATACGTGCGGGACGTCCGCGGGCAGAGCACTACCCTGCGGGTATGACCACGTCCTCGCCGCTCTCGCCGTACGACAACCTCTCGCCCGTCGCGCAGGCCGCCTACCGGGCCCGCGGCGCCGCCGCCGACCTCGCGCCACTGCCGCGCTCGGCGAAGGACGACGCGCTGCTGGCGATCGCGGACGCGCTGGAGGTCCGTACGAGCGAGATCGTCGAGGCCAACGCCGAGGACATCGCCCGCGCCCGCGAGGCCGGCACCAGCGAGTCGATCATCGACCGGCTCACGCTCACCCCGGAGCGGGTGCGTGCCATCGCCGCCGACGTCCGGGACGTGGCCGCGCTGCCCGACCCGGTCGGCGAGGTGGTCCGCGGATCGACCCTGCCCAACGGCATCGACCTGCGCCAGGTCCGCGTTCCGCTCGGCGTCGTCGGCATCATCTACGAGGCCCGGCCGAACGTCACCGTGGACGCCGCCGCCCTCTGCCTCAAGTCGGGCAACGCCGTTCTGCTGCGCGGCTCTTCGTCCGCGTACTCCTCCAACACCGCTCTGGTGCGGGTCCTGCGGGACGCCGTCGGCGGCTCGGGCCTGCCCGCCGACGCCGTGCAGCTCGTGCCGGGCGAAAGCCGGGATTCCGTACGGGAGTTGATGCGCGCCCGCGGCCTGGTGGACGTGCTGATCCCGCGCGGCGGCGCGAACCTGATCCGTACCGTCGTCGAGGAGTCCACCGTCCCGGTGATCGAGACGGGCACCGGCAACTGCCATGTGTACGTCGACGCCGAGACCGACCTCGACATGGCCGTCGACATCCTGATCAACTCCAAGGCGCAGCGCCCGAGCGTCTGCAACGCCGCCGAGACGCTGCTGGTCCACCAGGACATCGCGGCCGCCTTCCTGCCGCGCGCCCTGGACGCCCTGGCGGAGGCCGGCGTGACCGTGCACGGCGACGAGCGGGTGCAGGAGTACGCCGGCGCCTCCAAGGCCAAGGTCGTCGCGGCCACGGCCGAGGACTGGGAGACCGAGTACCTCTCGTACGACATCGCGGCCGGGGTCGTGGACTCGCTGGACGCGGCCGTGGCGCACATCCGGCTCTGGTCCTCCGGTCACACCGAGGCGATCGTGACCACCTCGCAGGCCGCGGCCCGCCGCTTCACCCAGTTGGTGGACTCGACCACGGTCGCCGTGAACGCGTCCACGCGTTTCACGGACGGCGGTGAGTTCGGATTCGGCGCGGAGATCGGCATCTCCACGCAGAAGCTCCACGCGCGTGGTCCGATGGGCCTGCCGGAGCTGACCTCGACGAAATACATCGTGACCGGCGACGGTCACACTCGGTAGTCGCTGACGAGTCGCTGACGAGTCGCTGACGAGTTGCTGACGAGTTGCGGACGTCAGCCGGGCGGAGAGTCACCCTGCCGGGGAGACTTCCAACTCCGCCTGCCCAAACCGACCGGCCAGGTTTACTCTGATTCCGTGCCGGACGACGTGGGGGGCAGGCCGTTCCCGGACGGCTGGGAGCCCGACGACGACCGCGGAGGCGCGGACGAGGACTTCGCCTCCGTGGTGTTCGACGAGGACTTCGTCCGGGCCGCCGAGTTCCACGAACCGACCGCCGTCGAGCGGCTGCTCGCCGCCGCCCAGGCCCGCGCCGAGGCCGAGGCCGCCCGCGCCGGATCGGGCGGCGGAGTCACCGAGGACGACCTCTACGACGACCGGTACGGCGCGGAGTACGGCCGTGAGCGGGCCTGGGACGAGGACGACTGCACGGACGACGACCCCGGCCCGTACGGGAGGCACGGCGGCGCCCTGCGCCCCTACCGCGGCAGCGCCCGCTGGCACCGGCCGGTGGCCTGGATCCTGGCCCTCCTGATGGGCATCGGCATGGTCGCCCTCGCCTTCACCGCCGTCTACCGGGGCGCCGCTGGCAACCGCCAGGACACGGTGCCCCCGCCCGCCACCACCGGCGTCGACGCCACGCCGTCGGGCGGCTCCGTGCCGGAGCGCGTCGGCGGGCCGTCCGCCTCCGCGGAGTATTCCGCGCCCGCCGTCTCCGCGGACCCGCGTACGCCCTGACCAGCCGCTGGCCAGGCCCCCCACGGCCCCCTGAACGACTGCGTGAGAACTCGTCAGAGTTTGTCGCGTACCACCGCGTTTACCAGGGCCCAGACAGACCTACCCTGAAGGTATGGCTGGGCGCGGAGACCCGCCTGAGGGGACACCCGAGGGACTCCCCGGCGGTGGTGAGGACGAGTACCGATCCGTCGTCTTCGACGAATCGTTCGTACGGGCTGCGCGGCTTCAGGAGTTCTCCGCGCAGGAGCGGATGGGCGACCATGCGCAGGCTGTCCGCAGCCTCCCGGTCTGGAGCATGAGGACGGGCTCCAAGCAGGTCCTGGTGCTTGTGCTGCTGGTCGCGCTGGCCTTCGGCACCGCGATCTATCTGGGCGTCCGCCATCCCTACCAGACACCTGTCGTCAAGCAGGCCGAGCCGCTGCGCATCACCCTGATCCCGCTCGCACCCCAGGGCCCGGTCCCCGGTGGCGCGCCCGCCGATCTCTATGCCGACAGCCCCGCCGCGCAGTTCCGAGTGGGTGCCTCGGGCATCGCGCTGCCCGAGGCGAAGCGCACCAGGAACTTCTCGGAGGGCCAGGTGATGACCGCCCTGACCACCGCGAAGGACTATCTCGTGGAGTCCTCGCTCGACCCCGACGTCCTCACGGGCGGTGCGGTGCGACCGGTGCGCATGCTGCTCGACCCGGATCAGCTGGCGCAGTTCGACCGGAGCATGTCCTCACCGGTCGCCGACGGCCACCATGCCGCCACCGGCTGGCTGGTCCGCTTCGACCCGGCGAAGGTGGCGCTGGCCGACCCCGAGGTGCGGGTGAAGGGCACCATGCGCGTCGCCGAGGTGGGGCCCGACGCCCTGGAGGTGACGTCGGACCACACCTTCGCCTATGCGCTGCGGCCGGCCGTGCAGAACGGGTCCGAGGCGGGGGAGGCCTCGCTCTTCACCGTCCGGCGAGAGCTGCACTTCCGCTTCGACCGTGACGACCTGCACCAGCACCGGGCCGAGCTGCTGGTCAGCTATGTCCAGGCCGGGCCGCAGGCCTGCGCGGACGACACGTCGGGCACGCTGCGTCCGCTGCTCGCCGGCCAGCGGGCCACCGTGGGCGGCCCGGCAGGCACCGACCCGTACGCGACGGGAGAGGCCACCGCGGCGCTCTGCGGCGCACTCTCCCCGAGCGTCCTGCCCCAGCCGAAGCCCTGACCTGCCCGAGTTGGACCTAGCTCTGGCCGCTGCTCTCCGTGCCGCTACCGCTGCCGCTGCCGTTGCTTCCGCCGGACCCCGAGCTGCCGCTCCCGCTCCCGCCACTGCTCGCGCCCGTGAACTTGTCCCGCAGCTTGCCGCCCAGGTCGCCCGCCCCGCCGGCTATGTCGCCGACCAGCTTCATCAGCGGATCCGTGCTGGTGCGCACCGTGTCCGCGTAGTGCGAGGCCGACTCCCGGAAGGAGTCGCTCACCGAGGTGTCCTTGTCCTCGTCGCGCCGCGGGTAGTGGCCGTCCATGATCCGCTGGTAGTCGCGGCTCTCGGCCCACTTCTTCAGCTCGGCCGCGCGCACCGTGGTGAACGGGTGCGAGCGGGGCAGCAAATTCAGAATCTTCAGCACGGAGTCGCGCAGGTCGCCGCCCGCCTCGTACTCCTCGGCCTGCTGGAGGAACGCGTCCACGTTCATCTCGTGCAGGTGGTTACCGCCGGCGATCTTCATCAGGCCGCGCATCGAGGCCTGCAGGTCCTGGCCGACCAGCAGTCCGGCGCGGTCCGCCGAGAGCTCCGACTTGCGGAACCACTCGCGCAGCGCGGTGACGATCGCCATGATCGCCACATTGCCGAGCGGGATCCAGGCGACCTTCAACGCAAGATTGGTGAGGAACAGCAGGATCGTGCGGTAGACGGAGTGGCCGGAGAGCGCATGGCCCACCTCGTGGCCGACGACCGCCCGCATCTCCTCCTCGTCGAGGAGCTCCACCAGCCCGGTGGTGACCACGATGATCGGCTCGTCCAGACCGATGCACATGGCGTTGGGACGCGGGTCCTGCGTGACGTACATCGCCGGGACCTTCTCCAGGTCCAGGATGTAACAGGCGTCCCGCAGCATGGTGTTG
Organism: Streptomyces sp. NPDC020681; assembly: GCF_044334895.1. Taxonomy (NCBI): domain Bacteria; kingdom Bacillati; phylum Actinomycetota; class Actinomycetes; order Kitasatosporales; family Streptomycetaceae; genus Streptomyces; species Streptomyces sp. NPDC020681. Next base: position 48,509 of record NZ_JBIRTX010000024.1, on the reverse strand, counting down.
AGGTGCGCGAACTGCGCGTCGCTCACCCGCACCGAGTCGGAGAGGAAGAGCAGCCGCAGGCTGCGCTCCGGCAGCAGTCCGCTCAGCGCCTTGAAGACGGTGTCGAAGCCGCTGAGCTTGCGCAGAGCCACCAGCGCCGAGCGGTCAGCGGGATGTTCGTACGCCCGTGAGGAGATGCCCGCGAAGCGCTTGCGCTGCCTGCTCGGTACGTTCTCATGACTGCTGTCGGTCATTCATGCCCCCATTTGACCTTGTTGCCTTGACCTTGTTCGTCCTTGTGGACCTTGGTGCGCGTACTGACTCGAATACTCGAATACCGGTCTCGTCCCCCTGACGGCCCCCAGCGTAGGCGCTGGAGCCACCGCGTGCCGGGGGCTGTGGATAACCCCGTTTTCCGCTGTGCCACCACCGCCAGAACAGCGCCGGTGACAACGACAACGTCTGAGTCGGCGTGAGCGTGCCCGGGCCGCCCGCTTACGATGTGCGCGACGTCTGTCCGCCGATCGATAGGTCTTGCTGAAGATGAGCATCGCCAGCACCGCCGCCAACCTGGTCACTCTCGCCGAGGGTGGCGAGCACGGTGGCAACCACGAAAGCCTCAGCCCCTACCTCACCGGTGGCGGTGCGCTCTTCGCGCTGCTCCTGCTGCTGTGGATCACCACCCGCTTCAACCGCGACCGCTGAGACCGGCCCGAGCAGGCGTACCAGTAGGCTCTGCACGCATGGGAGAGCAGGAAGTGCCTACGGGTTCGCCCACGGGCTCGGGTTCCGGCAGGCGTCGACTCGGCGTGATGGGCGGGACATTCGACCCGATCCACCACGGACACCTGGTGGCCGCCAGCGAGGTCGCCGCCCTCTTCCACCTCGACGAGGTGGTGTTCGTACCGACCGGGCAGCCGTGGCAGAAGACCCACAAGGCGGTGTCTCCGGCCGAGGACCGCTATCTGATGACGGTCATCGCCACGGCGTCCAACCCGCAGTTCTCGGTGAGCCGCATCGACATCGACCGCGGCGGGCCCACGTACACGATCGATACGCTGCGGGACTTGCGCTCCCTCAATGCGAACGCGGATCTTTTCTTCATCACCGGAGCGGACGCGCTCTCACAGATCCTGGGATGGCGGGACGCCGAAGAGCTGTTCTCGCTCGCCCATTTCATCGGGGTGACCCGCCCGGGTCACGATCTCACCGACGACGGGCTGCCCGAGGGTGGTGTCTCTTTGGTGGAGGTTCCGGCGCTGGCCATCTCGTCGACCGACTGCCGGGCCAGGGTCGCCAAGGGCGATCCGGTCTGGTACCTCGTGCCGGACGGCGTGGTGCGCTACATCCACAAGCGCCAGTTGTACCGCGGCGAGTGAGCCACGGAGAGGGGCACCGGTGAACGACCAGCAGAACCCGTACGACCCGTACTACCAGCAGCCGCAGATCATCGGCTACGACGAGTACGGACAGCCGGTCTATCAGCAGCCCCAGCAGTACGATCCCTACGCGCAGCAGCAGCCGCAGCACCCTCAGCAACCGCAGAGCCCTGAGCAGGGGTACGGCTACGACCCGTACGCGCAGCCGCAGCAGCCGCAGAGGCCACAGCAGCCGCCTAGGCCCCAGCAGTACGACCCGTACGGTCAGCAGCAGCAGGGCGGCCAAGGCCAGCAGCAGGGATACGGGTACGACGCGTACGGCTACGACACGAGCCAGCAGCCCGCCGCCGTCGACACCACCCAGCAGTGGAGCGTCCAGCAGCAGCAGCCCCCCGCCGGGCCGCCCCCGCAGGCGCGCCCGCATGCGCAGCCCGAGGCCGCCGTACCGGGGCAGCGCCGCCCGGCCGGCGACCGCGACTACCGGACCGAGCAGTTCTCCTTCATCGAGGAGCCGGACGAGGACTCCGAAGACGTCATCGACTGGCTGAAGTTCAGCGAGAGCCGCTCCGAACGGCGTGAGGAGGCCAAGCGCCGCGGCCGCAACCGCTTCGTCGCCCTGTTCGTCGTCCTCGCGCTGGCACTCACCGGCGGCGTGGGCTACCTCTGGTACGCGGGCAAACTGCCCGGGCTCTCGGGCACCGAGAAGAAGAGCAGCACGGCCACCGGACCGCAGAAGCGGGACGTGATCGTGTTGCATCTGCACAACACGAAGAAAAAGGGCACATCGACAGCTCTCCTTGTCGACAACGCCACCACCAAGCAGGGCACGACCGTTCTGCTCCCCAACTCCCTCTTCGTCGCCAACGACGACGGCACCGCCACCACGCTCGCCAAGTCGGTCGAAGACGACGGCTCGACCGGCACCCGTGAGTCGATCGGCACGCTGCTCGGCGCGAAGATCACCGGCACCTGGCGGCTGGACACCCCGTACCTGGAGAACCTGGTCGAGCTGGTCGGCACCATCGACCTGACCACCGACGTCGAGGTGCCGGGCGTGAAGAAGGGCGAAGCGCCGCTGGTCAAGAAGGGCGAGAACCAGACGCTCAACGGGCGCAGCGCGGTCGCCTACGCCACATATCTCGGGCCCGGCGAGGCCGAGGCGAAGCAGTTGCAGCGCTTCGGCCAGGTGATGCAGGCCGTCCTGAAGAAGTTCCCGGACGACCCGAGCTCCGCGACGGTCACCGTGGAGACCCTGGCGCAGATCCTCGACCCGTCGCTCACCGAGAAGGACCTCGGCGCCTCGCTCGCCAAGCTGGCCGAGCACGCCAAGGGCGGCGACTACAAGTCCGCGCTGCTGCCGGTCCAGCCGGACGGCACGCTCACCGAGCAGGCCTCCAACAGCGTCGTCAAGGACATCCTCGGCGGCTCGGTCACCGCACCTGACAAGGACGCGGCCGTCCGCGTCGGCATCAAGAACGCCACCGGCAAGACCAGCGCCGCGGAGACCGCCCGGATCTCGCTGGTCAACGGCGGGTACACGGTCGTCGACGGCGGCAAGGCCGACACCGCCTCGTCCTCGCAGGTCACCTACGGTGCCGTGGCGCAGAAGGCGAAGGCCGAAGAGGTCGCCAAGACATTGGGGCTGCCGGCGAGCGCAGTGAAGAAGGGGACGACGGCCGCCAACGCCGACGTCTCCGTGGTCCTCGGCAAGGACTACAAGAGCGGGTGACGATCGTGATCGTCCGGCCTTGGTCCCGCACGACCGACCGGGGCCGGACGGTCGGCGACCGATCAAGAGCCGATGGACTGAGAGCTGATGTCCCGGCCGAATAATCCCGGCAGGGGCTGTCAGTGGTCCGTGAGACCCTTGAGGGGTACCCGACCGTCGACGAAAGCCTGCTTGTGACCGCTACGGACCGCTCCATCGAGCTCGTGACCACCGCCGCCCAGGCGGCTGCCGACCGGCTCGCGCACGACATCATCGCCTACGACGTCAGCGACGTGCTGTCGATCACCGACGCATTCCTGCTCGCCTCCGCGCCCAACGACCGCCAGGTCAAGTCGATCGTCGACGAGATCGAGGAGCGGCTGAACAAGGAGCTCGGCGCCAAGCCGGTGCGCCGCGAGGGCGACCGTGACGCCCGCTGGATCCTTCTCGACTACGTCGACATCGTCGTGCATGTCCAGCACAGCGAGGAGCGCGTCTTCTACGCCCTGGAGCGGCTCTGGAAGGACTGCCCCGAGCTCCCGCTGCCCGAGGACGCCCTGAAGACCCGCGGAAAGGCCGAGGAGCACGCCCGGCTCACCGGCGGCCCGGACGGTGAGCTGAGCTGAACGGCAGCGACAAGGACAGCGGCGGCCGGATCAGCGGCGACACGGCGAAGCGCCCCACGGGACGCCGTGTCGTCCTGTGGCGGCACGGCCAGACCTCCTGGAACCTGGAGCGCCGCTTCCAGGGCTCGACGGACATCGCCCTGACCGAGACCGGCGTCGCCCAGGCGCGCCGGGCCGCCCGGCTGCTCGCCTCGCTCAAGCCGGACGCCATCGTCGCCTCCGATCTCCGGCGTGCGGCCGCCACGGCCGGCGAGCTGTCCCAGATCACCGGCCTCAACGTGTCGCACGACTCGGCCCTGCGCGAGACCTACGCGGGCGCCTGGCAGGGGCTGACGCACGAGGAGATCGTCGCGCGCTACGGCGAGCAGTACGCCGCCTGGAAGCGCGGCGAGCCCGTGCGGCGCGGCGGCGGCGAACTGGAGACGGAGGTCGCCGACCGGGCGGCTCCCGTGGTGCTCCACCACGCCGAGAAGCTCCCCGAGGACGGCACGCTGGTCGTGGTCAGCCACGGCGGCACCATCCGCACCACCATCGGCCGGCTGCTGGGCCTGGAGTCGCATCACTGGGAAAGCCTCGGCGGACTCTCGAACTGCTGCTGGTCGGTGCTCGGCGTGGGCGCGCGCGGCTGGCGGCTGCTCGAGCACAACGCCGGCACCCTCCCGGAGCCGGTCCTCGGCGACGACGACTGACGACGACTGACGATGACTGACAGCGACGGACGGGTGCGACTGACCCGGCTCGCACAGGCCTTCAGTCCTGCGCCCCCGGATTTCACTTTCCGGCTGGTCGCAGGCTAAAGTTCTTCTTGTTCGCAGCGCCGAGCGCGAAGAACACGCGGGGCTATAGCTCAGTTGGTAGAGCGCCTGCATGGCATGCAGGAGGTCAGGAGTTCAATTCTCCTTAGCTCCACAATCGCTTCATCACCCGGATCCCGTCCTCAGCAGAGGGCGGGATTTCGTCATGTCTGACGTGCGCGCAGCGCCTCGATCCGCCGCCGGCTCTCCTCGTCGTCCGGCGTGTAGGCGACGATCCGGCACTCGGGCATACCGTTGATCGACAGCGACACGGACGTCATCCGAACCTCGCCGATCGCCTGGTGGCGGAAGGTCTTCACCCGCGGGCCCGGTGGCACGACGTCTCCGCTCTCCCACAGCCTGCTGAAGAAATCGCTCGCCGCCGAGAGGCGGTGGATGAACGACTCCCATGCGGGCTCGCCCACATGGCGTCCGTACGCCCCGCGCAGCTGGGCCACCATCAGCGGCAGCTCCGACTCCCGGAAGACCAGCGGGCAGTTGGGCTCCGGCACCGTGAAGAGCGTCCACAGCACGTTGCCTATGCCGGAGGCCTCCAGGCTGTCCACCGCGAACAGTTCGCGGTAGGCGCAGTTGATCGCCAGCACGTCGTACCGCGAGTTGTAGACCACGGCCGGATGCGGGTCGAGTGCGTCGAGGATGCCCTGGATCTCCGGGCTCACGCTCTGCACGTCAGCCTGGGTCTCCGGCGCGTACGGAACCTCCGCCAGGTGGTAGAGATGCTCGCGCTCGGTCCGGTCGAGCCGCAGCGTGCGCGCCACGGCGTTCAGGACCTGGGCCGAGGCGTTGATCGGACGGCCCTGTTCCAGCCAGGTGTACCAGGTGACGCCGACGCCGGAGAGCTGCGCGACCTCCTCGCGGCGCAGCCCCGGGGTGCGCCTGCGCAGGCCCGGCGGCATGCCGACATCGGCGGGTGTCACCCGCGCCCGGCGGTTGCGCAGGAACGCGGCCAGCTCGGGTCTGCGGCGGTGGCCCGTCGCGCCGCTGCCGTTCGTCGTCGCCGTCATCGTGGTCACACCCCCATGGTCAAGGCCCTGGCCCGTGCTTGCCAGGTGCTGTCAGTACCAGCATCAGCGGGCTCTCATTACCCGTACCGAACCGCCGTCAGGCTCAGGGACATGACGACGACCCCTCAGGAATCCCCTCAGGACACCTTCCGTGAAAGGCCACGGGAGACTCCACCACCCAGTAAAGCCTCGGGCACTGACAACCGGCCGCGGCTGCTGCTCGCTATCGTGCTGGCCGCGCAGTTCATGGCGCTGCTCGACACCTTCATCGTCAACACCGCGGCCCCCACCATCCGTACCGAACTCGACGCGTCCGGCGCCGGGTTGCAGCTCGTCATCGCCGGCTACACCATCACGTACGCCGTGCTGCTGATCACCGGTGCCAGGCTCGGCGATCTCCTCGGGCACCGAAGGGCCTACCTGGGCGGGCTGTGGATCTTCACGGTCGCATCGCTCGCCTGTGGACTCGCCGCGGACACCGGCCAGTTGATCGCCTTCCGGCTGATCCAGGGCGCGGGTGCGGCCCTGATGATCCCGCAGGTACTCAGCCTGATCCAGCGGAACTTCACCGGCGAAGGCCGGGTGCGGGCGCTCGGCGCGTACTCCGCGGTCCTGGCCACCGGAGCCGTCGCCGGGCAGGTCCTGGGCGGCGTCCTGGTCAGCGCCGACCTCTTCGGCGCGAGCTGGCGGCCGGTCTTTCTGGTGAACGTCCCGATCGGCGCGGCCCTGCTGGTCTTGGGTGCGCGGGTGCTGCCGAAGGACCGGCGGGACCGGCCCGAGCGCGCCCGCGGCCTCGATCTGCCGGGCCTGGTGCTCCTCGCCGCCGCCGTGTCGCTGTTCACCGTGCCCCTGGTGCTCGGGCAGGAACAGGACTGGCCGCTCTGGACCTGGCTGTCACTGGCCGCGTCCGCGGTTCTCTTCTGCTGCTTCCTCGCCTACGAGTCCCGGCTGGCCCGTCGCGGCGGCGCCCCGCTGATCGCGCCGCGCGTCCTGCGCATCCCCGGCATGGGCCGGGCCGTCCTGCGGATCACGCTCGCGATGTCGGTGAACGCGGGCTTCCTCTTTGCTCTCACCCTGCACATGCAGAGTGGTCTTGGCCACAGCGCGCTGCGCACGGGCCTGACTTTCGCGCCGACCGCGCTGGTCTTCGGAGCGGTCGGACTGACCTGGCGCCGGTGGCCCGCGTACCTGCAAAGGGCCCTGGTCCCGGGCGGGTTCGCGCTGACGGGGCTGTCCTGCTTCGCCGTGGGAGCGCTGCTGCACGACGGCGGCGACGGCGGGCCGCTTGCGTACGTCGCGTTCCTGGGCATCGGCGCAGGCCTTGCGGCGGCTTTCAGCCCCACGCTCACCGGAGCGCTGGCGACTGTCCGCCAGGAGGACGCGGCGGACGCCAGCGGGCTGCTGGTCACCGTGGCTCAGCTCGGACAGGTGCTCGGAGTGGCTGTTTTCGGCACACTGTTCCTGAATCGCCAGACAGTTCCCGGAGCCGAAGGGTCCGCGGACGGGCTGTGGGCGTGCGCGCTGGCCATGGCGGCCGCGTCGATCTTGGGCGCTGTGGCCGGTCTCGTACGCAAACGCCGCTGACCCTCTTGCGTGGCCATGGCAGAATCGGACGGCCGGATGGGGACACCGGCCAGGCACGGGAGGGAGAGCACGATGTCCGCCAGCAGCGAGGAGGCCGAAGAGGCCGATGAACTGCTTGCCACGGCGGAGGTGCGCGCTCGTCTCAATTGCCCGTCCTGCGGATCGGCGCATGTCGCCCAAGTCCTCGGCGACAATGGCGGAGTTTCCTACGTGTGCACGGCCTGCGGCCACAGCTGGAGCTGAGTGATGGGTGCACACAGGCGGAAATGCGACTGGTGCGGCAGTGGTACGCCCATCGTCCGGGACATGGACCCGATCAATCCCGATTACCAGTACTGGTGCGAGGAGTGCGCGCGAGCGCTGATCATAAAGGGCGACCCCATCGAGACCTACCGTGAGCTCGAAGGGGAGCCCATCTACGGCCGGCTCCTGGACGAGCACTGCACGCTGAAGCGGTTCTACTCGTTCGCCACGGCATGAGCACCGCGTCGGCGGCGTAGACACGGCGAAGAAACGGGATGTTACCGGCCTTGTCCGTACAGATCGGAAACGATTTGGTGATGGACCAGGGAGGGCGTTAATGTTGTCGACGTCGCCGCCGCGGAGGAAACCTCCGATCAGGGCGGCACATCGCAAGGGGCTATAGCTCAGTTGGTAGAGCGCCTGCATGGCATGCAGGAGGTCAGGAGTTCAATTCTCCTTAGCTCCACAGCATCCTTGAAGAAGATCCCCCCCGGTCCTGCAGGACCGGGGGGATCTTCTCGTTCAGCTGGTGCTGTCCCGTCAACCGCGGCCGCTGCCAAGCGCCTTGCGGTTGCTCGACGGCAGCTCAGGGCGGGACTTCGGGATCGGCGGCGCGCCCTGTTCGATGCGCAGCGCCAGTGCCGGGCAGCGGCGTACGGCCCGCTGGGCACGGCCCCGCATGTGCATCGGGACGACCGCGTCCGCGACCGACGGATAGCCGTCGGGGCCGAGGCGGATCAGCTCCGGGATGATGTCCGCGCAGAGACCGTGGCCCTGGCAGAGCGTCCAGTCCACGGCGACCTTCTCACCGCTCGGGATCGACTCTTCCGCTTCCTCGTAGCCCGGCATCGGCAGGGGCAGCACGCCGATCGTTTCGCGTCCGCAGCCGCCGTGCAGCACATGCGCCGCCAGATCGTCCGTGAAGGCGGACAGCGTCGAAGCGAAGAAGCGTGCCGAGCCGTCGGGGTGCTTGCACGCGCCACGGCCCTTCACGGCCTGGGTCACCTCGCGCAGCGCCTCCAGGGCCGCCGGACCGCCGCCGTTCATCACGTCGGCCAGGCCGCCGGCCGCGGCGGGCAGCCCGAGCTTGCAGGGGCCGCACTGACCCGCGGTCTCGGCGGCCAGCCAGTTCGCCACGCGCAGGGCCTCGCCCAGGGGGCAGGTCTCCGGGCCGATCGGCAGGATCGCGCCCGCACCGAGCGAGCCGCCCACGGCCGCCAGCGACTCGCGCGAGACCACCGACTCATGGACGGCCACCGAGTCGATCCAGTTGCCGTGGTAGCCGCCGGTGAGCACGCCCTGCGGCAGCGGCGGTGCGCCCGCCAGCTGCAGTACGTACCGCAGCGGCACGCCTGTGGGCACCTCGACGACCATCGGGCGTGCGACGGCCCCGGAGATCGTCAGCATGACCGTGCCCGGCTCGGAACCCGTGCCGGTGTTGCCGTAGCGGCGGGAGCCGATGCGGGCGGCGATGGCCAGCTGCGCGAACGTCTCCGCGTTGGACAGCAGCGTCGGAGCGCCGCCGACGCCGGTGTCGGACGCCCGCTCGCGGCGGCCGGGCGGCAGCGCAGGGCCGCCGTTCACGGCGCGGATCACGGAGGATGCCTCGCCGGAGACCATGCGCTCCGGTGTACGCACGATCCGCGCGCGCAGCTGCTGCCCGCGCCGGTCGGACAGCCCGCGCTCGGCGAGCGCGGCACGCATCGAGATCTCCGTGGAGTTACGGGTCACCGCGACGACCAGGGTGCGCGCGCCGAGCGCCTCGGCGGCCAGCAGCGCGCCGTCCAGGATCAGATGCGGCGCGCGGTTGAGCAGCACGGTGTCCTTGCGGCAGGCGGGCTCGCCCTCACTGCCGTTGACCACGACGACGGGCCGCACCCCGCGTCTGATGGCGGACTTGGCCACGGCACGCAGCTTCTGGCCGAACGGGAATCCTGCACCGCCGCGGCCTCGGAGGGTTATCTCCTCGGCCAGCTGGGCGAGCAGCTCTCCGGTCATCGGCTCCAGCGGACCGTGCACCTTCAGGTGCATCTGCAGATCGAGGCGTTCGACAAGGTCGAACCCCTGGGTCAGCTGCGGAAGACCGACGACGCGGACCTCGGGGACATCGGGGAGGGGGGTGTTCAAGGTCGCTCTCCTGCGGGCGCGTTCCAGGGTTCTCCTGCCGGGGGCGGGTAGAGGGGTCCTGGCATCGGCGCCGTGTCGTCGTACACACCGGCGGTGCCGGTTTCGTACGGGGACGGGGGTGTCTCGTACGGGGGAGTGGAAGGGGCTTCGTAAAGAGGGTCGTACAGGGGTGTCTCGAAAGACGAGAAGGAAGTGCCGGCGGAGGCCTCGGGGGCGTAGGTCTCCGCGGGGTTGTACGCGATCGGCGGCTCGTAGACCGGCGGAGCGGGAGGCTCGTACGCCGCAGGAGCCGCGGGTTCGGACGGGACGGCCTGTGCGGGCGGGCGCGGCGAGGGTGTGGGCCACATGCCCGGGGCGGGTCCGGTCTCCGAGATGACGGGGATCTCCTCGGTCATCGGGATGCGCTCGGCCAGCGGAGCGTTCGGGTCGCTGCCGAGGGAGACCGCGCGGTAGGCGGCGGATATTCCGGTGCCCGCGCTGTTGCCCGGGACGCTGCCGATGTTCGGTTCGGCCTGGGGAGGCGGCGGCGCTTCGTAGAGCTGGGGCGCGGGGGCCGCGAGGCGGGGCTGCTGGCGGGACGGGCCGAGCGAGGACGGCTGGCCCAGGGGGGACGTGCGCTGGAGGTCCTGTTCGTACTCGTACGAACGCTGGGACGGGATGCCGTTCATGCGGTTGAGGCCGGCCGGTCCGGTCAGTGAGTTCATCCCGGGGAGGGGGCCGGTCTGGTCGCGCACCAGGTCCTCGTCCAAGGGGCCGTCGGGGTCGCCGCCGGTCAGGGAGAGGATCTTGTTGGCGATGCGGCGCTTCATGGGACGCGGCAGCAGCCGCAGCGAAACGGCGCCCGTGACCGCGGCGAGCGCCAGGCAGTACATGGTCGTGACCCAGGTGGCGGCGGGACGGCCCGCGTACAGACCGTGCACCAGCGCGAAACACCACGCCGGGTAGGCCAGCATGTGCAGCGGCCGCCAGCGGCCCGCCACCTTGATGTTTCCGGCGAGCGCGCTGCGCAGCGCGCCGGTCGTGGCAGCGATGATCATGAGATAGCCGGCCAGCGAGCCGAATCCGATCAGGCCGGCCGTGCCGGAGACGCCGAGCCCGAACGGGATCAGGGCGCCGACCACCTCCACATGCCCGAGCGTCACCTTCACGGTGGCGTGCAGCACCAGGAAGCCGAGCGACGCGGTCGCGGTGGTGCGGTGGATGGCCTGCGAGATCAGGCGCTGGCGGGTCGTGAGCAGCAGCCGGTCGGTGGCGATGAGGCCCCACGCGACGGACGCGGTCAGGGACACCAAGGACAGGACCCCGGCGGCGAAGTCGAGAGCGGCACGAAAGCTTTCGCTCCCGCCCACGGCGAGCAGGGGTATGAGCACGAACGCCGCGACAGTCAGGCCACCTTGCACAGGGCGGCTGAGCCCGGTACTCGGGGCGGGCGACGAACGGCTTTTGCGACGAGGGTTCATGGGTCGACTCCGAAGGTGCGGGAAATGCGGTCCCGTTGACGCATGCTAGGTCGACCCATACCAGGCGGTACGAGGTTTCTGCGTTTAGAGAGCGGAACCACAGCCAACTGACTCTGGGGTTGCCCCGGATAGGGGCGATACGCGGGGTAACCCGGGCGACTCCGGAGCTATCCGGAACCTTTCGGTGCCTGTATGTGATCGCTATTGGCGGCCGTCCTGTCGCGGTCCTGACGGCGGGATCCGGTGACGCCCGAGCGGCCTTCGAGCCCGGCGGTACGCGGCCGGTTCGCTCCCTGCGGTACCCTGACGCCATGCGTGCCGTACGCCTTCTGCTTAGCGAGCCGCGCTGATCAGTCCCGACGGATGAAGAATCCGGTCGGAATCGGCGCGGCGTCCCCTCCTGTGCGAGGGGATTTTTCATTTGACCCGTTGGCAGAGACGATCGATGGAGCTTTAAGGATCATGAGCGAGACGAATTCTGCTGCCGAGGTGGCCGCGCCCCACCGCTATACGGCCGCCATGGCGGCCGACATCGAGGCACGCTGGCAGGACGTCTGGGACGCCAAAGGCACGTACGAAGCGCCGAACCCGAGCGGCGACCTGGCCGGAGACCCGGCCCTGGCGGCCAGGCCCAAGAAGTTCATCATGGACATGTTCCCGTACCCCTCGGGCGCGGGGCTGCACGTCGGACACCCACTGGGCTACATCGCCACCGACGTTTTCGCCCGTCACCAGCGCATGACCGGGCACAACGTCCTGCACACCCTGGGCTTCGACGCCTTCGGCCTGCCCGCGGAGCAGTACGCCGTGCAGACCGGCACGCACCCGCGGGTGTCGACCGAGGCGAACATCGTGAACATGAAGGTCCAACTGCGCCGGCTGGGCCTGGGCCACGACAACCGCCGCTCCTTCGCGACGATCGACCCGGACTACTACAAGTGGACCCAGTGGATCTTCCTGCAGATCTTCAACTCCTGGTACGACCAGGACGCGGACAAGGCCCGTCCGATCGCCGAGCTGGTGGCGCAGTTCGACAGCGGCGAGCGCGCCGTTGACGGCGCGCGCCCCTGGAGTGAGCTGAGCGCCGTCGAGCGCTCCGAAGTCCTGAGCCAGTACCGCCTGGCGTACGCCTCCGACGCGCCCGTCAACTGGTGTCCGGGCCTGGGCACCGTACTGGCGAATGAAGAGGTCACCGCCGACGGCCGTTCCGAGCGGGGCAACTTCCCGGTTTTCAAGGCCAAGCTGCGCCAGTGGAACATGCGCATCACCGCCTACGCGGACCGCCTGCTGGACGACCTGGACGCGCTGGACTGGCCCGAGGCGATCAAGCTGCAGCAGCGCAACTGGATCGGCCGGTCCGAAGGCGCGCGCGTCAACTTCTCCGTCGAGGGTCACGACGCCGCGGGCATCACGGTGTTCACCACCCGCCCCGACACCGTGTTCGGCGCGACCTACATGGTGCTGGCGCCCGAGCACGGCCTGATCGACTCGATCCTGCCGGCCGAGTGGCCGCAGGAGACCAGGGACACCTGGACCGGCGGCGCGGCCACTCCGGCCGAGGCCGTCGCGGCGTACCGCAAGCAGGCCCAGACGAAGAGCGATGTCGAGCGGCAGACCGAGCACAAGGACAAGACCGGCGTCTTCACCGGCTCGTACGCCGTGAACCCGGTCACCGGCGCACGGATCCCGGTCTTCGTCGCCGACTATGTGCTGATGGGCTACGGCACCGGCGCGATCATGGCCGTGCCCGGACAGGACGAGCGGGACTGGGAGTTCGCCGAGGCCTTCGACCTGGAGATCATCCGCACCGTGCAGCCGCCGGACGGCTGGGAGGGCGAGGCGTTCACCGGCCAGGGGCCGGCGATCAACTCCTCGAACGACGAGATCTCGCTGGACGGCCTGGACGTCGCCGAGGCCAAGGCCAAGATCACCGAGTGGCTGGTCGCCAAGGGCATCGGCGAGGCCACCGTCAACTTCCGGCTGCGTGACTGGCTGTTCAGCCGGCAGCGCTACTGGGGCGAGCCCTTCCCGATCGTCTACGACGAGGACGGGGTCGCGCACGCGCTGCCCGAGTCGATGCTGCCGCTGGAGCTGCCGGAGGTCGACGACTACTCGCCACGCACGTTCGACCCCGACGACGCGAACACCCAGCCCGAGACGCCGCTGTCGCGCAATGCGGACTGGGTCAATGTCGAGCTGGACCTGGGCGACGGCGTCAAGCGCTACCGGCGCGAGACCAACACCATGCCCAACTGGGCCGGTTCGTGCTGGTACGAGCTGCGCTACCTGGACCCGCGCAACAGCGAGAAGCTGGTCGACCCCGAGATCGAGCAGTACTGGATGGGGCCGCGCGAAGGCATGCCGCACGGTGGCGTCGACCTGTACGTGGGCGGCGCCGAGCACGCCGTACTGCATCTGCTGTACGCGCGGTTCTGGTCCAAGGTGCTGTTCGACCTGGGCCACATCTCGTCCCCGGAGCCGTTCCACAAGCTGTTCAACCAGGGCATGATCCAGGCGTACGTCTACCGGGACAGCCGCGGCTTCCCTGTCCTGGCGACCGAGGTCGAGGAGCGGGACGGAAAGTTCTTCTTCGAGGGCGAGCCCGTCAAGCGCGAGCTGGGCAAGATGGGCAAGTCCCTGAAGAACGCGGTCACTCCGGACGAGATCTGCGCCGAGTACGGAGCCGACACGCTGCGCCTGTACGAGATGGCGATGGGCCCGCTGGACGTGTCCCGGCCGTGGGACACCCGTGCGGTCGTCGGCCAGTACCGGCTGCTGCAGCGGCTGTGGCGCAACGTCGTCGACGAGGCGACCGGCGAGGTCACCGTCGTCGACACCGAGGCCGGCGAGGCGATGCTGCGTGCACTGCACAAGGCGATCGACGGCGCGGGCCAGGATCTGTCCGCGCTGCGCTTCAACACGGCCATCGCCAAGATCACCGAGCTGAACAACCATCTGACCAAGGTGGGCGGGCCGCTGCCGCGGAGCGTGGCGGAGCAGCTGGTGCTGCTGATCGCGCCGCTGGCCCCGCACATCGCGGAGGAGCTGTGGCACCGGCTGGGCCACGGCGACTCGGTCGTGCACCAGGACTTCCCGGTCGCCGACCCGGCGTATGTCGTGGACGAGACCGTGACCTGCGTGGTGCAGATCAAGGGCAAGGTGAAGGCGCGGCTGGAGGTCTCCCCGTCGATCTCGGACGAGGAGCTGGAGACGCTGGCGCTGGGTGACGCGGCGGTGGTCGCGGCGCTGGGCGGCGCGGGGATCCGCAAGGTGATCGTGCGGGCGCCGAAGCTGGTCAACATCGTGCCCGCGTAGGACGCCGCGGGCTCGGCGGGCTGCGAGCGGGGTGCGGGTGGCCTGCGCTCCGGGCCTGAGCGGGCTGCTGTCCAGGCGTGGGCGGGCTGCGGGTGGCCCGTGGTCCGGGCGCCGACGGGCTGCGGGGTATCCCTTACGGGCAGGTTGGGGGTTTCGAAGGAACCCTCTGCCTGCCCGTTCCGTTTACCGTGGAAGGACAACATCCGACGCCGGAGGGGCGCACATGGAAGCCGCGATTCTGATTCTGGCGCTGCTTTTCTTCGCCTTTGTGGCGTTGGGGGTGTACGTGACCGTGAAGGTCGTCGGCGCCGCCAAGCGCGGTGTGGAGCGCACGGTCACCCAGGCGCGCCGCACGGTCGAGGAGACCACGCTGCGGGCGAAGAGTTATGGACAGGGCGGGGTCGTCGCCGAGCTGGCCCAGCTGCGGCTGACGCTGCGCACGTCGATGCGGGCGACGCAGGACGCACTGAACGCCGGCGCGGACGAGGACGCCTCGCTGTCCGAGTCCCTCGGCCTGTTCAAGCGCCTGAGTGTGCACGGGCACGAGCTGGACGACGAGCTCAAGCGCCTGGAGCGCGAGCCCGACCGGGCGACGGTCGCCTCGCTGCTGCCCGGGCTGCGAGAGCGTACGGAGCGGATCGTGCACTCGGCGGAGTCGCTGCGGTGGGCGGCGCGGGACCGGGCGCGGAAGTTCGCCGAAGACGATCTGGATGCGCTGAGCAGCCAGATCGACGTGGAGGCAGGGGCGCTGCGGCACTGGTCGGAGCCGGATGCTGCCGGTTCCGGGGCGGCTGCGGGGGAGACTGCTGCGGGTACGGCTGCGGGTACTGCATGGCCGGAGGCCGGGGCGAGCGCGGGCGACGGGGTTGCCCCCGAGCAGACCTGGCCGGAGGCGGATCCCGAGGTGGATTCGAAGGCGCCGCAGGAGTCGCCTGACGAGCCGCGGCAGCAGCCGCAGGCGATCACGGCGCGTGATCCCCGGCAGCAGACCTATCCCTGGCAGAAGGCCGCCCGGCCGGAAACCACGAACTGACGGCGCGACGCGAGTGGACCGTACCGGCGGCGGGAAGTCTGCGTTGCGGGCGGACCGTGCGAACCCGACGGCGGGAAGCTGCGATGCGCGCGGACACTGTGAACCGACGGCGGGAAGCTGCGATGCGCGCGGACACTGTGAACCGGCGACGGGCACCCGCAATACGGCGGACCTGTGAACCGGCTGCGGGGACGCGCGATGCGGGCGGACAGAGTGGACCGACCGCGCGAACTGACGTTGCGGACCGGCCATGAGAGAGGGCGACGCGATCACCGGCGAGGGCCCGGGCTGCCGTCCGGCGGCCGCTGCGGGTAACCTCCCGCTCATGTCCCGCCATGTCGCGATCGTCACCGATTCCACGGCCTACCTGCCGCCGCCGACGATGGAGCGCCACGGCATCGTCGCGGTGCCGCTGACCGTCGTACTTGGCGATCAAGCACTCGAAGAGGGCACCGAGATCTCGGCCCGCTCGCTCGCGCTGGCGTTGCAGAAGCGACGTCCCGTGACCACCTCGCGGCCGAGCCCCGAAGTGTTCGCCGAGACGTACCGTGCGAGCGCGGCGGCCGGCGCGACCGGCATCGTCTCACTCCATCTGTCGTCGGAGTTCTCCGGGACGTACGACGCCGCCGTGCTCGCCGCCAAGGACGCCCCGGTGCCGGTGCGCGTGGTGGACACCGGGATGGTCGCGATGGCACTGGGATTCTGCGCGCTGGCGGCCGCGGAGGCGGCCGAGGGCGGCGGCACGCTGGACGAGGCGGTGGCGGCCGCGGAGAAGCGGGCGGCGGGCACGTCCGCCTTCTTCTACGTCGACACCTTGGACTACCTGCGGCGCGGCGGCCGGATCGGAGCCGCGCAGGCGCTGCTGGGCTCGGCGCTCGCCGTGAAACCGCTGCTGCAGCTGGACGGCGGCCGGATCGAGCTGCTGGAGAAGGTGCGTACGGCGTCGAAGGCAATCGCGCGTCTGGAGGAGATCGTCGTCGAACGGGCGGGCACCAGTGGCGTGGACATCGCCGTGCACCATCTGGCCGCGCCGGAACGGGCCGCGGCGCTTGCGGAACGGCTGCGTGAGCGGGTGCCGGGCCTGGCCGATCTGCATGTCAGCGAGGTGGGCGCGGTGATCGGAGCGCACACGGGTCCGGGGCTGCTGGGGGCTGTGGTCTCGCCGCGCTGAGGCGCGTCGTGGGCTTGGTCTGCCGTTCTGTCGCTCGCGTGGGTGACCGAGTTATCCACAACAGGCCGGTTGTCCACGGAAATTGGAGCCGCTCAGCGGGTCCGGACGGATGTGCCTACCGTCCTGTGACATGGCACTTCGATCACGTTCCGCAACCAGTGGGCCGGGCCGCGCTCCGGCCTCGGACGGCCGCGCCCGCGTCGGACCCGCACGGGGCGGTCCGACCCGGGTCCGCTCCGCGCATGGTGGCTCGACCAGGGGTGGTCCGACGGCCAGGGGTGGTCCGACCCGCGTGCGAGGCAGACGCGTGGCTGTCGCTTCGACCGCGGCGCTGCATCGCCGGGATGCCCTGTTCGTGGGGCCGGTGGGCGGTGCGGGCACGGCTGTTGGGCCCGCGCCGCCCGTCGATTCCGCCGGCCGCGGCAGTGCCGATGCCGGTCTGGCCGCGGGCACGGGGATGCGCCGACGGGCGGGGCTCGCGGTGCGGGAGCGGTTGCCGTTGTGGATGCAGCTCAGATGCGGGCTCGAGCCCAGGACGCTCGCGGCGCTGGCGGTTGTGCTCGTGGTGGCGGCGGTGTTCGCCGTGCAGCACTTCTGGGCGGGGCGGCCGCAGACCGTAAGCGCGCCGCAATTGGTCCAGCAGGGCGCGGCCACATCGGAGCCGAGGCCTTCACCGGGTCCGGCGCCGCAGCCCGGGGCCGGTCCTGGCGCCCGGATCGTCGTCGACGTCAGCGGCAAAGTGCGGCGGCCAGGGGTGTTGCAGCTGCCCGCCGGGTCCCGGGTCGCCGATGCGCTCCGTGCGGCGGGAGGCGTCAAGGCGGGCACAGACCTGACAGGTCTCAACCGTGCGCGGGTGCTCATGGACGGGGAGCAGGTAGTGGTGGGCGGTCCGCCGGGAGCGCACCCTGCCGGATCGGGCAACTCCGGAACCGCTGCGGGCGGCCTGAGCTCGGGTGGCTCCGGCTCGGGCGGCGCCCAGGCGGGGCCGTTGAGTCTCAACTCGGCCACCGTGGAGCAGCTCGACACGCTGCCGGGAGTGGGACCCGTGCTGGCGCAGCACATCGTCGACTACCGCACTCAGCACGGTGGGTTCCGGTCCGTCGACGAACTCCGCGAGGTCAACGGGATCGGCGACCGCCGGTTCGCGGACCTCCAGACCCTCGTACGGCCATGACGCGCCAGACGGTCCACGCCGCGTCGGGCCACCGCCTGGGAGCTGCCGACCCGCGGCAGGAAGGGCCGGCCGATCTGCGGCTGGTGCCGCCGGCCCTGGCGGCTTGGGGCGCCGCCGCTCTCGCGGTTGGCGCGGGCGGCTGGTGGACGGCGGTCGGCGTGGCGGTCTGCGTTGTGGCGGGGCTGCTGTTGCTGACTCCGGCGGCGGTACGTGCGGTGTGTGCGGGGCGTGCGGCGCGTGTGAGCGCCGGTTCCGGCGGCCGTCCGTCGAGAGGCTCCCAAGGCTCGGAAGGCTCGGAAGGCGACGCTGAACCGGACACTCGAGGGACTCGACGTCGACGACGGCTCAACGCCACCGCTCTGGCGGCGATCCTGCTGTGCGCCGCCGCCGGTGCGGCCTCGGCCGGGCTGCATGGCGCGGACCTGCGCCGTGGGCCGCTTCCCGCGCTGGCTGACCGATACGCGCACGCCACAGTGGAGTTGAAGGTCACCTCCGATCCACGGATCGTCCGGCCCCGGGTCAGCGGTGCCCACATGGCGCCAGGATCGTTGGTGCTGGACGCGGAAGCGATCCGGGTGACGACGTCGGACGGTGCGGTCACCGCGATCCGGACGCCCGTCCTGGTGGTCGTGCGGGCCGACGCGCCGTCCTCCGGGTCCGTCGCGCGGTGGCAGCGGCTGCTGCCATCGACCCGGCTGCGGCTCGCGGGACGGCTCGCGCCGCCGCTGCACGCCGACGACAGGTTCGCGGCCGTGCTGAGAGCGCGAGCCGGTCCGCCTGAGATCATCGGCCCGCCAACGGGCCTTCAGCGCACGGCCGGAGGCCTCCGGGCCGGACTGCGGCAGGCCGCGGACGGGCTGCCGCCGGACGCCCGGGCCCTGCTGCCCGGGCTGGTCGTCGGAGACACCTCGCGGATCACACCGGAGCTGCGGGACGCATTCGAAGCGACCGACCTCACGCATCTGCTCGCCGTGTCAGGAAGCAATCTGACCATCGTCCTCGTGCTGCTGATCGGCCCGCCGGGCACGGCCCTGCTGGCCGAACGGGGCGGACTCGCACCACGGTTGGGCATCACCCTGCGAGGCACGGCACTGCTCGGTGGCGCGCTCACACTCGCCTTCGTGATCGTGTGCCGGCCGGAGCCGAGCGTGCTGCGGGCGGCGGCCTGCGGGGCGGTCACGCTGCTCGCCATCGGGACGGGCCGACGCCGGTCACTCATCCCCGCGCTCGGGGCCGCCGTGCTGCTGCTCGTCCTGTACGACCCCTGGCTCGCCCGGAGTTACGGCTTCCTGCTCTCCGTGTTGGCCACCGGCGCACTGCTCACCGTGGCTCCCGGCTGGAGCGCGGCGCTGCAACGCAGAAGGGTGCCGCCCAGGCTCGCCGAGGCGCTGGCCGCTGCCGCCGCGGCGCAGGTCGTGTGCGCACCTGTGGTGGCGGTCTTCGCGGCCAGAGTCAGCCTGGTGGCGATCCCCTGCAACCTGATCGCGGAGCTCGCGGTCGCTCCGGCGACGGTTCTCGGCTTCGCCGCACTCGCCGCCGCCACGGTGGCGATGCCGCTCGCCGAGCTGCTGGCCCAGTGCGCAGGCTGGCCCGCCGGATGGATCGCCTCGGTCGCACGTACCGGAGCGGCGCTGCCCGGAGCGCAGACCGACTGGCCGGGCGGCTGGCGCGGCGGCCTGCTGCTCGCCGCCCTCACCGGCGTGGTCGTGCTGCTCGGCCGGAAGCTGTCGCGGCATCCATGGGCTACCGCCGCCTGCGTGCTGGTGCTGCTGCTCGCCGTCGTGCGCCCGGCCCCGCTCACCAGGGTCCTCACCGGCTGGCCGCCGCCCGGCTGGACGTTCGCGATGTGCGACGTCGGGCAGGGTGACGCGGCTGTGCTGGCCGCGGGCCACGGCGCGGCTGTGGTCGTGGACGCCGGCCCCGACCCGGAGCTCGTCGACCGGTGTCTGCGCGACCTCGCTGTCACCACCGTCCCGCTGGTCCTCCTGACGCACTTCCACGCGGATCATGTCCGCGGGCTGCCCGGGGTGTTGCGGGGCAGAGCGGTCGGCGCGGTGCAGACGACGACGTTCGACGAGCCGCGAGAACAGAGCGCGTTCGTCCGCAGAGCGACGGCGGAGGCGCGGGTGCCGGTGATCCGTGCGGGCTTGGGGGAGCGGCGCCGGCTGGGCGGGCTGACCTGGCAGGTCCTCTGGCCCCGGCCAACCGGCCTCCTCGGCCCCGGCTTCCTGCCCGAGGGGCCCAACGACGCCAGCGTCACGGTGCTCGTGCGGATCGAGCGCGGCCCGAGTCTCCTGCTGCTCGGAGATCTCGAACCACCGGCACAACGTGGGCTGTTACGTGCGTATCCCGCACTCCCGGCGGTGGACGTCCTCAAGGTCGCCCACCACGGCTCCGCTCACCAGCATCCCGGCCTGCTGCGCGCCGTGCGCCCGAGGCTGGCGTTGATCTCCGTCGGGCGGGACAACCTGTACGGCCACCCTGCGCCGAGCACAGTGGGCGCGCTCCGTGCGGCGGGAGCCGTGGTGCTGCGCACCGACACGGACGGGCCGATCGCGGTGACCGGGACCGGACGTGGGCTCCGGGCCAATCTGCGTCGGCGCAGGCCGCGCGCCGGACGCGTGCACCTCTCGGGCGACAGCCCTAGGACCACCGGTCCATGGTGCGCGAAGGCGCCACGCGTCACACTTTGCCCATGGACGACTACCTCCGCCGCATCGGCGCCGACCGCCCGGCCCGTCCCGACGCAGCCGCGCTGCGCGATCTGCAGCTGCGCCACTTGCAGGCGGTCCCCTTCGAGAACCTCTCCATCCACCTCGGCGAGGACATCGTGCTGGAGGAGAAGGCGCTGCTCGCCAAGATCGTGGAGGCGCGCCGCGGTGGATTCTGCTACGAACTCAACGGTGCGTTCGCCGCGTTGCTGCGCGATCTCGGGTTCACGGTCAGCCTGCTGCAGGGGCGCGTGTTCGGCGGCGACGGACGGCTCGGCATCCCGTACGACCATCTCGCGCTGCTCGTCGAGGCGGCGGACGACACGGGCCGCTGGCTGGCCGACGTCGGCTTCGGCGACCATGCGCACCATCCGCTGTTGTTCGACGAGCGCGGTGACCAGAGCGACCCGGCGGGCACGTTCCGCATCGTCGAGGCTGCGGAGCATGGTGACCTCGATGTCCACCGCGACGGCAAGCCGCAGTTCCGGCTTGAGACGCGGCCCCACAGCCTGGACGACTTCCGGGCCGGCGCCTGGTGGCACCGCACCTCACCGGAATCGCACTTCCCCAAGTCCATCGTCTGCTCCCGGCTCACCCCCGAGGGCCGGATCACGCTCAGCGGCCGCAAGCTGGTCACCACCGTGGGCGGTGAGCGCCAAGAGCAGCCGCTGGCCGACGACGCCGCAGTCCTCGCTGCCTACCGCGACCACTTCGGTCTCGACCTGGACCGCCTGCCGCCCGACCCGCGCCCCGCAGGCACCGGCTAAGGCGCCTCGAGCCAGCCTTCGTACTCCGCGGCGAAGTCGTCCAGCGCCAGGGGGTCCAGGCGTGCCGCGGGGTCCTCCACCACGACCAGCCACTGGGCGTCCTCGGCGTCGTCCTCACCGGCCAGCGCGTCTCGTACGAGCTTCGGCTCGTCGGTCACTCCGAACCGGCCGGCCAGCTCTACCGCCACCTCCTCCGCAGAGTCGCGGTCGGGCAGCACCAGTACATGTCGTCCTTCACTCACTCGGCCATTCTCCGGTACGGGACGGAGTGTCAGTGGCGCGTGGGATGCTGGACCGCGATGGCCACCAGGAGAAACTCGACCGACGACCCGCTCGCCCCCGTCACGCTCGCCGTGGGCCAGGAGGATCTGCTCCTCGACCGCGCGGTGCAGCAGGTGGTGGCGGCCGCGCGGGCCGCCGACGCCGACACGGACGTACGCGACCTCACCGCCGACCAGCTCCAGCCCGGCACCCTCGCCGAGTTGACCAGCCCTTCGCTCTTCGCCGAGCGCAAGGTCGTCATCGTGCGGAACGCGCAGGATCTCTCCGCCGACACGATCAAGGACATCAAGGCGTATCTCGACGCACCGGCCGAGGAGATCACCCTCGTCCTGCTGCATCCCGGCAGCGCGAAGGGCAAGGGACTGCTGGATGCGGCCCGCAAGTCCGGGGCTCGCGAGGTCGCCTGTCCGAAGACGACGAAGCCGGCCGAGCGGCTCACCTTCGTGCGGTCCGAGTTCCGCGCGCTGGGGCGGTCGGCGACGCCGGAGGCGTGCCAGGCGCTCGTCGACTCCATCGGCAGCGATCTGCGGGAGCTGGCGAGCGCGGTGTCCCAGCTTGCCGCGGACGTCGAGGGCACGATCGACGAGGCGGTCGTCGGGCGGTACTACACGGGCCGGGCCGAGGCCTCCAGCTTCACGGTCGCCGACCGTGCTGTGGAGGGCCGGGCGGCGGAGGCGCTGGAGGCGCTGCGCTGGTCGCTGTCGACCGGGGTCGCGCCGGTGCTGATCACCAGCGCGCTGGCGCAGGGGGTCCGGGCGATCGGCAAGCTCTCCTCGGCCCGCGGCGGCAGGCCCGCCGACCTTGCCCGTGAGCTGGGCATGCCGCCGTGGAAGATCGACCGGGTCAGGCAGCAGATGCGTGGCTGGACTCCGGACGGCGTGGCGGTGGCGCTGCGCGCCGTCGCGGAGGCGGACGCGGGTGTGAAGGGCGGCGGTGACGACCCGGAGTACGCGCTGGAGAAGGCGGTCGTCGCGATCGCCCGCGCGGCCCGCTCCCGCCGCTAGCCTCTGGCCCGCGCGACGCCGGACGCCCACCCGAACGGCCGCCCGCGCCCTCCCACGCCCCCGTGCGCCCCCGCCCCACACTCCCCGTACACGCCGAAGGCCCCGGCCACCGTCCTGGGGAAGGACGGTCGGCCGGGGCCCTGCGGTTCAAGATGGTGCGCCGCACCCGCGTGGCGAACGCAGGCCGTGTGCGGCGCGAAGGTGCCGGTCAGGAGCGGTAGAGAGGGCCCGCTGAGTCCGTTCCGGCGATCAAGTCGTCCGGCGCGTCACCTGTGAGGGTGGCTGCCGGGGGTCCGGGGGTCGCCCCCGGGAGTTACAGCAAGTTGGCTCAGCCCTGGAGGGAGGCAACCTTGGAAGCCAGCGCCGACTTCTTGTTGGCGGCGGCGTTCTTGTGGATGACGCCCTTCGAGACAGCCTTGTCGAGCTTGCGGGTCGCCTCGCGAGCGGCCACGGAGGCCTTCTCGACGTCACCCGCGGCGGCAGCCTCACGGGCCTTGCGGATCGCGGTCTTGAGCGAGGACTTGACGGCCTTGTTGCGCAGGCGCGCCTTCTCGTTCGTCTTGTTCCGCTTGATCTGGGACTTGATGTTCGCCACGAAAGAGCCTTTTCAGGTTCGGTGAAACTTGATTCTGAGGTTGCGCCCCGCGCTGAGAGCGCGCGAGAGACACAGCTGCCCAGGCTACCAGCCACCGATCGACCGGCCCAAACCGGGCGCAGTCCCGTACCCATGGGACGATAGAGGCTACGTATCGATCCGACATCGCCCGAGACGAGACGCCCCGCGTCTCAAGAATCAGGACCCTGCGTGCCCGCGACTCCTACCAACGTGCCCGAGCCGAGCCGTACCGCCCCGGCGCTGATCCGCAATTTCTGCATCATCGCGCACATCGACCACGGCAAGTCGACCCTTGCCGACCGGATGCTCCAGCTGACCGGCGTGGTCGAGCAGCGGCAGATGCGCGCTCAGTACCTCGACCGTATGGACATCGAGCGCGAGCGTGGCATCACGATCAAGTCCCAGGCGGTCCGGCTGCCGTGGGCGCCCAGCGAGGGTCCGGACCAGGGCACGACCCACATCCTGAACATGATCGACACCCCGGGGCACGTGGACTTCACGTACGAGGTGTCCCGTTCGCTCGCGGCCTGCGAGGGCACGGTCCTGCTCGTCGACGCCGCTCAGGGCATCGAGGCGCAGACTCTCGCCAACCTCTATCTGGCGATGGAGAACGACCTCACCATCGTCCCGGTGCTGAACAAGATCGACCTGCCGGCGGCCCAGCCGGAGAAGTTCTCCGAGGAGCTGGCGAACCTCATCGGCTGCCAGCCCGAGGACGTCCTGAAGGTCTCCGCGAAGACCGGTCTCGGAGTCGAGGCGCTGCTGGACCGGGTGGTACGCGACGTGCCCGCACCGGTCGGCGTCGCCGACGCGCCCGCCCGCGCGATGATCTTCGACTCGGTCTACGACTCGTACCGCGGTGTCGTGACGTATGTGCGAGTCGTCGACGGCCAGCTCAACAAGCGTGAGCGGATCCGGATGATGTCCACCGGGGCCACCCACGAGCTGCTGGAGATCGGCGTCTCGTCGCCGGAGATGACCCCGGCCGACGGCATCGGCGTCGGCGAGGTGGGCTACATCATCACCGGCGTCAAGGACGTGCGTCAGTCCAAGGTCGGTGACACGATCACCTCCCTCAACAAGGGCGCGACCGAGGCACTCGGCGGGTACAAGGACCCGAAGCCGATGGTCTTCTCCGGCCTCTATCCGCTGGACGGCTCGGACTACCCGGAGCTGCGCGACGCGCTCGACAAGCTCCAGCTCAACGACGCCGCGCTGGTCTACGAGCCGGAGACCTCCGCGGCCCTGGGCTTCGGCTTCCGCGTCGGCTTCCTCGGCCTGCTGCACCTGGATGTGATCCGTGAGCGGCTGGAGCGCGAGTTCGGCCTCGATCTGATCGCCACCGCGCCGAACGTGGTCTACCGCGTCGTCATGGAGGACGGGGTCGAGCACACGGTCACCAACCCGAGCGAGTTCCCCGAGGGCAAGATCTCCGACGTTCACGAGCCGGTCGTACGGGCCACGATCCTCGCCCCGAGCGAGTTCATCGGCTCGATCATGGAGCTCTGCCAGACCCGCCGCGGCACGCTGCTCGGCATGGACTATCTCTCCGAGGACCGGGTCGAGATCCGCTACACCCTGCCCCTCGCCGAGATCGTCTTCGACTTCTTCGACCAGCTGAAGTCCAAGACGCGCGGTTACGCCTCGCTCGACTACGAGCCCACCGGCGAGCAGGCCGGCAGCCTGGTGAAGGTCGACATCCTGCTGCACGGCGACAAGGTCGACGCGTTCTCCGCCATCACGCACAAGGACGCGGCGTACGCCTACGGCGTGCGGCTCGTGGCCAAGCTGCGCGAGCTCATTCCCCGGCAGGCATTCGAGGTGCCGATCCAGGCCGCCATCGGCTCCCGCGTCATCGCCCGCGAAACCATCCGTGCCATCCGCAAGGACGTGCTCGCCAAGTGCTACGGCGGTGACATCTCCCGTAAGCGGAAGCTGCTGGAGAAGCAGAAGGAAGGCAAGAAGCGGATGAAGATGGTCGGCAATGTGGAGGTCCCGCAGGAGGCCTTCATCGCCGTGCTGTCCAGCGACGAGGCGCCCAAGGGCAAGAAGTAGCCCCCGGCCCGCCTCGTCGCAGCCCCCGCCCGTCGAGCGGGCCCCGCCCGTCACGGGCGTCACAACAGTTCGCGAAGAGCGCCCTTCCGTTCATCCGGAAGGGCGCTCTTCGTATGTTTCCGGCCAGTCTCCGGTCGCATCCCTCAATAGATGGCCATTGCACCGATCATCGGATTGGAGCGGCGGTCCATCCGGCCCGTTCGTTATCAAGCGGCAGCCTGCAGCCTCTTTCGTACAGGCAAACTGCGCTCTACTCTGATCACGGCTCGAAGGTTACTCGCCAGTTAGAAACAGCCAGTCGTGCAGTGCTGCCGCAGGCCCGGAGGACGTCGATGAGCGACACACAGACCCTGATCGAGAACCGACCCGCCTCGGTGGCGACCTTGTTCACCGAGCGGGTGGCGGCCACGCCGGACGCCGAGGCATACCGCTATCCGGTGGCTCCCGCCGCCGGTCACGGGCCCGACGACTGGAAGTCGCTGAGCTGGGGGCAGGCCGCGGAGCGGGTCTACGCCGTCGCGGCAGGTCTGATCGACCTCGGCGTGCAGTCCGAGGACCGGGTCGCGCTCGCCTCGGCCACCCGGATCGAGTGGATCCTCTGCGACCTCGGTGTGATGTGCGCAGGCGGTGCGACCACGACGGTCTACCCGTCCACGAACGCCGAGGAGTCGGCGTACATTCTCTCCGACTCCGGCAGCAGGGTGCTGATCGCGGAAGACGCATCCCAGCTGGCCAAGGCGCGCGAGCGGCGCGCCGAGCTGGAGGGTCTCAAGCATGTCGTCGTCTTCGACATGACGGGTGTGGAGCCGGACGAGAGCGACCCCGAGGGCTGGGTCGTCTCGCTCGCCGACCTGGAGGCGCGCGGTGCGCAGTACCTGGAGAAGCACCCGGAGGCGGTCAAGGAGCGGATCGGGGCGATCAGGTCCGACCAGCTGGCGACGCTGATCTACACCTCCGGTACCACCGGCCGGCCCAAGGGTGTGAGGCTGCCGCACGACAACTGGTCGTACATGGCCAAAGCCATGGCCGCCACCGGGCTGATCGGCCCGGAGGACGTCCAGTACCTCTGGCTGCCGCTCGCCCACGTCTTCGGCAAGGTGCTGACCTCCGGCCAGATCGAGGTCGGCCATGTCACCGCGGTGGACGGCCGTGTCGACAAGATCATCGAAAACCTGCCGGTGGTGCAGCCGACCTATATGGCGGCCGTGCCGCGGATCTTCGAGAAGGTCTACAACGGAGTCGCGGCGAAGGCACGGGCCGCCGGCGGCGCCAAGTACAAGATCTTCCAGTGGGCGGCCGGCATCTCGCGCGAGTACGCCAAGGCCTCGCAGGACAACTTCCGGCGTACGGGCACGGCCTCCGCGCCCTTCGGCCTGACCGCAAAGCACAAGGTCGCCGACGCGCTCGTCTACTCCAAGCTGCGGGAGGCCTTCGGCGGGCGGCTGCGTGCCGCCGTCTCCGGCTCCGCCGCGCTCGCCCCGGACATCGGCTACTTCTTCGCCGGCGCCGGGATCCACATCCTCGAGGGCTACGGCCTCACCGAGTCGAGCGCCGCGTCGTTCGTCAACCCCGGAGAGGCGTACCGCACGGGCACGGTCGGCAAGCCGGTGCCCGGCACCGAGGTGCGCATCGCGGATGACGGCGAGATCCTGCTGCGTGGCCCCGGCATCATGGAGGGCTACCACGGGCTGCCGGAGAAGACCGCGGAAGTCCTGGAGTCCGACGGCTGGCTCCACACCGGCGACATCGGCGAACTCTCCGCCGACGGCTATCTGCGGATCACCGACCGCAAGAAGGACCTGATCAAGACGTCGGGCGGCAAGTACATCGCGCCGGCGGAGGTCGAGGGCCAGTTCAAGGCGGTGTGCCCGTTCGTCTCCAACATCCTGGTGCACGGCGCGGACCGTAACTTCTGCACCGCGCTGATCGCGCTGGACGAGCCCACGATCCTCGGCTGGGCCAAGGAGAACGGCCTGGACGGCAAGACATACGCCGAGGTCGTGGCCACCAAGGAAGTCGAAGAGCTGATTGCCGGCTATGTGAAGCGCCTCAACGAGGGGCTGCAGCGCTGGCAGACGATCAAGAAGTTCCGGCTGCTGCCGCGCGACCTGGACATCGAGCACGGCGAGCTGACGCCGAGCCTCAAGCTGAAGAGGCCGGTCGTCGAGCGGGAGTACAAGGACCTGATCGAGGACATGTACGACGGCGCGCGCGAGGCCTGACCGGAGCGGAGCCCGGGCCCTCGGGGCTCCGCCCCGAACCCCGTCCCCTGCGCCCCGGCGGGCGCAGGGGATCACCGGGGCCTCTGCCCGGCCCCAGCCCCCTGCGCCCTGCCGGGCGCGGGGGACAACCAGTGGGGCTCTGCCCCGGGACCCAGCCCCCTGCGCGGGGATGGCCATCCCCGTACCGCGTCGGGGACCCCGCAGCGTTGCCCCAGCAGGCCCGGTGCGGGCCCGGGCACAGCCTCGGTCACACACCCCTGCCGCGGCGCAGGTCCTGGAGGATCTCCTCCATCCTCGCCAGTTGCATCCGCAGCTCCGGCACATCGCTCGGGCCGCTGCGGCCCAGCTCCGTCTCGATCGCCGTCAGGCGCTCCGTTATCTCCCCGAGCTGTTCCTGCTCTCGCGCCAGCGCGCGCTCCAACTGCCGGTTCTTGCGGTGCAGATCGAGAAACACGTTCACCTTCGCCCGCAGCACCCACGGGTCGAAGGGCTTGGTCAGAAAGTCCGCCGCTCCGGTCGCGTACCCGCGGAACGCATAGCCGCTGTCCGCCTCCGTCCCGGTCAGAAAGATGATCGGTACGTCCTTCGTCTGGTCGAGCCGCTTGATGTTGGACGCCGTCTCGAAGCCGTCCATGCCCGGCATCCGTACGTCCAGCAGCACCACCGCGAACTTCTGCCGCAGCAGCGCCTTCATTGCCTCTTCTCCCGAACGCGCCCTCACCAGCGGTTCGTTGAGGGACCCGAGGACTGCCTCAAGGGCGACGAGATTGTCCTCCATGTCGTCCACGAGCAGGATGCTCGCGCGGTCGGCGATGGGTGCCTCTGTGCTCATCGTGTCTGCCTCACGTGATGGTCGGCGGTGCAGCCGGCTCCCCTTCGCCGTTCGGCTGCGCCGGTACTTCGTGTGCTGCTTCGGCCGAGTCGCCCTGGCCCTCGGGGTCGAGCACGGCGCAGACGACCGTCAGCAGCCGGTCCACGTCGACGGGCTTCGGCACATACTCGTTCGCGCCCTGCGCGATCGACTTCTCGCGGTCTCCGGGCATCGCCTTCGCGGTGAGCGCCACGATCGGCAGGTCGGTCCACAGCGGGCTGCGCCGGATCGCCTCGATCGTTTCGTAGCCGTCCATCTCCGGCATCATGATGTCCATCAGGACCAGTTCGACGTCCGGGTTCCGCTCCAGCGTCTCGATGCCTTCCCTGCCGTTCTCCGCGTACAGCACCGGCATGCCCACCCGGCCCAGCACATGCGTGAGCGCGAAGACATTGCGGATGTCGTCGTCGACGATCAGGACCCGGCGGCCGGACAGGATCTGACCCGCCCGGCCCGACTTCCACTCCTCCAGTTTGGTCGTCGTGGGCCAGCCGTCGTCCACGTCCGGACGGGACGGCAGATGGTCGGCGTGCTGGCGCTCGGGCGCGGTCAGCGGTCCCGAGCGCAGCTCCTGCACGTCGTGCCCGTCGTACGAACCGTCGCTCTCCGCGCCGAGGTGCCCCGGGTACAGCACGGGCACGTACAGCGTGAAGGTGGAGCCCTTGCCGGGCTCGCTCTCCGCGATGATGCGGCCGCCGAGCAGACCGGCGATCTCCCGGCTGATGGACAGGCCGAGACCCGTGCCGCCGTACTTGCGGTTGGTGGTGCCGTCGGCCTGCTGGAACGCCTCGAAGATCACCGGCAGTTTCTCCGGCGCGATGCCGATGCCGGTGTCCGTGACGGCGAAGGCGATCAGATCGTCCATGCCCTTGAGCAGTACGTCGTCCGGGTCCTTGACCCGGCGCACGCTCAGCTCGACACGGCCGCTGGAGGTGAACTTGATCGCGTTGGACAGCAGATTGCGCAGGATCTGCTGGAGCCGCTGCTCGTCGGAGTACATCTCGCGCGGCACGTCCTCGCCGACCCCGACCTCGAAGGCAAGACCGCGGTCGAGCGTGATCGGGCGGAAGGTGGCATGGACGTAGTCGAGCAGCTTGATCAGCGGCAGCTTCTTCGGCCGTACGTCCATCCGGCCGGCCTCGATCTTGGAGAGGTCGAGGATGTCGTTGATGAGCTGGAGCAGATCGGAGCCCGAGCGGTGGATCGTGGTCGCGAACTGCACTTCCTGGCCGGACAGATGGCCGTCCGGGTTGTCGGAGAGCAGCCTGGCCAGGATCAGCAGCGAGTTCAGCGGGGTGCGCAGCTCGTGCGACATGTTCGCCAGGAACTCCGACTTGTACTGCGACGAGGTCGCCAGCAGCGCGGCCTTCTCCTCCAGTTCCGCGTTCGAGCGCTGCAGTTCGGCCTGCTGCCGCTGGAGTTCGTCCGAGCGCTCCTGGAGCTGGACCGCCAGCCGCTGCGACTCGCCGAGCAGCGATTCCGTACGGGAGTTGGCGATGATCGTGTTGATCGCGACGCCGATGGTGTTCACGAACTGGTCGAAGAAGGCCAGGTGGACATCGGAGAAGCGGGAGAAGGACGCCAGCTCGATCACCCCGAGCAGCTTGTCCTCGAAGAGGATCGGGATGATGACGACGCTGGCCGGAGACGCCTCGCCCAGACCTGAGTTGATCTTGATGTAGTCCGGCGGCGCCTCCTCCAGCAGGATCCGCTTCTTCTCCAGCGCCGCCTGCCGGACCAGGCCGTGGCCCGGCATGCCGGTGGTGTCGATGGTCGCCGACTGCGCGGAGCCGTAACCGGCGATGAAGGCGAGGCCCTTGGTGGTCGATGTCGTACGGGACGGGGTGCCGTCGCCGTCCGGGTCGGCCAGGAAGAACGCGCCGTACTGCGCGTTCACCAGCGGCGTCAGCTCGCGCAGGATCAGGTCGGCGACCTCCATCAGATCGCGGTGGCCCTGCATCAGACCGGCCAGCCGGGCCAGATTGGACTCCAGCCAGTCCTTGGCCCGGGTCGTCTCACGGAGGTTGGACACCATCAGGTTGATGTTGTCCTTGAGCTCGGAGACCTCGCCGCGGGTCTCCACGGTGATCGAGCGGGACATGTCGCCCTGCGCGACCGCGGAGGCCACCTCGGCGATCGCGCGGACCTGAGTGGTGAGGTTGAGCGCGAGCTCGTTGACATTGGTGGTGAGCCGCTTCCAGGTGCCGTACACGCCCTCGACGCGCGCCTGGCCGCCCAGCTGGCCCTCGGAACCGACCTCGCGCGCGACGCGGGTGACCTCGGAGGAGAACGAGGAGAGCGTGTCCACCATGGTGTTGATGGTGGTCTTCAGCTCCAGGATCTCGCCGCGCGCGTCCACGTCGATCTTCTTCGACAGGTCGCCCTGGGCCACGGCCGTCGCCACCTGCGCGATGTTCCGCACCTGTGAGGTGAGGTTGTCGGCCATGTAGTTGACGTTGTCGGTGAGGTCCTTCCACAGGCCCGTCACGCCGAGGACCTGGGCGCGGCCGCCGAGCCGGCCGTCCGTGCCGACCTCTCGGGCGACGCGGGTGACCTCGTCGGCGAAGGCCCGCAGCTGCTGGACCATCGTGTTGACGGTGTCCTTCAGCTCCAGGATCTCGCCGCGGGCGTCGACGGTGATCTTCTTGGACAGGTCGCCGTTGGCGACGGCGGTGGTGACCTGGGCGATGTTGCGGACCTGTGAGGTCAGGTTGGACGCCATGAAGTTGACGTTGTCGGTGAGGTCCTTCCAGACGCCGGAGACGCCGCGGACCTGGGCCTGGCCGCCGAGGTTTCCTTCCGTGCCGACTTCGCGGGCGACGCGGGTGACCTCGTCGGCGAACGCGGAGAGCTGGTCCACCATCGTGTTGATGGTCGACTTGAGCTCCAGGATCTCGCCCTTCGCCTCGACCGTGATCTTCTTGCCGAGATCGCCCTGTGCGACGGCCGTCGAGACGAGCGCGATGTTCCTCACCTGTGAGGTGAGGTTGTCGGCCATGAAGTTGACGTTCTCCGTCAGGTCCTTCCAGACGCCGGAGACGCCGCGGACCTGGGCGCGGCCGCCGAGGTTTCCCTCGGTGCCGACTTCGCGGGCGACGCGGGTGACCTCGTCGGCGAACGCGGAGAGCTGGTCGACCATGGTGTTGATGGTCGACTTGAGCTCCAGGATCTCGCCCTGGGCGTCGACCGTGATCTTCTGCGACAGGTCGCCGTTGGCGACGGCGGTGGTGACCTGGGCGATGTTGCGGACCTGTGAGGTCAGGTTGGACGCCATGAAGTTGACGTTGTCGGTGAGGTCCTTCCAGACGCCGGAGACGCCGCGGACCTGCGCGCGGCCGCCCAACTGGCCCTCCGTGCCCACCTCGCGGGCCACCCTGGTCACCTCGTCGGCGAACGCGGAGAGCTGGTCCACCATCGTGTTGACCGTCAGCTTCAGCTCGAGCAGCTCACCGGTCGCCTCGACCGTGACCGTACGGGTCAGATCGCCGCGTGCCACAGCCGTCGTGACCGCCGCGATGTCACGCACCTGCGCGGTCAGCCGGGAGGCCATCGTGTTGACCGCCTCCGTGACGTCCCGCCAACTGCCCGACAGGCCCTGTACCTTGGCCCGTCCGCCGAGCCGGCCCTCGGTGCCGACCTCGCGCGCGACCCGTGTCACCTCGCCCGTGAACAGCGAGAGCTGGTCCACCATCTTGTTGACCGCGCGCCCGAGGCGGCGCAGGTCGCCGCGCAACTGCCGGTTCCCGTCGTGCAGATCGACCCGCTGGGTCAGATCGCCGCCGGCGACCGCGTCCAGCACCCGCGTCGCGTTCGCCGCGGGCACCACCAGAGCGTCCAGCAGAGCGTTCGTACTGGTGACGCCGGAGGTCCAGGCGCCCTGCCCCGGGCTCGCGGACAGCCGGTCGTCCAGCCGTCCGTGTCGTACGACCTCTCGGCGCACGCGCGTCAGTTCGTCCGCGAAGTGCTGATTGCGGACGGCGATCTGATTGAACATCGCCGCCAGCTCCGCGGACATGTCCTCATGGGTCTCTGCCACACGGACCCGGAAGTCACCGTCCCGAAGTGCTGTCATCGCCGCCAGCAGCGGACGTAGTTCGGACACCCGGATCCAGGCCCCGTCGGACGGCGGCCGGTCGGACAGCCGGGAGGCCGGCTGGGCGGGCGGCAACGCACTGTCTTTGTTCATATCCGCCCACTTCAGTGACTCGGCGCTTATGGGCAGGCTCAGTCTGTCACTCTGTCGGTGTCGAAAGCGGCGCATTGCCAGAACCGACCGGGAGCCGCACGTGGGGTCCATTCCGATGCAGCGCGACACCGTCATCCGCTCAACTCCGTTGTACCCACTGCGGAGTGACACGCGGTCGGTTTCGCGTACCAGCCTTCCGGGAAATCCGCTCGCGCCGTCCGCCGCACGCCGCTTCGTGCGGGCCGCGCTGGCCGACTGGACCAACCTCGGGCTGCTCGCCACCTGCGGCTTCTGCCGCGGCACCGGCGGCTGCCCGCCCGGGCAGCACAGCACCGACCGCCTCGCCGACGACGCCGTGCTCATCGTCAACGAGCTCGTCACCAACGCCGTTGTGCACGCGGGCACCACCGTCGAGCTTCTCTGCCGTCTGGAACAGCCCGTGGACGAGGAGCCCGCCGCGCTGGTCATCGAGGTCTCCGACCACCACCCCACCCGTTCCGTACGCAACGAACACCACGGTGCGTCGGACCGTTCCGGCGATCCCGAGTACGGGCGCGGACTTCATCTCGTCGGCGCGCTCGCCGAGCGCTGGGGCATCACCTATCTCTCCGCCCTCAAGACCGTCTGGGCCCGGCTGCCCGTCGACGGCTGGGACTCCTGCCCGCTGCCCGGCGCCGAACCGGCCCTGCACCGCGGACTGCGCGCCGCCGAGATCCTCGCGCCCGCTCCCCGCGGCGGCGTACGGGACGACCGCGGTGACCGCGTGGACCAGAGCCTGGCCGGCCGGGGCGCGCTCTCCTTCCTCGCCGAGGCCTCCGACCTGCTCGCCGGACAGCTCGACGAGGACATGGTCGCCGCGCTCGCCGCGCAGCTGCTCGTGCCGCGGCTCGCCGACTGGTGCGCCATCTGGCTCGACGGCGGCGGCCCTCACCCGCCGCCCGGTCAGAGCTTCGGACAGCGTCTCGCCCGGGTCTGGCACGGCGACGAGTCCCGCATCGAGAAGCTCCGCGAGGTCCTGGCCAAGGAGCCGCCGCCGCTGGCGGACTCCACGAGCGGCGGTCCCGTGCCGATCCCGTGGCCCGCCGGGACAGAACAGGGCGGCGGCCGCGACGGCACCGCCATCGCCTACCGCCTCGTGGCCGGCGGCCGCGGCGTCGGCACGCTGCTGATCGCCAAGCAGAACCTGTCCCGGGTGCCGGACGAAGTGGCCGCGCTGACCGAGGACTTCGCCCGCCGGGTGGCCCACGCGATCGGTGCCGCCCGCCAGTACACCCGGCAGGCCACCATCAGCAAGGTCCTCCAGCGCGGGCTGCAGCCGCGCAAGGTCGGCCGGATCCCCGGCGTCGACCGGTTCCTCGTGTACGAGCCGAGCGACGACGGCCTCGCCGGCGGCGACTTCTACGACATCTTCCTGGCCGGGGTCGACAACCGCTGGTCCTTCATGCTCGGCGACGTCCAGGGCAGCGGCCCCGAGGCCGCCGTCGTCACCGGCCTCGCCCGGCCCTGGCTGCGGCTGCTCGCCCGCGAGGGCTACCAGGTCGGCGAGGTGCTCGACCGGCTGAACGGACTGCTGCTCGACGACGCGATGGAGGCGGCGGAGTCGGCGGCGCTGCTGGTGGCGGGAGCGGGTGGACCCGGCGTGCCCGACGGGCCGCGCTTTCTGTCCCTGCTGTACGGGGAGCTGGTGCCTTCTCCGCGGCCCGGCGGAAGCGTCCGGTGCACGCTGGCCAGCGCCGGCCATCCGCTGCCGCTGCTGCTGCGGCCCGACGGCCGCGTGCGTACGGCGGCGGAGCCGCAGGTGCTGCTCGGGGTCGTCGAGGACGTGGCGTACCAGAGCCAGACCTTCGACCTGGAACCCGGCGACACGTTGCTCTGTGTCACGGACGGAGTGACGGAGCGGCGCTCGGGATCGCGGATGTTCGACGACGGGGACGGGCTCGCGAAGGTGCTGGCGGGGTGCGCGGGCCTGACCGCCCAAGGCGTCGCGGAACGGATCAGGCAGGCGGTGTACGAGTTCGCGGACACGCCGCCGGGTGACGATCTGGCGCTGCTGGTGCTTCAGGCGCAGTAGGTCCCAGTTGCCCGGTTCGGGTGCCGTCCCGGGTGACGGACAATGGGGGGCATGCCTTCCGTACTGCCCGATGGTGAGCCCATGCCCGAGGACGGCGCGCTGCCCGCGTCCGCGCTCGACGGCGCCGGCGACCGGCCGCTCGCCTTCTACCTGCATGTGCCGTACTGCGCCACGCGCTGCGGCTACTGCGACTTCAACACCTACACCGCCACCGAGCTGCGCGGCTCCGGCGGCGTCCTCGCCTCCCGCGACAACTACGCCGAGACGCTCGCCGACGAGATCCGGCTGGCCCGCAAGGTGCTCGGCGACGACCCGCGGCAGGTGCGGACGGTGTTCGTCGGAGGCGGTACGCCGACGCTGCTCGATGCCGGTGATCTCGTACGGATGCTGGATGCCGTACGGGAGGAGTTCGGGCTCGCGGACGACGCGGAGGTGACGACGGAGGCGAATCCGGAGTCGGTGGACCCGGCGTATCTGGAGCGGCTCCGGGCGGGCGGCTTCAACCGGATCTCCTTCGGCATGCAGAGCGCGAAGCAGCACGTCCTCAAGGTGCTGGACCGCACGCACACACCGGGGCGTCCCGAGGCGTGCGTCGCGGAGGCGCGGGCGGCGGGCTTCTCGCACGTGAACCTCGACCTGATCTACGGCACACCGGGCGAGAGCGACGACGACTGGCGCGCGTCGCTGGCCGCGGCGGTCGGAGCGGGTCCGGACCATGTGTCGGCGTACGCGCTGATCGTGGAGGAGGGCACACAGCTGGCGCGGCGGATCCGGCGCGGTGAGGTGCCGATGACGGACGACGACGTGCACGCGGACCGGTATCTGATCGCGGACTCGGTGCTGTCCGAGGCGGGCTACTCCTGGTACGAGGTCTCGAACTGGGCGACCACCGACGCGGGCCGGTGCCTGCACAACGAGCTCTACTGGCGGGGCGCGGACTGGTGGGGCGCGGGACCCGGCGCGCACAGCCATGTGGGCGGGGTGCGGTGGTGGAACGTGAAGCACCCGGGGGCGTATGCGGCGGCGCTGGCGGAAGGCAGGTCACCGGGGGCGGGGCGGGAAATCCTGTCCTTGGAGGACCGCCGGGTGGAGCGGATCCTGCTGGAGCTCCGGCTCATCGAGGGCGTACCGCTGTCGCTGCTGCGGCCGTCCGGCCTGTCGGCCTCGCGCAAGGCCCTGGAGGACGGCTTGCTCGAGCCTGGCCCGTACGAGACGGGCCAGGCGGTCCTGACGCTGCGCGGCCGGCTCCTCGCGGACGCGGTGGTCCGGGACCTGGTGGACTGACCGCCTTCGGCGGTCGTCCTGTCCCACCCGCCCACCCGTTTCAGGGTCACGTTCAGTGACCGCCTCCGGTGGGTGGTTGCGCGCCGTCGGCGGCGGGGGAGGGCGCTGGCGAAGGCCGCCTCCGGCGGCCGGGACCCGCAGCCACCGCGGCGCGCAGCCGACGTGGTCCGGGGGCCGGGATCTGCCCCCGATTCGGGAAAGCGGCGTGGTGGGGAAAGACTCCCGGGACCGTCACCCCGCCGGCGACGTCACAAAGTCGATCAGCTCCTCGACCCGCCCCAACAGCTCCGGCTCCAGGTCCTTGTACGTCGTCACCCGCGACAGGATGTGCTGCCATGCCGCGCCCGTGTTCTCGGGCCAGCCCAGTGCGCGGCAGATGCCCGTCTTCCAGTCCTCGCCCCGGGGGACCGTCGGCCAGGACCGGATGCCAACGGACGACGGCTTCACCGCCTCCCAGACGTCGATGTACGGGTGGCCCACCACCAGCGCGTGGGCGCTCGTGACGCGGGCCGCGATCCGGTCCTCCTTCGACCCCGGGACCAGGTGGTCCACCAGGACGCCGAGGCGGGCGTCGGGACCCGGGGCGAAGTCGGCGACGATGGACGGGAGGTCGTCGATGCCGGAGAGGTATTCGACGACGACGCCCTCGATGCGGAGGTCGTCGCCCCAGACCTTCTCGACCAGTTCCGCGTCGTGCCGGCCCTCCACATAGATGCGGCCCGCCCGCGCCACCCGGGCCCGCGCGCCGGGGACCGCGACCGAACCCGAGGCCGTGCGGGCCGGAGCGGACGGGGCCGCCGTGGACGCGCGGACCAGGGTCACCACCCGGCCCTCCAGCAGGAAGCCGCGCGGGGCCAGGGGGAACACCCGGTGCTTGCCGAAGCGGTCCTCCAGCGTCACGGTCCCCGCCTCGCAGCGGATCACCGCCCCGCAGAAGCCCGTGGCGACCTCCTCCACGACCAGATCGGGTTCCGCTGGCACCTCGGGGACCGGTGTCGACCGCTTCCACGGGGGCGTCAGGTCCGGGCTGTAGCTGCGCATTTGGCCGACGCTACGACACCCCGAAGCGCTCCGCCAGCGCTTCACGCTGTGCCCGGACGAAGTCCGCGTCGACCACCGCGCCATGACCCGGCACATACACCGCGTCCTCGCCGCCGAGCGACAGCAGCCGGTCCAGCGCCGCCGGCCAGCGCGACGGAATCGCGTCCGGGCCCGCCTGCGGCTCGCCCGACTCCTCCACCAGGTCGCCGCAGAACACGACCTCCGGGCCGGCCGCGCTGGCCGGCACCAGCGCGGCCAGATCGTGACCCGTGTGGCCGGGGCCGACGTTGGCCAGGAGCACCTGGCGGCCACCGAGGTCCAGCGTCCACTCGCCGGAGACGAGATGCTGCGGCGTCACCATCAGATCGGTCGCCTCCGCCGCGTCCTCCACGCCGACACCCTCCCGGACGGCCTCGGCCCGGAGCTCGTCCCGGTCCCGCCGCATGAGATCGGCCACGCCGACCGCCCCGTACACCTCGGCCCCCGCGAACGCCGCCGTCCCCAGCACATGGTCGAAATGCGGATGGCTCAGTGCGATATGCGTCACCCGGCGGCCGCCCAGCAGCGCCTGCGCCTGGGTGCGGAGCTCGGCGCCCTCGCGGAGCGTGGAACCCGTGTCGTACATCAGGACGGCGTCCTCGCCGGCGATCAAACCAATGGTCGCGTCCCAGACCGGCAGCCGTCGGCGCCCCACCCCGTCGGCCAGCCGCTCCCAGCCGAAGTCTTCCCAACTGACGTCCATACGGCGACGCTACTGGCAACGACCAGCACAAGCGCGCGGTAGCGTGGCCGGCCGCCCTTGCTAGGTGCCTACCCCACGGCCGTACACTGGCACGGGGAAATGCTGGCACTCGGACGTATCGAGTGCCAAGGCAGTCCCCACCGAGGATCCACAGCTGGAGGTGTGCGCGATGCTCAGCGAACGCAGACTCGAAGTGCTGCGCGCCATCGTCCAGGACTATGTCGGCACCGAGGAGCCCGTCGGCTCCAAGGCGCTCACCGAGCGTCACCAGCTCGGGGTCTCACCGGCCACCGTGCGCAACGACATGGCCGTGCTGGAGGAGGAGGGCTTCATCGCCCAGCCCCACACCAGCGCCGGACGGATTCCGACGGACAAGGGCTATCGCCTGTTCGTCGACAAGCTGGCCGGAGTCAAGCCGCTGTCGTCGCCCGAGCGCCGCGCCATCCAGAACTTCCTGGACGGAGCGGTGGACCTGGATGACGTCGTCGGCCGTACGGTACGGCTGCTGGCGCAGCTGACCCGACAGGTCGCCGTCGTCCAGTACCCCTCGCTGACCCGGTCGACCGTCCGGCATGTGGAACTCCTCTCCCTCGCGCCCGCCCGGCTGATGCTCGTGCTGATCACGGACACCGGACGGGTCGAGCAGCGCATGATCGACTGCCCCGCGCCGTTCGGCGACACCTCGCTCGCCGATCTGCGGGCCCGGCTCAACAGCCGGGTCGTCGGACGCCGGTTCGCGGATGTGCCGCAGCTGGTGCAGGACCTGCCCGACTCTTTCGAGCCGGAGGACCGCGGCGCCGTCTCCACGGTGCTCTCCACGCTGCTCGAGACCTTGGTCGAGGAGACCGAGGAGCGTCTGGTGATCGGCGGCACCGCCAATCTCACCCGCTTCGGGCACGACTTCCCGCTGACCATCCGGCCGGTGCTGGAGGCGCTCGAAGAGCATGTGGTGCTGCTCAAGCTCCTCGGCGAGGCCAAGGAATCGGGCGGCATGGGCATGACGGTACGGATTGGTCATGAGAACGCCCATGAGGGCCTCAACTCCACGTCCGTCGTCTCGGTCGGCTACGGTTCGGGCGACGAGGCAGTAGCCAAACTCGGCGTGGTCGGACCGACCCGCATGGACTACCCCGGAACGATGGGAGCGGTACGCGCAGTGGCACGTTACGTCGGACAGATCCTGGCGGAGTCGTAAGTGGCCACGGACTACTACGCCGTACTCGGCGTGCGCCGCGACGCATCTCAGGACGAGATCAAGAAGGCGTTTCGGCGCTTGGCGCGTGAGCTTCACCCGGATGTGAATCCGGACCCGAAGACTCAGGAGCGCTTCAAGGAGATCAACGCAGCGTACGAGGTGCTGTCGGACCCGCAGAAGAAGCAGGTCTACGACCTCGGCGGCGACCCGCTGTCCCAGGCCGGCGGCGCCGGTGGCGCGGGCGGCTTCGGAGCCGGTGGCTTCGGAAACTTCTCGGACATCATGGACGCGTTCTTCGGGACGGCGTCGCAGCGGGGCCCGCGGTCGCGTACGCGGCGGGGCCAGGACGCGATGATCCGCCTGGAGATCGACCTCAACGAGGCCGCCTTCGGCACGACGAAGGACATCCAGGTCGACACGGCCGTGGTCTGTACGACCTGCTCCGGTGAGGGCGCGGCGCCGGGGACCTCGGCGCAGACCTGCGACATGTGCCGCGGCCGCGGTGAGGTCTCCCAGGTCACGCGTTCGTTCCTGGGCCAGGTCATGACGTCGCGGCCGTGCCCGCAGTGCCAGGGTTTCGGGACCGTGGTCCCGACGCCGTGCCCGGAGTGCGCCGGCGACGGCCGCGTCCGGTCCCGTCGCACGCTGACCGTGAAGATCCCGGCAGGCGTCGACAACGGCACCCGGATCCAGCTCGCGGGCGAGGGCGAGGTCGGCCCCGGCGGCGGGCCCGCCGGTGACCTCTATGTGGAGATCCACGAGCTGCCGCATGCCGTGTTCCAGCGGCGCGGCGACGATCTGCACTGCACGGTGACGATCCCGATGACGGCGGGCGCGCTCGGCACGAAGGTGCCGCTGGAGACGCTCGACGGCCTCGAGGAGGTCGACATCCGTCCCGGCACGCAGTCCGGCCAGTCGATCCCGCTGCACGGGCGCGGCATCACGCATCTGCGCGGCGGCGGCCGCGGCGACCTGATCGTGCACGTCGAGGTGATGACGCCGTCCAAGCTGGACCCGGAGCAGGAACGGCTGCTGCGTGAGTTCGCGAAGCTGCGCGGCGAGGAGCGCCCGCTGGGCCAGTTCCAGCCGGGTCAGCAGGGCCTGTTCTCCCGGCTCAAGGACGCGTTCAACGGTCGGTAGCCCGAGGCGTCTGCCGGTGCCCGGACAGGGCGGGGCGCACCCCCTTGCGGAGTGCGGCCCGCCTCCGGATTCGATGGGCGCGGAGTGGCATGGCACCATGCACGCATGTCCTCCGCACTGACCGATCTTTGCCGGTATCCGATCGTGCAGGCCCCCATGGCGGGCGGTGCCTCCTCCCCTCAGCTCGCAGCGGCCGTGTCCGAGGCCGGTGGGCTGGGGTTTCTCGCTGCCGGGTACAAGACCGCGGACGGTATGTACCAGGAGGTCAAACAGATCCGGGGCCTCACCGGACGGCCCTTCGGCGTCAATGTCTTCATGCCGCAGCCGAACACCGCGGACCCCGCCGCCGTCGAGGTCTACCGGCATCAGCTCGCCGGTGAGGCCACCTGGTACGACACCCCGCTCGGCGACCCCGACTCCGGGCGTGACGACGGCTACGAGGCCAAGCTCGCGATCCTCCTCGACGACCCGGTGGCCGCGGTCTCCTTCACCTTCGGCTGCCCGAGCCGCGATGTGCTCAAGTCCTTCGCCAAGGCCGGCACGTTCACCGTCGTCACGGTCACCACGCCCGAAGAGGCGCAGGCCGCGCAGTGGGCCGGTGCCGACGCTCTGTGCGTCCAGGGCATCGAGGCCGGCGGACACCAGGGCACGCACCGTGACGACATCGCCGCCGACGGGACCGGCGTCGGCCTGCTCACGCTCATTGCGCTGGTCCGCGAGGCCGTGCAGCTGCCGGTCATCGCGGCCGGCGGCCTGATGCGCGGCGGTCAGATCGCCGCCGCGCTCGCGGCCGGAGCGGTCGGGGCGCAGCTCGGCACGGCGTTCCTGGTCTGTCCGGAGTCCGGCGCCAACACGCTGCACAAGCAGGCCATGACCAACCCGCTGTTCGTACGCACCGAACTCACCCGCGCCTTCTCCGGGCGGCCGGCCCGCGGGCTGGTGAACCGCTTCATGCGCGAGCACGGCCGGTACGCCCCGGCCGCCTATCCGCAGGTGCACCATCTGACGAGCGGCCTGCGCAAGGCGGCGGCCAAGTCGGGCGACCCGCAGGGCATGGCGCTGTGGGCCGGACAGGGCCACCGGCTGGCGCGCGATCTGCCCGCCGCGCAGCTGGTCGAGGTGCTGGCCGCCGAACTGGACTCCGCGCGCGCCGCGTTGGCGCTGGGCGGCAGCTGATGACCGCGCCCGTCTTTCTCGTCGACTCACTCGATGGCGTGGGGCCGGGCTCGGTCCTCACGCTGGACGGGCCCGAGGGGCGGCACGCCGTGTCCGTACGCCGGCTGCAGTCCGGCGAGGACATCGTGCTGACCGACGGCCACGGGCGCGGTGCGGCCGGTGTCGTCCTGCGGACGGAGGGCAAGGACCGGCTGATCGTGGAGCCGTTCGAGTTCCCGACGGAACCCGAGCCCTCGCCCCGTATCACCGTCGTCCAGGCCCTCCCGAAGGGCGACCGCGGCGAACTCGCCGTCGAGACCATGACGGAGACCGGTGTGGACGAAGTCGTGCCGTGGGCCGCGGCGCGCTGCATCACTCAGTGGAAGGGCGAGCGCGGCGCGAAGTCCCTCGCCAAGTGGCGGGCCACGGCTCGCGAGGCGGGCAAGCAGTCGCGCCGGCTCCGCTTCCCGGAGGTCGCGGACGCAGCAACGACCAAGCAGGTTGCGGCACTTCTGGCCAAAGCCGACTTCGCGGCGGTGCTCCACGAGGAGGGCGCGGAGCCCCTGGCCACGGCGGAACTCCCGGCGGAGGGCTCGATCGTGCTGGTCGTCGGCCCGGAAGGCGGCGTTTCGCCGGAGGAGCTGGCGCTGTTCGCGGAGTCGGGAGCAAAGCCGTACCGCCTTGGTCGCAGTGTTCTGCGAACGTCGACGGCGGGCACGGCGGCGGCGGCCCTGCTGCTCGGCCGCACCGGCCGCTGGTCCTAGGGCCAGATCCGGCCCTAGTCCTCCGACGCTGCCGCCACCACCGCGTCGAACAGCGGCCAGCCGTCGACCTCCGTCGTTCCGTACGCCGCCGGCAGCAGCCCTCTCGTCGTCGCCTCGTCGACAAGACGACGCACCACACCCGGCTCGTACAGGTTCAGCCAGTTCTGCGCGGTGTCGCCGACGTCGCCCGAGCTGAAGTAAGTCTCCGCGATGTACCGGCCCTTGACCTGCCGGAAGGTGAACTCCAGCCGCGCCGTCGTACCCTCGCGGCGCACCGCGAGCAGCGTGCGGCAGTCGCTGACCGCTCCCCGGTCCGACGTGTGCCGGTGCCGCACCGTCCACACATAGACCGTGTCCTCGTCGACGACGAGCCGGCGCGGGCGGATCAGCTTCCTGGTCATTCCACGACCGTACGGTGGAAAGGTGGCCGCAACCACTCTTTTCCTTCCTGGCGCGGGGTGCCACTCTGCCGTCCATGCGGGGAATGGAACGGAGTTTCAGGCACAGACGGTTCGCCGTGATCGCCGTCGCCGGAGCGGCAGTTGCGGGGATCGCGGCATGCGAGCCGACGGCCGGCGGGCTGAACTCCGCCGCCGTCGCCGTCACCACCGACAAGACCGGGACCAGCACCCTCGAACGCATCGGCTTCGATGTGCGCTGGCTCAGCTGTACCGCCACCACCAGTGCGGGCAACGCCACGAAGTCGCCCACAAAGGCGAGCGTCGCCACCGTCGACTGCCAGGGCGAGACCGACTCCGGGCAGGACATCACGCTCAAGGGCAAGGTGACGGAGGAACGTTCCGGCAGCTGCGTGCGCGGCAACCTGATGGCCAAGGTGGACCGCAAGGTCGTCTTCGAGGCCACCGTCCTCGGCAACTGCACCGCCAAGCCCACCAGTTCGCCGCCGCGGCCCGGCGGCCCGCGCCCCACCGTCACGGTCACCGTGACCGAGACCGTGACAAAGGCGCCCGACGCGCCCGACAAGTGATCCCCAAAGCCGTGACCGGGTGGCACCGGCCTGCCTAGGGTGACCGTGTGACGCAGCCTGCCTACCTCCGGTATCCGCATGTCCACGGCGAGTTGATCGCCTTCACCGCAGAGGACGACGTCTGGGTCGCCCCGCTCGACGGCGGCCGGGCCTGGCGCGTCAGCGCCGACGGCGTGCCCGTCGACCATCCGCGGATCTCGCCCGACGGCACGCACATAGCCTGGACGTCCCGCCGGGCCGGCGCGCCCGAGGTGCATCTCGCGCCCGTCGACGGCGGTCCCGCGGACCGGCTGACGTACTGGGGCAGCCTCAAGACGTCCGTACGCGGCTGGACCCCGGACGGTGAAGTCCTCGCGCTCAGCACACACGGCCAGGCCTCGCTGCGCCGCACCTGGGCGCGGGCCGTGCCGCTCGACGGCGGGCCCGCTGCCGTGCTGCCGTACGGGCCGGTCGGCGGTGTCGCGTACGGGCAGCGCATGCTGCTGCTGTCCGCCACGATGGGCCGTGAGGCCGCCGCCTGGAAGCGCTACCGGGGCGGCACAGCGGGCAAGTTGTGGATCGACGGGCAGGGCGACGGAGAGTTCGTCCGCCTGCACGAGGAGCTCGACGGCAATGTCGAGTACCCACTGTGGGTGGGGGAGCGGGTCGCGTTTCTCTCCGACCACGAGGGTGTCGGAGCGCTCTACTCGTCGCTGCCCGACGGATCCGGTCTGCGGCGGCACACCCCCACGGACAGCTTCTACGCACGGCACGCCGCCACCGACGGCACCCGCGTCGTCTACGCGTCCGCAGGAGAACTGTGGATCGTCGACGACCTCGACGGTGCCGAGCCCCGCCGCCTCGACATCCGGCTCGGCGGCCAGCGCACCGACCTGCGGCCGCGGCCCGTCAACGCCGACCGCCATCTCGGCACCGCCGCGCCCGATCACACCGGCCGCGGCAGCGCCGTGGAGATCCGCGGCGGCATCCACTGGGTCACCCACCGCGAAGGGCCCGCCCGCACGCTGGCCGCGGAGCCCGGCGTACGGGCCAGGCTGCCGCGCACCTTCCGGGCCGACGGCGAGGAGCATGTCGTCTGGGTCACCGACGCCGAAGGCGACGACGCCCTCGAATTCGCGCCCGCCACCGGTCCCGCGCCCGGTACGCCGCCGCGCAGGCTCGGCGCCGGACAGCTCGGCCGCGTGCTGAGCCTGGCCGTCGCGCCCGACGGCAGCCGCGCCGCCGTCGCCTCGCACGACGGGCGGGTCCTGCTCGTCGAGCGCGAGTCCGGCGAAGTACGCCTGGTCGACCGCAGCGAGCACGGCGAAGCCACCGGCCTCGCCTTCTCGCCGGACTCCGGCTGGCTCGCCTGGTCCCACCCCGGCCCGTCGCCGCTGCGCCATCTCAAGCTCGCCAACACCGCGGATCTGTCCGTCTCCGAGGCGACCCCGCTGCGGTTCTGCGACTACCAGCCCGCCTTCACGCTCGACGGCAAGCACCTCGCGTTCCTGTCCGAGCGCGCCTTCGACCCGGTCTATGACACACACGTCTTCGACCTGGCCTTCGTCGGCGGCTGCCGCCCGC
This sequence comes from Streptomyces sp. NPDC020681, assembly GCF_044334895.1. Taxonomy (NCBI): domain Bacteria; kingdom Bacillati; phylum Actinomycetota; class Actinomycetes; order Kitasatosporales; family Streptomycetaceae; genus Streptomyces; species Streptomyces sp. NPDC020681. The sequence goes on along the minus strand of NZ_JBIRTX010000024.1, from coordinate 4,234 downwards.
ATCTGATCACTCTGGCTGCCACCACGCCGTCGCCGTTCGGTCCGCAGCGGCACGGCAGGGCCTTCGAGGCCGACAAGGACCGTGACCGCGCCCAGGACGACGACGAGAACGGTGTGTCCATCACCCGTATCGACCTCGAAGGGCTCGCCGACCGGATAGTGCCCTTCCCCGTCGAGGCCGCCCGCTACTCCACGCTGCGCGCCGCCAAGGACGGCCTGCTGTGGCTGCGCCACCCGCTGCGCGGCGCCCTCGGCGCGACCCGTGCCACGCCGGACGACCCGGGCCCGAAGACCGCGCTGGAGCGGTACGACCTCGTCCAGCAGCGCAGCGAGGAGCTCTCCGCGGACGCGAGCAGCTTCTCCGTCAGCGGCGACGGCAAGCGGGTGCTGCTCTACACCGACGGCAAGCTGAAGGTCGTGCCGAGCGACCGCAGGGCATCGCGCGACGAGGACAGCGACACCAACATCACGGTCGACCTGTCGCGGGTACGCCGCTTCGTCGACCCGGCGGCCGAGTGGCGGCAGATGTACGACGAGGCCGGCCGGCTGATGCGCGACAACTTCTGGCGCGCGGACCTCGGCGGCGTCGACTGGGACGGCGTACTGGACCGCTACCGTCCGGTGCTCTCGCGCCTGGCGACCCACGACGATCTGATGGATCTGCTCTGGGAGGTGCAGGGCGAACTCGGCACCTCGCACGCCTATGTCACCCCGCGCGGCGGCAACGGCCTGCGCTCCGCACGCCAGGGCCTCCTCGGCGCGGACATCTCCCGTGCCGCGGACGGCACATGGCGCATCGACCGCATCCTGCCGTCCGAGACGTCCGACCCGCACGCGCACTCGCCGCTCGCCGCGCCCGGCGTCGCCATCCGCGCGGGCGACGCGATCCTGGCGGTCGACGGCCGGCCGGTGGACCCGGTCACCGGCCCCGGGCCGCTGCTGGTCGGCGCCGCCGGTAAGCCGGTCGAGCTGACCGTCTCGCCCGCGGGCGGCGGCGATCCGCGGCACGCGGTCGTCGTGCCGCTCGCCGACGAGGAACCGCTGCGCTACCACGCCTGGGTCGCCGACAGGCGCGCCTACGTCCACGAGAAGTCCGGCGGCCGGCTCGGCTATCTGCACGTCCCGGACATGCAGGCGCCCGGCTGGGCCCAGATCCACCGCGATCTGCGGGTCGAGGTCGCGCGGGACGGCCTGGTCGTGGACGTACGCGAGAACCGCGGCGGCCACACCTCCCAGCTGGTCGTCGAGAAGCTGGCCCGCCGGATCGTCGGCTGGGACCTGCCGCGCGGGATGCAGCCCTTCAGCTATCCGCGGGACGCGCCGCGCGGGCCGGTGATCGCGGTGGCCAACGAGTTCTCCGGCTCGGACGGCGACATCGTCAACGCGGCGATCAAGGCGCTCGGCATCGGCCCGGTGGTCGGCACCCGGACCTGGGGCGGCGTGATCGGCATCGACAGCAGGTACTCGCTGGTGGACGGGACGCTGGTGACACAGCCGAAGTACGCGTTCTGGCTGGAGGGTTACGAGTGGCGGGTGGAGAACCACGGAGTGGATCCGGACGTGGAGGTGGTGATGGCTCCGCAGGACCATGCCGCGGGCCGGGATCCACAACTGGACGAGGCAGTGAGGATGGGCCTGGCCGTCATGACGGAGAACCCGCCCAAGTCGCCCCCGGCGCTCGATCCGCTCGACTGAGGGCTCCCGGGGCCCAGGACGGGCGAGGGGCGTGGGTGGAGTTGGCCGATAGCATGAGGCGCGTAAGGGACACACGCGAGGAGGACCCCACGCATGGCGGGTGAACCGCAGGCCGACTGCCTGTTCTGCAAGATCGTCAGGGGGGAGGTACCGGCCACCCTCGTGCGGGAGACCGAGACCGTCCTCGCCTTCCGTGACATCAACCCCCAGGCCCCGACCCACGTCCTGGTCATCCCGAAGGCGCACTACCGGGACGCCGCCGACCTCGCTTCGTCGGCGCCGCAGCTGGTCGCCGACGTGCTGCGCGAGGCGGGCGAGGTCGCCGCCGAGGAGAAGACCGACAGCACCGGATACCGCATCGTCTTCAACACCGGAGCGGGCGCCGGGCAGACCGTCTTCCACGCCCACGCCCATCTGCTCGGCGGCCGCGGCCTCGAGTGGCCTCCGGGATAACCCCTCAGACCGAGTTGTAACGAGGCAACGCATCTTGTCCGTACGCGAACTGGTGGTGCTCGGCACCGCCAGCCAGGTCCCGACCCGGCACCGAAACCACAACGGCTATCTGCTGCGCTGGGACGGTGAAGGCATCCTGTTCGACCCCGGCGAGGGCACGCAGCGGCAGATGCTGCGCGCCGGGGTCGCCGCGCACGACATCAACCGGATCTGTGTCACCCACTTCCACGGCGACCACTCCCTCGGCCTCGCCGGAGTGATCCAGCGGATCAACCTCGACCGGGTCCCGCACGAGGTGTCGGCCCACTATCCGGCCAGTGGGCAGCGGTTCTTCGAGCGGCTGCGGTACGCGACCGCGTACCGCGAGACCGTGCGGCTGACCGAGGCGTCCGTCGCCGCCGACGGGGTGCTCGCCGAGACCGCCTCGTACACACTCGAGGCGCGCAGGCTCTCGCACCCCGTCGAGTCGTACGGCTACCGTCTGACCGAGCCGGACGGCCGCCGGATGCTGCCGGAGGCGCTCGCCGCCCGCGGCATCCAGGGCCCGGACGTCGGCCGGCTCCAGCGCGAGGGCGAGGTGAACGGGGTGCGGCTGGAGGACGTCAGCGAGGCACGGCCCGGTCAGCGCTTCGCGTTCGTCATGGACACCCGGCTGTGCGACGGCGTGCATGCGCTCGCCGACGGCTGCGACATGCTCGTCATCGAGTCCACCTTCCTCGACGAGGACGAACAACTGGCCACGGACCACGGCCACTTGACCGCCGGACAGGCCGCGCGCGTGGCCCGCGACGCGGGTGTGCGGCATCTGGTACTGACCCACTTCTCGCAGCGCTACAACGACGCCGAGGAATTCGAGCGGCAGGCGCGCCCCGCCGGGTTCGAAGGCGAGCTGACCGTCGCCAAGGACCTGCTGCGCGTGCCCCTGCCCAAACGTCAGCAGTGAGCGAGGCGAACGGCTCATGCCCCTCCCCAAGGCCGAACTGCATCTGCACATCGAAGGCACCCTGGAGCCCGAACTCGCCTTCGCGCTCGCCGCGCGCAACAGCGTCGAGCTCGCCCACAAGGACACCGAAGAGCTGCGCCGCGCCTATCTCTTCGAGGATCTGCAGTCCTTCCTGGACCTCTACTACGGCCTGATGGCCGTGCTGCACACCGAGGACGACTTCGCCGAGCTCGCCGACGCCTATCTGGAGCGGGCCGCCGAGCAGGGCGTGCGGCACGCCGAGATCTTCTTCGACCCGCAGGCGCACACCGCGCGCGGCGTGCCGGTCGGCACGGTGATCGAGGGCCTCGGCCGGGCGCTGGAGGCGAGCGAGGAGCGGCACGGCATCTCGACCCGGCTGATCATGTGCTTCCTGCGCGACGAGTCCGCGGAGTCCGCGCTGGAGACCCTGCACGCCGCGAAGCCTCATCTGCACCGGATCACGGCGGTGGGGCTCGACTCGGCGGAGGCGGGCCATCCGCCGTCGAAGTTCCGCGAGGTGTACGAGGCGGCTGCCGCGCTCGGTCTGCGCAAGGTGGCGCACGCCGGCGAGGAGGGCCCGCCGGAGTACATCCGCGAGGCTCTGGACATCCTCGGCGTCGAACGCGTCGATCACGGGCTGCGCTGCATGGAGGACCCGGAACTGGTCGAGCGTCTTGCGCGAGACCGGATTCCGCTGACACTGTGCCCGCTGTCGAACGTGCGGCTGCGCGCCGTCGACATCCTGGAGGAGCATCCGCTGCCGCGGATGATCGACGCGGGACTGCTGTGCACGGTCAACTCCGACGACCCGGCGTACTTCGGCGGCTATGTCGGGGACACGTTCCACGCGGTGCACGAGGCGCTGGGGCTGGGCGAGGAGCGGCTGCGGGAGCTGGCCCGCAACTCCTTCCTGGCGTCGTTCCTGGACGACGACGAGGAGCGCCGGGCACGGCTGCTGGCGGAGGTCGACGCGTACGACTTCGAGGTCCGGCGCCCGGACTGAGCCGGCCTGACCCAGACGAAAGGCCCTAGGTGTATTGCCCTGGAGCGTTGTTCACGCGGGTGATGGGTGGTTTGCCTTCGAGTGCGGTGTGGCTGCGGTGGTGGTTGTAGGTGTGGAGGA
>NZ_JBIRTX010000023.1:0-114877 GCF_044334895.1 Streptomyces sp. NPDC020681 | reverse complement strand
CTGCAGGGGGGACCCTGTGGGAGAGTAGGACACCGCCGAACAATCATTGTGGGAAAGCCCCGCACCTTATGGTGCGGGGCTTTCCTGCGTTCAGGGGCGGGATACAAGGCCGAAACCGCGTTGCTCAGCGACGCCGGCGCGGTCAGTATCGGCGCCATGGACTATGTCATTCGCGGTGTACGGGCCGAGGAGTGGGCGAAGGCCCGGGAGCTCCGGCTCGCCGCCCTGCAGGATCCGGTCGCGCACCTTGCCTTCCTTGAGACGTACGAGCAGGCGCTCGAGCGGCCGGACATGTTCTGGCAGGACCGTACGGCCATGGCCGCGGACGGGATCGGGGCACGGCAGTTCATCGCAGAGGCGCAGGACGGGCGGTGGACCGGCACGGTCACCGCGCTGGTTGAGCGGCCGGCGGGTGAGGTGCGGTTCGGGGAGGCCGCGGAGATCGACCAGACGCATCTGGTGGCGGTGTTCGTACGGCCCGAGGCGCGGGGAACGGGGGTGGCGGAGGCGCTGTTCCGGGCTGCGGTCGAATGGTCGTGGGCGCTGTCGGGGCCGCCGGTGAAGCGGGTACGGCTGTATGTGCACGAGAGCAATGCGCGGGCGGCGGCGTTCTATCGGCGTATCGGATTTGTGGCGAGCGGTGAGTCGGTGCCGGTGCCGGGGGATCCGGCCGCGCGGGAGGTGGAGTACGAAGTGCTGCGGTAGGCAACTGCGTCAGCTAGCAGCAGGTGGGGCGGTGGGCCGTGGGAGCGGCCGGAGGCTCGGCCGCGGCGGCGGCCGTTTCGACCTGGGCCAGGAGCTGTGTGCGCTCCGTCCGGTCGATGTAGCGGCCGGCGACGAGGACCGAGTCGATACGACGGGTGTGGCGGATGTCGGTCAGCGGGTTCGCGTCCAGCACCACCAGGTCCGCGCGGTGGTCGGCGAGGCCGAGCATGCGGGCGGGTGCGGTGGTCGCCGACTCCAGTGCGCGGTGGGCCGGCAGTCCGGCCTCGGCGAGCAGGGCCATCTCGTCGTGGAGCGAGAAGCCCGGTACGAGATAGCCGGTGCCGCTGTCAGTGCCGGCCAGCAACTCCACGCCGGAACGGTGGAGTTCGGCGACCAGCCGCAGCCGGTGGGCGTAGATCTCGCGGATGCGGGCCGCCTCGCTCGGAGTGCGGCCGCCGATCAGGGCCTCCCAAGTGGCCGGCCAGCTCTCCACCATCCAGGACGGCAGATACTTCGCCTCCTCCTGTGTGGCCGGAAGCTGGTCCGGGCGCTCCAGTGTGTGGTGGACCGACAGGGTCGGCACGACGCGGGTGCCGTTGGCGGCGAGCCGGTCGAAGAGCGCGCGGGCGCGGGCCGGATCGTAGCTGCGTACGGCCTCGTACTCCAGCGCGTGCACCTGGCGGAACCAGGAGTGGTAGCGGGCCATGCTGGAGGGCTCGCGCGGGTCTAGGCGTACACGCTCCAGACCGCGGCGGATCTCCTTCTCCTTGGACTCCGACACGGTCGCCAGCAGCAGGGCATGAAGGTGCTCGATGGTCTGCTGACCGGCGTCGCTGCACTCCGCGATGGTCATGGAGTCCGGGCAGTGGCCCGCGAAGCGGATGCCCTGCCTGCGGGACTCGTCGGCGATGGCGAGATACGCGGGACGGGAGAGGCGGGAGTAGACCTTCACGAAGTCCGCGCCGGCGCGCTTGACCGCGCGTACGGCACGGCGGGCCGATGCCTCGTCGCGGACCTCGATCACCGGGTTGCCGGTGTCCTCGGTGAAGAGGGTCGGCGGGCCGTCGACGATCGGACTGGCGATGACCCAGCGCGGGCCGAGGAGTTTGCCGGTCGTGACCTGCTGCCGCCACTCGTGGTGGACGGGCTGCCCCCACATCTCCCGTACGGATGTGACGCCGGCCAGCGGGAAGACCGGCGCGGCGATCTCGGCGGGGCCGGAGGTGTGGACATGCGCCTCGACGAGGCCGGGGATGACGTACTTGCCCCGCAGGTCGACGGTCCTGGCGCTGCGCGGGACGACGGTCCCCGCGCTGCTGCCGGAACGGATGATGCGGCCGCCGCGGACGAGGATCGTCTGGTCGGGGACGGTCCGCGAGCCATGGACGAGAGTGGCATGGGTGAGGGCGAGGACGTCGTGCCGGGTCGTACGCGGCGTGGCTCGGGCGGTCCCGCTGGTGAGCGCGGTGCCGGTCAGTGCCGTGCCGGTCAATGCGGCCGCGGTGCCGAGGACTTGGCGTCGAGTGGGCATGGGCGGGACCCCCAGAGTCGTAGTGCCGTGCTGGCGTGTCTATGACTCTGTCGTGTCGCGGGGGCGGGGTCAGTGGGCGTAGCAGGCAGGTTGGGGGGTGGGGCTGGCAACACCCCCCGGGGCCTACTGGGTGAGCGGCTCCGGCCACCGGGCGCGGGCTTGTTCGGCGGAGCGGAGCAGGACCAGGGTCGGCAAGCCCTGGTTCTGCCCGGAGGACAGCAGCTCCGGGAGGCTGGGCAGCGGAGCCACGGCCGCGACGTCGTCGAGAACGAGCGTCATTGGTGGGTCGAGCCGACCGTCGGATGACCGTGCGGCCATGCGGCGGCCGTGCTCGACCACGTCTGAGGCCAGTGCGGTGAGCAGAGGCATTGCGCCGGGGTGGGCTCGGGGGTCCTCGATGGGCTCCCCCATCAGGTAGAGAGTGCCCCCCTCGTCGATAAAAGATTCCAGAGTGAGCGAATCCGTTCGGTTCGGGGTGCAGGCCTCGCGGATATGGATCGAGGAGAGGGCGGAGAGGGCGCGGACGACCAACTGCTGGGCGATCTCGCGGCGTTCGGGATGCCCGGTGAGAGCGGACTCGAGGAGCCCGGCGAGTCCGGCGGTGGCCTTCGCGTGGGTACGGAGGATGCGTACGGCCTCCTGCGCGCTGCCGCCCTGCGCCCAGCGGTGCACCTGCTTGAACGGCCGCCCGTCCACGGCCGCGGCGTGCAGCCAGCAGCGCAGCAGGGTTTCGGCGGTGTCGGCCATGGCGGCGTCGAGAAGCGCGCGGGGCCGGACGGGAGCGAGGAGGGCGGCGGCGCGTTGCTGTGCGGTGCCGGCGTCCTCGCAGCGGGCGGTGGGCGACCAGTGGAGACGGGCAGGGGTGTCGCAGAGGTGCCCCGGGTCGTAGACGAGAACGGGCCCGAGCTTGGCGCGCGCGTCCTTGGTCTCGGCCCAGACGGTGGGGTCGGAGGTGACGACGAGTGCGGGACCGGCGGCGTCGAGGACGGCCTGGAGCGCGGCGGGGCGGCGGGTCGCGGGGTCGCCGAAGAGGAGTCGGGGGGTCCGGGGCGGGGGTACGGGGTGGGCCCAAGGAGTGGGGCCTTGCGGCGGGTTGGGGCCAGGGGCTCCGGTGTTTGTGGTGTGGGGGTCCTGCCCGCCCGACCCTTGCTCCGCAAGCGCCTGGGGGCCTGCGGCCCCGGCGGGCGCGGCTTCCACGTTGCCTGCGCCTTGCTGGGCAAGGGAGTTGGGGCCTGCGGTCCCTGTGTGCGGGCTTGCGGCTGCGCTGCTGATCGCGGTGGGCCAGTTGCCGGTGCCCGTGGCATCCGCGTACGGGCTTGCCGTACCGCCGCCGGTCGGGGTGCCTGCCCCGTACGGGCTCGCAGCTCCGCCGGTGCCCGAAGGGCCCGCTCCGGGGCCAGGGCCTTGCTGCGCAAGAGCGTTGGGGGCCGCCGCGCTCGCGGAGCCGCCGTTGCCCGGGCCCGTGAGTCCAGGGCCCAGCCCATGCCCAAGCCCCTGTCCCGCAAGTGGATTGGCGTCCGCGACGCCCGCGCCCCCGCCCGTATCCACATCCCGCTTGCGGTCCACCCGTCCCGCCCTTACCGCTCGCCACCGCGCGACCGTTCCCAGGACGAAGATCGTCAGGACCACGAGCACCATCAGCTCGCCGATCGCCAGGCCCCAGAACAGGCCGTAGCCCGACAGTTGCGCGTCCGGGGTCTCCGGCCAGGCCGAGGGCAGGTCGTGCGGGGCCGCCGCCAGGGAGCGCATCGCCAAGGGGGTGTTGGCGAAGGAGACGCCCGTCGGCCACGCGCCGTGGGAGAACAGGCCCGCCAGGCCTGTTGCCGTCCAGACCAGCAGCGTCAGGCCGAGCAGGAAGGCCAGCAGGCCCACCAGCAGGCCGTCCGGGATGCCGTCGCGGGCATCGGCACGGGCGTCACGCGCATCACGGCCATATCGGGGGTCACCGCGGCGGTCGCGCATGTCATGCCACCGTCGACTCGGAGGACTCGTCCAACTGCTGCTGCTGCTCGATCAGGGCCGCACGCTGCTCCGCCTCCCACTCCGCGGCCTGTACGTCCTCGGGCAGTGCGGGCCCCGAGGATTCCGTCATGGCCCGGTCGGTGAAGACGAGTGGTCTCTCCGCCTCCGTCACCAGGTGTTTGACCACCTGCACATTGCCGTTGACGTCCCAGACCGCGATGCCCGGTGTGAGCGTCGGGATGATCTCGACCGCCCATCTGGGCAGGCCGAGCACCCGGCCCGTGGCACGGGCCTCGTCCGCCTTCTGGGCGTAGATCGTGCGCGTCGACGCCATCTTCAGGATCGCCGCCGCCTCCCGCGCCGCCGCTCCGTCCACGACGTCGGACAGGTGGTGGACCACGGCGACAAAGGAGAGACCCAGACGGCGGCCGAACTTCAGCAGTCGCTGGAACAGCTGGGCCACGAACGGGCTGTTGATGATGTGCCAGGCTTCTTCGACCAGGAAGATCCGTTTCTTCCGGTCCGGGCGGATCCAGGTGTGCTCCAGCCACACACCCACGATCGCCATCAGGATCGGCATCGCGATCGAGTTACGGTCGATGTGCGACAGGTCGAAGACGATCAGCGGTGCGTCGAGGTCGATGCCGACCGTCGTCGGGCCGTCGAACATGCCCCTCAGGTCACCGTCGACCAGACGGTCCAGTACCAGCGCGACATCCAGGCCCCAGGCCCGTACATCGTCGATGTCGACGTTCATGGACTCCGCCGACTCCGGCTCCGGGTGCCGCAACTGGTCCACGATGTCGGTCAGCACCGGCTGACGGTCGATGATCGTCTCGTTGACATACGCGTGCGCGACCTTGAGCGCGAAGCCGGAACGCTCGTCCAGGCCGTGGCCCATCGCCACCTCGATGATCGTCCTCAGCAGCGCCAGCTGGCCCGTCGAGGTGATCGCCGGGTCCAGCGGGTTCAGCCGGATGCCGCCGTCCAGTGCCGTCATCGGGTCGAGCCGGATGGGGGTTATGCCCAGCTCCTGCGCGATCAGGTTCCACTCGCCGACGCCGTCCTCGCCCTGCGCGTCCAGGACGACGACCTGCCGGTCCCGGAAGCGGAGCTGACGCAGTACATAGGTCTTCTCCAGCGCCGACTTGCCGTTGCCCGACTCGCCGAGCACCAGCCAGTGCGGGGCCGGCAGTTGCTGCCCGTACAGCTGGAAGGGGTCGTAGATATAGCCCTTTCCGCTGTACACCTCGCGGCCGATGATCACGCCCGAGTCGCCGAGGCCCGGCGCGGCGGTGGGCAGATAGACCGCCTGCGCCTGGCCCGTGGACGTACGCACGGGCAGCCGGGTCGTCTCCACCTTCCCGAACAGGAAGGAGGTGAACGCCTCGGTGAGGACGGACAGCGGATCTCGCATCAGGATCAGGGCCCCTATCAGCGCTAGCGGCGGATGCCGGTCGCGAACGGCAAGGTGTTCACAAAGGCCCGGTGGTGCTCGCGGTCGCACCACTCCAGCTTGAGGTACGACTTGCCGGCCGAGGCCCTGATCGTGCGCTTGTCCCTGGCCAGGGCCTCGGGCGAACGCGACGACACAGTGATGTACCCGACAAGATTGACACCTGCCGCACCGCTTGCGAGATCTTCACCCCGCTGGTCGAGCCGTCCGTGCGCGGCGATGTCGCGCGGGTCGACGGTGCGGTTCATCTTCGCCGCGCGTGAGGCGTCGGCCTCGTCGTTCGTCTTCTCCGTGAGCATCCGCTCGATGGCGACCTCGGTGGGCTCCAGGTCCATGGTGACCGCCACCGTACGGATCACATCCGGGGTGTGGACGAGCAGCGGGGCCAGGAAGTTGACGCCCACCGGGGTCATCGGCCATTCCTTCACCCATGCGGTGGAGTGGCACCACGGCGCGCGGGTGGATGACTCGCGGGTCTTCGCCTGGAGGAAGGTGGGCTGCAGGGCGTCCAGCTCGGCCGGCCAGGCGTTGCGTTTGGTCATCGCCTGGATGTGGTCGATGGGGTGGTCGGGGTCGTACATCGAATGCACGAGAGAGGCGAGCCGGCCCTGGCCGAGCGGCTGGCGGACCCGGATGTCGGCCTCGGCGAGGCGGGCGCAGATGTCCGTGAGCTCGCGGGCCATGACGACGGCGAGGCCCGCGTCCTTGTCGATTCTGCGCGCCTTCGCGCCGGTGGAGTGGCGGGCGGCGCGGGCCATGGCGTTGGCCTCGGCGGCCAGTTCGCGCGAGTAGTGCATGCAGGCGACGAGATACGCGCGGTGCTGCTCGCTGGAGGTGGAGACCATCGACTGGAGCTGCTCGTACGAGTCGCGCAGCCAGACCGGTGCCTGCTGGTCGCCGCGCTGGGCGACGTCCTTGGCGTGCGCGTCGGGGTCGGCGGGCAGCGTACGGGCCAGCATCTGAAGGCGCGTCACAAAGCCGTCGCCGTTGGCCACATGCTTGAGCAGGGTGCCGAAACGGTCGACGAGGGCTTCCTGGTCCTCGCTGTCGCGCAGTCCGACGCCGGGGCCCTCGATCTCGATGGCGGCAGTGACGGTGCGGCGGTCGGCGTGCAGCAGTACGGCGATCTCGTCGGGGCCGAAGGGTGCGGCGAGCCAGTTGATCCGCCCGATGCCGGGCGGCGGGCCGACCTCGACCTCACGTCCGTCGAGCCGGGTGCCGGCCTCGGCGACGACGGAGCGGTAGGTGGTGCCGCTGCGCAGGGTGCGCTTGTAGCTGCGGTTGATCTCGAACCAGCGGTAGATGGTGCGGTGTTTGTACGGGACGTACACGGCGGCGAGCGCGAGCAGCGGGAAGCCCATCAGCAGCACGATCCGCAGGGACAGGACGGGTACGAGCAGCCCGCTCATCATGCCGAAAAACGCGCCGGCGATGATCAGCGCGATCTCGCCGGTCTCGCGGTTCTTGCCGACGATCGCGTTCGGCCGGGCCCGGCCGATGAGATACGTACGGCGGGGCGCGATGGGATGGGACTGGGTCGTCAACGCCCTCCACCTCCTGTGCTCTTGCGGTTGCTGTGCGGGGTGCCGGAGCCGGGATTGCCGCTACGGGGCGGCGGAGCGGCGGACTGGCCGCCGGCGTTGCCCCCTCCCGGGTTGCGGGTGCTGTGCGCGGCGACGCCGCCGCTGATCGGGTTGGCGGGGCGGGGAGCGGCGCCGTTGCCGTCGCCGCCGGCGTTGCCGCGGCTGCTGTGGGTCTTGATGCCCTGGGAGACGAGAGCGGCGGGCGAGCTGATGACGGCGGCGGCCTTGCTCTCGGCGCTGTTCTGTATGCGGTTGTTGCGGGAGTTGGCGATCTCGTCGCCGAAGCCGGGGACAAAACGGTAGATCATCGCGGAGGCGAAGATGGCGAGCAGGATGATCGCGAGTCCCGTGACGATGGCCGAGAAGGAGTCCGGACCGTCGTCGCCGGCGAGTGCGCCCGCGAGGCCGAGGACGATGACGATGACGGGCTTGACGAGAATCACCGCGATCATGATCCCGGCCCAGCGGCGTACGTGACCCCAGAGGTTCTTGTCGACGAGCCCGGCGTAGACGACGACGCCGAGGAGGGCGCCGACGTACAGGAGAACGGCGCGGATGAAGAGCTCGAGATAGAGAATCCCCGCGGCGAGAACGGTCACGAGGGAAACGATGATCAGCATGATGGGCCCGCCGCTGATCTGATCGCCCTTCTGCAGGGCCTGTTTGAAGCTGCCGAAGAAGACATCGGTCTGACTGCCGGTGCCTTGCGCGATCACATCGGTGATCGCGTCGGTTGCGGAGACGAGGGTGTAGAGGATCAGCGGGGTGAAGGCGGACGCGAGGACGGTCAGCCAGAGGAACCCGATGGCCTCGGAGATGGCGGTCATGAGGGGCACACCGCGGATGGCGCGCTTGGCGACGGCGAGCAGCCAGAGGAGGAGGGTGAGGAAGGTGGCGGCGGCGAAGACGATGGCGTACTGGCCGAGGAAGGTGCCGTTGGTGAAGTCGACCTTGGCGGTGGATTTCACGGCCTTCGAGAGCTCGTCGATGATGGATACGGCGGCGTCGGCGCAGCCGCGGGCGAGGGAGGCGAGGGGGTCGAGGGCGTCGGTGGGGTTGTCCAGCCCCGGGGCGCGGCGTGAGGAGCCGCCGGGCTCGCCGGAGTCGCAGTAGTCACGGGCGGGGCCTGCGATCAGCCCGCACGGGTCATTGCTCTTGGTCGGCGCAGGCGACGGCGGAGGTGTCGGCGCTGCGGCAGCCCGGGCCGCGAACAGCAACGCCGCCGTGTGGACGGCAGCCACGGCGGTGAGGATGGAGCGAGCGCGAGAGGGAGGGCTAACGGGCATACGTGAACCCTCCGAATTCCTTGACCGCGTCGGCGATTTCGTCGGACCCGGAGACCGCGTTGTCGCCGGTGACCGGTGTCGGGCCGGTTTTCTGGGTGGTTTCCAGGACCTTCCAGTCGGATCCGTTCCACTTCAGCTTGACGCTCAGCGTGAACCAGCCGCTCGTCACCGGCTTGGTCGACTTCTCGCCCGTCAGCCCGAACAGGCCAAGGCACCAAACGTCGACGTCGGCGCTGTCGTTCGAGAATCTCTTGACCTTGGAACCGGCGGGCAGCGTGCGATTGACGAACGTCGAGCCGGCCGGGGCGCCGCCATCGGCGCTGAGCCCGATCTGCGCCAGGAACGCCGGGGAGTAGTCGGCGTCGAATCCGGACTGGAGCTTGTTGAGCGTGCTGGAGTCGGCGATGGCCTTCACGATTTCCTGGCGGCGCGCCTTGTTGAACATGCCGTCAGAACCCAGCGCCACCGCATAATTCGCCGCCGCGCTCTGCGCCCCCTGCTCATCCCTCGCAAACCCCGACGCCACCAGCCCCGTCTTCCCCTTCACCGGCGCAACCCCCGTCGCCGCCGTCGGTTCCGCCCCCGCCCCCTTCGCCGTTTGGCCGGAGGAAGCGTCACCGTCCCCGTCCCCGCCGCCTCCCCGGTTCGCGAAGGCGATCGCGGCGATCAGCAGTACCACCACACCGACCACCGTGATCAGTGAGCGCGAGCTGCGCACCGGGCGGCGGGCGCCGCCGTAGACGTCGGCGTCCGTGCCGGGGAGGCGTGTGCGTGTCTGGCCCGTGCCGCCGAAGCCGTCGTCCACGCGGCCGCCCGATTCGCCGCCGTAGCCGTGCTCGTCCCCGAGGCTCATGTCGCGTACTTCTCCTCGCTCCGCTGGGGGAGACGCCATCCCTCAACCGTTGGCAGTTCCGCCGACTCCGTGTAGTACGACGGTAGTCGTGCTGCTTCCCGCGCGGGCGCGGTGTGGTGACTCGACATCAGGGGGACGCAACCTCAAGGGGTGGGCCGGGCACTCGGGGAGAGGAGGATCGGAGGAAATCTGGGACCAGGGAACTGCGGCGGTCGGGTCAGACGGCCATCCCGTACACGATGGTGAACAGGGTTCCCAGTGACCCGATGATGAAGACTCCGGTCAGTCCGGCGACGATCAGGCCCTTGCCCTGTTCGGCGCTGAACGTGTCGCGCAGTGCCGTCGCTCCGATGCGCTGTTTGGCCGCGCCCCAGATCGCGATGCCGAGGCAGAGCAGGATGGCAATGGCCATCACCACCTCGATCATCACTCGTGCTTCGTTCCCCAGGCTCCCGAAAGGCCCCCAGTTGGGGGCGATTCCGCCGATGATGGTGGTGATGTCGCCCTTTTCGGCTGCCAGGATCATGTGTAACTCACCGCCCCTGTCGGGTTGTTCGGTGCCCATGCCCCTCGGCATGGGCCATCGCTCTATCTTCGCTGATGAAACCGCCCGCGTATGCCGACTTCGAGGGTCTCTTTACCCGATCTCCGCACGTATGACCGATCGCGCCGCCCTGACCTGCGTCGGCGCGGAGCCGGTGCGGTGCAAGAAGCGCGTATGGTTACTCTGTGTATCACGGAGGGTGACTCCGGGCAATGACTGTCGTTGTTCCACCTTTGGGGCGGTGCGAGGCGGTATGGACACGCCTCGCACACGGCCCGGCGTCAGTAGATGCCGTTGAGGTCGGTTCCCTCCGGCGCCCGGTAGCAGCCGGAGACCACGTTCACCAGGATCAGCGGCTGCTTCTCGTCCGCGCCGACGCGCAGCTCCGCGTTGACCGAGAAGTGTTCCTTCTCCGAGTCCGCCGTCAGCTCCAGGGTCTTCGCGGCGCTTTTGTTCGGGCCGTATTCGACGACCTTCCAGCCCTTCTTGGGGAGCGTCTCCCGCAGGCGCTGGAAGCCCTGCTCCAGTTCCGCGGCCGGGACGCCGTAGAGCGACCACGGGTGGCGGGAGAGGAAGAGGTGGTCCGGGTCCTGTTCGCAGGTGGAGACTCCGGGGCCGGGTTCCGTTGTCCTGGCCTGGCCGAGGCCGATCATGTCGAAGATCTGGCCGGAGACGGACTTGGTCTTCGCCCGCGCCTCGTCGACGCCGAGCGTGGTGGGTGTGTAGCCGAGATCGTCCATGTCCTTCGAGCATCCCGTCGCGATGGTTGCCAGGGCGAGGGCCGAGGCGACCGCGCCGATGGCGCGCCCCGCCCGGCCTCCGCTGCTGGTGCTGGTCACTAATCGTCCTCTTCCACACGGTGGTAGTCGCCGACGACGACAGCGGCCTGGTTCTTCAGGCTCTGCGAGCCACGGTTCCAGTAGTCGCTGTGTCCGCTGGTGTCGACGTCCATCCGGTGCGCCCCGAACGTCTCGTCCGACGGCACGACCTGGATGTATCCGGCGTCGTAGGGAATGCCGTTCCAGTACTGGACGCCCCACTTGTACCCGCCGAGTCCCGCGAGCTTGCCGCCGGCCGGCACCAGGTCGTCGCCGGCGGCCTCGGACCAGACGTGGCCCTTCGGGACGTCGAGGTCTTTCGCCTCGCCGACCATCATGCCGGGGCTGCCCGCCACCACGATGTCGTCGGCGGACAGGTCGCCCTTGTTCGAGGCGTCGCCGACGACCGTGGAGCCGTAACTGTGGCCGATGATGGTCGTGTGGCTCTTGTCCGCGCCGCCCTGGGCCGTTTCGAGGCCGTCCATGAAGTTGTTCAGCTTCGGTGAGCCGTTGTAGGCCCAGTCCTTCTCCATTGCTTCGGGCACGATGCTCTGCGGCGCGTCGTAGCCGAGCCAGGTGATCGTCGAGGTGGTCTCGCCCGGGGCCTGGGCGTTGGCCTCGCGCCACATCTCCGTCATCCGGTTGATGTCGCCGCCGATGCTCTCCAGCTTGGACGTGGTGCCGGGGACGTACACCGCCGTGTTGGTGGCCGTGTCCGGGTTGCCGTTGGCGATGATCGCCCGGCCGGTGCCCTTCTCGTCGAAGCTGAGCAGGTACGCCTCGGGAAGGCCTTCCGACGGCGGCGCGTCGAACCGTTTCTGGATCGCGTCCATGCCCTTGATCTGGGCCTGCAGCCGCGGGCCGCCGCCGTCGCTCCACTTGCGCCACTCGGGGTTGACGATGGCCGCGGGGTAGTTGCCGCTGGGGTTCTGGATGTACTTCTGCGGTTCCGGGCCCAGCTTGTTCAGGTCCAGCCGGTTCTGGGCGCGGGTCTCCGCGAGCACCATGCGGTTGGCGTCGTCGCGTACGTCGGACGGGAGGCCGTCCAGGCGGCCGATGGAGGCGGGGTAGAGGGTCGCGTACTCGTCGCGCTCCTGCCGGCTGAGCGAGTTCCACCACTTGGCGTTGTCCGCGGGCGACTTGTCCTTGGGGATCCGGTTCTCGTCCGCGTACTTGCCGGCCGCCTTCTGTACGTCCCGGGTGTCCTGCGCCGCGTCGGCGAGCATCGCGTCGGTGACATCGAGGCCGTCGGTGGTCTTGAGCTTGCGCAGCACACCGGCGTACCGGCCGTCGATCTCGGCCGCTTCGCGCAGCGCGGCGGCGATGTCCTCGGCGATGTGCTCCGCCTCGGCCTTGTTGGAGTTGCCGGCGCCCTCGGGCGTGCCGGGCACGAGAGGGATGGGCGCGCCGGGGACCGCCCTGGCCTGTCCTGGGGCGAGCGGCACCTGGTCGTTGGGGTACTCCACCGAGCCGTCGGCATGGACGGTGAACTTGTGTTCCCTGGCCGACTGCAGCGCCCGCAGCAGTTTGCCCTGCGGCCCGGCGAGCTCGGACGCCAGCCCGTTCAGCGCCGTACGGATCAGTCCGCACTCGGTGTGGATGTACTGGTAGTTGCGGCTGAGCCGGCTCAGATCGGCGATGGCGGCGCCGGCCGTGTCGCCCTTCTGCGTTTCGCGCAGCTTGCCGAGCATCTCGCGGTCGACCCGGTCCTTGGCGGCGTTCGCGCGGCTGGAGACCTTGCCCCAGCCGATGGCCGCCTCCGTGTACTCGACGAGGTTGACGTTCTCCAACTGCTGCCAGGTGGTCACTTCGGTCCCCCGATCCTGCCCTCGAAGCGCCGCCGGTTCTCGATCTCCTGCTCGCCGAACTCCTTGCCCGCCGACCTGAGACTGCCCTCCAGGCGGGTGCACTCGTCGCGTACGGAGGTCAGCCGGCCCTTCCAGGAGGTGAGGACCTCGGCCATCGCGGCCGTGCTGTCGAAGCCTTCGGTCCGCTTCGCGTCGACCTTGGCGGCCTCCTCCAGCTCGGTGAGCGCGGAGGCGGACGAGGTGTGCAGCGCGTTCGCGACGGAAGACGCCGTCGTCCACGGGCCGCTGCTGACCTTCAGGTCGGGCTCGCCGCCGTTGCCTGAGCCGCCCCCCGGGTCGGCGTGTGCCAGCTTCATTCCCGTGCCGGAGCTGTCGTTGCCGAACAGACCGCTCCACTTCTCGTTGAGCGTCATGCGTCGTCCCCCGTGACAGACGTGTCCCACCCTTGTGGTGACTGAGGACGGCGTACGGGCGGTGTCGGTTCCGCAGGGCGGACGTGCGCCACGGGCGGAAGTGCCCCGTCAACCTCCCTGTCCGGATGCCGAGTTGGATATTGTGGCCGCGTGACCGACGACGCGCAGGGCCTCGACCGGATCGACACGACCCGCCCCCATACCGCCCGTATCTGGAACTACTGGCTCGGCGGCAAGGACAACTACATCGTCGACCGCGAAGCCGGCGACCAGATCCGCTCGCTCCATCCCGGCATCGGCGACTACGCGCTCGCCGACCGGCTGTTCCTCGGGCGCTCCGTGCACCATCTCACCGCCGATGTGGGCATCCGGCAGTTCCTCGACATCGGCACCGGCCTGCCGAGCGCCGACAACACCCACGAGGTCGCCCAGCGGGCCGCACCCGACGCGCGGATCGTGTACGTCGACAACGACCCGCTCGTACTGGCGCACGCCCGCGCCCTGCTGACGAGTACGCCCGAGGGCCGGACCGACTATCTCGACGCCGATCTGCGGGACATCGACACCATCCTGGAGCGCGCGGCCAAGACGCTCGACTTCAGCCGGCCCATCGCGCTGATGCTGCTCGGTGTGGTGATCTTCATCGAGGACGACGAGCAGTCGTACGCAGTCGTCCGCCGTCTCATGGACGCGCTGCCCGCCGGCAGCCATCTGGTGCTTTCCCACACCATCACCAGCCCGGCGATGCCGGACGTGGACGACGCGGTGGCCTTCTGGAACGAGCACGGGACGCCCAAGCTCACTCAGCGCACGCCCGAGCAGCTCTCCCGCTACTTCGAGGGTCTGGAGCTGCTGGAGCCGGGTGTCGTCTCGTGTTCGCGCTGGCGGCCGGAGGAGGACGGTTCGGTGGACGAGGTCGCCATGTTCGGCGGCGTCGGCCGCAAGGCGTAGAGCAAGGCGCCGAGCAAGGCGCAGCGCCGGTAAGGACGCCGGTAAGGACGCCGGTAAGGAAGAGCAGGGCGAGGCCTGGTGAGGCGTCGCCCTGCCGTTGTGGTCACCTCATCAGCCGGAGGTGACCATGTATCCGAGCAGTGCCACCGCCACGCCGATCAGCGCGATGAAGGTCAGCGCCGCGAGCGTTCCCCCGGCGTCTCGGGTCCTGCGCGATGCGTTGCCGCTGCCCGCGTTTTCTGCGTTCCCCACTGCTTCTCCTGTGGTGCTCGTCCCGCCGCGGTCGACGGCGGGCGCCGTTCACAGCCTTCCTGGCTGCGTGACACAGGGTAGTGGTAGCTGGTCCAGACCACTCGAGGGGGGTTGACCGGAGTTCAGCGGGGCGCGACGAACAGGCTCTGCGCGCTGCGGCCGATCGGGCCCTTCTCGTCGTGCAGTTGGGCGTCCGCCAGGCCGATTCCCGCCGGGTCGACGCTCGTACGGGCCTCGACGCACACCCACTCGCCGACCGGGTGCCGGTGCAGATGGACCGTCAGATCCGCGTTGATGAAGACATGGCGGCTGAAGTCGAGGACATTGCTGATGCCGTTGCCGGAGTCGGCCGCGACCAGCACGCGGTCCAGCGGCCGGGTCTCCTCGCCCGCGATGAGCGGCACGCGCATCCGCATCCAGCAGGTACCGGGGCCCAGCGCCCTGAACGAGCCCTCGGTGAACCGGGTTTCCATCGACGTGTGGTAGCCGACGTCCCACGGGATCGCGAAGAACGGGCTGTCGGCGGCTTCCCCGGGAGACGGCACCCGGGGGCCCGGGGCGACCGCCGGTCCCGGCTCCTCGGCGGTCCGGATCCGCAGCGCCCGCGCCAGCATCACCGGCGCCTGGCCCTCGGGCGAGAGCGCCGCCTCGACGAGCTCCACGCTGCGGCCGGACCGCAGCACGGTCGTGGTCACCTCCAGCGGCCGGATCGGCACCGGGCGGACGATCTCGTACGTGACGCGGGCGATCCGCATGTCCGTACGCGCACCCGGCCGATCCTCCAGCGCCCGCCCCAACAGCGCGGCCGGCGGCCCGGCGTGCTGCGAATCCGCGTCCCACGGACCCCGAGTGCCCTCGGTGGGCGCGAAGCGGCGCTCGGAGAGCCGCTCGAAGAACGCCTCGGGTTCCGCCATGGCAAGCCGCCTCTCCCTGCACAGGTGTCACAACAGATGTACGGCACACACGCTACCTACGGGTAACCGGTGAAACCAGGCCATGGCGCGTCCTCTTCGTACGCTCCCGGCGGCAAACGTCCGCACCTACACTGGCGCAGGGCGTACTGCCGTGGGTGGAAAGGTGGTTGACGGTGCGTAAGGCGTGGCTGGTCGGGGCGGCGTCCGTCGGGCTGTGTCTGAGCTTTGTCGCACTGCTCGTCGTCGGCACCTACTCCGCCGCCTCCGGGCTGTTCGGGAACGCCAAGAACGGCGCCGTCGGGCTCGCCAAGGGCGCCGTGCCCGGGCTCTACCAGCCGCTGGTGCAGAAGTGGGGCAACCTCTGCCCGGCCATCAACCCCGCGCTGCTCGCCGCCCAGCTCTACCAGGAGAGCGGCTGGAACCCGAAGGCGCGGAGTCCCGCCGCCGCGCAGGGCATCGCGCAGTTCATCCCCGGTACCTGGGCCACGCACGGCATCGACGGGGACAAGGACGGTGACCGCGACGTATGGGATCCGGCCGACGCGATTCCGTCTGCTGCGTCGTACGACTGCGAACTGGCCGGATACGTCAAGAAGGCTCCGGGCGACGCGACGAACAACATGCTGGCGGCCTACAACGCGGGCGCGTACGCGGTGATCAAACACGGCGGCGTTCCGCCGTACCGCGAGACGCAGAACTATGTGAAGGTCATCCGCACCCTGGAGAAGAGCTTCGCGCGGCCGATAGGACGGGTCGAGCCGTCGCGGCAGGCGGCGGGCGCGATCTACTTCGCGCAGCAGAAGCTCGGCACGAAATATCTCTGGGGCGGCAACGGCACTCCTGAGCAGGGCGGACGCTTCGACTGCTCCGGGCTGACACAGGCCGCGTACCGCACGGTCGACATCGAGCTGCCGCGCGTCGCCAACGACCAGTACAACGCCGGGCCGCACCCGTCCCGCGACGAACTGCTCCCCGGCGATCTCGTCTTCTTCTCCGACGACCTCACCAACTCGCGCGCGATCCGGCACGTCGGCCTCTATGTCGGCGGCGGATACATGATCAACGCGCCGTACACCGGGGCCGTGATCCGCTTCGACAAGATCGACACCCCGGACTACTTCGGAGCGACCAGGGTCACCGAGGATGGCGCAAAAGCGCTGCCGACAGTTCCTCCGGAAGCCTGACAAGGCATCCCGTATGGCTGGAACTCTCTGTTAGGCCAAGGCCCTGAGCTGCAGTGATGTGTCTCTCTTCGATAACGTCATGGTGATCGTTCGGTGGAGAGTGGAACGTACGTAGGTAGAGGGCCGTTCCCTGGACGGGAACAGCCGCACTGACCATGCAGCAGACACCACGCTTACCACGGGGGTTGGTACGAGCGGCGCGTCCACCGCGCGTCGCGCCAGGCACAAGGCAAGGGGTCGCAGGAGATGGCCGGACTCGCAGTGGGGTTGTCCCTGATGCAGTCAAGGGGCGGATCAAGCCCCGATCTCAGCCTGCTCTTCGACATCAACGGCCTGGCCAAGGACACCCCTTCATGGCTGGACCGCGCGATCTCGTTCGCCGGCGAGTACGGAATCCTGCTCGCGATGGTGCTGCTCGTGCTGTGGTGCTGGTGGAGCGTCCGGCGGCGCGGCACCGCCGCGGACTCGGTCGCGTCGGTCGCCGGGATCGTCTGGGCGCCGCTGGCCGCCGGACTCGCGCTGCTGGTCAACGTGCCCATCCGCGGCTTCGTCGAAAGACCGCGGCCGTTTGTGGACCACCGTGGCATCGAGGTCCTGGTCGCAGGGAAGACGGACTTCTCGTTCGTCAGCGATCACGCGACGCTGGCGATGGCGCTCGGCGCGGGACTCTTCGTCGCCCACCGGAAGTTCGGCTACGCGGCGCTCGGCCTCGCGCTCGCACTGGGCTTCTGCCGGGTCTTCATGGGCGTGCACTATCCGACCGATGTCATCGGCGGATTCGCGCTCGGCACGGCGGTCACGCTGCTGCTGGCGCCGCTCGCGCTCGCGCTGCTGACGCCGCTGGTGTCGGCGGCCGCCGCGTCGGACCGCGCGAAGTGGCTCGTACGGTCCAAGCGCGCGCCGGCCGGTCCCGGGGACCGGCCCGAGCCGCTCGGCCTGCCCGACCCGAGGACCGAAGGAGCCGGAACCGGGCCGGGCCGCAACGATCTCGCGGCCTGAGCACTTTCTCGCCGCTTCAGCGGCGGCCTCCGCGGGAGCGGCGCTGGTGGCGGCGGACGATCACCACGGTGCCCGCCCCGGCGATGGCACCCGTCGCGGCGACCGCCAGCGAGAGCTCGATCGGCCCCTCGTCCTTCGGCGTCGCGACCTCTGTGACCGGCGACGCGTCCGCCGCCGCAGCAGCCGCCCCTGTGCTCAAGCAGAGGGCCACTGCGGTTGCTGCCACCACTGCCGCCATTCGCTGCATGAGACGTACGCCCCTTGTGCCTCGGTACCGGAAAACCCCTATGACTCAAGGGCACAGGCCCGGCATCGCATCGGCCATCGGTGGGCATCCGTACGGGCTACAGCACCGGGAACTACAGCACCGGGAACTACAGCGCCTGCGGGAAGTCGAAGAGGCGGCCCGGGTCGTACTGCTTCTTCAGCCCGGCGAGCCGGTCCGCCGCCGGGCCGTAGTACGCCCGCCGCCAGTCCGTGAGCGTCGGGTCGACGTAGTTCTGGTACGCCGCCCCGGACGCGTGACGGCGCATCGAGGCGTGAGCGTCCTTGAGCCAGGCCCGCTGCGGAGCTCCGGACGTGTCCGGACGCCAGGCCGCGATGTACTGCGCCAGCATCCTGGACCGCCGGTGCACGAACGCGGTCGCCAGCGGGTCCACCCGGTTGATCGCGCCGCCCAGCGCCGTGAGCACCAGCGAGCCGCCGCCGCCCTGCGCCGGCGAGAGCCGGGTGAATCCCTCGGCGGCCGCGATCAGCGACTGCACACCGGCCGCGGACAGGTTCCGGTCGAAGAAGTCGGAGGCAGCGGCGTATGTCTCACGCTGGAGGACGCCCTCCTGCGTACGGCCCGGAGTGGTGCCCGGCAGATGGCACTGGGCGTCGCTGAGCGTGCCGCAGTTCGCGTAGTTGAGCATCGCGTCGCGGTAGCTGCGGCGGCGCAGTGAGACCGAGCGCGCCGACGAGCCCGCCCGGTCCGCGAGCCGGTCGAGGGCGTTCTGCAGATCGCTCTCGCTGCCGAGCGAGAACGCGGCGATCGAGAACGTCGGAGTGGAGCCGCCGGGCCCCGCCGACAGATGCGCCGACGACCAGATCTCGTCCGGCTGGCCCGGAGCCCACTGCTGCCAGGCGGTGAACACGGCCGCGGACTTCGACCACGGCCAGGTGAGATACGCGGTGACGGCCGGCGGCGTCGGATGGGTACGGAAGCGGAAGCCGGTCACCACGCCGAAGTTGCCGTTGCCCGCGCCGCGCAGGGCCCAGAACAGGTCCTTGTTCTCCTCGGCGCTCGCCGTCAGCCGCTTGCCGTCGGCCGTGACGATGGTCGCCGAGAGCAGGCTGTCGCAGGTCAGCCCGTACGCGCGCGAGCTGACGCCATGCCCGCCGCCGAGAGCGAGTCCGGAGACGCCGACGGTCGGGCAGGAGCCGGCCGGGATGGTGCGGCCCTGCCGGGCCAGGGATTCGTAGACGTCGATCAGTTTGGCTCCCGCGCCGATCGTGCCGTCGGCGGCGACGCGGTTCATGGCGGAGACGTCGATGACGAGCCGGCCGTTGCCGGAGGACCAACCCGCGTAGGAATGGCCGCCGTTGCGTATGGACACGGGCGTGCGGTGGGCCCTGGCGTAGGCGAGGCACTCCTTGATGTCGTCCTCGCCGGCGACATACGCGACGGCCGCGGGCTTCAGCGAGTCGAAGCGGGTGTTGTAGAGCTGCCGCGCGGTCGGGTACGCCGCGTCGCCGGGCCGGACGAGCTGCCCGTCGAGACCGCGGGCGAGCGCCTTCCAGTCGGGCGCGGCCGACGCGGTGGGCCCGCCCGCCGGGCCCGAGGTGCGGACCGGGGTGACCGTGCGGGTCGCCGTCGAGCCGCCGGCCGCGCTGCTGGAGCAGCCGGTGGCGGCCACAGCTGTGGTGACAGCCGTCGATACAGCGGTGGTGAGCAGCGCGCGCCGGTCCATGTGGCCTCCTGCAGGACGAGACGGCCCTGACGCGCCAGGGGTTCCGGAGGCCGGTGGGTCAACTTCGGGTCGCCGCGGCCGACGAGTGGAACTCGGCGTCCGCACGCGCCCGTTCTCTGGAACGTCTCGCGGGCCCCAGCCATCCGCAGGTACAGCGGGCGACGGCGAAGGAACCGCGCTCGCTGTTCGTGGTCCGGTGCGTTGCCGGGATCTCTCCCGGCGGGGCTTGCTCAGGCACAACTCCACGGTACTGGGGCGGCCCGCCGAATGCGCCCGGCGTGACGAGGGGACCCGGCTGTCGTTATGCGGGACGGGCGGAGGTCTCGTACAAGCAGCGGTTCCGGTGTTGGGGGTTGGCAGGCGATGGTGGTGCAGCAGCACAGGCGCAGGGGCGGGGCTTTTGCCGTCGCGGCCGCCGTACTGGGTGTGGTGGCGACCAGCGGCTGCTCCGGCGGCCCCGGCGCGGCCGCCGACGACCGGCCGGGCGGCGGGCAGGTGGACGAGGTGCTCAGAGCCGCGGACGCGCTGGTCACGAGCGGCAGCGCCCGGGCGCGTACGTCGATGGAGACGGCCACCGGCGGGACCCGGGTCACGATCAGGGGCGAGGGGGGCTATGACTTCCGGCGCCGCATGGGGCAGCTCACCGTCGTCCTGCCGAAGGACCCCGCGGGCGAGGACGAGCACCGCCCGGTGACCGAACTGCTCACGCCCGGATCCCTGTACATGAAGAACCGCGGCGCGGGCGTGCCCGCGGACAAGTGGGTACGCATCGACACCACGACCCTCGCGGACGGGAACCTGGTCACCGGCGGGGCCACCGATCCGCTCGCCGCGGCCGAACTGCTGCGCAGTGCCCGGGATGTGATCTATGTCGGGGATGAGCGGCTCGCCGGCGAGAAGGTCCGCCACTACCGCGGGAACGCGGACATCGCGCAGGCCGCGCTGGTCGCCGAGCCGCATGCCCGGGCTTCGCTGGCGGCCGCGGCGAAAGGGTTCGCCAAGGACAGCGTGCCGTTCGACGCGTATCTCGACGAGCAGGGCAGGCTGCGCAAGGTGCGCCACCGCTTCAGTTTCACCAATGAGAACGGTACGGTCGCCGTCACTTCGACGACTCTGCTGTACGACTTCGGCACGCCGGTGACCGTGCGTCTCCCCGACCAACGGGACATCTACGCCGGGAGAATCAGGGCCTAGGAGCCCGGCAAGATCCGAAAGACACCCCCCGAAATGGTCCGGACGTGCCATGCGCGGTGCGTGCATCACTCCCTACGCTAGGAAGTCGACACCGGCAGGAAGAGGTGAATGCGCGTGGCTCCGCCCAGTACGACGACCGTCCAGGACCACGTGGCCCTCGCCGAGATCGAGCTGTGTGGCGAGTTGATCATCGCGGCGTCGGCCGCTGACGAGGACCGGCTCAGCCCGGACCGTATCGACGAGGTGCTGCGAGTGGCGGCCGAGCGCTTCGAGCGGTCGGACAGTCAGGCGTAAGGGAAGGGCCTGACGGGGTCAGGTCCGCAGCAGACGGGCGATCGCCTTCGTCGCCTCCTCGACCTTCGCGTCGATCTCCTCACCGCCCTTGACGGCGGCATCGGCGACGCAGTGCCGCAGATGTTCCTCGAGCAGCTGGAGCGCGAAGGACTGCAGGGCCTTGGTGGACGCGGAGACCTGGGTGAGTATGTCGATGCAGTAGACGTCCTCGTCGACCATCCGCTGCAGTCCGCGGATCTGGCCCTCGATCCGGCGCAGCCGCTTGAGGTGTTCGTCCTTCTGCTTGTGATAGCCGTGCACACCGCGGTCGTGGTCCGTAACCGGTGCGTCCGTAATCGGTGCGTCGGTGACCGAAGTGTCCGTAACCGCAGGGTCCCCGACCGGAGGGCCGGCCGCCTCGGTGGTCGTCATCGCGTCCTCCCGTTGTCCGAAAAGGGGCTACATACCCCTCGTGGGTATATGGTAACGAATCGTGTCCGAAAGGGGGCCGGGGCCTTGTGTTGATCACCGTCCTCGATGGGCGACACTGAGGAACGCCGGTTCGCCGTGGCCGGATGAATGCGCCTAGCATCAGCCTGACCGAATCCAGAGCAGACCGAGGACCCAGCGTGCGATTTCGTCTGACCCCCAGGGAGACGAGCTTCTACGACATGTTTGCCGCATCCGCGGACAACATCGTGACGGGCTCCAAGCTCCTGATGGAACTGCTCGGGGCGGATGCTTCCGGCCGGGCCGAGATCGCGGAGCGGATGCGGGCAGCGGAACACGCGGGCGACGACGCCACACATGCGATCTTCCACCAGCTGAACTCCTCCTTCATCACGCCGTTCGACCGCGAGGACATCTACAAACTCGCTTCGTCGCTCGACGACATCATGGACTTCATGGAGGAGGCCGTCGACCTGGTCGTGCTGTACCAGGTCGAGGAGCTGCCGAAGGGCGTCGAGCAGCAGATCGAGGTGCTGGCCAGGGCCGCCGAGCTGACCGCGGAGGCCATGCCGCATCTGCGGACCATGGACAACCTCACCGAGTACTGGATCGAGGTCAACCGCCTCGAGAACCAGGCCGACCAGATCCACCGCAAGCTTCTTGCGACGCTCTTCAACGGCAAGTACGACGCCATTGAAGTACTCAAGCTCAAGCAGATCGTGGATGTGCTGGAAGAGGCGGCCGACGCCTTCGAGCATGTGGCGAACACCGTGGAGACCATCGCGGTCAAGGAGTCCTGAACTTCGTGGACACCTTTGCCCTGATCGTGACCATTGGCGTCGCGCTCGGATTCACCTACACCAATGGCTTCCACGACTCCGCGAACGCGATCGCGACCTCCGTCTCCACCCGTGCGCTGACGCCGCGGGCGGCGCTGGCGATGGCGGCGGTGATGAACCTCGCAGGCGCGTTCCTCGGACAGGGCGTGGCCAAGACGGTGAGCGAGGGGATCATCGAGACGCCGCAGGGCAGCAAGGGGATGGGCATCCTCTTCGCCGCGCTGCTCGGCGCGATCGTCTGGAACCTCGTCACCTGGTACTTCGGACTTCCGTCCTCCTCCTCCCACGCCCTGTTCGGCGGCATGGTCGGCGCCGCGCTCGCGGGCGGCACGGAGGTGATCTGGTCGGGAGTGCTCGACAAGATCGTCATCCCGATGTTCGTCTCGCCGATCGTCGGCCTGCTCGTCGGCTATCTGGTGATGGTCGCGATCCTGTGGATGTTCCGGAAGGCCAACCCGAGCAAGGCCAAGCGCGGGTTCCGGATAGCCCAGACCGTCTCGGCGGCGGGCATGGCGCTCGGTCACGGTCTGCAGGACGCGCAGAAGACCATGGGCATCGTGGTGATGGCGCTGGTCATCGCCGATGTGGAGGACCAGGGCGACGCGATCCCGGTCTGGGTCAAGATCGCCTGCGCGCTGATGCTCTCGCTCGGTACGTACGCGGGCGGCTGGCGCATCATGCGGACGCTCGGCCGCAAGATCATCGAGCTGGATCCGCCGCAGGGGTTCGCGGCGGAGACGACGGGGGCGTCGATCATGTTCGGCTCGGCGTTCCTGTTCCAGGCGCCGATCTCGACGACGCATGTGATCACCTCGGCGATCATGGGCGCGGGGGCGACGAAGCGGGTCAACGCGGTGCGCTGGGGGGTCGCGAAGAACATCGTCCTCGGATGGTTCATCACCATGCCGGCCGCCGGTCTGGTGGCGGCGCTGAGCTATGGAGTCGTGTACCTGGTCTTCGGCTGACCGGCCCGGACCCGGTGCCCGTGGAAATGGGTGGGCCCGCCCCTCTGAAGAGAGGGGCGGGCCCTTCGCCTTGCGGTGGCACCGCCATGCAGCACCGCAGGACGGCTATGGGGCCGGGCGGCCGGCTCGACCGAACCGGCCCGGGCTCAGCCGAAGCGGCCCGAGATGTAGTCCTCGGTCGCCTGGACGGACGGGTTGGCGAAGATGCGCTCCGTCTCGTCTATCTCGATCAGCTTGCCGGGCTGGCCGACCGCCGCGAGGTTGAAGAACGCCGTGCGGTCCGAGACGCGCGCCGCCTGCTGCATGTTGTGCGTCACGATGACGATCGTGAAGCGTTCCTTCAGCTCACCGATCAGGTCCTCGATCGCCAGCGTCGAGATCGGGTCCAGCGCGGAGCACGGCTCGTCCATCAGCAGCACATCCGGCTCGACCGCGATCGCGCGGGCGATGCACAGACGCTGCTGCTGACCGCCGGAGAGGCCGGAACCGGGCTTGTTCAGCCGGTCCTTGACCTCGTTCCAGAGGTTCGCGTTCTTCAGCGACTTCTCGACGATCTCCGCCAGCTGCTTCTTGTTGTACGAGCCGTTGAGCTTCAGACCGGCCGCGACATTGTCGAAGATCGACATCGTCGGGAACGGGTTCGGACGCTGGAAGACCATGCCGACCGTGCGTCGCACGGCCACCGGGTCAACACTCGATCCGTACAGGTTCTCGTCGTCCAGCAGCACCTTGCCCTCGACGCGGCCACCGGGGGTGACCTCGTGCATCCGGTTCAGAGTGCGGAGGAAGGTGGATTTGCCGCAGCCGGACGGGCCGATGAAGGCCGTCACGGAGCGGGGCTCCACGGTCATCGAGATGTCCTCGATCGCCTTGTGGGAGCCGTAGAAGGCGCTGAGCCCGCTGACGTCAATTCGCTTGGCCATATCAATTCACTTCCAGAAGGCCTTAGCGGCCGGTCTTCGGGGCCTTCCAGCGGGCGATGCCGCGGGCCACCAGGTTGAGGATCATGACGAAGGCGATCAGCACCAGCGCGGCCGCCCATGCGCGGTCGTACGAGGCCTCACTGCCCACCTTGTACTGCTCCCAGACGTAGTAGGGAAGCGAGGACTGGGCGCCTTCGAAGGGGTTGGTGTTGATCAGCTGGCTGCCGAAGACAAGCAGGATGATCGGCGCGGTCTCTCCGGCGATACGCGCGATGGCGAGCATCACACCGGTGGTGATGCCACCGAGCGCGGTCGGGACGACCACCTTCATGATTGTGCGGTACTTCGGCACACCGAGGGCGAGCGATGCCTCGCGCAGCTCGTTCGGGACGAGCTTGAGCATCTCCTCGGTGGAGCGGACCACGACGGGAATCATCAGGATCGTCAGGGCCAGCGCGCCCATCAGGCCGGACGGCTGGATGTCGGCCATCAGCATGATCGAGAGGATGAACAGGCCCGCGACGATCGACGGGATGCCCGTCATGACGTCGACGAAGAAGGTGACGGCCTTGGCCAGTGTGCCTCTGCCGTACTCAACCAGGTAGATCGCGGTCAGCAGGCCGATCGGCACCGAGAGCAGCGTGGCGATGCCGACCTGCTCCAGCGTGCCGATGATGGCGTGGTAGACACCGCCGCCGGCTTCGAAGCCGGGGACGCCGGCCATGGAGTGCGTGAGGAAGTACCCGTCGAGCGCCTTCACACCACGGCTGACGGTCACCCAGATCAGCGAGAACAGCGGGATGACGGCGAGGACGAAGCAGACCCAGACGACGCTGGTCGCCAGCCGGTCCTTGGCCTGCCGCTGGTTCTCGACCACCGAGGTCACGATGTACGAGATGACCACGAAGAACAGGGCCGAGATCAGCCCCCACTGCACACGGCTCTCCCAGCCTGCCGCGAGGCTGAGGCCGACGCCGAGAGCGATCGCGACGACGGCGAAGCCGAGCGGGGCCAAGCGTGGGAGCGAACGGGCGCTGAGCGGGCCGTTGCTGACCGGAGGCGTCGGGACGGGCCGGTCCTTGAGTGCTGTCTGGCTCATGCGTTGGCCCCCGAGTACTCCTTGCGGCGAGCGATGATCAGCCGGGCCGCACCGTTGACCAGCAGGGTGAGGATGAAGAGCACGAGACCGGAGGCGATCAGGGCGTCGCGCCCGAGCTCATTGGCCTCGTCGAACTTCGCGGCGATGTTCTGGGCGAACGTGCCGCCGCCCGGATTGAGCAGATGGAGGGAGATCAGGAAGCTCGGCGACAGGACCGTGGCGACGGCCATCGTCTCGCCGAGCGCGCGGCCCAGGCCCAGCATCGAGGCGGAGATCACGCCCGAGCGGCCGAAGGGGAGGACCGACATGCGGATGACTTCCCAGCGGGTCGCGCCGAGCGCGAGTGCCGCCTCTTCGTTCATCCGCGGGACCTGGAGGAAGACCTCGCGGCTGACGCTGGTCACGATCGGCAGAATCATGATCGCCAGCAGGATGCCCACCGTGAACAGCGAGCGGGCGACGCCGATCTCGGTCTTCTCGAAGACGTACGTCCAGCCGAAGAACTCGTCCAGCCAGAGGTTCAGGCCGTTCAGGTACGGGACGAGGAAGAGCGCGCCCCAGATGCCGTAGATGATCGACGGCACGGCGGCCAGCAGGTCGACCACGTAGGCGATGGGGGCGGCGAGCCGGCGCGGCGCGTAGTGCGAGATGAACAGCGCGATGCCGACGGCGATCGGCACGGCGATCAGCATCGCGATGATCGAGCTGACCACGGTGCCGAAGAGGAGGACCGCGATGCCGAACATCGGCGGGTCGCCCGCCGGGTTCCAGTCGAAGTAGGTGAGGAAGTTCGCCTCGTCCTTCGAGAGGGCGATCACGGAGCGGTAGGTCAGGAACGCGGCGATCGACGCCATGATCACCAGCAGCAGAATGCCCGAGCCGCGGGACAGGCCGATGAAGACCTTGTCGCCCGCGCGCCCGGTGGACGTCGCTTTCCTGGTGGACGGCGGAGCCGGCGCTGGAGGAGGTGAATCTATGGGTGTGGTGGAAGCCATGGTCTTTCCGGTCTGTGGTGGGGGAGCGAGAAGCGCCCCTGGCGGCGGTGCACCGGATGTGGCCGGCCGGCGGGGGCTTCAGGGCCCCCGCCGGCCGGTTCTGTCGTTACTTCAGACCCGCGACGGTCTCGCGGACCTTGGCGTTGATCTCAGCCGGGATCGGCGCGTAGCCGGCCTCGGAGAGGACCTTCTGGCCCTCGTCGCTGGCGGTGTAGGTCAGGAAGGACTTGACCGCGGGCAGCGACTCGGCCTTGTTGCCGGTGTCGCAGACGATCTCGTACGTCACCAGGACGATCGGGTAGGCGCCGTCGGCCTTGGTGGTGTAGTCCAGGCCCAGGGCCAGGTCCTTGCCGGTGCCCTTGACCTTGGCGGCGGCGATCGCCTTGGAGGCGTTCTCGGACGTGGCCTCGACCGGGGCGGCAGCGCCCGTCGAGATGCTCACGGTCGGGATGGACTGCGAGGTCGCGTAGGAGAGCTCGAAGTAACCGATCGAGCCGGCGACCTGCTTGACCTGCGCGGCGACACCGGAGGAACCGGACGCGGCCTGGCCACCCGGGGCCGGCCACTTCTTCTCGGCCTCGTAGGGCCACTCGGCCTTGGCGGTGGCGCCGAGGTACTTGCCGAGGTTCTGCGTGGTGCCGGAGTCCTCGGAGCGGTGGAAGGCCTGGATCGCCGTGTCGGGCAGCGTGGCGCCCTTGTTCAGCGCGGCGATCGCCGGGTCGTTCCACTTCTTGATGTCGCCCTTGAAGATCTTGGCGATGGTCGGAGCGTCCAGCACCAGCTTCTCGACGCCGGGGACGTTGTAACCGATCGCGATCGGGCCGCCGACCATGGGCAGGTTGATGCCCGAGCCGCCCTTGCAGATCTTCTTGGAGTCCTCGACCTCTTCGGGCTTGAGCGCCGAGTCGGAACCGGCGAAGCCGACGGTGCCCTGGTTGAAGGCGACGATGCCCTCACCGGAGGAGGACGACTTGTAGTTGACCTCCACGCCCGTGCACGCGGCCATGTAGTTCTTGACCCAGAGGTCCATCGCGTTCTTCTGCGCGCTGGAGCCGGAGGCCAGCAGCTTGCCCTTGGCGTCGTCGCACTTGATGTTCGACGCGGCCTTGGTGCTGTCGCCGGTGCCGCCGGTGCTGCCCGCGTTGTCGTCCGAACCACACGCCGTGAGGACCAGGGCGCCGGTCACGGCCAGGGCGCCGAGCGCGGTGGCGCGAAGCCCGTTCTTGCGCTGAAGCTTCACTTTCGGGTGTTCCTTCCAGGAGCCGCCGTGACGCTGACTGAATGTCGTAGACGTTCGTTGGCGGCGTGTGTCGGGGGTGGGGGGGAGCCGGCCCTTTGCCGTCACCCTGCAAGCCCGAAATTAGGCAGATCAGGTGAAGCGACCCGAGGGTGCGAGTGAACGGAAGGTGAACCGTGTCGGGCAGCTAGGTGCCGTGTGTCGCATGCGGCCCGAGACGGGCTTCTCAGGCCGAGTGCAGGGCTGCCACCAGGGCGTCGACGAGTGGGCGATCTCTCGGCTGGGTGAGCCGGATGCGCGCTGCGGCAGGCGTGAGCCACAGGATGCGGTCCACCTCCTCGCTCGGGGCGAAGGACCCCGTCGTCGCCTCGGCCGCCCAGTAGCTGACCTGCTTGGGACGTCCATTGGCAACGTAACGCGCGGTCGGCAGCCGGGCACCAGGAACACACCCGTACCCGGTCTCCTCCAGCACCTCGCGCACCGCGCCGGCGAGCGGGTCCTCGCCGCGTTTCAGCTTCCCCTTCGGGTGCGACCAGTCGTCGTACTTCGGACGGTGTACGAGACAGATCTCCACGCCCTCGGCCCCGTACGGCGAGCGGCGCCACAGCACGCATCCCGCGGCAAGGACGGTGTCGTCCTGCATCAGAAACCCACCTTCGGGAGCTCGCTTTCCACCGGTCTCAGATACTCACCTTCACCGTGGCCCGCTGCCACACCTGCTGGAAGGCGAACCGGGCCGCCTCGACCTCGTGCCGCTGGTCGGCGTGCAGCACACCGAGCGCGTATGCCGTGGCCGGTGCGATACGCGGCGTACGGGCCGCGGCCGCTGCCGCGGCTGCCGCCTCAGCGGCGTCCCGGTGCCGGTCCAGGACCAGGCCCGCGTGGCACAGCAGCGAGTCGGCGTCCGTGTGCAGCACCTCCTGGGCGTACCGGTGCAGCCGCAGCAGCTGGCGCACCTGGTGCCAGGGCGCGTCCTGTGCCTCGCCTGCCGATGCGGTGGCGAGGCCGTGGACCAGCGCCTCCGCGTTGTACGGGTGCGCGGCCCGGCTCAGCGGCAGCGCGGCCACGGCCTCCAGCATCCGCCGTTCGGCGAGCTCTGCGGGCAGGGACAGCGCCTCGGCGGCCGGCGCCCCGGCCAGTGGGCCGAGCGGCAGCTCCGAGGCGAGTACGGCGACGGCGTCGGCGACCGCGTGGAAGCGGGACGAGCCGAGCGCCTGGAGCGCCGCGGAGTGGGCGCGCGTCCTGGCCAGCGTGAGCTGCCGCTCCAGCAGCGCCCCGGCCCGGGCGGCGCCCACGGTCAGGCCGCCGCCGGCGGGACGCGGAGGGGCAGTGGCCTGGTCGGTCCCGGCGGGCGCGGCGGTCCCGGCGTCGGCGGGGTGGAGCTCGCCGCGCGCGGGCGGCAGCGGAGCCGCCCCGGACAGCCGCGACAGCGCGTCGAGGAGCTGGTTCAGCCGCGACGTGCAGGCGTGCTCCTGCGCCAACGTGGCCGACAGCCAGGCCAGTTCGGTGCGCAGATCGTCCGCCCAGGACGGGTCGAGCAGCGGCCGGAACGTGTGCAGCGTGCCGCTGATGCGCCGGGCGGCCATGCGCAGCGAGAGGGCGGCCTCCGCCACGCTCGCCGTGTCCGAGCCGCTCTCGCTGTACATCCGAAGACTGCGCAGGAAGTCGCCCGCCTGCGCGTTGAGATACCGGGCGAGGACGTCGCCCGCCGTTGCCTGGACCGGAGAACCGGGTGGACCGGGCGGGGCGGTGGCAGCGTCCTGCCGGGAAAGATCAGGGCTGTGCACGCCGGCGCCTCCGGGCGTCTATGAGCATCTCCTGTACGTTCCGCAGCGGCAGGCCCTCCGAGTCCGTGGAATGCCGGGTCCAGGCGCCGTCCGGGCCCAGGTGCCAGGAGGACGTGGTGTCGGACATGCCCATCTCGAGGAGCCGGGTGAGTGCCGCGCGGTGGGCCGGGTCGGTGACCCGGACCAGAGCCTCGATACGGCGGTCGAGGTTGCGGTGCATCATGTCGGCGCTGCCGAACCACACCTCGGGCTCTCCGCCGTTGCCGAAGGAGAAGATCCGCGAGTGCTCGAGGAAGCGGCCGAGGACGGAGCGCACCCGGATGTTCTCCGAGAGACCGGTCACTCCGGGCCGGATCGCGCAGATGCCGCGCACCCAGATGTCCACCGGGACTCCGGCCTGCGACGCCCGGTAGCAGGCGTCGATGACCGCCTCGTCCACCAGGGAGTTGACCTTGAGGCGGACATAGGCGGGGCGTCCGGCGCGGTGGTGCGCCACTTCCTTGTTGATGCGCGAAATGAGGCCGTCGCGCAGGGACTTGGGCGCAACCAGCAGCCGGCGGTAGGTCTCGCGGCGGGAGTATCCGGACAGCCTGTTGAACAGGTCGGAGAGGTCCGCGCCGACCTGCGGGTCCGCCGTCAGCAGGCCCAAGTCCTCATACAGCCTGGCCGTCTTCGGGTGGTAGTTGCCGGTGCCGACGTGGGAGTAGCGGCGCAGTGTCTCGCCCTCCTGGCGGACCACCAGCGACAGCTTGCAGTGCGTCTTGAGGCCGACCAGGCCGTAGACGACATGGCAGCCGGACTCCTCCAGCTTGCGCGCCCACTTGATGTTGGCCTGCTCGTCGAAGCGGGCCTTGATCTCGACGAGCACCAGGACCTGCTTGCCCGACTCGGCGGCGTCTATCAGCGCGTCCACGATCGGCGAGTCACCGGAGGTGCGGTACAGCGTCTGCTTGATCGCGAGCACGTCCGGGTCGCCCGCGGCCTGCTCCAGGAAGGCCTGCACGGAAGTGGAGAACGAGTCGTACGGGTGGTGCAGCAGGACGTCCCGCTCGCGCAGCGCCATGAAGATGTCGGGCGCGGACGCGGACTCGACCTCGGCGAGGTCACGGTGCGTGCCGGCGACGAACTTCGGGTACTTCAGCTCCGGCCGGTCCAGCTTCACGATGCCGAACAGGCCGGTCAGGTCCAGCGGCCCGGGCAGCGGATAGACCTCGGCGTCGGAGATCTTCAGCTCGCGGACCAGCAGGTCCAGGACGTACGGGTCGATGGACTCCTCGACCTCGAGGCGCACCGGCGGGCCGAAGCGGCGCCGCATGAGCTCCTTCTCCAGCGCCTGGAGGAGGTTCTCGGCGTCGTCCTCCTCGACCTCCAGGTCCTCGTTCCTGGTCACGCGGAACATGTGGTGCGCCAGCACCTCCATGCCCGGGAACAGCTCCTCCAGATGCGCCGCTATGACGTCCTCCAGCGGGACGTAGCGCTGCGGCGAGGCCTCCAGGAAGCGGGAGAGCAGCGGCGGGACCTTCACGCGGGCGAAGTGGCGGTGGCCGCTGACCGGATTGCGCACCACGACCGCGAGGTTCAGCGAGAGCCCGGAGATGTACGGGAAGGGGTGTGCCGGGTCCACGGCCAGCGGGGTCAGCACCGGGAAGATCTGCTGCCGGAAGAGCGTGAACAGGCGCGCCTGTTCCTTCTCGGTCAGATCGGGCCAGCGGATGAGGTGGATGCCGTCCTCCGCGAGCGCCGGTGCGACGTCCTGCTGGTAGCAGGCGGCGTGCCGCGCCATGATCTCGCGCGACCGGTTCCAGATCAGGTCGAGCACTTCGCGGGGCTGGAGACCTGATGCGGAGCGGGTGGCGACGCCGGTGGCGATACGGCGCTTCAGTCCGGCGACCCGGACCATGAAGAACTCGTCGAGGTTGGAGGCGAAGATCGCGAGGAAGTTGGCCCGCTCGAGGAGCGGGGTCGCGGGGTCTTCGGCGAGCTCCAGAACCCGCTCGTTGAACGCGAGCCAGCTGCGCTCGCGGTCCAGGAAGCGGCCCGCGGGCAGCTCGGTGCTGGTTCCGTCGCCCTCCTCCTCGTACGCATCGAGATCGGCGTCGAGGTCGGGCTCCAGGTCGGACACCGTGGCCGCGACGGTGTGCGGCCGGTGCGCGGCTATGGAGCCGACGGACGGCTGGGGGTGCTGGACCGGTACCTCGGCGGGCTGCTGACTCATGGACCCATTCTTCCGCGTGTTGGGGCGAACAGGCGCGTCGGAGAGTGCCGGGGTGGGTGGAAATTTCCCGTTTGGCGAAGCGGGCACAGCGGGCTGCATTGGGTGAGGGTCGCAAGAGCGTCTGAATGCCCGGTAACGACGACATGACGTGACGGATAGCGGGACGCGTCTCCCGGGGGCCCATGGCCCGGAGGTCCCGTACGTCAGGCGCCAGTCAGGATGGTGGCGCCGCGCCCAAGGGTGCAAGGGGCGTGGGATTACGATCCGGGCTCCGTCAGGGACCTCGGGCCCAAGGCCGCGACGGGCCGGCGGGCTCGCGGCCGGAGCCGTCCCGCCGATGCCGCGAAAGCCGTGGTCAGGACTCCGTGCGGTACATCAGGTCCACCTCGTGCGTGCGGAAGCCGAGGCGATCGTAGACCGTCAGGGCCGCCGGGTTGTCGGCGTCCACGTAGAGCATGGCCGTCGGGACTCCCTGGGCCGCCAGGTGGCGCAGGCCGACGGCCGTGAGCGCCTTGCCGAGGCCGCCGCCCTGGGCGTCCGGGCGGATGCCGACGACGTAGACCTCGCCCAGCTGCTCCTCGGCGTGGATCTTCGTCCAGTGGAAGCCGATCATCTCGCCGGCCCGCTCGGCCAGGAAGAAGCCCTTCGGGTCGAACCACGGCTCGGCCTTGCGGTCGTCGAGGTCGCGCTGGGTGATCGCACCCTGCTCCGGGTGATGGGCGAAGGCCGCCGCGTTCACCGCGAGCCAGGCATCGTCGTCCTGGCCGGGTACGAAGGTGCGCACCGTCACTCCGGCCGGGAAGACCGGCTCCGGGATGTCCAGCGGGCTCAGCGGCCGGCGGAGCTGGCGCAGCTCGCGGAAGAGGGTGAGGCCGAGGACCTGGGCCAGATGCCGCGCCGCGGACTTCCCGCCGTGCGCCCACATCCGCAGCCGCTTGCCGGAAAGACCGAGCAGCGCGCTGCCGAGCGCCCGGCCGTGGCCGCGCCCGCGGTGGCCGGGGTGGACGACGAGTTCCGCTGCCGGGGCCTCGATCGGGTCGGTGTCCTCCAGCTGTGCGTAGCCGACCAGCTCGCCCTCGACGGTGAGCAGCAGATGCCGTACGCCTTCCCGCGGGCCACCGCGCAGCTGGAGCCGGCCCTGTTCGGAGACGGCCTGCATCCCGTCGGAGCGGGCGGCCACGGCAAGCATGTCGAGCACGGCTTTCGCCTGCTCGGACGTGAGCTCGTCATAGGTGCTGATCTGCCGCCCGGGCTCGGGAATCACCGCGTCAGTCGTCATGGGGAGAGCGTACGGCGGGGGGCGGGACGCGAGGGATGCGCGCGGGGCGGCAATTGTCCAAAGCACCGCCAAAGGGTCGCCGGAGCGGCGCCGGAGGGACGCGGGAGAACCGCTTGGCAACCAGGTCGTAACCCTTACCCCCTGTCGCGCTACGCGCGTTGACTCTAGGATCCCGCTGGCACCCTGTAGACCACGCTGAACTGACAAGGGGACAGATGTCAGCGACACCGCACAAGAACCGCCGCCGCATACTCGCCGCGGTCGCTGGACTGACCACCGTCGGCGCACTGGTCGCCGCGATGCCCGCAGGGGCCCAGGAGCCCGCGGCCCACGGCCACGGCGGCGGCTACGGCCGCACGGTGGACGTACAGCTGCTGTCCTTCAACGACCTGCACGGAAACCTGGAGCCGCCCGCCGGCTCGGCCGGGCGCGTCACGCACACCAACGAGGACGGCACCACCAAGACCATCGACGCGGGCGGCGTCGAGTACCTCGCCACGCATCTGCGCGAGGCCCGCAAGGACAGCCGCTACTCGGTGACCGCCGCGGCCGGCGACATGATCGGCGCCTCGCCGCTGCTGTCGGGGCTCTTCCACGACGAGCCGACCATCGAGACGCTGAACAAGCTGAAGCTCGATGTGACCTCCGTCGGCAACCACGAGTTCGACGAAGGCGCCAAGGAACTCGCCCGGATGCAGAAGGGCGGCTGTCACCCGACCGACGGCTGCTACGAGGAGGGCAAGGAGTTCAAGGGCGCCGACTTCCCGTACCTCGCGGCGAACGTGACCGAGGAGAAGACCGGGAAGCCGCTGCTCGACCCGTACTTCGTCTGGAAGAAGAACGGCGTCAAGATCGGCTTCATCGGTGTGACCCTGGAGGGCACTCCGAACATCGTCAGCGCCGAGGGCATCAAGGGCCTGAAGTTCGGCGACGAGGTCGAGACGATCAACAAGTACGCCAAGATCCTTGAGCGCAAGGGCGTCAAGTCGATCGTCGCGCTGATCCACGAAGGCGGCGCCCCGGCCTCGCCCTCGTACAACTACAACTGCGACAGCCCCGGCCCCGGCGACGGTGTCTCCGGGCCGATCGCCGACATCGCCAAGAAGATCAGCCCGCAGGTCGACGCGCTGGTCACCGGCCACACGCACCAGGCGTACGCGTGCACCATCCCGGACCCGTCCGGCAAGCCGCGCACGGTCACGTCGGCGGCCTCGTTCGGCAAGCTGTACACCGACACGACGCTCACCTACGACCGTCGTACGAACGACATCGTGCGCACCGCCGTCGCCTCCGCGAACCATGTCGTCACCCGTGACGTGCCGAAGGCCGACGACATGACCAAGCTGATCGCGCGCTGGAACACGCTGGCCGCGCCGGTCGCCTCCCGTCCCGTCGGCTATATCTCCGCCGACATCGACAACCCCTTCGACGCCCCCGAGAAGCCGCTGGGCAACCTGATCGCGGACGCGCAGCTGGAAGGCACCGCGGCGGCGGACAAGGGCGGGGCGCAGCTGGCCATCATGAACCCGGGCGGCATCCGCGCGGCCCTGGTGCACAAGGCGACCGGCAGCGAGGGCGACGGCGTCGTGACGTACGGCGAGGCCTTCACCGTGCAGCCGTTCACCAACATGATGAACGTCGTCGACCTGACCGGCGCACAGCTGATCACCACGCTCAAGCAGCAGGTCAGCGGCGCGAACCAGGCCACTCCGAAGATCCTCCAGGTGTCGAAGGGCTTCACCTACACCCTGGATCTGACGAAGACCGGCGCCGACCGGATCGTGGAGAGCTCGGTCCAGCTGAACGGCGAGGCGATCGACCCGGCGAAGACCTACCGGGTCGCGATGAACGAGTTCCTGGCGGGCGGCGGCGACGGCTTCGCCGTGCTGAAGGAGCACACGAACAAGCTCGTCGGCGCCTCCGACCTGGATCTGCTGAACGCCTATATGGCCGCGCACTCCAGCGCGAGCGCCCCGCTCGCGCCGCCGGCCACCGGCCGCATCACGGTCGTCAAATAACGGCACACGAGCGGTAGTTGGGGCGGCGGGCCAGAAATGGCCCGCCGCCCTTCCGTGTGCGCCCCTTGTTCGTCCCGAGGTCTCCCAATGTCATGACCACGTCTGCCATCATCCCGGTTGCCGACCGCGGTCCACCCCCACGGACGCGGAGGTCGACGAAGGAGACGTCACATGCCCCTGAGCAGACGTGGTTTCCTGGCGGGCGCGGCCATCGCGTCCGCCGCCGCGGTCATCGGCGGCACCAGCGCCGCTGCCGCCGCGCCGCGCAGCGCACTCGGCACCCAGGACTGGCTGGCGGGCTTCGGCGACGCCACCGCACTCCAGCGCCTGACGATCCCCGGCACGCACGACTCCGGCGCCCGCTTCGGCGGACTCTGGGCCGAGTGCCAGAACACCACCATCGCCGACCAGTTGAACAGCGGCATCCGCTTCCTCGACATACGCTGCCGGGTCACCGGAGGCTCCTTCGCCATCCACCACGGAGCGGCCTTCCAGAACATCATGTTCGGCGACGTCCTGGTCTTCTGCCGCAACTTCCTGAACGCGCACCCCTCCGAGACCGTCCTCATGCGCGTCAAGCAGGAGTACTCCTCGGACAGTGACGCCACCTTCCGCGCCATCTTCGACGACTACCTCGACAACCGGGGCTGGCGCTCGCTGTTCCACATCGGCGACGGGCTTCCCTCGCTCGGCCAGGCCCGCGGCAAGGTCGTCCTCATCGCCGACAACGGCGGACTGCCCGGCGTCAAATGGTGGGACGGCGGCGTCTTCGACCTCCAGGACGACTGGAACGCCCTGCCGAACGCCAAGTACCCCAAGATCGAGGCGCACTTCCGCAAGGCCGTCCAGCAGCCCGGCAAGATGTTCATCAACTTCGTGAGCACCTCCGCGTCGCTGCCGCCGCGCTGGAACTCCGACAACCTCAACCCGAGAGTGCACGGCTTCATCGACGGCTCCGAGGCGAGCGGCTGGCGCGGCCTCGGCATCGTCCCGCTCGACTACCCCAACACCCGCGCGGGGCTGGTCGAATCACTGATCCGGCACAACTGAGGCCTTACCGGCCTACAAGTGCGCCGGGGGCGGTTCCGCCGCTCCCGGCAGCCGGATCACCGCACACGTGCCGCCGCCAGACGCCGGCTTCAGCTCGATCTCGCCACCCGACTGCTGCACCGTGCGTGCCACGATCGACAGACCGAGCCCCGACCCGGGCAGCGCACGCGCCGACGGCGAACGCCAGAACCGCTCGAAGACATGCGGCAGCTCATCGGCCGGGATGCCTGGGCCGTGGTCCCGTACGGTCAGCTCTCCGCCGCTGAGACGTACCTCGACCGCTCCGCCCGGCGGCGAGAACTTCACCGCGTTGTCCAGGACATTGACCAGCGCACGCTCCAGCGCCGCCGGCTCCGCCCGTACGTACCAGGGCGCGAGCTCCGCCGCGAAGTCCAGCTCAGGGCCGCGCAGCCGGGCCCGCTGCAGAGCGGCCTCCGCGATCTCGTGCAGCGCCACCACCTTCAGCGGCCCGTGGCCCACGGCATCGGGCCGGGAAAGTTCCTGCAAGTCGCCGATCAGCGCGGCCAGTTCGGTCATCTGCGCCTTGACCGAGGTCATCAGCGCCAGCCGGTCGGCGGGCGGGATGGCCCGGCCCGTCTGCTCGCTGCGCGCCAGCAGCTCGATATTCGTCCGCAGCGAGGTCAGCGGCGTACGCAGCTCATGGCCCGCGTCCGCGATCAGCTGCGCCTGCCGCTCGCGGGAGCTCGCGAGAGCGGCGGTCATGGAGTTGAAGGAGCGGGAGAGGCGGGCGATCTCGTCCTCGCCCTCGACGGGGATGCGTACGGTCAGATCCTCGGTACGGGCCACATGCTCGACGGCGCCGGTGAGCCGGTCGACGGGCTTGAGCCCGGCACGCGCGACCCAGAGCCCGGCGGCGCCCGCGCCGAGCACCCCGATGCCGGACACGATGAGCAGCAGGAGGGCCAGGTCGTTGAGGGTGCTTTCGGTCTCCTTGAGCGGGTACCCGATCTGCAAAGCGGTGTCCGCGACGACCCCGCCGCCCGGAGGCAGGGCGATGGCGGCGACGGTCAGCACCCGGACGTCGTTCCCGTCGGCGTCCGTGCCGTTGCGGAACGTCCAGACCGTCGGGTCCGGGTTCCGAGCCACCTCCTGGTCGCTGCTGTCGACCTGGACGGTGCCGAGGGAGATGTCGAAGACGCACGGTTTGTCGTCGGTGGTGCGGACGAGCTGGACGTAGAAGACAGGCTTCGGGCCGCCGTATCCGGCCTGGGCCCGTGGGGCCTGGGGGCAGCTGCGCAGTGTGGCGGTGATGTCGGTGAGCCGCAGCTGAATGCTGGAGCTCGCGGACTGCAGCTTGGAGTCGACCTCGTCGTACAGCTTGCCGCGCACGAGGAACCAGCACGTGGTCGAGACGGCCGCGACCGCGACCGCAACCGCGACCGCCACGAGCAGAGCCAGCCGCGAACGCAGCGGCAGCGCGCGGAACCTTCTGATCACTCCGCGCCACCAGACCGCAGGGCGTAGCCCACGCCCCGCACCGTGTGCACGAGGCGCGGCTCGCCGCCCGCCTCCGTCTTGCGCCGCAGATACATCACATACACATCCAGCGAATTGGAACTGGGCTCGAAGTCGAAGCCCCAGACGGCCTTGAGGATCTGCTCGCGGGTGAGCACCTGGCGCGGATGCGCCAGAAACATCTCCAGCAGCGTGAACTCGGTACGGGTCAGCTCGACCGGCCGGGTGCCGCGGTGGACCTCGCGGGTCGCCAGATCCATCCGCAGATCGGCGAAGGCCAGCACATCGTCGTCGACGGCCGCGCCCGCTGCCGTGGCGTACGAACTGCGCCGCAGCAGCGCACGGATCCGCGCGAACAGTTCGTCCAGCTCGAAGGGCTTGACCAGATAGTCGTCGGCGCCCGCGTCCAGACCCGTCACCCGGTCGCCCACGGTGTCGCGCGCGGTCAGCATCAGGACCGGCACGGTCGACCCGGAGGCCCGGATGCGGCGGGCCGCGGTCAGCCCGTCCATCCGCGGCATCTGGATGTCCAGCACGATCAGATCCGGGCCGTACGCCTCCGCCTTCGCGAGCGCGTCGATGCCGTCGACGGCGACCTCGGTGCCGTACCCCTCGAAGGCCAGAGAGCGTTGCAGCGCCTCACGGACGGCGGGCTCGTCGTCGACGATGAGGATGCGTTCGCCGTCATGGAGGTCACGGGGGGTCGTCATGGCACCAGCCTCGCACGCAGTCAGCTGCCGCCGCCGTCACGCAGATCGCCGAGGTCCGCCTTGACCGTGTCGATGGGGATGGCGAAGCCGAGGCCGACGCTGCCCGCGGTCGAGCCGGTGGCGGAACTGGGCGAGTACAT
The DNA here is from genome assembly GCF_044334895.1 of Streptomyces sp. NPDC020681. NCBI lineage: Bacteria > Bacillati > Actinomycetota > Actinomycetes > Kitasatosporales > Streptomycetaceae > Streptomyces > Streptomyces sp. NPDC020681. Next base: position 77,016 of record NZ_JBIRTX010000023.1, on the reverse strand, counting down.
GGCCGAGTTGATGCCGATGATCTCGCCGTTCATGTTGATCAGAGCGCCGCCGGAGTTGCCGGGGTTGAGCGATGCGTCGGTCTGGATGGCCTTGTACGTGGTCTTCGAGTCACCGGTGTCGCCGTTGAACTGCTGCCCGCCGAACTCGAAGGGCCAGCCCTGGCCCGGGTCCTGCTGCTGTTCCTGATCCTGACCTTCGTCCTTCGCGACCGTGACATCACGGTCCAGCGCGGACACGATCCCGCTGGTGACGGTGCCGGTCAGGCCCTCGGGCGAGCCGATCGCGACGACCTCGTCACCGACCTTGACCTTGCTTGAGTCGCCGAGCGTGGCCGCCTGCAGACCGCTCGCGCCCTCCAGCTTGATCAGCGCCAGATCCTTGTCGGGGTCGGTGCCGACGACCTTGGCGGTGTACGTCTTGCCGTTGCTGAGCCGCACCTTCACGGAGTCGGCCCCGGAGACGACATGGTTGTTGGTGACGATCTCACCGTCGGCGGTGATGATCACGCCGGAGCCGGTGGCCTGTCCGGAACTGGTCGCGGCGCTGATCTCGACGATGCTCGGCGACACCGCCTGCGCGACACCGGCGACCGTGCCCTTGCTGCTCTGCGCCACCGTGGTGCCGGTGACGGGGGTACTGCCGCCGCTGCTGTTGTCGCTGGCGAGCTCCTGCACGAGCGCGGAGGTTCCGCCGCCGATCACGGCCGCGATGATGGCGACGGCGGCGATCAGGGCGACGGGCCGCTTGGCCTTGGCCCGCGAGGGAGCCGGCGGCTGCGGCGGCCCGGCCGGGGCCTGCAGGACACCGCCCGGCGGTGCGTACCCGGCCCCGCCGTCGCCCGGCCACACGGTGGCCGGTTCGGCGGGAGGCGGGGACGGGTAACCGGCCGGGTTGTAGTGCTGGTGCTGTGGCTGATCGCGGTAGTAGTCCGTCATGGAAATGACTGTCGGACCGTTGCATGAGAACGGTCTGAGGACCCACTGAGAAGCCGGACAGAACCCTGTATGCCCGATATAAAGACGGTCCGCGGTGCGGGTCCGGAGCCGCCTACTCGCAGCCGCAGGACCGGCGGATCACCAGACCCGACGGGAACTGCTTCACCCGCTCCCGGCGTGAGCCCGACACCCGCAGCCCGTCGTCCAGGACCAGGTCCACCGCCGCACGCGCCATCGCCGGACGGTCCGATGAGATCGTTGTCAGCGGGGGGTCCGTCAGCGCCGCTTCCTTTACGTCGTCGAAGCCCGCCACCGCCAGCTCCCGCGGAACGTCGATCCGCAGCTCCCGCGCCGCCCGCAGCACACCGATCGCCTGGTCGTCCGTCGAGCAGAAGATCGCCGGCGGCCGGTCCGGTCCTCCCAGCAGCTTCAGCGCGACGAGATACGCGTCGTAGCGGTTGTACGGGGCCTGGAACAGCCGGCCCTCGACCGAACGGCCGGACTCCAGCATCGCCCGCCGCCAGCCCTCGACGTGGTCCGCCACCGGGTCGCCGACCTTGGGCGTCGACTCGACGCCGCCGAGACAGGCCACGTACTCGTAGCCGTGCTCCAGGAGATGACGGGTGGCGAGCTGCGCGCCCCCTATGTCGTCGGTGACGACGGCCACGTCGTCGATGGCCTCCGGCCGCTCGTGCAGCAGCACGACCCGGGCGTCCCAGGCCTCGATCTCCTGCGCGGCACGCTCGCTCGGGCCCTGGCTGACCAGGATCAGCCCGGAGACGCGCATGCCGAGGAAGGCCCGCAGATAGTGGACCTCGCGCTCGTCGCGGTAGTCGGAGTTCCCGACGAGCACCATTTTTCCGCGCTCGGCCGCGGCCTGTTCGACCGCGTGCGCCATCTCGGCGAAGAACGGCTGCCGCGCGTCCGGGACGATCATTCCTATGAGGTCCGTGCGCCGAGACGCCATCGCCTGCGCGACCCGGTCGGGCCGGTAGCCCAGCTCCTTGATCGCTGCGAGAACCCGCTCGCGCGTGGCCGGGGCAACCGGCCTCGGTCCGTTGTTGATGACATAGCTGACGACGGCGGTTGAAGTACCCGCCAGTCGCGCCACATCGTCCCGCGTCACCTTGGCCACGCGCGGCAGTCTACGCGGGGTGACCTACCTCTGGGCAGGGCGTACGTCGGCTTCGTGCTCCTCGAGGACATCCTCCGTACGGGTGACCGAAACCGCCGCCTTTGCCTTGGCCTCCTCGGCGGCGCGTTCGACCTTCTCCGGAGCGACGAAGCGGTAGCCCACGTTCCGAACGGTTCCGATGAGCGACTCGTGCTCGGGGCCGAGCTTGGCGCGCAGCCGCCGTACGTGCACGTCCACCGTGCGCGTACCGCCGAAGTAGTCGTAGCCCCAGACCTCCTGGAGCAGCTGGGCCCGGGTGAAGACCCGGCCCGGGTGCTGCGCGAGGTACTTGAGCAGCTCGAACTCCTTGAAGGTCAGGTCCAGGACCCGGCCCTTGAGCTTGGCGCTGTACGTCGCCTCGTCCACGGAGAGATCGCCGTTGCGGATCTCCATGGGGGAGTCGTCGGCGGTGATCTGCTGGCGGCCCATCGCGAGCCGCAGCCGTGCCTCGACCTCGGCGGGGCCCGCCGTGTCCAGCAGTACGTCGTCGATGCCCCAGTCCGCGGTGACGGCCGCGAGGCCGCCCTCCGTCACGACGAGGATCAGCGGACAGCCGGGTCCGGTGGACCGCAGCAGCTGGCACAGCGACCGCACCTGCGGAAGGTCGCGGCGGCCGTCGACAAGGATCACGTCGGCACCAGGGGTGTCGACGAGAGCCGGTCCTTCGGCGGGTGCCACGCGCACGTTGTGCAGCAGCAGTCCGAGGGCGGGGAGCACCTCCGTCGACGGCTGAAGGGCATTGGTCAGGAGCAGCAGTGAACTCATCGCGCCCCACCTGCCTGGGTCGTCCTGCGGTCGTGCTCTGTTCGCTCGCCCATAACGTCGGTTCCTCCTCGGTCCCTGCGAGGACGTTTGCGGCACTGCTCTGTACTGCACTGTGCTGCGCTCTTACTGCGTTTGCGCTGCGTCGTTACCCGGCTCCCGCGCCCTGAGAGCCTTTGTTCACCTGCCTGTAACAACGGCGGTAAAACACAAAAGGACCCGGGGGCTGCGTTGCCCGGATCCTCTGCACAGCAGAATAACCCACATGAGTTCCGAGGCAGAGGGCCCATTTCACACTTCGGACGTTTCTTTGACGGCTGTCGGTCCTCGGCGCGCCATTCTCCGTACCGACGACGGGGTCCGTATCGAGGCGGTTTACGAACCGTGTACGACCGGTGTCTGTGACACCGCGATCGTCGTCGCGCACGGGTTCACGGGGTCGGTGGACCGGCCTTCCGTGCGCCGGGCGGCCGAGGTGTTTTCCCAGCGTGCGGCCGTCGTCACGTTCTCCTTCCGCGGTCACGGAGGCTCCGGCGGACGCTCCACGGTCGGCGACCGAGAGGTGCTGGATCTCGCGGCGGCGGTCGAGTGGGCACGTGGTTTCGGCCACACCCGGGTGGTGACCGTCGGGTTCTCGATGGGCGGCTCCGTCGCACTTCGGCACGCGGCGATGCACAGGGGGCGCAGAGAAGCGCGCACCGACGCGGTGGCCGCCGTCAGTGCTCCTGCCCGCTGGTACTACCGCGGCACGGCACCGATGCGACGCCTGCACTGGATCGTCACCCGCCCCATCGGCCGGCTCGTCGGCCGCTACGGACTGCACACCCGGATCCAGCCAGAAGTGTGGGACCCGGTGCCGCTGTCGCCGGTCGAGTCCGTGCCGCTGATCGCCCCGACACCGCTGCTGATCGTGCACGGCGACCGCGACCCGTACTTCCCGCTCGACCACCCCCGGATGCTGGCGGCCGCCTCAGACGCCGAACTGTGGCTGGAGCCCGGCATGGGCCACGCCGAGAACGCCGCTGACGCCGGACTTCTCGGCCGCCTGGCGGACTGGCTCGTCGAGGAAAGGTCCCGGTAGACCATCATGGATGCCGACGAAAGGAGTGGCGCTATGGCAGCGGGCACGATCCGCTACTGGGCCGCGGCGAAGGCTGCGGCCGGAATCGCGGAGGAACCGTATACGGCCGGGACGCTCGCCGAGGCGCTCGACTCGGTGCGCGAACGGCACCCGGGAGAGCTGACGCGCGTCCTGAAGCGGTGCTCGTTCCTCGTCGACGGTGACCCCGTCGGGACCCGTGGCCATGAGACCGTACGGCTTGCCGAGGGCGGCACGGTCGAGGTGCTTCCGCCGTTCGCAGGAGGGTGAACCGCACAGCATGAGCAACGATCAGCAATATCCCTACGGGCAGCAGCAGCCGTACCAGGAGCCCTATCCCGACGCGTACCAGGACGCCGCCCATCAGGGGCCGTACGCGCAGCGGCCGGCGGACTATCCGCAGCCTCAGCCGGGGGCCCATCCGCAGCAGACGTACCAGGACACCACCCAGACGTGGGAGGGCGAGACCTGGGACACGCAGTACCAGCCGATCGTGCACGCCGCTCAGCCCGGACATCTGCCGCCGCAGTCCGCGCACGGGGCCCATCCGCTGCCGCCTGAGGCTCCGGCGGCAACGCCCGCCCACGAGCCCGAGCCCGTCGCTCCCGCCGACGGCTACAGCCCGCCGACCGTCGGCGGGAACACCCGCATCACCGACGCCCAGCGCGCCCGCGCCGAGGGCCGCTCGCCGATCATCCCGCCCGGCATCCAGCCCGCCGGGCTGACCGCGGCCCTCGGCCTGCTGCTCGCCGCCGGCGCGGCCGTCGGGCCGTACGCACTGCTCGTGCCGCTCGTCCTGCTCCAGGCCGTCACCGCGGCCGGCTGGTTCCGGCTGAACGGCATGTGGCCCGCCCGCCAGGGCATCGCGCTCGCCTTCGCCGGCGGTCTCGCCGCCGACGTCGTCCTGCTCTCGGCCGGCAAGGAGAACGCGCCTGCCGCGATCGTCGGCACGCTGGGTGTGTGGGTGCTGATCACGCTCGTACTGCAGCTCCGCAGCCACGCGGGAGCGGACGAGCGGATGCAGGGACTGATGGCGACCGTCGCATCGGCAGCACTCGCGATCCTGGCGACCGGGCACCTCGCAGCCGCGGACGACGCGGTCGTGGTCGGCGGAGTCGCCGTCGCGGTGGCCGTCGTCGCCCGAGCCCTGCCGCTGCCCGGTCCCGCGTCCGTCGTGGTGTCGCTGCTTGCCGCGGCCGGCGCGGGCATCGCTGCCGGTGGTCTCACCGACCTCGGTGCGGAAGGCGCGCTGCTGGGCCTGGCGGCCGGCGGCTGCGCGCTGATCGGCCTGCGGGTGGCGAGCTACGACTACCCGTCCAGGTTCGTCCACTTCACGGCCGGTGTCGCACTGCCGCTGACGGCGGCGGCGCCCGCGGTGTATCTGATCGGCCGCGCGCTCGCGTAGTTACCCTCCAGGAACCAAAGAGGCCGCCCGAACGTCGATCAGTTCAGTCACGAACCAGGGGTGGGGGACACCGAGCAATGCGCGCACTGCGAATACTGCTGATCATCGCCGTGGTACTCGGTGGCATCTTCGTCGCCGCGGACCGGATCGCGGTGAACATGGCGGAGTCCGAGGCGGCGGACAAGATCAGGAGCAGCCAGGGGCTGCGGACGACGCCCGAGATCTCCATCAAGGGCTTCCCGTTCCTGACGCAGGTCGTGGGCAAGCAGCTGGACGAGGTCGACGTCAGCCTCGCGGGCATCACGGCCACGGCGGGCGGCCGCACGGTCAATGTCACCGAGGTCAAGGCCGAGCTGCTCGACGTGAAGATCAAGAACAACTACTCCTCGGCCGTCGCGGGCCGGGCGGACGGCTCGGCCCAGATCTCCTACGCCGACCTGACGAAGGCCGCCCCCAAGGGCGCCACGGTCAGTTACGCGGGCCCGGCCCGCGCGGCCAAGGGGCAGGTCAAGGTCACGGGACCGCTGACCGAGCTGCTCGATGGGGCGGGCATCGAGGTGCCGGGCGCGCTCAAGGGCATGATCGAGGGCCGCAAGGTCAGCACGTACAGCACGGTCACGCTGAAGGGCGGCAGCACGGTCCAGCTGAAGGCCGAGTCCCTGCCGAAGCTGCCGCTGCCGGGCTTCGACGAGAAGCTGCGCCAGGTCGTCGACTACGACCTGAAGATCGACGGAATGCCGTCGAGCATCACACTGGACAAGCTGGAGGCGACGCAGGACGGCCTCCGCTTCTCGGGCACGGGTACGGACGTCTCGCTCTCGGGCTGACGCCCGGAGGGCCGGCCGGCGGGGAAATGACCTCACCGGCCGCATAGTGAGACGCCCGCGTCCGCTGGGCAGAAGCTTCGGAGCCGCAGGCTCCCGCCGAGGCCGCCCCGGACCGCCGTCAGCCCCTTCTCGTTCCACATAGTGGATGATCGCGTCTCAGCATCCGACACGCCGGTGACAGCTCCGCCGACTCGTCCCTACGATCGGACCCATGAAGCGACAGGCGGATCTCACGAAGCGGCGGGCAGTAGACCTGTGCCGCGTCGCCGCCATGCTCTGTCGCACCTTCTGAGCGGGAGCCCGACCTCCCGTATCCCGCCGGCCCTTCGACCGTTGTCAGGGCCACCCGTGCGGACGTCCGCGCCTGACGCGTATCCGCACCTGCCTTCCTCGCTCAAACCCGCCGCACACTGCCCCGGAGGAGAAACAGCATGAGCCGCAGCGACGTCCTGGTAGACGCCGACTGGGTCGAGGCCCACATCGACGACCCGAAGGTCGCCATCGTCGAGGTCGACGAGGACACCTCGGCGTACGAGAAGAACCACATCAAGAACGCGATCCGGATCGACTGGACCAAGGACCTCCAGGACCCGGTCCGTCGTGACTTCATCGACCAGGAGGGCTTCGAGAAGCTCCTCTCGGCCAAGGGCATCGCGAACGACACGCTCGTCGTCCTCTACGGCGGCAACAACAACTGGTTCGCGTCCTACGCCTACTGGTACTTCAAGCTCTACGGCCACGAGGGCGTCAAGCTCCTCGACGGCGGCCGCAAGAAGTGGGAGCTCGACTCGCGCGACCTGGTCGACGGCGCGCAGGTGCCCGAGCGGCCGGCCACCGACTACAAGGCGAAGGCCCAGGACACCTCGATCCGCGCCTTCCGTGACGATGTCGTCGCCGCGATCGGCAGCCAGAACCTGGTCGACGTCCGCTCGCCCGACGAGTTCAGCGGCAAGCTCCTCGCCCCGGCCCACCTCCCGCAGGAGCAGTCGCAGCGCCCCGGCCACGTGCCGAGCGCGCGCAACATCCCGTGGTCGAAGAACGCCAACGACGACGGCACCTTCAAGTCGGACGACGAGCTCAAGGAGCTCTACGCCGACGAGCAGGTCGACCTCGCGACGGACACCATCGCGTACTGCCGTATCGGCGAGCGCTCGGCGCTGACCTGGTTCGTGCTGCACGAGCTGCTCGGTGTCGAGAACGTCAAGAACTACGACGGCTCGTGGACCGAGTACGGCTCCCTCGTCGGCGTGCCGATCGAGCTCGGCGCCAACAAGTAACCCTCAAGGCCTCAAGGACGGAATCGAAATATGTGTGGAGCGAAGGCCGGCGGCCCCGACGCCTCGACGATCAAGCCCGGTGAGACCACCATCCAGGGCCACGTGACCCGCGACGGCGAGCCCGTCACCGGTTATGTGCGTCTGCTGGACTCGACCGGCGAATTCACCGCGGAGGTCCCGACCTCGGCGACCGGACAGTTCCGTTTCTACGCGGCCGAGGGCACGTGGACGGTGCGCGCACTGGTCCCGGGCGGCACGGCGGACCGCACGGTCGTGGCGCAGACGGGCGGCCTCGCGGAGGTCGCGATCGCGGTCTGACGGCAGTCGGCGGTGCCATAGCCGCACCGCGCGAACACCGCACGAAAGACCGGCCGAAGGGCCGCACCCCAGGGGGTTGGACGCCTTACTGGATATGGGTGCGGCCCTTCGGTCGTACGCTGCCGGACCCGGTCGTACGCTGGAAGCATGTACGCGCGGCGTCGGCACGCCTACTTCCTGCTCATGGGCGGATGTCTCGTTCTCTTCGTCTCCGCCTGGGCTTTCGTACGGCTCTGGTCCATTCCCGTGGCCGTCGGCATGTGCTTCGTCGCCATGGTCATCCCGCCGCTCGCGGCGATGGTCGCGAACCGGCGCGGGCCCGACGACCGCTGGTGGGACGACCCGTCGGGCGACCCGAAGTCCGACGAGTGGTGGGACGAGCTCGACGGCAAACGACGTCACGAGTAGCAGGCGTCGACAGTCGTCAGCAGCCGTCAGTAGACGAGCGCCTGGACGTCGTCCGCCATCGCCTCGCTCACAAAGACCTGCGCGCCCGCGATCCGTACGCCGTCGAGCACATCCTTCTCCGTGATGTCCCGCCGTACCGCGCACTGCGTGCAGAGCGTGATCTGCCCGGCCGCCTGGATCGACTCGATCAGATCCGGCAGCGGCGCGGCATGCGGCAGTTCGAACTCCGCCGCGCGTCCCGGCAGCGCGAACCACGCGGACTCGCCGGTCAGCCAGAGCGAGACCTCCACGCCACTGGCGACGGCGACGGCCGCCACGGTGAAGGCCTGCGAGCAGCGCTCGGGTGCGTCGGATCCGGCGGTCACCTTGATCACGAGCTTCTTTGCCATATGCCGAACTGTAATGCGCGGTCCTACAACCCTGGTCAGCAGACATGGGTCGGTTGAGTGTGCACGGATCATGGAGTCCGTGCCTCCAGGTCTCGTGGGGGGACCCCTTTGGAACTGCACAGAACAGAGCCCGACGCAGCGCCCGATGACGCGGCATCACCGGAGGAGGAGCCGGTCCTGGCCGTATCCGATCCGGCGCCCGTCGCGGAGCCGGCCGCATCCGAGCCGGTGCCGCTCGCGCGACGCCGCGGCCGCACCGCCGTGCTCCTCGCCGTCGCAGCGGTGATCGGTATCAGCGCGGGGACGGCCGTCGGCTACAGGGTTCAGGCAGATCGTGCGCCGACGCCGCTGCCCGCCCTCAACCAGCCAGAACTCGGGTACCCGGCCAAGCCGCTTCCCGACGGCCAGGCCCCGGAGCCGCTCAGTGCCGCCGAGGACCGCCGGGTGAAGACCGACGGTGATCTGCGCAAGCTCCTGCTGCCCAGGCCGAAGGGAGCGCGCGCCGCCGACGAGTGGAGGGACGACGGTTGGGTGGACACCGCGACGTACGCAGCGCAGTTCGAGAAACCCGGCTCCGTGTTCGGGCAGCTCGTGCAAGACGACATCCGCCGGGTCGCCGGGGCGTCTTGGGCGCAGGGCGGGAACAAGGTCACGGACATCGTCCTCGTCCAGTTCCGGTCCGGCGGTGCCGCCATGGACCATGCCGAGGGCCAGCACGCGTACATGCCGGAAACCGAGTACGCCGGCAACGGCGGCGACCCGCTGAGCGGGAGCGGCAACGGTCGCTACTACCTCTACCCCGCCGAAGAGAGTGCCGGCTTCCTGCCGATGTACCAGGCCAGGGCCATCTTCCAGCGCGGCGACATCATGGTCGACATCAACATCTTCGACGAGAAGCGGATCAGCAAGGACGAGATCCGTTCGCTGGCCGAGCGACAACTGGAGCGCCTGTCTTGAGATCCGTACTGACCGGCGTCGTGCTGCCCGCCGTCCTCGTCCTGGGCGCCGTGGGCGGTGGCATCGCGTACACCGCCGTCACCGTCGACGGCGCGGACCGCACCGTCCCCACCACCCTGTGGACCACATCTGAGAAGGAGCCCGCCGAGGACCCGGCCGCGTATGCCTGGCGCGGACGGGCCTCCACACCTCTCAGCAAGCTGCTGCTGCCGGTTCCGGACGGCTACCGGCTCGGACCCGACGTCGGCGAATACGGCAATGACGCCGAGCTGACCGAGAAGCAGGCGGTGGCTCTGATGAAGGAGCGGGGCCGTGACCTGTCCGGCAAGCAGCGCCGGGACTACGAGAAGCAGGTGGACAAGCTGGGCCTGAAGGGCATCGGCATGCGCACGCTCGCCACGGAATTCGACGACTCTGGCGGCGTCTACGAGGACGACGTCGTCCTCACGGTGCAGATCATCCGGATGAAGAACAAGCGTCATGTCCGCGACGCGTACGAGCTTCAGACCGGGCTGGCCGATCTGTTCGAGCTCTCCGAGGGACCGAAGATCAAGGGTCACAAGAACTCTGCCTGCTTCGTGATGCCGGAGCTGGAAGAGGACCCGGACGAGAAGGACAAGAAGGAGCTCGACGGGGTGGAGTGCTTCGCGTACGACTCCGAGCTGCTCGTGAGCGTCAGGGCTCAGGGCATCAAACCGCTCGACAAGGGCTTGGTCGCCGACATGGTTCAGGAACAGCTCGATCACATCGCCTCACCGGGGGAGTACGTATGACCGAGCAGACGGAGCAGGCCGAGCAGGCTGCAGTGCCCGACGAGGCTGCCGCCGTGCGCCCCGAGCCCGAGCCCGAGCCGGACCCCGAGCCCGACGCCGCTCCGCCGGTGCCGCCGCGGGACCGGCGCGTCCTGCGGGCCGTCGCGCGTTGGACCGCTGCCGTGCTTGTATGCGGCGGGCTCGGCACCGGCACGGCTTTCGGTATCGCCTCGATGGAACGCACGGACGTCCCGGGCCTCGCCACCGAGAGCGACGGCCGCTGGGACTACCCGAGCCTTACGCTGCCCGCCCTGCCCGCAGGCAGCCCGCGCCCGTACACCATCGGCAACGAATATGAGATCCACCATGCCGATCTGCGGAAACTGCTGCTCCCCGCGCCGGCCGGAGCCACTCCCGACAAGAAGCTGAACGGTGGCTGGGTGACCAGCGCCCAGTACGTGTCGGAGTACGGGAAGGACCATCGTTCCGCCCTTCAGCAGGCGCTGGCCGATTTCGCCGTACGGCACATCGCCGCCCGTGGCTGGGTCATGCCCGACGGCACCACGTGCCGCGTCTATCTCCTCCAGTTCAACTCGGCCGACATGGCGGGGCAGTTCAAGAGCGCCGAAATCGGGACCGGGCTGTCGCCCGATGCGCTGCTGATGTCCGCACCGGGCGAGAGCGCGATCGACGAGGGGTGGGAGAGCGAAACCCCGGCGGACGGGCAGTCGGCGCTGTCGCTGTACACGGAGGTGAAGCCGTTCGGACCCGAGCACACCCGGCATGCCTACATCGCCGCCGGCGACACCATGGCGCTGATCGTCCAGTCGAAAAAGGGCACGGCCGCCGCCGTCCCCTTCCACCAGACCGTGGTCCTGCAGAATCAGCTGCTTGGCTGACCTCGCAGAGGGGGCCCGGCCGACAACCCATTAGGCTGGGCCCCGGCCCCATACTGCCCATCCGCTCATCCGAGGAGCCCCCCGTGCTTGTGGCATTCTTCGAAGCTCTGCTGGTCCTGGTCTGCGTCGGCGTCGCCGCCTTCACCGGGCTGGCCGTGAAGAAGCTGTACCAGGGTCAGCGCTAGGCACACCCGTATCAGCCGCACCTCTACAGATCGCCAGAGTCACTCATGATCGAGATTCCGTCCGACCTCACCCCGGACCTCGTCCCCCTCGCCTTCCTCCTCGGCACCTGGGAAGGGGCCGGCGTCTCCGACTTCCCCGGGGCCGAGAAGTGCAACTTCGGGCAGTCCGTCACCTTCAGCCACGACGGCCGGGACTTCCTGGAGTACGTCTCGCACTCCTGGGTTCTCGACGCCGAAGGCAACAAGGTCAGGCCGCTGGAGAGCGAGAGCGGCTACTGGCGTATCGACAAGGACCGCAAGGTCGAGGTCGTCATGGTCCGTGACCAGGGCATCGTGGAGATCTGGTACGGCGAGCTCGCCGACCAGAAGCCGCAGATCGACCTGGTGACCGACGCCGTCGCACGCACCGCGGCGTCCGGTCCTTACAGCGGCGGCAAGCGGCTCTACGGCTATGTGAAGAGCGACCTGATGTGGGTGGGCGAGAAGTCCACTCCGGAGGTTCCGCTGCGGCCGTACATGTCGGCGCATCTGAAGAAGGTCGTCTCTCCGGAGGAGGTCGCGTCGTGGGCGAAGGACCTCGGCGATCTTCCCGACGACGGCATCGCCTTCTTCAAGTAACTCCTCAATCAAGTCCTCAAGTAAGTCCCTGAGGTACGCCCGGCAGCCCTGGAACGTGTCCACGTCCAGGGCTGCTTCCGTGGACCGCTGACATCCGGCTGACAACCCATCGCCGCTCTCTTCCGCCCCTGCATACACTGGACGCGTGGTGAGCACCGACTGGAAGAGCGACCTGCGGAACCGCGGCTACCGCCTGACGCCGCAGCGTCAGCTTGTCCTGGAGGCCGTCGACACCCTTGAGCACGCGACGCCCGACGACATCCTCTCCGAGGTCCGCAGGACCGCATCCGGCGTGAACATCTCCACCGTGTACCGGACCCTGGAGCTCCTCGAAGAGCTAGGCCTCGTCTCTCACGCCCACCTCGGCCACGGTGCCCCCACCTACCACCTCGCCGACCGCCACCACCACATCCACCTGGTCTGCCGCGACTGTACGAATGTGATCGAGGCGGATGTCGAGATCGCCGCGGACTTCACCAGGAAGCTGCGCGAGACCTTCGGGTTCGAGACGGACATGAAGCACTTCGCGATCTTCGGCCGCTGCAAGAAGTGCACGGCTGAAACTTCAACTACCGAGTCGTAGGCTTACTGCATGAAGAGTCCTCTGCTGTCCCTGCCCGGCGCCGTCCCTGCCGAAGGGCATGACGAAGGAGTCGCCGCGCACTACGGCGATCTGTTCCGCGAGCAGCGCGCACTCGCGGCCGGATCCGGCCTCGTCGACCTCTCGCACCGCGGCGTCGTCACCGTCACCGGCGACGACCGGCTCAGCTGGCTGCATCTGCTGCTCACGCAGCATGTGAGCGAGCTCCCGGCGGGCCTGGCAACCGAGGCGCTGATCCTCTCCGCCCACGGCCACATCGAGCACGCGCTGTATCTCGTCGACGACGGCAAGACGACCTGGGTGCATGTCGAACCCGGCACGCAGGAGGCGCTGATCGCGTACCTGGAGTCGATGAAGTTCTTCTACCGGGTCGAAGTGGCCGACAGCACCGAGGAGTTCGCGGTGGTGCATCTGCCGGCCGGCTCCATCGCGGAGGCGCCGGAAGGCGTGGTCGTACGGGAGACCGCGCACGGCCGCGACCTGTTCCTGCCGCGCGCCGACCTCGAGTCCTACGCGGCGAAGAACGGCCCGGCGGCCGGCATCCTCGCGTACGAGGCTCTGCGTGTGGAGGCCCACCGCCCGCGGCTCGGCCAGGAGACCGACCACCGCACCATCCCGCACGAGCTGGGCTGGATCGGCAGCGCGGTCCATCTTCAGAAGGGCTGCTACCGCGGCCAGGAGACCGTGGCGCGGGTCCAGAACCTGGGGAAGCCGCCGCGCCGCCTGGTCTTTCTGCATCTGGACGGCAGTGAGGTCCATCTGCCGGGGCACGGGACGCCGGTCCGGCTTGCGGCGGACGGCGCCGACGGCCGGCAGCTGGGCTTCATCACCACTTCGGCCCGCCATCACGAGCTGGGCCCGATCGCGCTCGCCCTGGTCAAGCGGAACGTTCCGCTGGACGCCGAGCTGATGGCGGGCGACACGGCGGCCGCTCAAGAAGTGGTCGTCGAGCCCTAGAGGTTGAGCCCTTGAGGTTGAGTCCTCAAGGACGACTAGACCTCGATCAGGACCGTGAACGGGCCGTGGTTGGTGAGCGAGACCCGCATGCTCGCGCCGAACCGGCCCGTCTGGACCGTCGCACCCAGCGCCCTCAGCTGCGTCACCACCTCGTCGACCAGCGGCTCGGCCACCGGTCCCGGCGCCGCGGCGTTCCAGGTCGGGCGGCGGCCCTTGCGGGCGTCCCCGTAGAGAGTGAACTGGGAAATCACCAGCAAGGGCGCATTCACGTCCGAGCAGGACTTCTCACCCTCCAGAATCCGCAGCGACCAGAGCTTGCGGGCCAGTTGTGCCGCCTTCTCCCTGGTGTCCTCATGGGTGACTCCGACCAGCACACACAGCCCTGCGCCGATGATCTCGCCGACGGTCTCCGGCTCGGGGCCATCTGCCACGACGACGCTCGCTCCGTCGACTCTCTGCACCACTGCACGCATACAGACCAACCTATCTGCGGCTGAACGGGTGCAGTGCGCTGCGTCGGAAGGTTCGGGAGTGGCACGATGCAACTAGGCGGTGCTTCCCCTCGGCCCTTCGGGCCCGGGGAGACCCCATGCACCCGTCGAGGGGACGGATTAGCACATGAGCACATCTGGCGCTGGGCGGTCGACCGGGCACTCGACCGGCCCGGTATCGATTCCTGCTGCGATTCCCACTGCGATTCCTTCAATTCCAGCTCCGGCCTCGGCCTCGGCTCCGGCGTCGGCTCCAGCCTCGGCCTCGGTTCCCGTCCCGGCGCCCGCACCGGGGACCATGGCCCGCACCGCGCGCCCGCCTCAGCAGCGCACATCCGATGATCTGCCGGAGCCCGTACGGCACGACCTCACCACCCTGCGGCTGCCCGAGCTGCGCACCCTGCGCCGGGACGCGCACCGGGACGAGGCGGACCTCAGCTATGTGCGGCGTCTCGTACAGGGCCGGATCGACATCCTGCGGGCCGAGCTGGCGCGGCGTACGGACCCAAAGGCTCCGGTCGTCGACCGGCTGGTCGTCGACAGACTGCCGGAGATCCTGGCCGACACCCCGTCCCGGCACCGCAGCTCCGCGCGCCATGTGACGCTCTCCACGCCGCACGGCGAGGAGTACCGGAGCCTCGCCGCCGAGATGCTCGCGGATGTGGAACTCTCCGATCTCGACGCCCGTACGGACCAAGAGCTGCACGAGGCGATGGGACGGCTGATCCGCTACGAACAGCAGGTCTCGCGCCGCCGGCAGCTGCTGCAGCGCACGGCCGACGACTGCAGCGCGGAGATCGCCCGCAGGTACCGTGAAGGCGAAGCACAAGTAGACGACCTGCTCACCTGACGCGCTTGTTCCGTCGCCGTTGCGGGAGCGGGATCCCGTCCCGGAAGGCCGACGATGAGCGCCATCCCCGCCGCCCCAGCCATCCCCGCCGTACCTCCCGTGCTCCCCATACCTCCGGTCCTCGCCGAGGTCGTACGTTCCGGCTTTGTCGAGGGCCGTCACCGGGGCTCGCTCGTGGTGCTGGCGGCGGACGGCAGTGTGGAACTGGCGCTCGGGGACCCGGTCACTCCGGTCTTCCCGCGCTCCAGCAACAA
This sequence comes from Streptomyces sp. NPDC020681, assembly GCF_044334895.1. Taxonomy (NCBI): domain Bacteria; kingdom Bacillati; phylum Actinomycetota; class Actinomycetes; order Kitasatosporales; family Streptomycetaceae; genus Streptomyces; species Streptomyces sp. NPDC020681. The sequence continues at coordinate 61,857 of NZ_JBIRTX010000023.1, read as the reverse complement.
GCCGCTGCAGGCCGCTGCCGTGCTGCGGGCCGGTCTCGACCTCTCCGGTGAGCGGCTTGCGCTGGCGGCCGCCAGCCACTCGGGAGAAGGCTTCCACCTCGATCTCGTACGCAAGATGCTCGCCGAGCACGGTGTAGGTGTGGACGAACTCCAGACCCCGCCGGACCTGCCGCTGGACCCGGCCGAGGCCGAGACGTATCTGGCTACCGGTCATGTGCGGGACCGGGTCACCATGAACTGCTCCGGCAAGCACGCGGCGATGCTCGCGGCCTGCGCACTGAACGGCTGGGACCGTGCGCACTACCTGGACCCGGCGCATCCGCTCCAGCGGCTGGTGCACGACGTGGTCGAGGACGCGTCCGGCGAACGGATCCAGACGGTCGGCACGGACGGCTGCGGGGCCCCGCTGATGGCGATCAGCCTGACGGGCCTGGCGCGCGCGTTCCGCGCCGTCGTACTGGCGGAACCCGGGACGGCCGAGCGCCGGGTCGCGGACGCGATGCGCGCGCACCCGGAGTATGTGGCCGGCACCCGCCGTGCCGACACCTGGCTGATGCGAGAGGTGCCGGGCGCGCTCGCCAAGATGGGCGCGGAAGCGGTCCAGGCGGTGGCGCTCGCGGACGGCCGCGCACTCGCCTTCAAGATCGACGACGGCGCGAGCCGCGCCCGCGGACCGGTGCTGGGCCGGGCGCTTGAACTCATGGGCGTGGACGCGCCGGTGGTGGCCCGGATCGGGCACCTGCCGCTGCTCGGCGGCGGCGTCGAGGTCGGCGAAATTCGCGCGACTTTCTGAGCGACCTCTGCCTAGCGTGGGCGTATGAGCGTCGAAACCCGTGTGATCACCGAGTCCGAGTACCCCGACTGGCTGCGGGCGCTGGCCACCGGATTTCTGCGGCCGCCCATGCACTCGGACGAGGAGGTCGCCGACCGCCTGGCGCACACGGACGTGGCGCGGGTGCGCGGTGCGTTCGACGACGGCCGCTGTGTGGCCACGTACCGCTCCTTCACGCAGCAGCTCACGGTGGTCGGCGGCGCGGCGATCACGGCGAACGCCGTCTCCAATGTCACCGTCTCGCCCACGCACCGCCGTCGCGGCCTGCTCAGCCGGATGATGACCGCGGACCTGACGGAGGCGAAGGACCGCGGCGACGCGGTGTCCACGCTGATTGCGGCGGAGTACCCGATCTACGGCCGGTACGGCTTCGGCCCGGCGACCTGGATGACCGAATGGTCCGTCGACGTCCCGCGCACGGGCCTCGACCCCCGCTGGTCGGGCCCGTCGGACGGCGGCCGCGTAGACCTGGTGGACGCGGAGGACATCCGCAAACTGGGCCCGGAACTGCACGGGCGTCTCGCGTCCCGGCAGCCGGGGGCGGTGACGCGCAACGATCGCTGGTGGCAGGTGAACACGGGCGAGGTGCGGTTTGCGCATGAGACCTGGACGGAGCCGTTCTACGCGGTCTACCGCTCGGCGGCGGGCGAGGTCGAGGGCCTGATCTCGTACCAGTCCGACGACAAGTGGGGCGACGCGAAACAGCCGCTGGACACGGCGACGGTGCGCGACCTGCTGGCCCTGACGCCGGCGGCGGAGCGCGCACTGTGGCACTACGTGTGCTCGATCGACTGGATCGCCACGGTCAAGTCGGGCTACCGGGCCCCGGACGACCTGCTTCCGTCGCTGCTCCCGGACGTGCGGGCGGCCAGGATCCTGACGCAGGCGGACTTTCTGTGGCTGCGGATCCTGGATGTCGTACGGGCGCTGGAGGCACGGACGTACGCGACGTCGGCGTCCCTGGTGCTGGAGATCCGTGATTCGCTGGGTTTCGCCGGCGGCCGCTTCCGCCTGGACGCGTCCCCGGAGGGCGCGTCGTGCGTCCCGTCGACCGAGTCGCCCGATGTGACGCTGGACGTCAGGGAGTTGGGGGCGCTGTATCTGGGGGACGCGTCGGCGGTGCGGCTGGCGGCGCTGGGGCTGGTCGAGGGGGCGCCGGTGGCGGTGGATGTGGCGGAGCGGCTGTTCCGGACGGCGCGGCGGCCTTGGTGCCCGGACGTTTTCTGACCTTGTCCCGGGTGGGGTCATTTCTGACCTCGTGCCGGGTGGGATCAGGTCATTCTGACCTCGTGCCGGGTGGGATCAGGTCATTCTGACCTTGTCCCGGGTGGGATCAGCTGCCGGCGGTCACGGCGGGCGCGACGAGCAGGAGTCCGCCGATGCCGGCACAGGTGGCGTTCTCGGCCTTGACGCCGATGGTGAGCAGGGCGAGTCCCAGGGTGGCCAGGAAGCCGAACCGCCACTGCACGTACTGCTCTACTACGAGGGTGAAGAGGGGCATTGGTCGTCACTCCTTCAGAGGGAGGGGCTCCGGTGCCCGCACACCGTTGTGCGGCTGGGACGAGTTGCGTGGTCGATTAGGCCCAACTGCCGTACAAATTCATCCGGTTGACCTGTTGGTGTGATGCCCGGAAGGTGAGTACCCGCAAACTTGTCTGGTTGTGCGGGTCTGTTGTTCGGTGGAATTTTCTTGCTTGATTGGGGCACGCAGGGCATCTCACCTTGCACGGAGGTGAGTTGTATGGTTTGTGGGGTGACAAGCAATGGCTCTGCGCCGAGGGATGCCACATTCAGGTACCAGTGGGTCGCGGACAAGCTCCGCCAGGAGATCAACGACGGCACCCACCGGCCAGGCGAACGGCTGCCTACGCAGGAGGAGTTGGCTGAGCGGTACCAGGTGTCCCGTGCCACGGTGATCCAGGCGCTGGACGTGCTCAGGGAGAGCGGGCTGATCGTGACCCGCCAGGGGAGCGGAACCTTTGTCACGAGCGAGCCTGATGTCCTCACGCGCCCGGCTGAGGGGGATGCCATCGGCGAGCACGTCTTCGCCAATGTGGTGCCTCAGCAGACGGCCGCGGCTCTCGGGCCTCGGATCATGGGGGCGTTCGAGGCACCCCACGTCCGTATCGACGCGATTTGTCTGACCGCGGAGTCCTTGAACCAGGCTCTCGCCGAGCCACTGCGGCTCGTACGCGCGGGCCGGATTACCCCGGAGTCGGTCAAGGTCCGGCTTCTTGTGCCTTCGCGCAACCTGGACCTGGCCTTCCCTCGCCCGACCGAGGAAGAATCCGGGGACGGCCAACGGGTCCATGAACACTGGCTGTCGCTGCGCAACAGCCATGGCCGTGTCCTGCGTTCCAGTCTCCGAGCGCTTCGCAGTACCCGCGGCATCGATGTCGAGGTGACGCTGAAGACCCTGCCGTTCACTCCGCCCGTGAAGCTGTATCTGCTGAACGGCTCCGAGTCGCTGTTCGCGTACTACACCGTCACGAAGCGGGAGGAACAGATCGACGAGATGGCGACGGAGATCTACGACGCGCTCGGCAGCGATTCCGTGCTCTTCCCGTTCGAAGTGGGTGGTGGAACCAAGGAGGAGGCCTTTGTGGCGCAGTCGCAGGCGTGGTTCGACGGTCTGTGGGGGACCATTGCCATGCAGATCATCCTCGGGGGCTGACCAGCCACCAGTTCCGGAGGAGCAGTACCAGGAGAATCCCGGCGCCACACAGCGTGCCGGTCCGCTGTGGCTCTCGGCGGGCCGCCTGGACCATCACCGTGAGCAGCAGCGAAGCGACCATCAGGCGCCACTGGATAACCTGCGGGAGCAACTTCACCACGAACGGAGCCAGGGTCCTCAACCACGTGAGCACAGTCGCGCCTCTCCAACCACGCAGCTGGTCCAGGCCGTTGCGGGCAAGATGGGTAGGGAAGGCATCGGAGACCTGCTCTCTGCCCCGACGGACGGAGCGACGTGACTGACCCGCACCCGACCGATCTGCGCGACCAGTTCGCCGCCGCCAAGTGCGTGCTCTTCGACTTCGACGGCCCCTTGTGCCGGCTCTTCGCCGGGCACACGGCGCCGATGGTGGCGGCCGAGCTCAGGGAGTGGATCGAGCAGCGTTTCCACGACGAGGTCCCGGTGCCCGAGGACTCCGCCGACGATCCGCATGCCATCCTCAGCCTCGCCGACCGGATGCACCCGGGCAGTGAGCTGGTAGGCCAGCTGGAGGCGCTGCTCACCTCGGAGGAGCTCCGGGCCTCGGCGACGGCCGAGCCGACCGAGGACGCCGACCGGCTGATACGCAGGCTCAGCGCGGCGGGTTTCCGGATGGCCATCACCACGAACAACTCCGAGAGCGCCGTGCGGCAGTATCTCGATCGCCAAGGGCTCACCAACTTCTTCGCCGGGCATGTGCACGGCCGGATGCCCGACCCACGGCTGCTCAAGCCGGATCCGGACTGTCTCAGGCGGGCTCTGGTGACCACCGGTTCGACGGCGGAGGAATCCCTGATGATCGGGGACTCTCCCGCAGACTTTCTGGCTGCGCGGGAGCTCGGGGTCCCGTTCCTCGGCTACGCGCGTAACCAGGTGAAGCTCCAACGGCTGGAGGCTGCCGGGGCGAAGGTGAACGTCTCCTCGCTCGATGTGCTCCTCGATGCTGTCGAGCCGGGCCTCCCAGTCGAGTGATGGCGACGCGCTCCTCATGACGTGACCTCCTGTGCGGGATGCGATAAGGCCGAAGCTACGCGTGCACCTTGCGGTCTTGGCAGCTCGCAAGTGCCACTGACATGACCGTCCAGTCCGCCTGAGGTTGAACACTGTTGGCTGATCTTTGCGGTCAACTGACCGACAATGGATGCCTGTTGTAACTTTCTTGAATGGCCATGACGCAGGACGGCGGGCAACATGGCGGGGGTGCCCGCCAGTACCAGTACCTGCGCGTGGCTGAGGCCCTCCGGGAAAGGATCACGGCCAAGGAATATCGCGTCGGCGATCTGATCCCCACGCAACAGTCGCTGATGGCGCACTACGACGTCTCGCGCGTCACCGCTCAGCGAGCCGTCGAGACCCTTCGCTCCTGGGGCTTGATAGACGAGGGCGGCCGTGGCAGGGGATCGCGTGTGATCGCGATGGGGGCGGCGGCGCCGCAGACACTCGCGGAACACATCGCGGAGGCATTCACCGCCGAGCATGTGTCACTGGACGTTTGGTCGCTGACCACTGAGAAGCTGAGCAAGATCGTCGCGTCGCAGGTGGAGGACATTAAGAGCGGTGCTGTGCCGCCGCCCAAGTCGATCAGTGCGAGAGTGCTGCTGCCGAGCCTTGATGTCAGGTTTCCGCTGCCACGGCTGATCAGCGATCCGGATGACCCCCGGCCGCTGCTCAGGCTCCGGCGGCTGATCAGGATGTACGCCGGGCAACTTCAGCACTCGTTGCTCGCCGCAGCGGAGGACGGCCGGGTGGCCACAGTGCGGACGGAGCTGCGCTGTGTGGCGACGCTGCCGCTCCAGAAGTGCTACATCCTCAATGGGACGGTGGCTCTCACCAGCTTGTATCGCGTCCGGGAGAAGGAAGTACTGGAGGAAGCGGGCAGCGAGCCGCTGGAGATCCTGGACCTGGAGAACGGCCCTGAGCTCTTCACCTGGGCACCTATGGCAGCCGGGAGAAGCGAGCGCGACGCGGCCCACTTCGAGGAGCTGCGACTGCTGTTCGAGTCATGCTGGTCGAAGGTTGCTGAGCCTGTGGTCCTTGAGCGAGTGACATCGTCTGAAGCTCCGACCACCACCCCTGCGGGAGCGGTAACTTCCTCAGTCAGTTCCTGATCCGGACGGACCATCGAGGGCAAGCGCAATGACAGTCGAGGCGGCATCCGAGAATCGCCGGCAAGCAGCCGGGCTGAGCCGGAACGACCAGCTGGTGGAGGGCCCGCTCAAGGGCTACCACCACGAGACGTACGCCTTCCCGCTGCCGGCGGAGAATCCGCTGGCCACGAGCTTCGAGCGGGGCAAGCTGCGGGCGCCGCGGGAGGGACTGCTCTGGTTCGACCGGCGGTGCTTCGTTTCGGAAGACCGACTTCTCGTCGCACTGGGCGGTCGGATCACGCGTATTCCGGAGTGCAGTGAGATCGCGGAGAACGTCTGGCTGCAGGGATTCATCGAAGGTCGGACCCTGGGAAGCCGTGCGCTCTCCGGCGCGAGGATGCTCTCTGACCGTCATGTCCGCCAACTCAGCCAGCTTTTTGAAGAGTTGGTGGCGATCAAGCCGGACGAGCTCGACATAAGACGGATCTGCAGTGACCACTATCGCTCGGAGGAAGGCGACTCGACCGCCTTTCTGCTCGGACTGATCCGCTTTACCGAAGAGCGGGTATACCGCAAACAGGCCGACCGCTTCGGGCAGCTCTTCAAAGAACTCGGCGTACCTGACGATGCGTTGGCGCAGTTGAAGACCGCGACGGCCGGCCTTGCGGAACGCCCGTTCAGCCTGATCCACGGCGACCTCCACCGGGAGAACTTCATCGTCGACCATGCAGGCGACCTGTGGACGATCGACTGGGAGCTCGCCATGATCGGTGATCCTCTCTACGACCTCGCGACGCACCTCCACTTGATGCGCTACTCCAAGAAGGAGGAGGAACGGATCATCGACGTCTGGCGGTCATCGGTAGAGCGAGCGCGGCCCGGCAGCTCCAACGAGTGGGAGCGGGACCTGCCCGTGCTGCTCTCGTACAAGCGGGCCCAGTCCGTCTACACGGATGTCATCCGCACGGCAGTCGCTCAGGGCCCCGGCCCGAAGCCCAACTGGCAACTGTTTCCCCGAGCCGCCTGGCGGGTCCAACTCGCCCTCAAAGCGGCAGCCGAGCCTCTCGGCCTGACCGAAGTCCCCACCCTCCGTCAGGTCATCGCCGCCTACCGCCGCTGGCTCCGCGCCGACACCGCCAACCTCACGCCGTCCGCACCCTGAACAGCACCCCCGCCATCCCCACCCCCACCGCCAGAATCCCCCCGCACCACACCAGCGCCACCCACGGGGCCGACCCCACCGGCTGGCCCAGCAGCAGGCCGCGGATGGACTCGATCAGGGGGGTCACCGGCTGGTGGTCCGCGAAGGTGTGGAGCCAGGGCGGCATCGTGTCGATCGGGACGAACGCGCTGCTCGGGTACGGCAGGAACGTCATGAAGAACGTGAAGCCGCTTGCCGCCTCCGGGGTTCGGGCCAGGAGGCCGATCGCCGCCGAGAACCAGGAGAACGCGATCAGGAATGCGACCAGGATGCCGCCGGCCGCGAGCCAGGCGGCCGGGGTTGCCGAGGGGCGGAAGCCGATGAGGAGGGCGACCGCGAGGACGAGGGCCGTCGAGGCCAGGTTGCGCAGGGTGCTGGCGGCGACGTGGCCCGCGAGGATTGCTGTCGCGCCGACGTCGAGTGTGCGGAGGCGGTCGATGATGCCGCCCTTCATGTCCTCGCTGACGCCGACCGCCGTCGTCGACGCACCGAACGAGGCGCACAGGATGAGGATGCCGGGCACGACGTACGTCACGTACTTCGTTCCGGTGTCGATCGCGCCGCCGAAGAAGTAGATGAAGACCACCATCAGCATCAGCGGAAGCATCATCGACGTGATCACCGCGTCCACATTGCGCCGGCTGAGCCGGATGCTGCGGCCCGCCATGGTCAGCGAGCGGGTCAGTCCCGTAGCCGTCAGTACGTCAGACATGCGCGGGCTCCTTCTCGGTCGGCGTGCCGGTGGATGTGCCGGTCAGCGTGAGGAAAACTTCGTCGAGCGTGGCCCGCTCCACCGAGAAGCTCGCGATGTCCCGCCGCTCGGGGTCCAGTTCGTCCAGTAGCGCGCGGACCTCGGCCGCGCCCCCGTCCGTGGGGAAGCCGAGCGTGAGTGTCTCCGGCGAGCGGTGGGCCGCGCGGGATTCGAGCCGCCAGTACGCCGCGGTGCTGGTCAGTACGAGTTCCAGGCGGTGGCCCGCGACCTTGGCCTTCAGTTCGTCCGCCGTGCCCTCGGCCACCAGCCGGCCGTGGTCGACGAGCGCGATACGGTCCGCCAGCCGGTCCGCCTCCTCCAGGTACTGCGTGGTGAGGAAGACCGTGGTGCCGCGCCCGGAGAGGTCGCGGACCACCTGCCAGAGCTCCTGCCGGCTGCGCGGGTCGAGGCCGGTCGTCGGCTCGTCGAGGAAGACGATCTCCGGGTCGCCGACCAGGCCCGCCGCCAGGTCGAGGCGGCGGCGCATGCCACCGGAGTACGTCGCCGTCTGGCGTCGGCCGGCGTCCGTGAGGCCGAAGCGGTCGAGGAGTTCGGTTGCGCGGCGGCGGGCGGCCGGGCGGGTCAGGCCGCTGAGGCGGGCCATCATGCGGAGGTTCTCCTCGCCGGTCTGCTTCTCGTCGACCGCCGCGAACTGGCCGGTGAGGCTGATGGCCCGGCGTACACGGGCGCGGTCGGCGACGACGTCGTAACCGGCGACGCGGGCCCGGCCGGAGTCGGCCGTGGTGAGCGTGGCCAGGATCCGTACGGTCGTCGTCTTGCCCGCGCCGTTCGGGCCGAGCAGCGCGAAGACGGTGCCGCGGTCGACCCGCAGGCCGATGCCGTCGAGGACCTTGACCTTTCCGTAGGCCTTGGCCAGATCTGTGGCCTCGATGGCCGGTGACTCGCTCCCCATGGCTCTCCCCGTCTCCTTTGCGTATGACATACGCGTTACTGTGTAAGGGTTACGCATTACTAGGATGTGCGTCAAGCGGTGACGGAAGAGAAGGCGGAGGGCATGGCGGCGGACAGCGGGGACGGCAGAGACAAGGACAGCGGAACCGGCCTGCCCGCGAGCATCGAAGCCGCGTGGGGGCTGCGCGAACGCCCCGCCAAAGGGCCCAAGCCCGGTCTGAGCCTGGACCGGATCGTCGACGCCGCAGTCGCACTCGCCGCGGCGGAGGGGCTCGGCGCCGTGTCCATGGGGCGCGTCGCCAAGGAACTCGGCGTCTCGACGATGTCGCTGTACCGGTACGTCGCCGCCAAGGACGAGCTCTACATCCTGATGCAGGAGGCCGTCATCGGCACTCCGCCCCCGCCGCCCGACCCCGCAACCGGCTGGCGCGACGCGATCGCCGCCTGGGCCCGTGCGCAGCGCGAGGTCTTCCACCGCAATCTGTGGGTCCTGCGCATCCCGATCTCCGGCCCGCCGGCCACGCCGAACAACGTGGCCTGGTGGGAACAGGGCCTCGTCGCACTGGCGGAGACCGGCCTCGACGACGGGACGAAGATCTCGGTGATCCTGCTGGTCAGCGGCTTCGTGCGGAACGAGGCACTGCTGATGGCGGACATGGGCGCGGCGATCGAGGCAAGCGGGGTGGGCCCGGCGGAGGTCATGCGCCGGTACGCCACCACGCTGAAGCGGCTCGCGGACCCGGACCGCTATCCGTCGGTGGCGCGGCTGCTGGAGTCCGGGGTGATGTACGAACCGGACGAGCCGGACTACGAGTTCGAGTTCGGGCTGGAGCGGATCCTGGACGGGGTCGAGGTCCTCGTCCGCGGGAGCGAGGGCGGGAGTGGGGGCGGGGGCGGGAGGGAGTAGGCCGACCGGGGGCCGGCGCTGGTCTGCGGCCTCGGCCCTGCCGGTCCGCACGTGCCCGGGAGCCCCGGCGAGACCTCGGGCCTCGGCCCTGCCGGTCCGCCCGTGCCCCGGAGAGCCCCCCGAGACCGCGGCCCAACTCCCCTCACGGCCTCAGCAGCACCTTCCCCACCAGCTCCCGGCCCTCGATCGCCCGGTGCGCCTCCGCCGCCCGCTCCAGCGGGAACGTCGCGCCGATCACCGGACGCAGGCTGCCCGACGCCGCCACCTCCAACGCCCTTGCCGCCAGGCGCACATACTCCTCGTCGGAGAGCTGGACGTCCGCGATGCCCAGCAGTTTGATGCCGCGGCGTGCCGCATCCGACGGGTCCACCGGCGCGAAGCCGCCCGTCGGCGCGCCGTGGGCCGAGAAGCGGCCGCCGTCCGCAGTCAACGGGAAGGCCGCGAGGCCGACTTCGCCGCCCACGCCGTCTAGGACCACGTCCGCGCCCGCCGGGCCCAGCGCCGTACGGACCCTGACGGTCCAGTCGTCGCCGGACACGTCCCCTGCCGTGCCCACCGCCGTGCCCGCCGCCGCGTCCACCACCGCGTCCGCGCCCAACTCCCGTACCAGCGACGCCTTCCGCTCCCCGCGCGCGACGCCGACGACCTTCGCTCCCGCCGCCTTCGCCAGCTGCACGAGCAGTGTGCCCATGCCGCCCGAAGCCCCCAGGATCAGCACCTGGTCGCCCGCTCCCAGGCCGGTGGACTCGAGCAGCGCGCCGGCCGTGACGCCGTCGTGGACCAGGGCCGCCGCCACCTCCAGCGGGAGGCCGTCCGGTACCGGGACCAGTTTGGCCGCCGGCGCCACGGCCTGTTCGGCGTAGCCGCCGCCGAAGCCGAGCGAGGTGATCACACGTCGGCCGGTCCAGGCCGCGTCCACGCCGTCGCCGACCGCGCGCACCGTGCCCGCGATGCCGCCGCCCGGTACGTAGGGCGTACGGGCCGGGAAGTGCTCGCTGAAGGCGCCGGCGCGGATCTGTGTCTCGACGAAGATCGTGTCGATCGCGGCGATGTCCACGACGACGGATCCCGGCCCGGCGACGGGGTCCGGGACCTCCGCCGTGACCAGCGCTTCCGGGCCGCCGAACTCCTTGACCTGTGCAACGCGCATGACGTTCACACCCTCCGTGACGGGCGTTTCCGGCCTGTCCGGCGCCCTGTTGGGAAGCCTCGAACATCAAGTGCGATTGAGGTCAAGGGCCGACCGGCGGCAGGAGGTGCCAGGCAGGAGGACGGGGTGCGAGATGCGTAGGCTCGGGGGCATGAGCGGTGAGACGGGCCTGCGGGAGCGCAAGAAACAGCAGACGTACCGCGCGATCTCGGAGGCCGCGATCGCGCTCTTCCTGGAGCGGGGCTTCGACCAGGTCTCCGTCGCCGAGGTCGCGGCCGCCGCCGATGTCTCCAAGCCGACCCTCTTCCGGTACTTCCCGGCCAAGGAGGACCTGGTCCTGCACCGGTTCGCCGATCACGAGGACGAGGCCGCCCGCGTCGTGGCCGGCCGGCCGGCCGGGATCTCGCCGCTGGACGCGCTGCACCACCACTTCCTCGATGGCCTGGCGAGGTACGACCCGGTCACCGGGCTCAGCGACCACGCGCAGGTGCTCGCCTTCCACCGGCTGCTGTACGGGACTCCGAGCCTGGTCGCGCGCCTGTACGGGTACCAGGGCAGGTCGGAGGAGGCGCTGGCCACGGCGCTCGGCGGAGGTTTCGCGGCGCGGCTCGCGGCGGGGCAGATCATCGCCGTGCAGCGGATTCTCGCGGAGGAGAACTGGCGGCGGATGGCGGCCGGCGAGAGTGCCGTGGCGGTCCGGCCGGACGCGGAGGCCGCGGCCCGGCTCGCCTTCGACCAGCTGCGCCGCGCCCTGAACCAGTCGAACCAGTAGAGTCGCGGTTAAAAATGTTACTCGGTAACGTTATCCATTATTCTCGGTGGAATGACGGCACTCGATGACGCACTTGATGACGCACTCAGCCATGCCCTGAACCAGGAACGCGCCTACCACGACGCCTGCCGAGCCGCCATGAAGCGCATGGTCGAAGGCGCCGCACAACGGGTCGTCACCGGCGAGAACGCCTTCGCCTCGGGCGCCGACGCCGAAGTTCTCGGCTACCAACTGCGCAGCTGGGCAAAGGAGCTGGCCGAAGTGCCGGACACCCCGCTCTTCTTCGGCCGCCTCGACCACCGGGACGGACAGAGCTACCACATCGGCCGCCGCCGCATCACCGAACACCCGGCGGCCCCGCCCCGTGTCGTCGACTGGCGCGCTCCCGTCTCGCGCACCTTCTACCAGGCGGGTGCGCGCGATCCGCAGGGAGTCGCCGTACGCCGCCGGTTCGGCTGGGCCCCGCACAGCACGGGCGACTCGGCGGATCTCACCGGCATCGAGGACGAGCACCTCGCCGAAGAAGGAGAAGAGAGCGGCGCGAGCGCGATCGTCGCCGACGAGATCGAGCGGCCGCGCGTCGGCCCGATGCGCGACATCGCCGCCACCATCCAGCCCGATCAGGACGATCTCGTACGGTCCGATCTCGCCCGGTCCCTGTGCGTGCAGGGCGCTCCCGGCACCGGAAAGACCGCCGTCGGCCTGCACCGCGCCGCCTATCTTCTCTACACGTATCCGCAGCGCATCCGGCGCAGCGGACTGCTGATCCTCGGCCCCAACCGCACGTTTCTCTCCTACATCTCCGAAGTGCTGCCGTCGCTGGGCGAGTTCGACATCCGCCAGTCGACCGTCGACGACGAGATCGCCCGCATCGTCCGCCACGAGGTGCGCGCGCAGGACACCGCGGCCGCCGCGGCCGTCAAGCACGACGCCCGTATGGCCGCCGTACTGCATCGTGCGCTGTACGCCAGGGTGTCGCCGCCCGCCGAACCACTCGCCGTCCCGGACGGTTCGTACCGCTGGCGGATTCCGCTCGGCGAGCTGGAGCGGATCGTCGACGAGGTGCGCGCCGAGGCGCCGCCGTACGCCGTCGGCCGCGAACGCGTCCGCACCCGTGCCGTACGCGCCGTCCAGCTGCTGGCGGAGCGCCGCGCCGGGGCGGTGAGCAGCAGTTGGGTGCAGCGGATCGGACGGGCCCGTGCGGTCGCGGCCTTCGTCGACGCGGTCTGGCCGCGGACCCGGCCGGAGGAGGTGCTGGCCGCGCTCCTCACCGACCCGGACGACCCGCTGCTGACTCCGCAGGAGCGGGACGCCGTCCGCTGGTCGAAGCCGCCGCGCTCGTACAAGTCGGCCAAGTGGACCGCGGCCGACCTCGTACTCCTCGACGAGCTCGCCGGCCTGATCGAACGGCCCGACGGCTACGGCCATATCGTCGTCGACGAGGCGCAGGACCTCTCGCCGATGCAGTGCCGCGCTATCGCGCGCCGGGCCGGTTTCGGCTCGCTGACCGTACTCGGCGACCTCGCCCAGGGCACCACCGAGTGGGCGGCGCGCAGCTGGCCCGAGCAGCTGGCGCACCTCGGCAAGCAGCAGGCGGCGGTGGTTCCGCTGACGACCGGCTTCCGGGTCCCGGCGTCGATCGTGGCGCTCGCGAACCGGCTGTTGGGGGCGCTGGACGTCGATGTGCCGCCGGCGCGGTCGCTGCGCAGGGACGGGGAGTTGACGATCCGCCGGGTCGACGACCTGGCCGCAGCGGTGGTCGGCGCGGTGCGGGCCGCGCTGACGCGCGAGGGCTCGGTCGGGGTGATCGCCGACGAGCAGGACACGCACCGGCTGCGCGCCGCGCTCGCCGAGGCGGGCCTCGGAGGCGACGCCCGGGTCACGGTGCTGGCCGCGGCGGTCGCGAAAGGGCTGGAGTACGACCATGTCGTGGTCGCCGAACCGGCGGCGATCGTGGCGGCGGAGGCCCGCGGGCTGCACCGGTTGTACGTGGCCCTCACGCGGGCGGTGTCCCGGCTGGACGTGCTCCATGTCGGCCCGCTGCCAAGGGAGTTCTCCCGGTGAGCGGCGCCCAGGTCAGGCGCCCACGGTGCCGTCGATGCCTTCGCGCAGGAAGTCCGCGTGGCCGTTGTGGCGGGCGTACTCGTGGATCAGATGCAGCATCACCAGCCGCAGCGACACGTCCTCGCCCCACCGGGCCTGGTGGCCCGTCACATCGAGCGACTCCGCCTCCTTCTCGATCCGGCGCGCGTGCTCGATCTCCGTCTGCCAGGCGTCGAACGCCTCCGCGCGTGTGGCCGCGCTCGCGTCGTACGCCACCTGGAAGTCGCCCTCGTCCGACCAGACGAGCGGCAGGTCCTCACCGTTGATCACCCGGCGGAACCAGGTGCGTTCCACCTCCGCCATGTGCCGCACCAGGCCGAGCAGCGAGAGCGTCGACGGCGGCATGGACTGCCGGCGCAACTCGTCGTCGGACAGGCCGTCGGCCTTCATGGCGAGCGTCGCACGGTGGTAGTCGAGGAAGGCGCGGAGCGTCTCGCGCTCGCCTGCGAGGAGGGGCGGGGCTGTGCGTTTGACGGTCAAGGCGGGTCCTTTCGGCGGCGCACGGGCTCGACGGCTGCGGGGAATCTACGTCATGGCGGTCACCGAGGTCACAGAGTTCACCGCGGTCACGCCGGATCGTCGGGACTCCTGCCCGGCCCGCTCCCGCCCGGCGGCCCGTACATCGTGGCCAGTTCCGCCGCCAGCCGTGCCAGCCGCTCCCGCGCCTCCGGCGGCGCGAGGACTTCGACGCGCGAGCCGAGGCCCGCCAGCTGCGCGGCCACGATCTCCGGTGACGGGCCGTCGATCTCCAGCTCCGTCCAGCCGTCCGGGAGCGGCCGGACGATCCGCAGCCGGCCGCCGAACAGGCCCTGGAGCAGCGGTTCGGCGGCCCGTTCCGCGCGGGCCCGGACGGTTGCCGCGAGCATGCGGTCCTCCATCCGGTTGGCGAGCGAGCGCCAGGCGGTGCTGAGGTCGAAGCCGTCCGGACGTACGACGGGATCTCCGGTCGGCTCGACGGACGTGACACGGCTGAGCCGGAAGGTCCGCAGCCCGTCGTCCGTGCCCGCGACCAGATACCGGACCCCGGCCTTGGCTGCGACGCCGAGCGGATGGACCGTCCGTACGCCCGCGGGCCTGCCGGGACTGGCGTAGCCGAGCCGGATCTGGGTCCCGTCGACCACCGCCCGCTGGAGCGCGTCGAGGTGCGGCGGCGCGGCGGTCACGGGGGAGCGGGACCAGTCCGTGTCGTCGGTGACGCCTGCCTGCGAGGCCGCCTCCGCGCCGGACCGAAGCGTCGACGGCAGGGCGCGTACGAGCTTGCGCAGCGCCGTGCGCATCTCGGGCGTCGTCGACGATGGACCGGCGATCAGGAACAGCGCACGGATCTCGTCGGCGGTCAGGCCGCTGAGATCGGTCCTGGCCCCGCCGACCAGCGACCAGCCGCCGCCGCGCCCGCGCTGCGAGTACACCGGGATGCCGGCGGTCGCCAGCGCCTCCAGGTCACGGCGGGCCGTGCGCTCGGACACCTCGAGCTCCGCGGCCAGCTCGGACACGGTCACTCGCCCGCGTGTCTGCAGGAACAGCAGCGCCGCCACCAGGCGATCGGCTCTCATGCCGGTCATTCTTCCCGTCAAACAGGCCAGGAGATGACCTCTTTGATCCGCAGGATGGCTTTCAGAACCCCGAACCGGAGTGGAGTCGATCATGATCGTGGTGACCGGAGCGACCGGGAACGTCGGACGGCCGTTGGTGCAAGCGCTGGCAGCGGCAGGCGAGCAGGTGACAGCGGTGTCCCGGCGGCCGGACTCGGACGCGGATGCCCGGGCCGGCGTAACGCACCGCCGGGCCGACCTGTCCGATCCCGCAAGCCTCACCCCCGTACTCGACGGAGCCGACGCGCTGTTCCTCCTTGTCGCCGGCAGCGGCGAGGGCCTCGGCCCGCGCGAGATCCTCGACGCCGCGAAGACCGGCGGCGTCCGGCGGGTGGTCCTGCTGTCCTCGCAGGCCGCCGGGACCCGCCCCGATGCCGTTTCGCACGCACCGCTGCGGGCCTTCGAGGAGGCCGTACGGCACGCAGGCCCGGACTGGACGGTGCTGCGGCCGTCCGGCTTCGCCTCCAACGCCTTCGCCTGGGCGGACCCGGTCCGCTCGCGGCGGACGGTCGCCGCGCCCTTCGGCGACGTGGCGCTGCCGGTCGTCGATCCGCAGGACATCGCCGAGGCCGCGGCCGCGGTTCTGCGCGAGGACGGCCACGCGGGTCGTACGTACGAACTCACCGGACCTGCGGCGATCTCACCGCGCGAACAGGCTCGGGCGATCGCCGACGTCCTCGCAACGCCCGTACGGTTCCACGAGCTCAGCCGCGCCGAGGCCAGGGCGCAGCTGCTGAACTTCATGCCCGAGCCGGTGGTGGACGGCACGCTTGCCGTTCTCGGCGAGCCGACGCCCGCCGAACAGCGGGTCAGTCCCCATGTCGAGCAGCTCCTGGGCCGCCCGGCGCGCGCCTTCGGGGAGTGGGCGGCGCGCCATGCCGCTGCCTTCGGATGAGGCCCCGCGTCGGACGGGTTCAGGTGAGGGCTGACGCCCGGTCAGGCCGGTTGTCCCAGGGGTGAATCGATTCGCCGAGCGGTGCCGCCGTGGGCTGGAGGAGGTCCCACCACCAGGCGACGACGGGGATGTCCAGCGGTTCTTCGCTGTCGTCGGTCGGTGCGTTGCTGAAGGTCGACGGCAGCAGGGCCGGATCGTCGGGTGTGGTGTAGCGCATGGAGCTGATGCCCCAGTCCTGTGCGCCGCGTATGAAGTTGGCGAGGCTGTGCAGATAGCGCCGCAGCTGCGGACTTGCCGTCACCGCGAGTTCGTCGTGCAGCCGCAGGAAGAGGCACATCACCCGGTCCCGCTGCGCGACCGCGGTGGTCAGCGCCTGGTCCTGGTCGAGTCCGTACTCCTGTTGCAGCACTCGCAGGACGTTCAGGAAGTAGTCCGTCCCGCGGCTCTCCTTGTGGTGCGAGAAGATGTCGTTGTCCCAGGTGATGATGAACGACGCCATCTCGGCCGCGGCACGCACCGGTGCCTGGTCCCGCTCGTGCGGCTGGAGTTCGAAGCCGTGGCCCATCTCCAGCAGCGGCAGTACGACGGAGGTCGCGCCGTCGTAGAGGCGCATGAGGGTGTAGTCGTTCAGGTCGGGCACCGTGCCCGCCCGCCGGTGGTCGGCCTCCCACGCGACGGAGAAGAAGTACTCGCGCAGGGCGTCGACCCAGCGGGCGGCCTGACCTGCCGTGCCGTACCGGTCGATCCGCATCCGCAGGTCCCGCAGGCCGCGGGCGAGCGGATCGCTCTGCAGCATGGGGACTTCGGGGTTCTGCGCGACGCGCAGCAGCCGGTGGAGCACGGCGACGAGTTCGCCGGGCCGCCGGCCGATCTCGCCCTCCTCGCAGTAGCCGTCGTCGACGCCGAAGAGCCACAGGACGAAGTCGCCGAGCAGCGAGACGACTTCCTCGCGACCCTCGGGGAGGACGCGGGCGGCGAAGGTGCCGATGTCATGGCGTACGAGCCGGCTGCGCAGTTCCTCGGATCCGATGCCGAATGCCTCGGCCCAGGCGGTGGTCCGGGCGTCTATGGCCGCGTGGCTCGGGTGGATCGCCGGGAGTATTGGAGAGTAGATCGGCGGAACTGTCAGGTCGGGCCCCACCCTGATCACCTCTCTGCGAAACAAATATCGACTTTTCTGTTGCACTACCGGACGCAACTGATCAACTACGCTGCATAGTACCCACGAGAATCAGCCGTTCCAATAGGGCCTTGTCGACATGTTGATGAGGCCACAGCGGGTGTGCAGCATGTGCAACGGCGTCCTGGGGATCGGCCGGTATTTGACCCTTGGTCAGGTAGTTCGTTCTTGGTGAGTTTGCCGTATCGGCAACAATGTTTGCTCCTCCACGGGGTGCGGGTGCACCTTCGGGCGGGAACGGAGGTGCCACACATGACCCAGCAAACGGCACAAACGGCAGATACGGCACAGAACTACGACGTGGTGGTGATCGGCGGTGGAGCCGCCGGCCTGAGCGGCGCGCTGACCCTCGCCCGGGCCCGTCGTTCGGTCCTGGTGATCGACTCGGGCCGGCCGCGCAACGCACCGGCGGAAGGTGTCCACACGTACCTGGGCCGCGAAGGAACGCCCCCCGGCCAACTTCTGGCCATCGGCCGTACAGAAGTGACCGGCTACGGCGGCGAGATCGTCGACGGCAGTGTCGCGACGGCGGAGCGCCTGGACGGCGGCGGCTTCCGCGTCGTACTCGACGACGGATCGGTGGTCGCGGCGGCCCGGCTGCTGGTGACCACCGGACTCGTCGACGAGCTGCCTCAGGTGCCGGGCCTGGCCGAGCGCTTCGGCCGCGACGTGCTGCACTGCCCGTACTGCCACGGCTGGGAGGTGCGCGACGAGCCGATCGGCATCCTGGCGACCGGCCCGATGGCTGTGCATCACGCGTTGTTGTGGCGGCAGTGGAGCAAGGACGTGACGCTGTTCCTGCACACCGCGGCGGAGCCGGGTGACGAGGAGTACGAGCAGCTCGCCGCCCGTGGCATCTCGGTCGTGGACGGCGAGGTCACCGGCCTGGAGGTGACCGGCGACCAGCTCACCGGAGTGCACATCGGCGGCCGTACGATCCGGTGCCACGCACTCGCGGTCGCGCCGCGTTTCACGGCCCGCACCGGCGTCCTCGCCGGCCTCGGCCTCGAGGTGACCGAGCAGGAGATGGCAGGCCATGTCATCGGCAGCCGTATCGCGACGGATCCGATGGGGGCGACGGAGGTGCCGGGCGTGTGGGCGGCCGGCAATGTCACCGCCTTGACGGACAACGTCATCGGCGCGGCCGCGGCGGGTGTGCGGGCCGCGGCGGCGATCAACGCGGACCTGATCGCGGAGGATACGCGCCAGGCGGTCGCCGCGCGTCGCGAGATCTTCACGCCGGAGCTGGAACAGGAGGTCAGTGAGCGGGTCCTGGGCAACCGCCGCGGTTTCTGAGCGAGCCGAACTCCCGCCTGTGGCAGCCTGTTTCACACAGCTCACGAGTCTCAGGAGTCTCAGGAGTCTCAGGAGGAGAGTGCGGCCATGACCGGTACCGGAGACGACTTCCTGGCGACGGCCCGTACGGCCGCGGACCTGCTCCGCGACCCGGCGGTCGCCGCCGCCTGGAACAGCCCGAGTGCACTGCCGGACTTCGGCGTGAGCGGCCTGGCCGGCCACCTGGCGTACCAGGTCCTGGCCGTCCCGCAGATCCTCGCCGGACCGGTGCCGCAGGAGCCGACCGTCTCGCTGCTCGAACACTACGACCGGGTGTCATGGATCGGCGCGGACCTCGACGCCGACATCAACGTGCGTATCCGCCAGGGCGGTGAAGAGACCGCGACCGACGGTCCCGCCGCACTGGCGGCCCGCGTCGACGCGGCCGTCAAGGAACTGGAACCGGCCCTGACGGCCGGCCTCGGGCCGACGCCGGACCGGCCGGTGCGTATCCCGTTCTGGGGCCCGTGGTCGCTGACGCTCGACGATCTGCTGATCACCCGGATGATGGAACTGGCGGTCCACTCCGACGACTTGGCGGTCAGCGTCGGCCTCCCGACGCCGGAGTTCCCGCCAGCCGCCATGACCACGGTGATCGACCTGCTGTCCCGCCTGGCGGTGCGCCGCCACGGCGGGACGAACGTACTGCGGGCGCTGAGCCGCGCGGAACGGGCGCCGGGGACGATCTCTGCCTTCTGAGCCGGCGCAGTGCTGAGGGGCCAGAGGTCAGGGCTCTGCCGCGCGTCGATTCGTGGAATCGTGGATTCGTGCGCGGTCCCTACCCGACCCGCTGCAGTGCCTTCTCGCGGCGCACCGCCACGCTCGACCCCGACTCCCGCCGCGCCATCCGGCGCAGCACGATCGGCGCCAGAGCCAGGCCGAGCACGGCCCAGGTTCCCAGCACCCCGACGGTCTCCAAGTGCCGCCAGGAATCGCCGATTTCGACGCCGACCGCGCTGTCCGGCAGCAGCGCCGAACGCATGCCGAGGCCGAGCCAGTAGATCGGGAACGCCTGGGCGATCCCTTGCACCCACTCCGGCATCGACGTGACCGGGTAGAAGATCCCGGAGATTGCGATCAGACCGAGGATCGGCAGCGTCAACAGCCCCTGGCTGCGCGCGCTCGTGAACACCGATCCCAGCACCGCGCCGATCGGCAGCGTTGCCACCAGGCCCAGTGCCAGCACCCAGATCAGCGTGAGCCAGGCACCCGGGCTGCCGACCGCGAGGCCGGGGACGATGAGCAGGGCGGGAATCAGGAAGATCGCGAGGTCGGCGATCAGACCGCCGGACACCGAGACGATTTTTCCGAGCAGGTAGCCCGGCATTCCGTTCGGAGTCGCCTTTGCGCGCAGCAGGGTTCCGTCCTCGCGTTCTGCGGTGAGCTGCTGGCTCATGCTGACCATGGCCATCGAGGCGTTCATACCGAGGATGCTCGGCAGCACGAGGGTGCCGAGCAGCAGTCCGCCGGTCCCGAAGGACACGTCGCGCAGGAAGAACGTGACGGTCACCATCAGCCCCGGCCAGAAGAAGTGGCCCCACAGATCCGCGCCGTTGGTGAACGACTGCCGTAGCTCGATCAGCCCACGGGACCAGCCGGCGCGCAGCGCCGCAGCTGTCGGGTTCGCCGTTGTCGCACTCATCGGGCCACCGCTTCCGGCTCTTCCGCTTCTTCCGGTTTTTCCGGTGCGGTTGCCTGGTGCACGAGGGAGAGATACGTGTCCTCCAGCGAGGACCGGCGGACTTCGAGATCGGCGATCGATTCGCCGTACTGCCTGAACAGTTCGAAAGCGAACTTGGTGGACTCGGTGGTCGACTTCACGAAGTGCTGCCCGTCGCGGGTCCAGCGCACTTCGTCCTCGCCCGCGATCTGCTCGGCGAGTTCCGCGGCCGTGCCGTCCGCGACGATCCGACCGCCGTTGAGGACCATGATCCGGTCGGCGAGCTTCTCGGCCTCGTTCAGGTCGTGGGTGGTGAGCAGGATCGTGGTCTCGCCCTCCTCGGCGAGGTCCTGCACGAGCCCGTGGAACTCGCGCCGGGCCACGGGGTCAAGACCGGCGGTGGGCTCGTCGAGGAACAGCAGCTCAGGACGGCCGACGAGGCCGATCGCCACATCCAGCCGGCGCCGCTGGCCACCGGAGAGCATCCGGATCTTCTTGTCCGCGTGCCCGGTCAGACCCACCGCCGCCACCAGTTCGTCCGCGTCCCACGGGCGTCGGACGAATTCGGTGGAGTAGCAGGCGTAGTACGAACCGAGATGCGCGAGCAGCTCTCGCACCCGCCACTTGCCGTGGTCCCGCCAGGACTGCAGGACGATCCCAAGTCGCGCCCGCCACTGCTCGGTTCCGTGCGCCGGATCCGAACCGAGCACCTCGGCCCGGCCGGCGGACCGCATCCGGAAGCCCTCCAGGATTTCGATCGTGGTGGTCTTGCCCGCTCCGTTCGGCCCGAGGAGGGCCAGCACCTCGCCGTGGTGCGCCTGGAACGTCACATCGTGCAGCACGTCGTGCGCGCCGTAGCGCATGCGCAGCCCCGCGACATCGAGCACGACTTCCTCGCTCGTCCTCATCCCGTCACCTTCTCGCGATCCTTCAGATGTTCGCGAAGCTACGTTGCCTTTCGTTCACCGTCAACGAATTCCGGCGCGTGAAGGCGCTCTATTGCAAGCCAATGCGCCATAGATTGCAATGACGTTGCCGGTAAATGCAACGCCTGCTCGACGTACCGTTGCAATGGACTGATCGTGAACGCACACTGGACCGGACCATCCACCAAGAGGAGGCGGGCACCCATGCCGGGAGGCAGGCTGACCCACGAGGACCGCCGGAGCATCGCTTCAGGGCTGGCCGAAGGACTCGGATACGCCGAGATCGCCAGGCGGCTCGGCCGTCCGACGTCGACCATCAGCCGGGAGGTCGCCCGTAACGGCGGGCCAATGGGCTACCGGCCCGACCACGCCCACCAGGCCACGGGACGCCGCGCCCGCCGGAGCCGGCCGACGCCGCAGCCCGAACTGCCGGGCGCGGCAGGCGCGTACGGACGCGACCCCGAGGCGGTACGCGGCTTCGTGGAGGAGTTCGCGACGCTGATGGCCCAGACGGGCGTCCCGCGGATGGCCGCCCGCGTGCTCACCTGCCTGTTCACCACCGACTCCGGCAGCCTCACCGCCGCCGAACTGGCCCAGCTCCTGCGGGTCAGCCCTGCCTCGGTCTCCAAAGCCGTCGGCTACCTCGAAGACCTTGACCTGATCCGCCGCGCACGCGACCCCCGGACGCGTCGCGAGCGGTACGCCGTCGACGACGACGTCTGGCTCCGGGCGTGGTCCACGAGCGCCCAGAAGAACACGCTCTGGTCGGACGCCGCCCGGCAGGGCGCCGAAATCTTCGACTCAACGACCCCCGCAGGAGCGCGGCTGGAGCACATGGGCCTGT
The DNA here is from genome assembly GCF_044334895.1 of Streptomyces sp. NPDC020681. Lineage (NCBI taxonomy): Bacteria > Bacillati > Actinomycetota > Actinomycetes > Kitasatosporales > Streptomycetaceae > Streptomyces > Streptomyces sp. NPDC020681. The sequence continues at coordinate 39,997 of NZ_JBIRTX010000023.1, read as the reverse complement.
TCTTCGCCCGCCTCGGCGACGACATGGCGAGCGGCCCCATCACAGCGGCAGCCGGCGAGAACGTACTGACCGTTCTCGCCGCGCTCGTGCACGCGGCCACGCCACTCACCGCGGCCCAACTGGCCACCGCGCTGGGCTGGCCCCCGGACCGGGTCACCACGGCTCTGCACGACGCCGTGCAACACCCGGGCCTCACCGACCCGGTGACGGTCAGCCGCACGGAGCCGGGCACGTACACCGTCACGGCCAGACCCGACCGGCTCACCAACGCGCAGCGCGAGGCGCTCAGCCGTGCGTAGTCGGCAGGACCGCGATCTCGAGCTCGCTGAGCCGGTCCCGGTCCGCCACCACGTCGATTGCGGTGATCCTGCCCTGCGTGATCGTGAACTCGAGTACCAGGAACAGCCGTCCGCGCGGGGCCATCACCAGTCCGGCCTTTCCGTTGATCAGCGCCGGCTGGGTGAAGCGGACCCGTTCCGCGGCGGCCGATGCGCCCTTGGCCACGTTGCGGGCGCCGTGGAGCACGATCGGTGCGGGCGTCGGGCCGGCGGTGCGGTCGGCGTGGAAGACCACGTCCGGGTCGAGCAGGGCGAGCAGGGCCCCGAAGTCCCCGCCGCGGGAGGCGGCCTGGAAGGCCTCGACGACCTGGCGCTGGCGGGTCAGATCGGCGTCGGGCACCGACGCGTTCCCTCTGACCCGGCGGCGGGCGCGGCTCGCGAGTTGTCTGGTCGCGGCCGGGGAGCGCTCCATCATCGGGCCGATCTCGTCGAACGGCACGGCGAACATGTCGTGCAGCACGAAGGCGAGCCGCTCGGCCGGCGACAGCGTGTCCAGGACCACCAGCAGGGCAAGACCGACCGAGTCGGCGAGCAGCGTTTCCTGTTCGGGGTCGGCTCCTGACTCCGGGTCGACGACCGGGTCGGGCACGCGCATCTCGAGCGGCTCCTCGCGCCTGCGCTCGCGCGAGCGCAGCATGTTCAGGCACACGCGCGCCACCACCGTTGTCAGCCACCCGCCGGGGTTCTCCACGTCGCTGGTGTCGGTGCGGCTGATGCGCAGCCAGGCGTCCTGCACGGCGTCATCGGCCTCGCTCAGCGAGCCGAGCATCCGGTAGGCCACCGCCCGCAGACGGGGCCGGTGTTCCTCGAAGTGCTCCGCCAGCCATGCCCGCTCGTCCACCGTGTCACATCCCTTTCTCGGGTGGGGTCATAGCAGTAGACCCACAAAACCCGGCCGATGTGACCGGGAGACCGACTCTGGACCGTACGACTTTGGAGAAGCCATGACGTCAACCATCCTGGTCACCGGCGGCACGGGCACGCTCGGGCGGCTCGTTGTGCCGCTTCTGCGGGATGCCGGCTGCACGGTGCGGGTGCTCAGCAGGAGCGGCCGCGCGTCCGGGGACGGCAACGACGGCAATGACGGAAGCGACGGAAACGACGGCGTCGAGTACGTGACCGGTGACCTGCTCAAGGGTGAGGGGATCGAGGCCGCGCTGAACGAGGCCGGCACCGTCCTGCATCTCGCGGGCGGGCCCAAGGGCGACGACGAGGCGACCCGGAACCTGGTGCGGGCCGCTTCGCGGGCCGGGGTGCGGCACCTGGTGTACATCTCGGTCATCGGGGCGGACCGCGTCCCGCTGGGCTGGTTCAGGGCCAAGCTTGGCGCCGAGCAGGCCGTGTCCGGCTCCGGCATCCCGTGGACCATCCTGCGTGCCGCCCAGTTCCACGACCTCGCCCTGACCATGGTGGAGAAGATGGCGAAGATGCCGGTGATACCGGTTCCGGGCGGACTGCGGTTCCAGCCGGTCGACGCGCGCGAGGTGGCCGCCCGGCTCGTGGAACTGACGCTCGGCAAGCCGGCCGGCCTGGTGCCCGACCTGGCCGGGCCGGCGGTGTACGGGATGGCCGAGCTGAGCCGCGGATACCTCCAGGCCCGCGGCAAGCGCCGGCTGACGATGCCGCTCCGTATGCCCGGAAAGGCCGGGCGCGCCTACCGGGCCGGCGAGAATCTGACTCTCGAAGGGGCCGCTGTCGGCACGCGGACGTGGGAGGCATTCCTCGACGAGCGGGTGGGCCGGCCCCTTCAGCAGCGCTGAGACCGACCCTCCCGAGAGATCTTCGGTCAGGCGCCGACGTACTCCGCGAGGTGCTCGCCGGTGAGGGTGGAGCGGGCGGCGACAAGATCGGCGGGCGAGCCCTCGAAGACGATCTTGCCGCCGTCGTGGCCGGCGCCCGGTCCGAGGTCGATGATCCAGTCGGCGTGGGCCATGACCGCCTGGTGGTGCTCGATGACGATCACCGACTTGCCGGAGTCGACGAGCCGGTCGAGCAGGCCGAGCAACTGCTCGACGTCGGCGAGGTGCAGGCCGGTGGTCGGCTCGTCGAGGACGTACACGCCGCCCTTGTCGCCCATGTGGGTGGCCAGCTTGAGCCGCTGGCGCTCGCCGCCGGACAGCGTGGTGAGCGGCTGGCCGAGGGTGAGGTAGCCGAGGCCGACGTCCGCGAGCCGCTCCAGGATCTTGTGCGCGGCCGGGGTGCGCGCCTCGCCGGCGCCGAGGAACTTCTCGGCCTCGGTCACCGACATCGCGAGGACCTCGCTGATGTCGCGGCCGCCGAGGTGGTACTCGAGCACCGACGCGTCGAACCGCTTGCCTTCGCAGTCCTCGCAGGTGGTGGCCACGCCGGCCATCATCGCCAGGTCGGTGTAGATGACGCCGGCGCCGTTGCAAGTGGGGCAGGCGCCCTCGGAGTTGGCGCTGAACAGCGCCGGCTTCACGCCGTTCTCCTTGGCGAACGCCTTGCGGATCGGCTCGAGCAGTCCGGTGTACGTCGCCGGGTTGCTGCGCCGGGAGCCCTTGATCGGGGTCTGGTCGACCGCCACCACGCCCTCGTCGGACGGGATCGAGCCGTGCACGAGCGAGCTCTTGCCGGAACCGGCGACCCCGGTGATGACGGTGAGCACGCCGAGCGGGATGTCGACGTCCACCTTCCGCAGGTTGTTCGCCTCCGCGCCACGGATCTTCAGAGCGCCGGTGGGATTGCGCACCGTCTCCTTGAGGGAGGCGCGGTCGTCGAGATGGCGGCCGGTGACGGTGCCGCTGGACCGCAGCCCGTCGAGGGTGCCCTCGTAGCAGACGGTGCCGCCGGCCGTACCGGCGCCGGGGCCGAGGTCGACGACATGGTCGGCGATCGCGATGGCCTCCGGCTTGTGCTCCACGACGAGCACGGTGTTGCCTTTGTCGCGCAGCCGCAGGAGCAGGTCGTTCATCCGCTGGATGTCGTGCGGGTGCAGGCCGATCGTCGGCTCGTCGAAGACGTACGTGACGTCGGTGAGCGAGGAGCCGAGGTGGCGGATCATCTTCACGCGCTGCGCCTCGCCGCCCGACAGCGTGCCGGCCGGCCGGTCGAGCGAGAGATAGCCGAGGCCGATCTCCACGAACGAGTCGAGGGTCTGCTGCAGCGCGGCGAGCAGCGGCGCGACCGACGGCTCCTTGAGAGTGCGGACCCACTCGGCCAGGTCCCTGATCTCCATGGAGCAGCAGTCGGCGATGCTCTTCCGCTTGATCTTCGACGAGCGGGCACCCTCGTTCAGGCGGGTGCCGTCGCACTCGGGGCAGATGCTGAAGGCGACCGCCCGCTCCACGAACGCCCGGATGTGCGGCTGCATCGCCTCCTTGTCCTTGGACAGGAAGGACTTCTGGATCTTGGGGATCAGCCCCTCGTAGGTCAGGTTGATGCCGTTGACCTTGATCTTGACCGGCTCCCCGTAGAGGAAGGCCTGCATCTCCCTCTTGGTGTACTGGCGGATCGGCTTGTCCGGGTCGACGAAGCCGGACTGTGCGTAGAGCTGCACGGTCCACTGGCTGTCCGACTTCCAGCCGGGGATGGTGAACGCCCCCTCGGAGAGCGACTGGGAGTCGTCGTAGAGCTGGGTGAGGTCGATGTCGGAGACCTTGCCCCGGCCCTCGCAGCGCGCACACATGCCGCCGGTGATGCTGAAGCTGCGCCGCTCCTTCACGGTTGTGCCGGCGCGCTGCACCGTGACCGCGCCCGCGCCGCTGATCGAGGCGACGTTGAAGGAGAACGCCTTGGCCGAGCCGATGTGCGGCTTGCCGAGCCGGCTGAAGAGGATGCGCAGCATCGCGTTGGCGTCGGTGGCGGTGCCGACCGTGGAGCGCGGGTCCGACCCCATCCGCTGCTGGTCCACGCTGATCGCGGTGGTCAGACCGTCGAGTACGTCGACGTCGGGCCGCGCGAGGGTCGGCATGAAGCCCTGCACGAAGCTGCTGTACGTCTCGTTGATCAGCCGCTGCGACTCCGCGGCGATCGTGTCGAACACCAGCGAGCTCTTGCCCGAGCCGGAGACCCCGGTGAACACCGTGAGCCGGCGCTTCGGGATCTCGATGCTGACGTCCTTGAGGTTGTTCTCGCGCGCGCCGTGCACACGGATCATTTCGTGGGTGTCGGCGGCGTGCGGCTCAGGCGCCTGCGTGTCGGTCCTCGTGGCCATGCTCACTGTCTCCATCTGTGGTGCGGGCTCCATCTGTGGTGCGGGCCGCGTTCGCGGTCTCCGTCGGTTTCGCCCGGCTCGATCCGGCCAACCGGCGGCCGTCGCCCGTCAGCACCTCGCGCCAAGTCTGGACGCGACATGGGGAGATGCGGAACGGGTTGGCACTTATCGGTCCTGAAGCAAGCCGAGAACATTGCCGTCGGGGTCGGTGAAGGCGGCCACCAGGCGGCCGCCGCCGACATCGTGCGCGGGCTCCTTCACGGTGCCACCCGCGGCGGTCACCTCGGCCAGCTTCGCCTCGATGTCCGGCACGTGCCAGTAGGTCACCGGTGAGGTCATGCCCTGCTGTCCACCGCCCGGCACCAGCCCGATGTGCTGGCCCGCGGCCTCGAAGCCGACGTAGTAGGGCTCGTCGGTCTGCGGCGGTACGCCGAGCAGTGCGGCGTACACCGCCTTGGCCTTCGCCAGGTCGGAGACCGGATGCAGCACGGTCTTGATTCCCTGGGTCTCAGCGCCGGTCATGGTCACTCCCGAAGTCGTGGGTCAACTCGAGGAAGCTCGAGTGGATGGTGACGTCCATGGAGGTCACGCTAGCCACGGCTCGGTGACGGCGCTTCTCCATTCCTGACCTGTCTGGTCGCCTGCCACCCAGGCACGCGAAGCAGACTTCGGTGAGGCCGGAGCGCAGAGGTGGGAGGTCGCCTGTCCGGTGGCCGATCCGACTCTTGACGCCGCCCCGGCATCGACCGAGTCGGCCGCCACATGGCAAAGGCAAGGAGGTCACTCACTCCTTGCCACTCTCAACGTATAGCGCGCCGGGGGCCTTGCGGCAAGACCGGGGTCGTGCCGCAGAATCGTCCGCCGAGTACAGGACCTGCGGAAATTCAATCTCGTTGAATGGGCGTTCTGATGATTGACGTGATCATTGCCGGCGGCGGACCGACCGGCATGATGCTGGCCGGCGAGTTGCGGCTGCACGGCGTGCACGTGGTCGTGCTGGAGAAGCTGACCGAGCCGACCAGGGAGTCCCGCGGGCAAGGCCTGCACGCGCGCAGCGTCGAGATGATGGACCAGCGCGGCCTGCTCGACCGGTTCCTCGCGGTCAGTGAGAAGTTCCAGGTCGGCGGTCTCTTCGGCGGCATCATGAAGCCGTGGCCGGACCGGCTGGACACGGCGCACCCGTACGGCGTCGCCACCCCGCAGCCGGTCACCGAGCGGCTGCTCAACGAGCGTGCCCTCGAACTCGGTGCCGAGATCCGGCGCGGCTGCGAAGTGGTCGGGCTGAGCCAGCACGAAGACGGGGCCGGGGCCGGGGCCGGGGCCGGGGTGACCGTCGAGCTGGCGGACGGCACGCACCTGCGCTCGCGCTACCTGGTCGGGTGCGACGGCGGCCGCAGTGCCGTACGCAAGCTGCTCGGCGTCGGTTTCCCCGGTGTGCCCGCCACGGTGGAGACGCTGCTGGGCGAAATGGAGGTGACCGAGGATCCGGCGACGATTGCCGCCGTCGTCGAGGAAGTCCGCAAGACCCAACTGCGGTTCGGCGTCACCACTCCCAGCGAGGACGGGTTGTGCCGCGTCGTCGTGCCCGCCGACGGCGTGGCCGAGGACCGTGCGACCGCGCCGACCCTCGAGGAGTTCAAGAAGCAGCTGCGGGCGGTCGCGGGCACCGACTTCGGCGTGCACTCGCCGCGCTGGCTGTCCCGGTTCGGCGACGCCACCCGGCAGGCCGAGCGCTACCGGGTCGGCCGGGTGCTGCTGGCCGGCGACGCGGCGCACATCCACCCGCCGACCGGCGGGCAGGGACTCAACCTCGGCGTCCAGGACGCGTTCAACCTCGGCTGGAAGCTGGCCGCCGCGGTGGGCGGCTGGGCGCCGGAGGGGCTGCTGGACAGCTACCACGCGGAACGGCACCCGGTGGGCGCCGCCGTGCTGGACAACACCCGCGCGCAGATCACGCTGCTGGGGACCGATCCGGGTGCGACCGCGCTGCGGGAACTGTTCTCGAAGCTGATGGACTTCGAGGAGGTGAACCGGTACGTGACCGGGCTCATCACCGCGGTCGGGGTCCGCTACGACTTCGGCGAGGGACACGAGCTGCTCGGCCGGCGGATGCGGGACGTGGCGCTGAAGCGGGGTCGCCTCTACGAGCTGATGCACGGCGGCCGCGGACTGCTGCTCGACCAGACCGGCCGGCTCTCGGTGGCGGGCTGGGCGGACCGGGTCGACCACGTCGTCGACGTCAGCGAGGAACTGGACGTGCCCGCGGTGCTGCTGCGGCCGGACGGTCACGTGGCGTGGGTCGGTGAGGATCAGCAGGATCTGCTCGGCCGGCTGCCCACGTGGTTCGGCGCTGCCGTCGGCTGAGCGCGCAGTTGTGGCCCGGAAGGGGCGGTGTCCTGAAATATGGCGTTTGTCGCGCCCGGGCACAGCCAACCGGGTGTTGTCTGGAACACTTTTGCAAGCAGGTGCTTGCAATAGTTAGCGCCGACCCGGCACCATCGGAACATGGCATCACTCAACGTCGGCAATCTCGGTGAGTATCTGCGCGAGCAGCGGCGCAGTGCGCAGCTCTCGCTGCGGCAGCTCGCCGATGCCGCCGGGGTGTCCAATCCGTATCTGAGCCAGATCGAGCGCGGGCTGCGCAAGCCGAGCGCGGAGGTGCTGCAGCAGGTCGCCAAGGCCCTGCGCATCTCCGCCGAGACGCTGTACGTGCGGGCCGGGATTCTGGACGAGCGGGAGCGCGAGGAGCTGGAGACACGTGCCGTCATCCTCGCGGACCCCTCGATCAACGAACGGCAGAAGGCCGTTCTGCTGCAGATCTACGAGTCCTTCCGTAAAGAGAACGGATTCGAGAGCTCGGAAAGTACGGAGAGCTCGTTGAACCCGGAGAGCGCACATGGCGCACAGAGCTCCGAGGCATCGGCGGACAAGGAATCGCACTCCATGGACACCACCGCCCGACGGCCCCGCACGGCCGGAGGCAACGATGCCGACCAACCCTCAAACTGACCTGCGTCCCGGGAGGACCACCGTCATGGCCATCACCGATGACCTGCGTAAGACTTTCACCGACCCGACCCCCCTCTACTTCGCGGCCGGCACCGCCGATCTCGCCCTCCAGCAGGCGAAGAAGGTCCCGGCGCTGTTCGAGCAGCTTGCCGCCGAGGCGCCGAGCCGGATCGACGCCGTGCGCAACACCGACCCCAAGGCCGTTCAGGAGAAGGTGACCATCCAGGCCAAGGAGGCCCAGGCCACCGTCCAGGCCAAGGTCACCGAGGTGATCGGCACCTTCGACACCGATCTGAAGAAGCTGGGCGAGAGCGCCCAGGACCTGGCGCTGCGCAGTGTCGGCGTCGCCGCCGAGTACGCCGTCAAGGCCCGTGAGGCGTACGAGAAGGTCGCCGAGCACGGCGAGCAGACCGTGAAGTCCTGGCGCGGCGAGGCCGCCGAGGAGATCGCGGAGATCGCCGTCGCCGTCGAGCCCGAGGCCGCGAAGGAGCCGAAGGCGCAGACCACCGCCGCGGCGAAGACCGAGGTCAAGGCGGAGGCCAAGGTCGAGGAGAAGAAGGCTCCGGCCCCTCGCAAGTCCACCGCGCGCAAGCCGGTCGCGAAGAAGGCCACGCCTCCGGCCAAGTAGGGCCCGGTAGGCCGAGGCCGAGCAGGACAAGTAAGTCGGGTGTGCGCCGGGCACCATTTGGGGTGTCCGGCGCGTTCTCCCGGTACCTTGGCGGCGAGGCGCTACACATCACTCACTAGGCGGTGCTCAGCATGTTGCGCGCGGGATTCGACTTCACTCTCTGGCTGGTGCTGGATCTGGTCTTCCTTGTCACCGCCGTGACGGCGCTGATCATGGCCGCTTTCGCGCGCGACGACGCCTACCGCGCCGCCGACAAGCAGACCAAGACCTTCTGGCTGGTCATCCTCGGTGTCACGGTCGCGGTGAACCTGTTCATCTCCGTGCTGTTCCTGTCGATCGCCGGACTCATCGCCACGATCGTCTTCTTCGTGGACGTGCGGCCCGCGCTCAAGCAGGTCTCCGGCGGCGGCCGGCGCGGCGGCTCCAGCAGTGACGGCCCGTACGGTCCGTACAACGGCGGCAGGTAGCCGACCGGGCTCCTGGGGCCTGATCCAGAGGACAGGCCCTAGCCCGCGGCCCCGTTCCTGCTCAGCAGCAGCACCGCCACGTCGTCGGTGAGCTCTCCGCCGTTCAGCTCGCGCACCTCCGCCACCGCCGATTCCAGCAGCGCCTCGCCCTCGAGGCCCGCCGCCAGCTGGCGGTTGATCATGTCGACCATGCCGTCCTGGCCGAGCCGCTGCTTCTCTCCCGGCCCCTGACGGCCCTCTATCAGGCCGTCCGTGTACATCATCAGGCTCCACGCGCCGCCCAGCTCCACCTGGCGGCGCGGCCAGCGGGCCCGCGGCAGCAGGCCGAGCGCCGGGCCGCCGCCCTCGCCGTACGGCAGCAGCTGCGCCGCCCGCCCGGGCCGCGCGATCAGCGGTGTCGGATGGCCCGCCAGGCAGAGTCCCGCCCGCCGGCCGTCCGGCGAGATGTCGATCGTGCACAGCGTCGCGAAGATCTCCTCGCTCTCCCGCTCGTGCTCCAGCACCTGCTGCATCGTGGAGAGCAGCTCGTCCCCGCACAGGCCCGCGAAGGTCAGCGCCCGCCAGGCGATGCGCAGCTCCACGCCGAGCGCCGCCTCGTCCGGGCCGTGGCCGCAGACGTCGCCGATCATCGCGTGGACCGTGCCGTCGGCGGTGCGGACGGTGTCGTAGAAGTCGCCGCCGAGCAGCGCGCGCGAGCGGCCGGGCCGGTAGCGCGCGGCGAACCGCAGGTCGGAGCCCTGGAGCAGGGGAGTGGGCAGCAGGCCGCGTTCGAGCCGGGCGTTCTCCTGGGCGCGCAGCCGGGACTCGGCGAGCTTGACCTGCGCGGTGTCGGCGCGCTTGCGCTCCACGGCGTAGCGGACGGCGCGGCTGAGCAGCCGGGCGTCGAGCTCGTCGCGGAAGAGATGGTCCTGGGCCCCGATCCGTACCGCCTCGGCCGCCCGCTCGGCGTCGCTCGAGGTCGTCAGCGCGAGCACCGCATGGCGCGGTGCGAGGCGCAGTACGTGTTTGAGCGGGCCGAGTTCGTCGTCGCCCGCGCCGGGCAGCGCGAGGTCGACGAGCACGCAGTGGACGTCGTCGGTGAGCAGCCGCTCGGCCTCGGTGAGGTTGCGGGCGCTGCGGATCCGGACCCGGGTGCCGGCCGAGTCGAGCGGCTCGGGGACGGAGAAGGCGCCTGCCGGGTCGTCCTCGATGACGAGGAGCACGAGGTCGCCGGTGGAGGAGCCGGTGCTGCCGGCGGTGTTGCCGGGGCCGCTCTTGGCGCCGACGGCGCGGCGGTCGGCACTTGTGGTGCCTCCGCTGCTGAGGCCGCCTGGGGCGCTCTCCGCGGCAGGGGCATTCCTCTGTCGCGGTACGGGTACGGGCATAGAACCGGTTTCCTTCCCTCCCCCCGAGGGCGCGGGACGACGATCGACGTCCCGCCCGACGGGGACCATAGCGGTAGCCGGCGGTCCAGCGGAATGGCGAAGCGTGAAGAGCCGATGGCATATGCCGCGCATGGGGAGGTAGTTGGCTGTGGAGCCATGACGAACATCACGCCTGGCGCCCAAGTGCTCGAAGAATCAACTGTTCAGGCGCGCGTGACGGTGCTCACGTGACTGTGCTCACGTGTCCGCGCGCTTACTTGTCGGGGCGTACGACCCCCAGGATCGCCATCGAACCCGCGCCCGCGATCGTTACATTCCGGCCCGGCCGGGGCGCGTGCACGATCGCGCCGTCGCCGATGTACATCCCGACATGGCTCGCGTCCGCGTGGTAGATGATCAGGTCCCCGGGCCGCATGTCCTTGACGGCGATACGCGGCAGCAGCCGCCATTGTTCCTGCGAGGTACGCGGGATGCCCTTGCCCGCCGCCGACCAGGCCTGTGACGTCAGTCCCGAGCAGTCGTACGACTTGGGGCCCTCGGCGCCCCAGACGTACGGCTTGCCGATCTGCGCGGTCGCGAACTTGACCGCCTTCTTGCCCTGTTCGCTCGCTTTGCCGCCTATGTCCTTCAATGCGCCGGAACTCAGCCAGGCCGTCTGCGCCTTGTACTCCGCCTGCTGCTCCAGCAGAAGGAGCCGGGCGCGCTCCTCCTTCTCCAGCTTGTCCTCTATCTTCTTCGCCTCGGCGATCCGGTCCTCGATGTCCTTCTTCGCCTTGGCCTGCTTGACGCGGTTGGCCTCCAGCTTCTTCCACTGGGTGCTCGCGTCCTTGGTGTACGAAGCCAAGTCGGTCTGGGTCCGGGTGAGTTCGCCCAGCAGGTCCTTGGTCGCCTTCTGGCTCTGCCGGATCCGGCCCGCGCCGTCCAGGAACAGCTGCGGATCGTCGGTGAGGATCAGCTGCGCCCCGGCCGGAAGCCCGCCGTCGCGGTACTGCGCGCGGGCCGCGGCGCCCGCGCGGTTCTTGAGGTCGTCTATGCGCGCCTGGCCCTTCACGATCTCCTGGGCCAGCTTGACGATTTCGGCCGACTGCTTGTCCGCCTGGTCCTCGGCGAGGTTGTACGCGTCGGTCGCGGACGACGCCCGGCGGTACAGCGCGTCGAGCTCCAGGCGCACCTGCTCCAGCGACTTCTTGGCGGCGGGAGTGGTGGCGGAGGCCGGTGGCTCGGGGGCCGCGAAGGCCTGGCCGGGTGACGCCAGCACGGTCAGTGCGCAGACCAGAACGATCGCGGCAGTGGCACAGTGGCGTCGGTTCACGACTCCCCCTCCGGGCTCCGGACATGGACCAGAAAGCTGATTTACCGTCAGTAACTTATGGGTGTCGTCGCGATGGTGCCACGGCCGCCGTCAAATCGACAGAGCCGAGCACTCAATCGGTACTCCTTGCCCATCGGTAGATCACTTCCACCCGTGACGGACGAACAACACGCCGTACGCGTTCCCTTGTTCGAACCCGTTCATCCGGAATTGGGAGCGAGCGCGGCCCAGTTCACCGTGACTTCCCCCTGCCGCCACCGCCGCGGATCGTCCGTCAGCGGCCAGCCGGCCGCCAGTTCCCGTACGGCCCGGATCCAGCGCTGCCGTGCGCCGAGCGAGGCGTACGGAGCGGCCGCCGCCCACGCGCGGTCGAAGTCCCGCAGGAAGGCGTGCACCGGCTCGCCCGGCACATTGCGGTGGATCAGCGCCTTCGGCAGCCGTTCGGCGAGGTCCGACGGCCGGTCCAGGGAGCCGAGACGGGTCGCGAACGTGACCGTGCGCGGACCCTCCGGACCGAGCGCCACCCAGACGTGCCGGCGCCCGATCTCGTCGCACGTCCCCTCGACCAGCAGCCCGCCGGGTGCGAGCCGCGCGCACAGCCTGGCCCAGACCGCGGCGACCTCGCCCTCGTCGTACTGGCGCAGCACATTCGCCGCGCGGATCAGCATCGGCCGGGCTTGCAGGGGCACCTCGAAGCCGCCGTGCCGGAAGCTGAGCCCTTCGCGCTCGTACGGCTTCGCCGCCGCCACCCGAGCCGGGTCGATCTCGATGCCGACGACCTCGCAGCGCGGGTCCGCGGCCCGCAGCCGGTTCAGCAGTTCCAGGGCCGTCCAGGGGGCGGCTCCGTATCCGAGGTCGACCGCCACCGGGTGGTCGCTGCGGCGCAGCGCCGGGCCGTGCACCGCGGCGATCCAGCGGTCCATGCGGCGCAGCCGGTTGGGGTTGGTCGTCCCGCGGGTCGCGGTGCCGACGGGGCGGGTCATAGCAGCGAGGGTAGGCGTTAGGCCCTGTCCGGCCGACCTTGCCGGGCTCGCGTGCCCTTGCACGGCACCTCGCTGCGTTGTCGTCAGTCGCCGACGCTCCGCGTGGGCTCCTTCCTCCGCCTTGCGATGCTCCCCCGTAGCCCTTCGGGCACGGGAGGTGCCCCCATCGCCAGACCCCGCTCGCTGATCCGGCCTGATCGGCCGGACAGGACCTAGGGGCCCGGTGGCCGGTAACGGCCCTGGTGGCCACTACCTGACAGCCGGACGGCAATGATTTGGCAAAGCAGGAGGGGGCCGGAAATGGAAGGGCCGAGTCCGCTGTTGAGGGGGGTGCGGGATCGCTTGTGCCCGCTGTTTGCCGTGCCCGGAACGAGGAGGACCTTCGACGTGAGCCAGTACGTCTCCCGCCTCGGCAGCAGCTTCGCCGCACCCCGCATCCGATTCCCGGGCGGCCACCGGAAGCCGCGCCGGATCGCCATGCTCAGCGTGCACACTTCTCCGCTGCACCAGCCGGGCACGGGCGACGCGGGCGGCATGAACGTCTATATCGTCGAGCTCGCCAAGCGGCTCGCGGCGATCAACGTCGAGGTCGAGATCTTCACGCGGGCCACCGCGGGCGGGCTGCCGTCCGTCGTGGAACTCGCGCCCGGAGTGCTCGTACGCCATGTCGACGCCGGGCCCTACGAAGGCCTCGCCAAGGAGGACCTGCCGGGCCAGCTCTGTGCCTTCACGCACGGCGTGATGCAGGCGTGGGCCCGCCACCGGCCCGGCTACTACGACCTCGTCCACTCCCACTACTGGCTCTCCGGCCATGTCGGCTGGCTCGCCGCCGAGCGATGGGGCGTACCGCTCGTGCACGCCATGCACACCATGGCCAAGGTCAAGAACGCGGCGCTCGCGGAGGGCGACACACCCGAGCCCACGTCCCGCGTCATCGGCGAGACCCAGATCGTCAACGCCGCGGACCGGCTGATCGCCAACACCGCGGAGGAGGCCGACGAGCTGATCCGCTTCTACGACGCCGACCCGGCCAAGGTCGCCGTCGTCCACCCCGGCGTGAATCTAGACCGCTTCCGGCCCGCGGACGGCCGCGCGGCGGCCCGGGCCCGCCTCGGGCTGCCCCAGGACGCCTTCATCCCGCTCTTCGCCGGCCGCATCCAGCCGTTGAAGGCGCCCGACATCATGCTGCGCGCGGTCGCGCTGCTGGTCGAGCGCGACCCCTCGCTGCGCTCCCGGCTCTTCGTCCCGGTCGTCGGCGGGCCGAGCGGCAGCGGTCTCGCCAAGCCCGAAGGCCTGCAGAAACTCGCCGCCCGGCTCGGCATCGCCGACCTTGTGCACTTCCAGCCGCCGGTCGGCCAGGACCTGCTCGCGGACTGGTTCCGGGCCGCGTCCGCGCTGGTCATGCCGTCGTACAGCGAATCCTTCGGCCTCGTCGCGATCGAGGCGCAGGCGGCGGGCACGCCGGTGGTCGCCGCGCAGGTCGGCGGCCTGCCGGTCGCGGTACGCGACGAACGCACGGGCGTCCTCGTCCCCGGCCACAACCCCGCGGACTACGCGGACGCGCTGCACCGGCTGCTGTCCGATCCGTCGCTGGCCGCCCGGATGGGCGCGGCGGCGGCCCTGCATGCGGAGTCCTTCGGCTGGGACACGGCGGCGTCGGCGACGGCGGACGTCTACACGGCGGCGATGTACGAATACCGCCGGCGGGTACGCTCGCACCATGTCTGACGTACAGCGGGCGGCGCAGGTCATCGAGCGGACGCTGAAGGACGCCGGCCTGGAGTGGGAGAACCCGGAGACCGGCGCGTACGTGGTCACACTCCCCGGCACCCGCAAGCTGTCGACGACCTGTTCGCTGCGGGTCGGCAGGCACTCGCTGTCGGTCAACGCCTTCGTCATCCGGCATCCGGACGAGAACGACGCGGCGGTGCACCGCTGGCTGCTGGAGCGGAATCTGCGGCTGTACGGGGTGAGTTACGCGATCGACAGCCTCGGCGACATCTACCTCGCCGGGAAGCTTCCGCTGTCCGTGGTGAACCCGGAGGAACTGGACCGTCTGCTGGGCACGGTCCTGGAGGCGGCGGACGGCTCGTTCAACACCCTTCTCGAGCTGGGGTTCGCGAGTGCGATCCGCAAGGAGTACGCGTGGCGGGTGTCGCGGGGCGAATCCACGCGCAACCTGGACGCGTTCACTCATCTGACTCGCGACTGACGGGCGTCGGCTCCCGTCAACGGGTAGCCAACACAGGCAACAAGGGCCTGCACACCTCTTCCCGCGCGCTGTAGCGCCATGGCATGCTCACCGCCGACGCACACATGAACGGTGTTCACATCCATGGAAGGCTGGCTCATGGAGATCGGTCGGCGCACCATCAGCAGACGCGCTCTGCTCGGCAGCGCGACAGCCGTCGCGGCTGCCGGAGTACTCGGCGGTCCGGCCCCTGCGGCCGGTGCCCGCGGCCAAACCTCCCCGCTCTGGGACGAGTTCCGCCGCAACCCCTTCAACCATCCGCAGATCCCGTACACCGGACGCGCCGGGGCATACGCCGGCGCCGCGCGCCTGCCCCGGCGGCCCGTCGTCGCCAACGTCCTTGCCTACGGTGCCAAGCGGGACGGCTCCGCCGACGCGGCGCCCGCCATCAACCGGGCCGTCGCCGCCGTCGGCGAACGCGGCGGCGGCACGGTCCTCGTCCCTGCCGGCACCTACCGCATCGACGGCATCGTCCGCATCGGCCACAGCAATGTCGTCCTCAAGGGCGCCGGCTCCACCCGCACCAAGCTTGTCGCCACCAAGAACCTGACCGAGCTCATCGGCCCGTACGGCAGCCGCTACGGCGGCGACAAGTCGTCCTGGTCCTGGGCCGGCGGGCTGATCTGGCTCTGTCCGAACGGGCGTTGGGACAGTCTGGTCGAGGCCATCAAGGCCAAGGCCTGGCCCTTCGAGGGCTGGACCGGCAACAAGCGCGACGAGTGGCGCACACTCGCCACCGTCCGTCCGGCCCGTCGCGGCGACCGGTCCGTCACCGTCGACGACGCGTCATCTCTGCGGCGTGGACAGCTCGTTCTCCTCCGCCTCGCCGACGACGCGGCGCACACTCTGCTGGAGCACATGGCGGGCGACGGTGCGGGTCCCGAGGCGTACTTCTGGGACGACAAGACCAAGCTGACCAGCTACGTACCGTACGAATGGCCGGTGCGCATCACCGCCGTACACGGGCGGAAGGTTTCCTTCGAGCGGCCGCTCCCGCTCGACATACGGCCCGAATGGGATCCGCGCATCACCGCCCATGTCGACGCCATCACCGGCTCCGGCGTCGAAGGGCTCACGCTCGAAGCCGTCGAGACGCCGCAGTCCCTGCACCTCCTCGACAAGGGCTACAACGGCGTCACCTTCCAGTGCACGTACGACTGCTGGGCCGAGGACATCACCGTCCGTCATGTCGACAACGGCTTCGGATTCGTCGCCGCCTCCGCCACCACCATGCGCCGCACCCGCGTCGAGGGCCGCGGCTCGCACCACCCCTACTTCTGCCGCGAAGGCTCGCACGACAACCTGATCGAGGACTTCGCCATCGCGCAGCGCACCGTCCCGGCGCCCGCGGGCACCACGCTGCACGGCATCAATGTCGAGGGCCTGTCCAGCTACAACGTCTGGTCGCGCGGCCACATGGAGATGGGCACCTTCGACACGCACCGCGGTATGCCGTTCGCGAATCTGCGGACCGAGATCACCGTCGACAACACCGGCTCCCACGGCGGCGACGCGTCCGCGGGGCCGCTCTACGGAGCCCGCTTCACGCACTGGAACGTCACGGTCGTCAACGAGCGGGCCGGCTGCGTGAAGATCGACGAGATCGCCCCGTACAGCGCGACCGTCGGCATCTCGACGGTCCGTGAGTTCGGCCAGATCGACAAGCCGGACTTCACCGGAAGCCTCAACTCCCGCCTGGAGTCGTACGGTTCGCCGGGCTCGGTGCGGCCGCGCAATCTCCACCGGGCGCAGCGCGAACTGGATTGCTGACCGCCTGACCGCCCCCCACACTCCCCCTCTCCGGACGTGCGCGACACTCCGGGGAGGGGGACAATCTTCCTCATGAGCGACATATCGGGCCACTCCGCTGGCGCCGACGATACGGGCGTGCGCTCGAAGGCTCCGCCGAATCTGCCGTTGGCACTGGCGGCGATGATGTTCGCCGTCGCGATGACGTTCATCGACCAGACAATCGTCTCCATCGCCGCGCCCAGCATCATCGAGGAGCTCGGTCTTTCGTCGTCCGGGATGCAGTGGGTGGTCAACGCCTATCTGCTCACCCTGGCGGCGTTCTTCGCGCTCGGCGGGCGGCTGGCCGACATCTTCGGACACCGCAGGATGATGCTGATCGGCACGCTGATCTTCGTCGTCTCGTCGGTGCTGTGCGGCTGCGTCCCCAAGGGCGACTTCGCCCAGACGTGGCTCATCATCTTCCGTGCCACCCAAGGCCTGGGCGCGGCCCTGATGTTCCCCGCCGCGCTCGCCGTCGTCGTCGCGGTCTTCCCGGTCGAACGGCGCGGCCGGGCGCTCGCCCTGTTCTTCGGCGTCACCGGTGCGCTCACCGCGATCGGCCCGCTGCTCGGCGGCTGGCTCACTGGGGCATGGACCTGGCGTGCCATCTTCTGGGTCAACGTGCCGGTCGCGCTGATCGCCGTAGTGCTCACCGTGCTCGCCCGCATACCCAACCAGGCACGCCGCGAACCCCTCGACGTGCCCGGCGCGGTGCTGGTCGCCGCCGGGATGGGGCTCAGCGTACTGGGACTTCAGCAGGCGTCCGCCTGGGGCTGGAGCTCGTTCGTCACCTGGGCGTGCATCGTCGGTGGACTGGTGCTGCTCGTGCTGTTCTGCGTGTACGAACTCCGGGCCGCGCACCCGCTGATCAGGCTCCAGGTCTTCCGCGACCGGGCCTTCGCCGCCGACAACGCGGTGCTCTTCTTCGCGATGCTCGCCTTCGTCCCGGTGTTCTTCTTCGCCTCGGTGTACGCGCAGGTCTCACTGAGCGCCTCGCCCAACCAGGCCGCGCTGTACCTGCTGTACTTCTTCATCGGCTTCGCCATCGCGTCGCAGTGGGGCGGCCGCATCCTCGACAAGCGCGGCGCGCGCCCGGCGATGAAGCTCGGCACGCTGCTCGGCGCGGTCGGATTCGCGCTGTGGGCAAACAAACTGACGGACCTGTCGATGCACGACCAGTGGCCGTACGCGGCCCTGGCCGGCGCGGGCATCGGCTTCCTGCTGGCCCCGGCGTCCACGGACGCGGTCAACCGCGCGATCGGCGCGTCGTACGGCGAGGTCACCGGCGTCACGCAGACGGTGCGCAACTACGCGGCAGCGGTGGGCATGGCAATCTTCGGCACGATCCTCACGCATGTCACGACCAACCGCGTTGTCGAGACGCTCGAGTCGCGGGGCCTGCCGCCGGAGGTCTCGCAGGACGTGGCCCGCAGCGTCGCGGAGGACGTCACCGGCCACCCGGACGGCCCGGAACCGGCGGACGTCTCCGAGGCGCTGCGTTCCGCGGAGGACGCGGTCCGGATGGACTTCGCGGAGGCGAACCAGTGGGTGTTCTACGGGATGGCGATAGCGCTGGGCATCGCGTTCCTGTGCTCGCTGTGGCACCCGGGCACGCGCGTTACGGAGGAGCCGCCGGTACCGGACGAGGGCCCGGCCCCCGAGACCACCGCCGCCCGGCACAAGGCGCCTGTCACCGACCTGGCCGGGGAGCCGGGCCCGGAGCCCGGACCTGATCCCTGACCGGCCTCGGTCCGGGCGACCGTCAGCCGACCGAGTCGGCCGGCTCGGCCGTCGCCGCACGCGGCGAATCCGCCGCCCCGCCGCCGTCCGCCACCGCCTCCGCCGCCTCCTCCTCCGGAAGGTTCCGCATCAGCAGCCAGTACCCCAGCCCCGCCACCGTCCCCAGCGCCGCGCACAACCCCCACAGCCACTCCGCGCCGTACCGGTCGATGACAAAGCCGGCCGTCAGCGGGGCGACCAGGGCCGCCACCGACCACGACATCGTGTACATGCCCTGGTACCGGCCCCGGCCGTGCACCGGGGACAGGCGGACCACCAGACCCGTCTGCGTCGGGGCGTTGACGATCTCGGCGAGTGTCCAGACGCAGATCGTCAGTGCGTACACGCCGACCGAGCCGGCGAACGCGGTCAGCCCGAAGCCGTACCCCGCCAGCAGCGACGAGATGATCAGCAGCCGGCGCGGATCGCGGTGCTCGATATAGCGCGTGACCGGGATCTGGAGCGCCACGATCAGCACGCCGTTCACCGCGATCGCCATGCCGAAGTCGGATGCGGAGAACCCGTCCGCGCCCATCGCCAGCGGCAGTCCCACATGGCCCTGCATAAAGATCAGCGCGATCAGGAACGACAGTCCGACGACGCTCATGAACCGCCCGTCGCGCAGCACCGTCCCCATGCTGATCCCCGGCTCCGGCGCCGCGTCCTTCGCCGGCACCCGCTCCGGACGCGACTCCGGCAGCTTGACGAAGACGACGACCGCGCAGATCAGCGTCATCGCCGCTTCGCCGAGGAAGCCCGCCAGATAGCTGTACTCGGCGATGAAGCCGGCCGCCACGGACGAGATCGCGAACCCCAGGTTGATCGCCCAGTAGTTGAGCGAGAAGGCCCGCACCCGGTCCTCGGGCCGGACGATGTCGGCCATCATCGCCTGCACGGCGGGCCGCGAGGCGTTCGACGCCATGCCGACCACGAAGGCGACGGCGGCGATGGCGACCGGGTGCTGCATGAAGCCGAGCACCGCGACGGAGACGGCCGTCGAGCTCTGCGCGATCAGCAGTGTGGGCCGCCGCCCGAGGCGGTCGGCCATCACGCCGCCGCCGAGCGAGGAGACGACCCCGCCGAGCCCGTGCAGCGACGCCACCAGTCCCGCGTACGAGGCCGAGTAGCCGCGGTCCACGGTCAGATACAGCGCCATGAACGTGGCGACGAACGCCCCGAGCCGGTTGACCAGGGTGCTGGTCCACAGCCACCAGAACTCGCGCGGCAGTCCCGAGACGCTCTCGCGCACGGCACGTCGTAGACCGGCTATGGACATGCGGATTCCCCCACGGCGAGCAGCGAGCGAGCAACAAGTAGGTAAGTGGCTGAACGGCCATCCGCAAGTTACCGACGCCGGGGTCCCGGCCGCCAGTCAATTGACGCCGGGCGTCAACTGTCGGCGGTGTCGTGTGCGCTGTCGTGCCCGACTTTCGCGTCTATTAGGCTCGGACGCATGGCCGACGCACCGTACAAGCTGATCCTCCTCCGCCACGGCGAGAGCGATTGGAACGCGAAGAACCTGTTCACCGGCTGGGTGGACGTCAATCTCACCGAGAAGGGCGAGAAGGAGGCGGTCCGCGGCGGTGAGCTGCTCAAGGACGCCGGCCTGCTGCCCGACGTACTGCACACCTCGCTGCAGAAGCGCGCCATCCGCACGGCGCAGCTGGCACTGGAGTCCGCGGACCGCCACTGGATCCCGGTCCACCGCTCCTGGCGGCTGAACGAGCGTCACTACGGTGCGCTCCAGGGCAAGGACAAGGCGCAGACGCTGGCGGAGTTCGGCGAGGAGCAGTTCATGCTCTGGCGCCGTTCGTACGACACCCCGCCGCCGGTCCTCGAGGACGGCACGGAGTTCTCGCAGAGCGACGACCCGCGCTACGCCTCGATCCCGAGCGAGCTGCGTCCGCGCACCGAGTGCCTCAAGGACGTCGTCGAGCGGATGCTCCCGTACTGGTACGACGGCATCGTCCCGGACCTGCTGGCGGGCCGCACGGTCCTCGTCGCCGCGCACGGCAACTCCCTGCGCGGCCTGGTCAAGCACCTCGACGGCATCTCGGACGCCGACATCACGGGCCTGAACATCCCGACCGGCATCCCGCTCTACTACGAGCTGGACGCCGACTTCCAGCCGGTCACCAAGGGCGGCAAGTACCTCGACCCGGACGCGGCGGCCGCGGCGATCGAGGCCGTGAAGAACCAGGGCAAGAAGAAGTAAGAACCGCGATCAAGCCCCTCACTTGCGTTGTTCGGCGCAGATGAGGGGCTGTCGCCTTTCCTGGGCCGCCTGTGGGCCTCAGGGGCCCGCTCCCCGGAACGCGGCGTGTTGAGCATCCGGGCGGGCGCATGCTGAGTACGCGTACTCAGGGCTCGGCGAGCGTCGGCGGCGAGAGTTTGGGGCAGACCGAACGACTGGAGTGGAGACCATCGTGGCCATGCCCCGCAGGACCAGCCGATCCACCACTGCCTTCCGACCCGGCAGGGCCCGGGGCGTCGCCGCTGCTCTCGCGAGCGCTGCCGCACTCGCGGCACTCACCGGATGTGCCGGCTTCGAGTACGAGGAGGACATCTGCAGTAGCGGCGAGTACCCCGTCCTGTCGGTCGGTGGCACCGGTGGGGCGTGTGTCTCGGACGGTGAAGAGCCTCCGGCCGGATTCACGAGATACCCCGAGGGCAAGGTGCCGAAGCAGGTCGACGACAAGTGGGACGTGTACTGGAACACCCACACGCTCGACAAGGACGGCAAGATCATCGACGCACCGGACGCCGGCTGACCGGCCTATGGGCGGCGGCCCCGGCCGCCCAGGGTGTCCTCCAGCCAGTCGAAGACGACCTCGCAGTGCTGCTGCGGCGCCATCGGCGAGCAGTGCAGCTGCGCACCGGTGGCCGCCGTCAGCAGCTCGAAGTCCTTCGGCGCACGCAGCAGGTCGTAGAACGCGCGCGGCTGGCCGGGGTAGAACTGCTCGTCCTCGTAGTCGAGCACCAGCGTGGGGCACTTGATACGGCTCACGACCCCGGTGATGTCGAGCGCCATGATCCGCTGGGCCGGGGTCCAGAAGTCGGTGAAGATCCGGCCCTGACGCGCGGCCAGCATCGCCGGGATCGAGAAGGGCTCGACCCGCTTCTTGATGGTGGCGGCTTCATCCGGGCTCAGCTCGGGGACGACCTCTTCGTTCCAGATGCGGTTGGTCTCCGCCTTGTCGGGCGTCACGATGCTCCGGAGCTCCTCCGGGAATCCCAGCCACGGCGAGAGGCATCCCGGCATCGCGACAAGCGCCGCGATCCTGCGTTCGAAGGCCGCTGCGCGCGGCGCAAGGTTGCCGCCCATGGACAGCCCGGTCAGCGCGATGCGCCGTCTGTCGACGTCGCTGCGGCGCTCCAGCCAGTCCACCAGAGGTGAGACCACCCGCTCCCAGGTCGGGGTGAAGACGACCTGGTCGACGAAGAGCAGCTGGCCCTGGCCCGGTCCGTCGTACACGAGCGCGTTCCAGCCGCGGGCGAGCGCGGCGGAGACCCCGTACGTCCACATGTCGACGTTCTGGCCGTCGCTGCCGTTGGTGAGGATGACGGTCGGCCTTGCTTTGCCTGAGTCATCGGGGCGGAAGAACCAGACGGGGAGCGGTGTCCCGCCCTCGTACCGGACCTGGTCGGTGATCGCCGCCGGTGTGCACAGCCGGGCGAAAGTGTCCCAGGAGCGACGCCCGGCGAGGTAGAGCTCTTCCTCGTCGCCGGGGGTTTCCGAGCCGAGCACGAAGAACAGCGCCTGCCCGTAGTACTCGGCCGCCCTCAGCGAGCGGGAGCGCCGGGTCTGCGGATGCCGGGTCGCGGTGGCCGCCAGCCGGTCTCCCCAGCGCCGGAACTCCGCGGTGAAGGTCTGCTGGTCCGCCCCGGCTGCGTTGATCGCGTTGACTGCGGTCAGGACCTCGCCGACCTCGCTGGCGCCGTACCCGGCACCGCCCAGGGCCAGCAGCCCGGCGAAGTTGAGCGCGGGGTCCGTGAACAGCTGCATGGCTCCGGGCGTCGGCGACGCGGCCCCGGTCGTGGGCGGCGGGGTGGACTTGGCCGGCCCTCGGGCTCCGGCGTCCACCAGCGCGGAGGCCGTCGGCGCCGAGGCCAGGAGCGCCGCTCCGGCCCCGGCCGTCAGTCCGGCGATCGCTCCCCGTCGGGTGGGCCTCGCCGCTCGGTCTGAGGATGTGTTCGTCATATGCGGACACGCTAGGAGCCTGCCTCGGCCGGACCGCAGCGCCACTCCCACCAGTCCTCCGAACAGCCCGCGATCGGCACACAAGGGCCCCGTCCGCTCCCGGACGGGGCCCTGCCACGCTCAGCGGTCAGCGGCTAGCCGCAGCAACCGCCGCATTGGCACGGCCCGCCGGACTGGCAGCCGCAGCCGCAGCCCGAGCCGCAGCCACAGGCGCCGAGGACGGGCAGGAGCGTCACGCCGGCAGTGCTGCCGGTGGCTTCCTGCTGGAGGTCGGTCGCAAGTGATTCGGGCATGGGTCCCTCCTCATGGGCGTACGAGATGTGCCGCCTCTGCCCATCTCATGCCCGCTGCGGCAGGCGCATCAACAGCGCGCGGGGGCATACGCCCCTATGCGCCCTCTACCGTGGTCGGGGCCTGGATCTCGTCCGCGTACTCGCCCGTGACCAGGTACACGACCCGCTTGGCCACCGAGACCGCGTGGTCCGCGAACCGCTCGTAGTACCGGCCGAGCAGCGTCACGTCCACCGCAGTCTCGATGCCGTGCTTCCAGCGGTCGTCCATCAGGTGCTGGAAGAGCGTCCGGTGCAGCAGGTCCATCTCGTCGTCGTCGGTCTCCAGCTGCATCGCCAGATCGACGTCCTTGGTGATGATGACCTCCGCGGCCTTCGCCATCAGGCGCTGTGCCAGCTGGCCCATCTCCAGGATGGTGGCCTGCAGGTCGCGCGGTACGGCGGTGTCCGGGAAGCGGAGCCGGGCGAGCTTGGCCACGTGCTGGGCCAGGTCGCCGGAGCGCTCCAGGTCGGCGCTCATGCGCAGCGAGGTCACCACTATCCGCAGATCCGTCGCGACCGGCTGCTGCCGGGCGAGCAGGGCGATCGCCCGGGCCTCCAGGTCGTGTTGCAGATCGTCGACCTTCTGGTCGCCGGCGATCACGCTCTCGGCCAGTTTGAGATCGGCGTCGAGCATGGCCGTGGTGGCGCGCCCGACCGCCGACCCGACCAGCCGGGCCATCTCGACCAGGCCCTCGCCGATCGAGTCAAGTTCCTCGTGGTACGCGTCACGCATTGGGTGTCCCTCTCTTGATGTGACCGGGGTCCCGGTGCCCTAGGACCCCCACGCTCCCACGTTCTGTCCGGAACGAGTCGGGAGCCTCCCGCTCAAATGAATCAGCACTATCCCCTTGGTGAATTCTGAGCGACGAGTGTTCGAGTGGGCACCCGATTGGCTGGGAGCATCCATCTGGCCACGCATAACCTGGGTGCATGGACGTGAACGCGGCGGTCGCCGCAGCGGCAGCGATCGCCGGGCTGTGCACCGGCGTCATCGCCATGCTGGCGTTCCGCTGGAGCGAGCGCGACCAGAGGAGACCCACCCGCACCTCGCTGCACACCGACGCCGTGCTGCCGCCCGGCGTCGACACGGTTCTGTCGGTGCTCCGCTCCTCGGCGGTCGTTCTCGACGAGAGCGACTCCGTCGTCAAGGCCAGCTCGGCGGCGTACGCCCTCGGCCTGGTCCGCGGCGGAAAGCTCGCGGTCGAGCCGATGCTCCACATGGCGCGCGACACCCGTCGTGACGGCGAGATACGACAGGTGGAACTGGACCTGCCACGGCGCGGCACCGGCCGCGGCGAGGCACTCGCCGTCTCCGCCCGGGTGGCCCCGCTCGGCTCCCGGCTCGTCCTGCTGCTGGTCGAGGACCTCACCGAGGCCCGCCGTATTGAGGCTGTACGACGCGACTTCGTCGCGAACGTCAGCCATGAACTCAAGACCCCGACCGGTGCGCTCTCCCTGCTCTCCGAGGCTGTCATGGACGCCTCGGACGACCCCGAGGCGGTCTCCCGCTTCGCCGGCCGCATGCAGATCGAGGCGACCCGGCTGACCAATCTCGTACAGGAACTGATCGACCTCTCCCGGGTGCAGAACGACGACCCGCTGGAGGACGCCGAGCCCGTACGAGTGGACGAACTGGTCGCCGAGGCCATCGACAGGTCCCGGCACCCGGCGTCCACCAAACAGATCACCATGGCCGCGGGCGGCACCGCCGACCTGCACATCTGGGGCAACCGCGGCCAGCTCGCGGCTGCCCTCGGCAATCTCGTCGAGAACGCCGTCAACTACTCCCCGGCCCGTACCCGGGTCGGCATATCAGCCCGTCGCGTCCCCGCGCCCGGCGGCGATCTCATCGAGATCGCCGTCACCGACCAGGGCATCGGCATCTCCGAGAAGGATCGCGAACGGGTCTTCGAGCGGTTCTACCGCGTCGACCCCGCCCGCTCCCGGGCCACCGGGGGCACCGGCCTGGGACTGGCTATCGTCAAGCACGTGGCCGCCTCGCACGGCGGGGAAGTCACGGTATGGAGCTCCGAGGGCCAGGGCTCCACCTTCACACTGCGGCTTCCGGAAGCGGGCGCCGTGCGGGACCGTACATCCACCGGCCAGGATCGCGTCGACGAGGACGACGACCGGCCTTACGACACCGATCCGAACACCGAGATCCCTGCCCCGGAGGTCCTTCCGTGACCCGAGTGCTCGTCGTCGAGGATGAGGAATCCTTCAGCGACGCCCTGTCCTACATGCTCCGCAAGGAGGGCTTCGAGGTCGCGATCGCGACCACGGGCCCCGAGGGGCTCGACGAGTTCGAGCGCAATGGCGCCGATCTCGTGCTCCTCGATCTGATGCTGCCCGGGCTTCCGGGCACCGAGGTGTGCCGCCAGCTGCGCGGCCGCTCGAATGTCCCGGTCATCATGGTGACGGCCAAGGACAGCGAGATCGACAAGGTCGTCGGGCTGGAAATAGGAGCCGACGACTATGTCACCAAGCCCTTCTCCTCGCGGGAGCTGGTCGCCCGCATCCGCGCGGTCCTGCGCCGCCGCGGCGAGCCGGAGGAGGTCACGCCGGCGGCCCTGGAGGCTGGTCCGGTCCGGATGGACGTGGACCGCCATGTCGTCACGGTCTCGGGCGGCAAGGTCGACCTCCCGCTGAAGGAGTTCGACCTGCTGGAGATGCTGCTGCGCAACGCGGGCCGGGTGCTGACCCGTATGCAGCTGATCGACCGGGTCTGGGGCGCGGACTACGTGGGCGACACCAAGACGCTCGACGTCCACGTCAAGCGCCTCCGCGCGAAGATCGAGCCGGACCCCGGTGCGCCGAGGTACCTGGTCACGGTGCGTGGCCTCGGCTACAAGTTCGAGCCGTAAACCGGCCCGTACGTACGAGGGACACACAGCGCAAAGCACAGAGCACAACGCGAGGGCGCCCCGCCGGAAGTCTCCGGCGGGGCGCCCTCGCGTGTATGTCCCGGGGTCTCAGTGACCGGCCTCGGAGTGCGACGCCGACGAGGAGTCCGAGGGGGTGCCCGGTTCTCCCGACTCGCCGTTGCCGGGCTCGGCAGGCTCGCCCTCCTCGCCCGCGTGGCCGGTGGCCGACTCGGACGGCGCAACGGCGGGCTTGGACTCGCCCTCCTGCGGCTCGGCCGGCGGCTTCGGCAGCGAGCTCGGGCCGAAGCCCGCGGCGTAGCTCTCCGCGGGCACCACGAACGCCTGCATCTTCACGTCGCCGGTCTCGCTGAGGCGGACGACGAGCTCCTGCACGCCGCCCGTGTTCTTCGTCAGCTCACGGCCGTTCTCGATCACGGCGGACGCGTTGCCCTTGCCGCCGAGCAGGACCGAGCCCTGAGCCGGCACGGTGACCGGTCCCGAGCCGCCGGCGGCGCTCAGCTTCACCTCGGCGCCGGAGCCCGGCAGCGTGATGGAGTCGATGGTCTGCGCCGCGGAGCCGTTGTTGAAGACGGTCGCGGAGACGGTCGCGGGCCCTTCCGTGTCTGCGGTCGGCTGGACGATCACAATGGCGTTCTGGATCTTGATCGTGTCGACCGTCACCTCGGCGTTGTCCGGCTTGACGCCGAGCGTCTCCGCGCTGTTGCCCGCAGCGCAGGCGGTGAGCGCGGCGACCGACAGCATGAGGGCGGTGACGGCGAGGGCGCCGCGGCGAAGGCTGGGGGCGCCCCCGGACGAATTTTGGGGGAGGCTCACGGCGGCGGCATCTCCTTGGGCGTACGGACTGGCTACGGACGGGCGGGTTGAACCGGTGCCCTAAGACCTGCTCGGGCCGCGTCAGTTCGCGGACAGATTACCGAGCCGTCGCTCACGCCCCGCACCCGACCCGCCCCTTCGCCGACTGCCGTCCCCGCACCGCCGGGCGTCGGCCTCCCGGCAACCTTCCGCAAGACTTCCGATCACCCGGTTTCGCACGCCGTTCACATTTGGGCGGGTGATCTATTCTCCGGGTCGCCGCAGCTCCGCCGCGCATTCCCCGTGAATAGCCCCGTTGATCAATTCCGGATTCGACGCAGGATGAGTCCGTACGGGTGACCGAGGGCCGAACGGAGTAGAGGAAGTTCACCGCTTGGAACCAGGCAAATCAGGACGTTCAACCCCTCGTCAGGGGGTGATGCGGTGTGTAACGTGGTCGTTTCTGTGCGCCCGTGCAGCCGCTCCGACCTGCGAATACCCTCTTCCGGAAGCCGTCCGCAGCACGTTCCTGGCGCTGTTGTCAAGCCCCGAGATATGCCCTGACCTGCGAAAACGCCATTCAGAAGAAGCCGTTTCCGTGTTACCCTGGATAGCCACGGAAGGGGTACCTGTCACATGACGTTCAAGGTTGGCGACACCGTGGTCTATCCCCATCACGGGGCCGCGCTGATCGAGGCCATCGAAACTCGCCAGATCAAAGGCGTGGACAAGACCTACTTGGTGCTCAAGGTCGCTCAGGGCGACCTCACGGTTCGTGTGCCGGCGGACAATGCGGAGTTCGTCGGTGTGCGCGATGTGGTCGGTCAGGACGGGCTCGACCGGGTCTTCGAGGTGCTGCGCGCACCATATGCAGAAGAGCCGACGAACTGGTCCCGTCGCTACAAGGCAAATCTCGAGAAGCTCGCCTCCGGCGATGTCATCAAGGTCGCCGAAGTAGTGCGTGACCTCTGGCGTCGTGAGCGAGAGCGTGGGCTTTCCGCAGGTGAGAAGCGGATGCTCGCCAAGGCCCGCCAGATCCTGGTGAGCGAGCTCGCCCTCGCGGAGAACACCAACGAAGACAAGGCCGAGGCTCTGCTCGACGAGGTCCTCGCGTCCTGACGCCGGCGCATCAAGACTGCGTTGGATTCACGTTGGATTCAAATGAATGCCGCGGTGCCCGCTGACATGCTGTGACTACAGTCGTGTCGCCGGGCGCTGCGGCATGTTTGTCTCTTGTTCACAGCGTCTGGTCACAGTGGCACCTGACCCTGTGGTGTGCCGGGCCCGGGCGGCTGGCGCAGACCAGTTGTCACGGAAGGGTCCGGTCAAGGCGTCGCGCCCGGCACGCTGTGGCCATACCCATGTCGGCCGAGGAAACAAACCTGCCGGAGTGCAACCGATGTCAGACGATTCGCGCCCTTACCGCACCGCGGCCGTGATCCCGGCGGCCGGCCGGGGCGTACGGCTCGGCCCGGGCGCCCCCAAAGCGCTCCGTACGCTGAACGGCACCCCCATGCTGATCCACGCGGTACGGGCCATGGCCGCGTCCCGCGCCGTCTCACTCGTCGTCGTCGTGGCGCCGCCGGAAGGCGCCGCCGAGGTGAAGTCGCTCCTCGCCGACCACGCGCTCCCGGACAGGACCGACTTCCTGGTCGTGCCCGGCGGCGACAGCCGCCAGGAGTCCGTGAAGCTCGGCCTGGACGCCCTGCCGCCCGGCATCGACGCCGTGCTGGTGCACGACGCCGCCCGCCCGCTGGTGCCCGTCGACACGGTCGACGCGGTGATCGAGGCCGTACGGGACGGTGCGCCGGGCGTCGTGCCCGCGCTGCCGCTCGCGGACACCGTCAAGCAGGTCGAGCCCAGCACGGACGGCTCGCCCGAGCCGGTCGTCGCGACGCCCGAGCGCGCCAGGCTGCGCGCCGTGCAGACCCCGCAGGGCTTCGACCGGGCCACGCTCGTGCGCGCCCACGAGACCGTGACGGAGAACGTCACCGACGACGCGAGCATGGTCGAGCAGCTCGGTGAGCCGGTCGTGGTCGTGCCCGGTCACGAAGAGGCGTTCAAGGTGACCCGGCCGCTTGATCTCGTACTGGCCGAAGCGGTCCTCGCACGCAGGAGGGCCAACGATGGCTTCTAGCAACATCCCTCAGAATCTCCCTCAGCATCTCCCGCACATCGGCATCGGGACGGACGTGCACGCCTTCGAGGCCGGGCGCGAGCTGTGGTGCGCCGGACTGCTGTGGGAGGGCGAGCAGTACGGCCTGGCCGGGCACTCCGACGGAGACGTCGCCGCGCACGCCGCCTGCGACGCGCTCTTCTCGGCCGCCGGCGTCGGCGATCTCGGCGCGCACTTCGGCACCGACCGGCCCGAGTGGTCCGGGGCGTCCGGGGTGACGCTGCTCGCTGAGGCGGCCCGGATCGTGCGGGCCGAGGGCTTCGAGATCGGCAATGTCGCCGTGCAGGTCATCGGCGTACGGCCGAAGATCGGCAAGCGGCGCGACGAGGCCCAGAAGGCGCTCGGCGAGGCGGTCGGCGCTCCCGTGTCCGTGTCCGGCACGACGACGGACGGCCTCGGCCTCACCGGCCGCGCCGAGGGGCTGGCCGCCATCGCCACGGCGCTGGTCTTCCGCGCGGTCGGCTAGGGCCTGTCGTCTGGATCTTGCCGGAAGGGCCCGGTCCGCTCGCGCACCGGTCGTGCAACGTCACAAAGTTGTTCCCGCGCCCCACAAGGGGCGCGGGGCACTGCCGGGGGCCCACTACCCTTGTTGCGTGACCATTCGCCTGTACGACACCAGCGCCCGGCAGATCCGTGACTTCACCCCGCTTCTGCCGGGTTGCGTCTCGATCTACCTGTGTGGCGCCACCGTGCAGGCCGCCCCGCACATCGGGCACATCAGGTCGGGACTGAACTTCGACATCATGCGCCGCTGGTTCGAGTACCGCGGCTACGACGTGACGTTCGTGCGCAATGTGACCGACATCGACGACAAGATCATCTGGAAGTCGGCGGAGCAGAACCGCCCCTGGTGGTCGATCGGTTACGAGAACGAGCGCGCCTTCAACGACGGATACGACGCCCTCGGCTGCCTGCCGCCCACATACGAACCGCGCGCCACCGGCCACATCACCGAGATGGTCGAGATGATGCGCGGCCTCATCGAGCGCGGGCACGCCTACGAGGCCGACGGCAACGTCTACTTCGACGTGCGCTCCTTCCCCGGCTATCTGGAGCTGTCCAACCAGGAGCTGGACGATCTGCGCCAGCCGTCCGGCGAAGGCGAGACCGGCAAGCGCGACCAGCGCGACTTCGCCATGTGGAAGGCGGCCAAGCCCGGCGAGCCGAGCTGGGAGACACCGTGGGGCCGCGGCCGGCCCGGCTGGCATCTCGAATGCTCGGCGATGGCGCACAAGTACCTGGGTGAGGACTTCGACATCCACGGCGGCGGCATCGACCTGATCTTTCCGCACCACGAGAACGAAATCGCCCAGGCCAAGGCTTACGGCGACGAATTCGCGAAGTACTGGGTGCACAACGCCTGGGTCACCATGAGCGGCGAGAAAATGTCGAAGTCGCTCGGCAATTCGGTGCTCGTCTCCGAAATGGTCAAGCACTGGCGTCCCATCGTGCTGCGCTACTACCTCGGTACGCCGCACTACCGCTCGATGATCGAGTACAGCGAAGAGGCCCTGCGCGAGGCCGAGTCCGCGTTCGCGCGGATCGAGGGCTTCGTACAGCGCGTGGTCGAGAAGGCCGGGGGACCGGTCGAGCCGGCCCCGGAGGTGCCGCCCGCCTTCGCCGAGGCGATGGACGACGACCTGGGCGTCCCGCAGGCGCTCGCGATCGTCCACACCACGGTCCGGCAGGGGAACTCCGCACTCGCGGCCGACGACAAGGAGGCGGCCGTCGCCCGCCTCGCCGAGGTGCGCGCCATGCTCGGCGTCCTCGGCCTGGACCCGCTCGACCCGCAGTGGTCGGGCGAGGCCGGCGGCGGCGAAGATCTGCACGGCGTCGTCGACACGCTCGTACGGCTGGTGCTCCAGCAGCGCGAGTCCGCCCGCGCCCGCAAGGACTGGGCGAGCGCCGACGCGATCCGGGACCAGCTGCAGCAGTCGGGGCTTGTCATCGAGGACAGTCCGGACGGGCCGCGCTGGACGCTGGGACCGCGCTGACCAGTGACAATGTGCCGCCCGGCCTCCCGGGCGGCACACTTTATTTCATACGTACGCATTCGAAAGCTTCAGGAAACAGGTAGTCATGGCCGGGAACAGCCAGCGCAGGAACCGCCGCACGTCCAACAAGAAGGGCGCGCAGGTAGGCAGCGGTGGCCAGCGACGCCGCGGACTCGAGGGCAAGGGCCCGACCCCGCCCGCGTCCGCCCGCAAGGGCCACAAGAAGAACCGCATCGCCAACGCCCAGGCCAAGAAGACCGCCGCGCGCCGCCCTGTCGCCCGCCGCGGCGGCAAGGGCGCTTCCGAGATGGTCGTCGGCCGCAACCCGGTCTTCGAGGCGCTGCGCGACGGCGTGCCAGCGTCCACGCTGTACGTCCAGCAGTTCATCGACAACGACGAGCGGGTGCGTGAGGCGCTCCAGCTCGCCACCGGCCGCGGCAACATCAACATCATGGAGGCGCCGCGCCCCGAGCTCGACCGGATGACGAACGGGCTCAACCACCAGGGCCTCGTCCTGCAGGTCCCGCCGTACGAGTACGCGCACCCCGAGGACCTCGCGTCCGCGGCCTTCGACGACGGCGAGGACCCGCTGATCGTCGCGCTCGACGGCGTCACCGACCCGCGCAACCTCGGCGCGGTCGTCCGCTCCGTGTCGGCGTTCGGCGGCCACGGCGTGGTCGTTCCCGAGCGCCGGGCCGCGGGCATGACGGCCGGCGCGTGGAAGACCTCGGCCGGCACCGCGGCGCGTACGCCGGTGGCCCGCGCGACCAATCTGACCCGGGCCCTGGAGGCGTACCAGAAGGCGGGCATCGCGGTCGTCGGCCTCGCGGCGGACGGCGAGCACGAGGTCGGCGACCTCGAGGCGCTCGGCGGCCCGGTCGTGATCGTGGTCGGCAGCGAGGGCAAGGGCCTGTCCCGCCTGGTCGGGGAGACCTGCGACTTCCTGGTCCGCATCCCGATGCCGGGCGGCGCGGAGTCCCTGAACGCCGGTGTCGCGGCGGGTGTGGTGCTGTACGAGGCGTCCCGCCGCCGGGTCTGACGCGCCTGGCCCGGGGCCGGGCGCGTCAGACCCGGGTCAGCCCATCAGGCCCGCAAGCCTCGCCCGCATCAGCGCGGCGATGGTGAACGCGTCCGTCACCCGGCCGTCCCCCACCATCGCCTCCGCCTCCGACGGCGGCACCGTCCGCACGCTGCGGATGCCGTCGCCCGTCGCGAGGCGGCCGATCCCGTCGATGCGCGCGGCGAAGAGCAGCACCCGGTCGCCCATGATTCCTGTGTCGGGGTGGACCGCGCCGAGCGAGGTCAGTTCCAGGACACCCGCACCGATTTCCTCGGTGAGCTCCTTCGCCGCGTTCGCCTCCGGGCCCAGGCCGCGCGTGCCGAAGCCGCGCGGCACCTCCCACTGCCAGGAGCGGGTGGCGTGGCGGTAGTGCTCGATCAGGACGACCTCGCCGTCCAGCAGCGGCAGCACCACGCAGCCCGGTTCCGTATTGGCCGGGACCGAGCGGATGTACGTGCCCGTCCGGCCGTCCGGGAAGCGCACCGGGTCGCGCAGCAGCATCAGATACGGGTCCGCGTACATGACGCCGCCCGCTGCCGAGACCGCATCGGGATCGGTGAGGATCTCGATGCCGCCCGGCACGTTCCGGAACAGTTCGGGCCGTTCGCAGCGCAGCCGTTCGTACAGCTCCATATGCCTG
Source organism: Streptomyces sp. NPDC020681 (assembly GCF_044334895.1). Lineage (NCBI taxonomy): Bacteria > Bacillati > Actinomycetota > Actinomycetes > Kitasatosporales > Streptomycetaceae > Streptomyces > Streptomyces sp. NPDC020681. The sequence goes on along the minus strand of NZ_JBIRTX010000023.1, from coordinate 7,821 downwards.
CGACCCCCTACGCGTCCGGTGTCTGCTGGTCCGCCTGCCTGCGGCGGAGCTCGGTCCCGGCCTCGGCGACCTCGCCCCCGTACACCCGCAGAATCGTCGCCCAGTCCTTCTTGAGGTTGCCCAGCCTGAGCGTCGGCAATGTCACGGAGTGACTGAGCCCGGCCCGCCCGCTCTTTCCGCCGCGGCCCCGCTCCCGGAACTCCAGCCGGATCGCCACCGCGCCGGCCGCCGCCGTCGCCATCTGGATCCCGCCGGCGAGCAGCGAGACCTCCTCGCCGCCGGTGATCTGCAGACTGATACCGGCCGATTCGAGTACCACCGCGGCCACGATCTCCCGCTGGAAGCCCGTCTGCGTACCGCTGACCTTGCGGGCGGTACGCAGCATCCGGGCATGGCGCCTGGCGATGTCGGACGTCGCCGACTGGAACTCGTCAGCCGACGGCAGCCGTCCGTCCCGGAAGCCGTCTCGTACGAAGCCGTCGAGCGCGTTCACATAGCCACGCCACTCCTCCTCGCGCCGCAGCCGCGTGATGTCCGCGAGCGACAGCGAGCCGTAGGAGTTGGGCCCGTCGACGGCCCGGTGCAGCGAGTCCGCGAACAGATCCCGCAGCAGCAGCCCGATGGCCTCCGGGTCGTCGTCCCGCGTCCGGTCCTCCGCCCGCAGCTCCTCCAGCGTCGAACGCGGCGGCGAGTCGGGCGGGGTGAGCGCGATCAGCCTGCTCGCCTTGGGGACGCCGAGGTTGTAGAGGAGGTCGATCAGCTGCTTGGTGGGGACGATGTGGTCGCCGTCCCGCAGCAGTTGCTCGTACGGATCGGTTCCCGGCCTGGTCAGGAACTGCTGGTAGACGTCCGTGCGAAAGATGAGGCGGTCGACGTCCTGCTCGCCCGCCCAGATGTAGAGGTCCTTGAGGATGCCCTCCCGCATGGCCCGGGCCTGCTCCTCGGGAATGCCGAGGTTCTTGGCGAGCTGGGGAGCCCGCAGCCGCCGTAGCCCGGAGAGCTCACGGGAGAAGTAGTTGCCCACCGCGTCCGCCCGTTCGCGGTTCGGCTCGTCGTCCCAGTCGAAACGTACGAGCGCCGGTTCGGCCTCCTCCGTCAGCAGCCGCTTCCAGGCGCGGTGCACGGACCGGTCGTACCCCCACCGGTACTCGCCGACGGCATCGCGCTCGGTCAGCAGAAACGGCATGAGAGCACGGTCGTTCAGCAGTCGCACGAACGCCTCACGCTCGGCGGGCTCCGCGGAGTCCCGGTAATTCGCGTAGAGCGCCTCGTTGTTGAGGAAGTACGCGCGGTTCACCACGAGCGTGCCGCTGTTGACCAGCGAGCGGCGCAATTCGGCCGATGCCGCGGTGACCGCGTCGGCGCTCGGCCCGGACGGTGCGTTCGCCCGCTGGCGTTGGGCGGCGAGCGACGCCGGGAGCCATTGGTTGTCGAGTGCCTGAGCAATCACCGGATAGTCGGTGAGGTCGCCGAAGACCAGCTGATGGGCCGGCCGGGTGGGTCGTGGGCCGGTTACGCCGGTGCCGTCGGACATAAATCTGCCTCCCCCTCGCATCAACTCCGGTGATTCTAGGGCCGACTGATGTCCCGTTACCGAACGCCGGTTCCCAATCTGGAACGATTGGCCGATCTTGACGGGTCTCGGACATTTCAGGGCTGTCACGGCAGTGTCCTAAGTCCGCGTCACTCGGTTAGATGAGTGTGGACACCAGAACGCCCCGGCCCGGGTTCGACGATCAGCCTGCGCTGAGCATGGTCAAGGTTGACAGCGACCCCGCGCAGGTCATCGTGAACCACGCCAGCTTCCGGGTGAAGCTCGCACAGAGCCAGCGCCCCGCACGAGCCCATGCGGACACCGCACGGATTCCCGTCGTCGGCGCCGCCGGGGCGGTGGTGCGGCGGCGGGCGCCCGTCGTCTGGAGCGGCAAGTCGGCTCCCGGCGACGCGGGCGCGACCGGTCTGCTGCAGGCGATGCGCAACTCCACGGTGGAGCGCGCCGGCTATCAGCGCGACTCGTTCGAGCGGGACAGTTTCGAGCGGGAGCGCTTCGAGCGGGATACGTACGACACCGGCGCGACCCAGGTCATTCCGCGGGTGGAACTGGCCGAGGACACCGCGAAGGTGCCGGTGTCCGCCCGGCCCGGCGGCCCCGACCGGCCGCTGCTGCCGCCGATGCGACAGGCGGTCGGCGCATACGACTCGTACGACTCCTACGGACAGGAGCCGTACGAGAACGAGGAGTTCGACGAGGCCGTGGGAGTCGGCGACGAGGGCCGTCCGCAGCGCCACGGCGCCGACCCGGTGCGCCACGCCTACTACCCCGGCCGCCGGATGAACCTCGGAGTGGTGCTGCTGCCGCTGCGCGTGTTCCTCGGCTTCATCTCCATCTACGCCGGAATGGGCAAGCTCTGCGACCCCGTCTACTTCGACGGCGGCGAGCGCGGCTCCATGGTGAAGTGGCTCAACTCGCTGCACCCGTGGGGCCTTGCCGAGCCGCTGCGCGACTTCGCGCTCTCGCATCCGGTCGGCGCGGGCCTCACCGTCGCGTTCCTCCAGGTCGTCGTCGGCGTGCTGACCGTGCTGGGCCTGTGGCAGCGGGTCGCCGCCGTCGTGGGCGGGCTGCTGTCGGCCGCGCTGATCCTGACGGTGAGCTGGAAGACCGTGCCGGTGTACGACGCGCCGGACATCATCTTTCTCGCCGCCTGGTCGCCGCTGATCATCGCGGGCGCGCCGGTGTACTCCATCGACGGGCGGCTCGCGGGCGAGGCCTGGCGCAGGCTCGGACCCCGTTCCGAACTGTGGGAGCTGCGGCGGCGCGTGCTGCGGCGCGGCAGTGTCGTGGCCGCCGTCGTGATCGGCCTGACGCTGCTCACCGGCTCGGTGCTCGGCGGGGCCGTACGCTCCACCGAGATGGTGACCGTGCCCGGGCCGAACCAGGACCCGACCAACCATCTGCCGGGATCGCCGCTGCCGCAGGAGCCCAGCGGCGCGGCCAGCTCCTCGGGACCGAGCGGTGAGGACGACAGCCCCACGCCGTCGGAGAGCAGCGCCCCCAAGTCCGAGAAGCCGACGCCCTCCAAGGAGACGGTCCGCGAGACCGGCGGGATCAGCGACTCGCCGAGCCAGACGCAGGGCACGGGCCAGGCGCCGAGCCAGTCGGAGCCGGCGCAGCAGCAGCCCCCGCCGAGCAGCTCGGGTCCGTCCTCCAGCGGCGGGACCGGCAGCGGCGGAGGCTCGGGCGGCTCGGACGGCTCCGGCGGTGGTTCCGGCGGGGACGGCGGAGGCTCGAGCGGCGGACGCGTGATCGGCGGCCTGCTCGGCTGACGTACGGGGACAGGCGGAGAGGCGGCCACCGGAGGATTCCGGTGGCCGCTCTTTCGCGTGCGTCGGGCTGCCTCAGCGTCCCTGCGCGGCAAGCTCCTTGGCGGCCTCGGTGAGGTCCTTGGCGGTGTCGATGGCCCGCCAGTACGCGCCGTTCGGCAGCGGGAAGCCGGCCAGGAGGCGCTCACGCGCGAGTCCCGGGAAGGTGGTGCGCTCGTGGTCGCCGCGGTCCGGCAGCAGCTCCCTGAAGGCTGCGGAGAAGACGTACACGCCCGCGTTGATGAGATACGGCGACGGCGGGGACTCGATGAAGTCCGTGATGTGGCCGAAGGCGTCCGTCTCGACGGCGCCCCACGGGATACGCGGCCGGGCGAGCGCGAGCGTCGCGGTGGCGTCCCGCTCGGCGTGGAAGGCGGCCATGTCGCGCAGCGAGAACCGGGTCCAGATGTCGCCGTTGGTGGCGTACCAGGGCTGCTCGGGCTGCGGGAGGTGGGCGGCGGCGTACTTGAGGCCGCCGCCGCGGCCGAGCGGCTCCGGCTCGACGACGGTGGTGACCCGCAGCGGCAGATCGGCGGTCTCCAGCCACTGCTGGAGGACTTCGGCAAGATGACCGCAGGAGACGACGGCGTCGGTCACGCCCTCGGCGGCCAGCCAGGCAAGCTGATGGCCGATGATCGGGGTCCCGGTTCCCGGGATCTCGACCATCGGCTTGGGGCGGTCGTCGGTGTACGGGCGCAGCCGCGAGCCCTGGCCGCCCGCCAGGACCACGGCCTGCGTCGGATACGTAGGCGTTTGCATGCCGTGAACGATAAGCGGCGGACGAGGTGCCGCGCGGGCCGGGACCCGCGGATCAGCTTCCCTGGGTCTGCTGGGCGACGCCGCTGGCGAAGGAGGTGTCGCAGACCGGGCGGGAGAACTCCTGGGCGCGGGCCGGGCCGAGACGCTCGACGGTGGCGCGGCCGAGGGCGCGGGCGATCTGCATGCAGTGCCCGGCGAGCGACGGGCGGGCCTCGACCTCGCGCTGGAGATGCGTGAGGACGACGTCCGGGTCCTCCTCCTGCAGCTCGGCGAGGAGTCGGTCGCGCAGCACGTCCTGCGGAGCACGGGACTTCGCGCGTACGGAGACGTCCTGGGAGGACGCGGTGAGCATCTGCGACTCGGTTGACTGCCCTGCCCACGGGACGCTGGCGACCGCGAGGGTTCCGGAGAGCACCAGGACGACGGGCAGGACGAGGGCGAGAGTGCGGCCGATTCGGCGTGCTGTGTGGGTCACGGCAGTGAGCGTAGCGCTCGGTGATGATTTGGAGACATTTAGTCACTCGCGCGGGGGATGGTTCGACTCCGGGTTTCGAATCCGGTGTTGACGGAGTGGGTGAAATGCCTGATGTATAGGGGTATTTGTCGACATACGCGAAACGGCCCCGCATGAACTGCGGGGCCGTTTCTGCGAGTCGGACTGTTCGTACGGACCGACGTCCGGGCGTCAGTCGCTGAGGCGCTCGCCCGTCGAGGTCGCGAAGACGTGCAGCTCGCCCGGCCGCGGCACGACGTGCAGCTCGGCGCCCTTGTCCGGCACGGAGCGGCCGCCGACGCGGACGACGAGGTCCTTGTGCTCGCCGCCGACCTGGGCGGAGCCGTACACATAGCCGTCCGCGCCGAGCTCCTCGACGACGTTCACGGAGACGGCGAGGCCGGCCGGGGCGTCCTCGGTGTCCTTGGTGAGGCTCGTCGCGGCGGCGCCGTTGTGCTCGACGACGTCGAAGTGCTCCGGGCGGACACCGACCGTGACGGTCGTGTCGCCGCGGTCGGCGGCGGCGGTCAGGGCCTCGCGGGAGACCGGGACGACGCTGTTGCCGAACTTCACGCCGCCGTCGGTGATCGGCACCTCGACGAGGTTCATGGCCGGGGAGCCGATGAAGCCCGCGACGAAGAGGTTCGCCGGGCGGTCGTACATGTTGCGCGGCGAGTCGACCTGCTGGAGCAGACCGTCCTTGAGCACGGCGACCCGGTCGCCCATGGTCATGGCCTCGACCTGGTCGTGCGTGACGTACACGGTGGTGATGCCGAGCCGGCGCTGCAGGCTCGCGATCTGCGTACGGGTGGAGACACGGAGCTTGGCGTCGAGGTTCGACAGCGGCTCGTCCATCAGGAAGACCTGCGGCTCACGCACGATGGCGCGGCCCATCGCGACACGCTGCCGCTGACCGCCGGAGAGCGCCTTCGGCTTGCGGTCCAGGTAGTCCGTGAGGTCGAGGATCTTCGCGGCCTCTTCGACCTTCTTGCGGATCTCGCTCTTGTTCACGCCGGCGATCTTGAGGGCGAAGCCCATGTTGTCGGCGACGGACATGTGCGGGTAGAGCGCGTAGTTCTGGAACACCATGGCGATGTCCCGGTCCTTGGGCGGCAGGTGCGTGACATCGCGGTCGCCGATCCTGATGGATCCGGCGTTGACGTCCTCGAGCCCGGCGAGCATGCGCAGGGAGGTGGACTTGCCGCAGCCGGAGGGGCCGACGAGGACGAGGAATTCGCCGTCCTCGGTCGTGATCTCGAGCTGGTCGACGGCGGGCTTCTCGGTACCCGGGTAGATCCGGGTCGCCTTGTCGAACGTGACAGTGGCCATGGTGATGTTCTCCTTCACCGGCAGGAACGTGCCGGACGATCCGAGTAAAGGTGTAGTCCACCTGTGTGGACCTGCCGTGACGCTACCTGGCCATCTCCCATCTGTCAGCAGCCGGACGCCGACCAAATTTTCGACCGGAGCCGGGTGGGGCTTTGGTTACACTGCTACGGCTGCCTCCTTAGCTCAGCTGGCCAGAGCAACGCACTTGTAATGCGTAGGTCGTCGGTTCGAATCCGACAGGGGGCTCTCAGGAGGGCAGGGGGCTCTCGGGAGTGGGGACGCGCGTGCGCGGATTTTTGAGAAAAGGCGGGAAACGCCTCGGTGTGATCGGGAGCTCGGTGGCCATGGCCGCCGGGCTCCTGGGCGTTTCCGGGGGTGTCGCGTCCGCCGCTCCGGCGGCGGACGGGAGCACTGTGTCGCTGGACACCCCGGACGTTCCGACGGGCGGCAAGGTCACGCACACCGTGACCGTCCACGCGGTCGCGTCGGGCACGCTGAGTGTGACGTTCGCGGCGGCGCAGGACCAGCGCTGGTGGGACTCCGACGAAGAGTGGACGCTCGGTGTCCAGGCCTCCGGGGCGGATGCGAGGTGCGTCTTTCCGGCCTCGCTGGTCGCTGGGGTGCTGTCGTGCAGTCTCCCGGCCGGTGACCACACCATCACGTACACGATGAGCGCGAGCGCCGCCGCCGAGGCGTGGAAGGTCGATGTCGACGCCGGGTTCGACGACGGCGCGGACAGGCCGGTCGCGGACAGCCGGTTCGCGGTGCTCGGCGGCCGGGAGCCGGCGATGGACTACTGGCTCTACGGGCGGACCCCGGCGGGCGCGGTGCGGGCGCACGGCACCTATGTCGGCGAGTTCGGCCCGCTGGATCCCGAGTGGAGCAGCCAGGTTCAGGCGAGCGGCTGGGACCGGTACGACGTGGCGACCAAGACCGCGCCGATCAATGTGCGCGGAGTGGGCGGAGACGTCGTCGCGCGGCGCAAGGACGGTCACCTCTGGTTCTACCCGGCGATGCCGGGCGACTCCGGAGGCTTCCGCTACCCGACGGATGTCGGTGGCGGCTGGAGTCAGTACACCGCCGTGCGCGGCGCGGGCGATCTGAGCGGCGACGCCGAGCCCGACCTGATCACCCGGGGCGCCGACGGGACGCTGTGGCTGTACAAGGGCACGGGCCGGAATTCCGCGCCGTTCACGGCACGTACGAAGATCGGCTCCGGCTGGAACATCTACACCTCGCTCACCGGCGGTACGGATCTGACCGGTGACCGTGCGGCGGACCTGCTGGCGCGGGATGCCGCGGGCGGGTTCTGGCTGTACGAGGGCACGGGGAATGCGGCCGCGCCGCTGAAGGCGCGGGTGAAGGTCGGCTCCGGCTGGAACATCTACAACGCGCTGGTGGCGTACGGCGATGCGTCCGGCGACGGACATCCCGATCTGATCGCGCGGGATGCGGCGGGCGTGCTGTGGCAGTACGGCGGCACGGGCGAGGCGGCGCTGCCGTTCACGGCGCGAGTCAGGGTCAATCAGTACTGGGGCCAGTACAACGCACTGTTCTGACCTGGTCTTTCAGGGCGGGCCGGGGCATCACGACGTCCCAACAGCCTGCTCTGACAGTTCACTTCGGCAGGGGGGGGGGGGGGGGGGGGGGGGGGGGGGCGGGCCCGCGGCGGGGGGGGGGGGGGCCGCCCCACAGGGCCGCGGCGGCGCGGGGGGGGGGGTGGGGGGGGGGGGGGGGGGGGCATGCCTGGGCGGGGGTCGGGTTCCGCCAAAATCCCGTGTAGCCCCCCCCCCCCCCGGGGGGGGGCCCCCCCCCCCCCCCCCCCCCCCGACGGGGACCATAGCGGTAGCCGGCGGTCCAGCGGAATGGCGAAGCGTGAA
>NZ_JBIRTX010000022.1:0-118352 GCF_044334895.1 Streptomyces sp. NPDC020681 | reverse complement strand
ACCGCGGCGAACGCCTTGCGGATCGTGTCGATGTCCAGCGTCCTGGCGTGATCGGCGCCGACGCCGAAGAACGCCTCGACCGCGGCCAGCGCCACCACCGCGTTGTGCGCCTGGTGCGCGCCATGCAGCGGAAGGAAGATGTCCTCGTACTCGCCGCCGAGTCCGCGCAGTGTCAGCTGCTGTCCGCCGACCGCGACCTCGCGCGAGACGACGCCGAACTCCATGCCCTCGCGCGCCACCGTCGCATCCACCTCGACGGCCTTCTTCAGCATCACCTGCGCGGCGTCCACCGGCTGCTGCGCCAGGATCACCGTCGCGCCCTGCTTGATCACGCCGGCCTTCTCGACCGCGATCTCGGCCGGCGTGGTGCCGAGCCGGTCGGTGTGGTCCAGATCGATCGGCATGATCACGGCGACGCCCGCATCGATCACATTGGTCGCGTCCCAGCTGCCGCCCATGCCGACCTCGACGACCGCCACATCCACCGGCGCGTCCGCGAACGCGGCGTACGCCATGCCCGTGAGGACCTCGAAGAAGGAGAGCCGGAACTCCTGCGCGGCGTCGACCATTTCGATGTACGGCTTGATGTCCTCGTACGTCGCGATGAAGCGCTCGGCGTCGATCGGCGCGGAGTCCAGGCTGATCCGCTCGGTGATCGACTGCACATGCGGCGAGGTGTAGCGGCCGGTGCGCAGATCGAAGGCGGCGAGCAGGGCCTCGATCATGCGGGCCGTGGACGTCTTGCCGTTCGTCCCTGTGATGTGGATCGAGGGGTACGCGCGCTGCGGCTCGCCGAGCACGTCCATCAGCGCGGCGATCCTGGCGACCGAAGGCTCCAGCTTGGTCTCGCCCCAGCGCGTCGCCAGGTCCGCCTCGACCGCGCGCAGCGCCTTGTCCACCTCCGGGTCCGCGGGCCTGGCGGGCACGGCGTCCGGCTGCGGCGATCCGGCCCGGGTACGCAGCGTGCGGCTGCCGGCCTCGATCACCGCCAGGTCGGGGTCTCGGTCTGTCTCGGCGTCGACGATCTCGTCAAAAGGGTCAGGCTGCTCGGTCACAGCCCCAGTCTACGGACGAGGAGTGACAGGCCCCCGACCCCTACCGCCCGAGCCCGGCGGGCAGCAGCGCCAGCACCTCGTACGTGTCCGCCGCGGCACTCGCGGCCAGCGTGCCGCCCATGGTCTCCACCAGTTCTTCGCCGGTACGCAGCTGAGGCCCCGGGGACGTACCCGGGGCCTCAGCCGTGTCTGTTTCCGCTGCTCCTGCGCCGCTACTCCTGCGGCAGGCGCTCCAGCTGCGCGGTGATCCGCGCGATGTCCTCCTCGGCCTTTGCGAGCCGTGTACGGATCTTGTCGACCACGTTGTCCGGAGCCTTGGCCAGGAACGCCTCGTTGCCGAGCTTCCCGTGCGCCTGGGCCTTCTCCTTCTCGGCCGCGGCGAGATCCTTCGCGAGCCGCTTGCGCTCGGCGCCCACGTCGATCGTGCCGGAAAGGTCCAGCGCGACCGTGGCCCCGGCGACGGGAAGCGTCGCGGTGGCGCTGAACTCCTCGCCCTCCGGCTGGAGCCGCAGCAACTGCCGGATCGCGGCCTCGTGCGGAGCCAGCGCGGTCCCGTCCAGCGTCAGCCGGGCCGGAACCTTCTGGCCCGGCTGCAGCCCCTGGTCGCTGCGGAACCGGCGGACCTCGGTGACGACCCGCTGGACCAGCTCGATCTCCTGCTCGGCCGCCTTGTCCCGGAAGCCGCTGTCGGCGGGCCAGTCGGCGATGACGACGGACTCCTTGCCGGTGAGCGTGGTCCACAGGGTCTCGGTGACGAAGGGGACGATCGGGTGGAGCAGTCGGAGGGTGACGTCGAGGACTTCGCCGAGGACGCGACCGGAGATGCGGGCCTGCTCGCCGCCCGCGAAGTAGGTCGTCTTGGACAGCTCCACGTACCAGTCGAAGACCTCGTCCCACGCGAAGTGGTAGAGCGAGTCCGCGAGCTTCGCGAACTGGTAATCGTCGTAGTACGCGTCGACCTCGGCGACCACGGTGTTCAGGCGCGAGAGGATCCACCGGTCGGTGGCCGACATCTGCGCCGGGTCGGGCAGTTCGCCCTCCACCGTCGCACCGTTCATCAGCGCGAAGCGGGTCGCGTTCCAGATCTTGTTGGCGAAGTTCCGCGAGGCCTGGACCCAGTCCTCGCCGATCGGCACATCCGCACCGGGGTTGGCGCCGCGGGCCAGCGTGAAGCGGACGGCGTCGGAGCCGTACGCGTCCATCCAGTCCAGCGGGTCAACGGAGTTGGGGTTGGACTTCGACATCTTCTTGCCGTGCTCGTCACGGACGAGACCGGTCAGCGCGATGGTGTGGAACGGCGGCTCGCCGTCCATCGCGTACAGACCGAACATCATCATCCGGGCGACCCAGAAGAAGATGATGTCGTGGCCGGTGAGCAGGACGTCGGTGGCGTAGAACTTCTCCAGGTCCGGCGTACGCTCCGGCCAGCCGAGCGTGGAGAACGGCCAAAGGCCGGAGGAGAACCAGGTGTCGAGGACATCGGCTTCCTGAGTCCAGCCCTCACCGCTCGGCGGCTGCTCGTCGGGGCCGACGCAGACGACCTCGCCGTTCGGCCCGTACCAGACCGGGATCCGGTGGCCCCACCACAACTGGCGGGAAATGCACCAGTCGTGCATGTTGTCGACCCAGTCGAAGTAGCGCCTCGACATGTCCTGCGGGTGGATCTTGACCCGCCCGTCGCGGACCGCGTCGCCGGCCGCCTGCGCCAGCGGGCCGACCCTGACCCACCACTGCAGCGAAAGACGGGGCTCGACGGTGGTCTTGCAGCGGGAGCAGTGGCCGACGGAGTGGACGTACGGCCGCTTCTCGGCCACGATGCGGCCCTGCTCGCGCAGCGCCTCGACAATCGCCGACCGCGCCTCGAACCGGTCGAGCCCCTGGAAGGGCCCGTGCGCGGTGATGACGGCGCGCTCGTCCATGATCGTCAGGGACTCGAGCCCGTGCCGCTGGCCGATGGCAAAGTCGTTCGGGTCGTGCGCCGGGGTCACCTTGACCGCGCCGGTCCCGAACTCCGGGTCGACATGCGTGTCGGCGACGACGGGGATCGTACGGTCGGTCAGCGGCAACTTGATCCGCTTGCCGACGAGATGCGCGTACCGCGGGTCGTCCGGGTGGACGGCGACCGCGGTGTCACCGAGCATCGTCTCGACCCGGGTGGTCGCGACGACAACGGTCTCGTCGCCCTCGCCGTACTTCAGCGAGACCAACTCGCCGTTGTCGTCCTGGTAGTCCACCTCGATGTCGGAGATGGCGGTGAGACAGCGCGGGCACCAGTTGATGATGCGCTCGGCGCGGTAGATCAACTCGTCGTCGTAGAGCCGCTTGAAGATGGTCTGGACGGCCCGGGACAGGCCCTCGTCCATGGTGAACCGCTCGCGGCTCCAGTCGACGCCGTCGCCGAGCCGGCGCATCTGGCCGAGGATCTTGCCGCCGTACTCTTCCTTCCACTGCCAGACGCGCTCGACGAACGCCTCGCGCCCGAGGTCCTGCCGGGACTTGCCCTCGCCGCCGAGCTGCTGCTCGACCTTGTTCTGCGTGGCGATGCCCGCGTGGTCCATGCCGGGCAGCCAGAGCGACTCATAGCCCTGCATCCGCTTACGGCGGGTGAGGGCGTCCATGAGGGTGTGCTGGAAGGCATGCCCGAGGTGCAGGCTGCCCGTCACATTCGGCGGCGGGATGACGATCGTGTACGGCGGCTTCTCGCTCTTCGGGTCCGCCGTGAAGTAACCGCGCTCTACCCAGCGCTCGTACAGCTTCCCCTCTACCTCGGCCGGCGCATACTGGGTCGGCAGTTCGGGGTTGCTGGCTGGCTGCTGCTGAGTGTTCTCGGTCACGAGGGTCAGTTTAGAGGTGTCAAGGGCCCGCACAGAAACTCGATTGTTCGGTAACGGTGTGACCCCCGCCGCCCCAATCCGTTGGTGCTTGGGCCAGGATGTTCGGACCACATAAGTATCTGGAGGGGAACCCAGTAATGAGTTACAACCAGCCGGGCCCGTACGGCGGACAGCCTCAGCAGCCCGGACCGTACGGTCAGCCGGGACCCTACGGCCAGCAGCCGCCGCAGGCCCCGCAGCCCGGCTACGGCTACCCGCAGCAGGCCCCGCAGGGCGTTCCGCAGCAGCAGCCCCAGGACCAGTGGGGTCAGCCGCAGCAGCCGGGCCCGTACGGTCAGCAGCCGCAGTACGGCCAGCAGCCCTACGGCGGCGGCCAGGTCCCGCCCCCGCCGGCCGCGCCGAAGAAGAAGACCGGCCTGATCGTGGGCGCTGTGGTCGTCGCGCTCGCGGTGATCGCGGGCGGCGCCTACTTCCTGCTCGGCGGCAGTGGCGGCAACAGCGATGTCGCGGACGACACGAAGGGGTACAAGCTCACCCCGGCCGCGGCGGTCGACGACTACAAGAAGCAGGGCGCCGACAAGTCGGAGACCATGACCGACAAGGACAAGAAGGAAGCCGAAGCGATCGGCATCAAGAACCCCAAGCAGGTCGGGGCCAACTACAAGGCCGGCACCGACAGCGAGCCGCTGAAGGGCAAGATCATGAGCCTCAGCGGGCTGTGGGGCGAGGTGGACGACCCGGCGAAGGCGCTCGACGGCTACTTCGACACCCTGAAGAAGGGTGACGCCGAGGACAAGAAGGACGAGGTCACCCTCGTCGGCAGCCCCACCTCGGTGACGCCGGACGGCTTCGAGGGCGCTCTGATGAAGTGCCAGAACATCAAGACGAAGGCCGGTTCGGGCGCGTCCGGTGCCGCCGCCAAGGACTTCGAGACCCCGATCTGCGCGTGGGCCGACTACAGCACCATCGGTGCGGTCACGTCCTTCGACATGGGCGCGATGATGACCGGCGGCAAGGGCCCGTCGCAGGACGAGGTCGCCGCGCTGGCGGCCAAGCTCTACAAGACCTCGCGCACCAAGGTCTGATCCTCAAAGGCTCCAACACGAAGGGGCGCCCGGCCAGTTGGCCGGGCGCCCCTTCGTATGTCCTGGCTGCTACGCCGACTTCTCGTGGCGGCCCTCGTTCTTCACGACCCGCGGCACCAGCGTCGGGTTCACGTTGTTGTGCACCACGTCCGCCGTGATGACGACCCGCGCCACGTCCTTGCGCGACGGGACCTCGTACATCACCGACATCAGGACTTCTTCCATGATGGCCCGCAGGCCACGCGCGCCCGTGCCGCGGAGGATCGCCTGGTCGGCGATGGCCTCGAGGGCCGGGCGGTCGAAGTCCAGCTCCACGCCGTCGAGTTCGAACAGCCGCTGGTACTGCTTCACCAGCGCGTTGCGCGGCTCCACCAGGATCTGGAGGAGCGCCTCGCGGTCGAGGTTGTGGACCGACGTCAGCACCGGGAGGCGGCCGATGAACTCCGGGATCATGCCGAACTTCACCAGGTCTTCCGGCATGACCTCCTGGAACTGGTCGCTCGCCTCGATCTCGCGCTTCGAGCGGATCGTCGCGCCGAAGCCGATGCCCTTCGCTCCCGCGCGCGACTCGATGATCTTCTCCAGTCCGGCGAAGGCACCGCCGACGATGAAGAGGACGTTCGTCGTGTCGATCTGGATGAACTCCTGGTGCGGGTGCTTGCGGCCGCCCTGCGGCGGCACCGAAGCGGTCGTGCCCTCCAGGATTTTCAGCAGGGCCTGCTGGACGCCCTCGCCCGACACGTCCCGGGTGATCGACGGGTTTTCGCTCTTACGGGCGACCTTGTCGATCTCGTCGATGTAGATGATCCCGGTCTCGGCCTTCTTGACGTCGTAGTCGGCCGCCTGGATCAGCTTCAGCAGGATGTTCTCGACGTCCTCGCCGACATAGCCCGCCTCCGTGAGCGCCGTCGCGTCGGCGATGGCGAACGGGACGTTCAGCATGCGGGCCAGGGTCTGGGCCAACAGTGTCTTGCCGGAGCCGGTGGGGCCCAGCAGCAGGATGTTGGACTTGGCGAGCTCGATCGCGTCGTCCCGGCTCTGCGCGCCGCCGTTCTCGCCGGCCTGGACGCGCTTGTAGTGGTTGTAGACCGCTACCGAGAGGGCCTTCTTCGCGGGCTCCTGCCCGACGACGTACCCCTCGAGGAACTCGTAGATCTCGCGCGGCTTGGGCAGTTCCTCCCACCGCACCTCGGAGGTCTCTGCGAGCTCCTCCTCGATGATCTCGTTGCAGAGATCGATGCACTCGTCGCAGATGTACACACCGGGCCCTGCGATGAGCTTCTTCACCTGCTTCTGGCTCTTTCCGCAGAACGAGCACTTGAGCAGGTCGCCGCCATCACCGATGCGTGCCACGAGGTGCTTCCCCTTCGCCTGGGAGCAGCTTGGTTCAGCCGGCTCCTGGTGCCTCATATCCGACGGTACCTTGCTGGGCCCCTCGTTCGGGCCCCCCTTGGCGCGGTTCACATTGTCGTGCACCGCGCCAAGGGCGCCGTACCCCTCAGGCGGCCGCTGCGGCCGTGCTCTTACGGGTCGAGACGATCTGGTCGACGAGGCCGTACGCAAGTGCGTCCTCGGCGGTCAGGATCTTGTCGCGCTCGATGTCGTCGCGGACCTTCTCGATCGGCGTGGTGGAGTGCTTGGCCAGCATCTCCTCCAGCTGCTCGCGCATGCGCAGGATCTCGTTGGCCGCGATCTCCAGGTCGGAGAGCTGCTCGCGGCCGGTCTGCGAGGACGGCTGGTGGATCAGCACGCGTGCGTGCGGCAGCGCCATCCGCTTGCCGGGGGTGCCGGCGGCGAGCAGCACGGCCGCGGCGGAGGCCGCCTGGCCCATGCAGACCGTCTGGATGTCGGGCTTCACGAACTGCATCGTGTCGTAGATCGCCGTCAGCGCGGTGAAGGAGCCGCCGGGGCTGTTGATGTAGATCGAGATGTCGCGGTCCGGGTCCATCGACTCCAGGCACAGCAGCTGCGCCATGACGTCGTTGGCGGAGGCGTCGTCGATCTGCACGCCGAGGAAGATCACGCGCTCTTCGAAGAGCTTCGCGTACGGGTCGTACTCGCGCACGCCCTGCGAGGTGCGCTCGACGAAGCGCGGGACGACGTATCGGTTGTCCAGCTGCGGGCCGGTGTAGAGGCCGCTGGCGGAGAAGTCGGTCATGTGGGTGTTCACCATCCTGGTGGCGTTCTGCGTGGCGTTCTGCGGGCTCGGGCTGGGTGCGGTACGGCGCGCGGCTCAGGCGCCCGTGCCGCCGCCGCCCGGAACGCCCGATGCGGCGGAGATGATCTCGTCGATGAGGCCGTACTCCTTGGCCTCGTCGGAGGTGAACCAGCGGTCGCGGTCACCGTCACGGATGATCGTCTCGACGGTCTGTCCGGAGTGCAGCGCGGTGATCTCCGCCATCCGCTTCTTCGTACGGAGCAGGTACTCGGCCTGGATCTTGATGTCGGAGGCGGTGCCGCCGAGTCCGGCCGAACCCTGGTGCATGAGGATGTCGGTGTTCGGCAGCGCGAAGCGCTTGCCGGCGGCGCCGCCGGTCAGCAGGAACTGGCCCATCGAGGCCGCCATGCCCATGCCGATGGTCACCACGTCGTTCGGGATGTACTGCATGGTGTCGTAGACCGCCATGCCGGCCGTCACCGAGCCGCCGGGGCTGTTGATGTACAGGTAAATGTCCTTGTCCGGGTCGGCGGCAAGGAGCAGCAGCTGTGCGGTGATCTTGTTGGCGATGTCGTCGTCGACCTGCTGGCCGAGGAAGATGATGCGCTCGCCGAGCAGTCGGCTGTAGACCTGGTCGCCGAGGCCACCACCGAGGGACGGCTCAGCGGCGGTGTAGGGCATCAGATTCGTCACGTATTCCACCTGCTCGTCTCTGACGGCTACGGCCGTCTCAGCGTCTTGTTGCTGGGGGCGGGTACGACCCTGCCCTCGTATTCATGGACCCTAACGCGCAGGTCGGACAACGCCATCCCGGTTCCCGAACTGTTCGCTCGGAGCGCAAGGTGTCAGCGGGTCTGTCAGTACATCTGTCAGTACGTGCACAAGTACGAAACCGGGCCCCGGTCGCATGGTGCGT
This sequence comes from Streptomyces sp. NPDC020681, assembly GCF_044334895.1. Classification (NCBI taxonomy): domain Bacteria; kingdom Bacillati; phylum Actinomycetota; class Actinomycetes; order Kitasatosporales; family Streptomycetaceae; genus Streptomyces; species Streptomyces sp. NPDC020681. The sequence continues at coordinate 110,304 of NZ_JBIRTX010000022.1, read as the reverse complement.
CCGGGGCCCGGCGTAAGGCTCAGCGCGGGGCTCAGGCCTCGTTCTTCTCCGCGGGCTCGGCCTGCTCGGCCTCCGGGTCGGTGACGGCCTCGACCGTCTCCGTGGCGTTCTCGGTCTCGTCCTCGTCGTCCTCGAGGTCGACGACCTCACCGTTGGTGTCGGTGACCGTGGCGGCCTCGACGACGACGGCGAGCGCCTTGCCGCGGGCGACCTCGCCGACGAGCATCGGCACCTGGCCGCCTTCGACGACAGCCTGGGCGAACTGGTCCGGGCTCATGCCCGAGGAGGCGGCACGCCGCATGAGGTGCTCGGTGAGCTCCTCCTGGTTGACGTTCAGCTTCTCCTTGTTGACGAGCTCGTCGAGGAGGAACTGGGTCTTGATGCCCTTGACCGCCTGCTCCTTGGTCTCGGTGTCGAACTCTTCCTCGGTCTTGCCCTGGATCTCCAGGTACTTGCCGAGGTCGATGCCCATCTGACCGAGCTGGTGGTGCTCAAGGTTGTGCTTGCGGGTGTTGATCTCGTCCTCGAGGAGCTTCTCGGGGATCGGGACCTCGGCCAGCTTCAGCAGCTCGTCCAGGACGCGCTCCTGGGCCTGCGTGGCCTGGTCGTACTGCTTCATGTTCTCGAGGCGCTTGCGGCTGTCCGCCTGGAGCTCCTCGAGGGTGTCGAACTCGCTCGCCATCTGCGCGAAGTCGTCGTCGAGCTCGGGGAGCTCGCGGGAGGCGACCGCGGTGACCTTGACGGTGACCTCGGCGTCCTTGCCCTCGGCGGAGCCGCCCTTGAGCTGGGAGGTGAAGGTGGCCTCGCCGTCGGCCTCCAGGCCGGTGACGGCCTCGTCGATGCCGTCGAGCAGCTCGCCGGAGCCGATCGTGTACTGCACACCGCTGGCGACGCCGTCCTCGAGGACCTCGCCGTCGACCTTGGCCTCGAGGTCGATCGTCACGATGTCGCCGTCGGCGGCGGCACGCTCGACCGGGGTGGTGGAGGCGAAGCGCCCACGCAGATCCTCGACGGCCTTCTCGACGTCCTCGTCGGTGACCTCGACGGCGTCGACGGTGACCGCGATGCCGGAGTAGTCCGGGATCTCGATGGTGGGGCGGATGTCGACCTCGGCGGTGAAGGCCAGCGTCTCGCCGTCCTTCAGCTCCGTGATGTCGACGTCGGGCTGGCCGAGGGGGTTGAGGTCCGCCTCGTTGACCGCCTCGGTGTAGAACTTCGGGAGGGCGTCGTTGACGGCCTCCTCCAGCACCGCACCACGGCCGAACCGCTGGTCGATCACTCGGGCCGGGATCTTGCCCTTGCGGAAGCCCTTGACCGTGACCTGCTGGTTGATCTTCTTGTACGCCGCGTCGAGGCTGTCCTTGAGCTCCTCGAAGGGCACCTCGACAGTGAGCCGAACCCGGGTCGGGTTCAGGGTCTCCACGGCGCTCTTCACGGTTCGGTCTCCTTGATGGCTGATTCTGGGGTTCTGCTGCGTCCGCCGCACTGGAGGCGGCTCAGCGGATTCGGCCCGGCGCTCCGTCCCACTCGCCGGCATTTCGCCGGACTCGTCGGACACACGGGCACGCAGCTTGCATAGTAGCCGCAAGCAGGATGGGCCCCACAATGTGATCTTGAAGAGCGATCGTGATGATGGTCGGGGTGGCCGGATTCGAACCGACGACCTTCCGCTCCCAAAGCGGACGCGCTACCAAGCTGCGCCACACCCCGTCGGTGCGACACGTAGGGTACATGCCCGCAGGCCATGCGGCTGCCGCATTGTTCGGGGTGATCGGTCCGGCGCAATGGGGTGTGCGGGTGCGGCCCGGGACCCGCTACGATGCTCTTCGTACCGCGGCCCACGTGACCTGCGGTGCGGTCCTCGCGGGCGTAGCTCAATGGTAGAGCACTAGTCTTCCAAACTAGCTACGCGGGTTCGATTCCCGTCGCCCGCTCTGTTCGGCCTCAGGCCCGGCTCGTGCGTTGTCCGCGCGAGCCGGGCCTGAGTCGTTTACCGGCCGAACTCAGAAGCTGATCTGGTTGATCGTGTCGGCTATCGAGTTGAGGAATCTGTTGATCGACGGCGCCATGCCCGTCGAGGCGAGGAAGAAGCCGAACAGGGCCGCGACTATGGCCGGTCCGGTCTTGATCGAGCCGCCGCGGATCAGCACCACGAGGATGATCGCCAACATCAGCACCACGGACAGTGAAATGGCCACAACTGATCACACCCTCGGTCGGTCCACCTTGCCGGCCCGGGGACATGCGACCCAGCACACCCCCGCCTTGACCATGGTGCCACCAACGGGCCGATGCATGCCGCTCCCTGACGAATCGTCGACGGCAGGATCACGCCATCCGCACGGCCGCGCGCCGGGCGGTGCGGGCGCGGGTCGGCCGCGGGAGTGAAATGGCGCACGGAATTGGATCTGATCGTTTCCACGCCCCCACATGTCGGTCACGAGAAATTCGAGGCCAAACGGTGAGTTAATTCACGCGACCACAACTGCGGGGTGGTTTGCCCCATTTAAGACGGACTAATGGGGTCATAGCGGGCGGTTGGCGGCTGTTTCAGATTCGAATGGGAGAAGCACGGAGAGGGTTTTACGAAATCCAACCGCGAGGCTAGGGTGCCTCGAATGTTCCACGCTCCACATGGAAATAGCAGGGCCCCGCTCCCCCAGGCCCGGGAGCAGGAGCCCGTCCCAACGACGTCCAAGTCGGCCACTTCGGCCACGCTGACACCCGCCGAGAAACCCGCCAACGGGACAACCGCCAGGACCGCCCCGAAGTCCACGGCGCGTGACGCGTACTTCGACAACGCGAAGTATCTGGCGATCGTGCTCGTCGCGGTCGCGCACGCGTGGGAGCCGGTGATGGAGGGCAGCCGCGCCTCGAAGGCGCTGTACATGCTCGTCTACACCTTCCACATGCCGGCCTTCATCCTCATCTCCGGCTACTTCTCGCGGAGTTACACCGGCCGGCCCGACCAGCTCAGACGCATGCTGACCGGCATCGCCCTGCCGTATGTCGTCTTCGAGGTCGTGTACTCCCTGTTCAGACGGTACGCACAGGACGCGCCCGAGCAGCCGATCAGTCTGCTCGACCCGTTCTATCTGACCTGGTTCCTGGCCGCGCTGTTCATCTGGCGGCTGACGACCCCGCTGTGGCGGCTGATCCGCTGGCCGCTGCCGGTGGCGCTCGCGCTCGCCTCGCTCGCCGCGCTGACGCCGAACATCGGGGCCGACCTCAATCTCCAGCGGGTGCTGCAGTTCCTGCCGTTCTTCGTGCTGGGACTGGTCCTCAAGCCCGAGCACTTCCAGCTCGTACGACGGCGCGAGGTGCGGCTGCTGGCGCTGCCGCTGTTCGCGGGTGCCGCGGTGTTCGCGTACTGGGCCGCGCCGCGGATGGACCTCGGCTGGTTCTACCGATCGAGCAGCACACAGGACTTCGGTGTGCCGTGGTGGTCGGGGATCGTTATGACGCTCGCGTTCTTCGGGTGCGGTGTGCTGCTGACGGCCGGGTTCCTCGCGTGGGTGCCGCGCAAGCGGACATGGTTCACCGTGCTGGGCGCGGGGACGATCTGCGGCTATCTGCTGCACGGTCTGCTGATCAAGGCGGCGGACTACGGTCATGTGTTCACGGCCAACGAGTGGCTGAGCACCCCGGGCGGCGAGATCGTCGTGACGGTGGTCGCGGCGACGGCGGTGACGCTGATGTGTACGCCACCGGTTCGGCGCGCGCTGCGCGTGGTGACAGAGCCGGAGATGGCGTGGGCCTTCCGCCGTGATGTGACGGAGCTGGGCCCGAAGCGCTGACGCGTCAGACCGGCAGGCCCAACAGGCGGCGGACCTCTGCGTACTTGGCCGTCAGGCGGACCCGCGTCGGCTCGTCGAGGACCGCGAGGCGGGCCGGGTTCGCGTTGTGGGCCAGGTCCGCCTCCTTGACCAGGCGGGCGCCCGGCGTGGCGAGGATGCGGGCGGTGTAGTCCTCCAGGGGCTCACCCTTGCGCTTGGTGAGTGCGAGGACCATGCCCTTGACCGGCTGGGGCAGTGGCGCCGCGTCCAGCCAGTCACGGCTGAGCGCGTCGTCCTCCACCGAGTCGTGCAGCCAGCCCGCGGCGATCTGCTCGTCGCTGCCGCCTCGGGCGCGTACTCCCTCGGCGACGGCGGCGAGATGCTCGGCGTACGGGCGGCCCGCCTTGTCGGTCTGGCCCTCGTGCGCCTCGCGGGCGATGGCCTCGACCTCCGCCAGCGTCAGGCTCTTCTCCGGCATGGGCATGCCGGAGACTTTACGCCGCCGAAGTCACACGGCTGATCCGGCGAAAGCAGGTGCGGTCAGAGCGGTCATACGCGCCGCGATCTCCGCCGCGCTCGCGTGCGGCATGCTGTCCGCGATCGAGCCGTCCGCGAGGAACAGCACGCGGTCGGCGTACGCCGCGGCCGCCGGGTCGTGCGTGACCATGACGACCGTAGCGCCGAGACTGTCCACGGCGGACCGCAGCAGAGCCAGGACTTCGGCCGCCGTGGTCGTGTCCAGCGCGCCGGTCGGCTCGTCCGCGAAGACGACATCGGGCCGGGTGACGAGAGCACGGGCGATCGCGACCCGCTGCTGCTGACCGCCGGAAAGCTCCGCCGGACGCCGCCTGGCCTTGTCCGCGAGGCCGACCTTGCCGAGTACGTCCGCGGCCCGGCGGCGGTCGGCGCGGTGGCCGGCCAGCCGCAGCGGGAGCAGCACGTTCTGCTCGACCGTGAGCGACGGCAGCAGGTTGAAGGACTGAAAGACGAATCCGAGTCGGGTGCGGCGCAGCACGGTCAGCTTGTTCTCGTTCATGCCGGTGATCTCGGTGCCGCCGAGGCGTACGGATCCGCTGGTGGGCCGGTCGAGACCCGCCGCGCACTGCAGGAACGTCGACTTGCCGGAGCCGGACGGCCCCATGACCGCGGTGAAGCTGCCGCGCGCGAGTGCGATGTCGATGCCACGCAGAGCGTGGACGGCGGAGGGGCCTTTGCCGTACTGGCGGCGTACGTCGTGGAGTTCGACCGTGATGTCTTCCATGACTCGAACCTACGGAGCGGGTACCTGACCCGGCCATGGCGGCTGCTGGCGGATCCGAGGTGGGGACAACCCCCGCTACGGCTTCGGGTCGCACTCGAACCAGACCGTCTTGCCGCCCTGCGCATGCGGCACGACACCCCAGCGGTCGGTCACCGCCTCGACCAGCAACAGCCCGCGCCCGCCCTCGTCGAGCTCCGCTCCCGGCTCTCCTAGGACGGGCAGACCCGGCGCGTCGTCGCAGACCTCGATCCGTACGCCCGACGGCACGCGAAGGATCAGCAGCGCACACCGTCTGTCCGGGACGTGCCGAACAACATTGGCGAGCAGCTCGGTGATCGCCAGCTCGGCCGCGTCGGTCAGCTCGCCCAGTTCCCACTGGCGGAGGTACGAGCGCACGATCCGGCGGAGATGCCGCGCCGAGTGCTCACCCACGGTGAAACTCATGCAGTACTGGGCAGTCGCCTCGGTATCGATCTGGTGCACGATAACTCCCGGTGGGGCAGGGCAAGTTGGTCTTTTCCGCTGCCAAGCCTGGTGCCGCACGGTTACGCTCGACTACGCCCTGTGAGCAACCCTGTGCACCGTTGGGGGAAGTCATGACCCATATCCGAGACCTGGACCCGAGCGCGTCCCCGCTCGACTACTACGGCGCGGAACTGAGGCGGTTACGCGAGGCGGCCGACCTCAACCAGAAGCAGCTGGGCGGGATCATCTACTGCACCGGCTCGCTGGTCGGCCAGATCGAGACGGCGCGGAAGGTTCCGACCAGGGAGTTCTCGGAGCGCGTTGACGCGGCGCTGGGGACGGAAGGGGCGTTGTCCCGGCTGGTGGGGCTGGTGCTGCGAAGCCAACTCCCGTCGTGGTTCCAGCCGTACGCGGACCTGGAGTCGCGGGCTACGTATCTATCCACCTTCCAGGCGCAGTTGGTCTACGGCCTGCTCCAGACGGAGGCGTACGCGCGGGCCGTACTAGGCGTACGGACTGAGGAGAATCTGGACGCACGCGTGGCAGCCCGGATGGAGCGCCAGCGGATTCTGGAGCGGGACTCTCCGCCGTTGATGTGGGTGGTACTGAGCGAGGCGGTACTGCACCAGGAGACCGGTGGCCGGAAGGTCATGCGTGAGCAACTCGACCGCCTGTTGGAGCTGCGCAAGCGGGAGTGGGTGAAGGTGCAGATCCTTCCGTTCGCCGCTGGTGCGCACACCGGCCTGATGGGGTCGTTCAACATCCTGCGGTTCGATGACGACCCGGACCTCGTCTACACCGAGGACTTCCTCCAGGGGCATATGACCGCCAACTCGCAAGCGCTCAGGGAAGGTTCGCTCCGTTACGATCACTTGCAGGCCGCCGCGCTCTCTCTGGACGATTCGGCGGCGCTGATCGCCCGCGTAATGGAGGAGCGTTATGCAGACCAACCAGAAGCTGACGGGCGCGCTGTGGCGTAAGTCGAGCTACAGCGGGGACACCGGCGGCGACTGCGTCGAGTGCGCCACGCTCGGCAACGCCACGTGGACCAAGTCCTCGTACAGCGGCGACAGCGGAGGCGAGTGCGTCGAGGTCGCCGCCTGCCCCGCCGCCGTCGCCGTCCGCGACTCCAAGAACCCCGAGGGCCCGGCCTTCACCGTCGCGGCAGCGACCTTCGCCGCGTTCGTCGAATTCGCCGCGAAGAACTAGGCAACTCCCGCCAACGCGAGCAGCGCACGGTCCGTCCCGCGGCCGCCGATCACCGCCAGCCCCACCGGCAGTCCGTCCACCGCCATCCGGGGCAGCACCACGCACGGCAGGCCCGCGCCGCTCGCCAGGCAGGTGAGGCGGAAGGTGCCTTGCCGGATCGCGGCCTTGCGTTCGGGGTCCTCGTCGATCAGCGGCGCGGGCCCGCTCGCGGCGGGCAGGAGGAGCACCGCGTCGTCCGGGATCGCCGCGCGCAAGTCGCGGCCCATCTGGTGGACCATCGACTCCGCTCCTGCCCGTTCGTCGGGCGTCACCGCCGCCGCTCGGGCGAACCGGGCCTCAACTCCCGGCCCCAGCGTGCCGGGATGCGCGCTCACCCACTCACCGTCGCACTCCCAGACCTCCGCCGCCTGGGCTGTCGCGAAAGCCACGGCCCGCTCCGCCGGATCGCCGCCCAGGGACCGTACTTCCTCCATGCGCAGGCCCAGCCGTTCTGCCAGTGCCGCCGCTGCCGGGCGGAAGGCGTCCCGTACGCCCGCGTCGGCGAGCGCGACGAGGTTCGCTGCCACCAGGGCCGTACGGAACGGGGCTTCGTCGCCACCTTGGGGAAGCAGCACATCGCCGAGCCGCGCCAGCATGTGCGCGTCCCGCGCGAGCCAGGCAACCGTGTCGAAGGACGGAGCGAGCGGCAGCATTCCGGTGGCGGGGACAACGCCGTGGGTGGGGCGCAGGCCGTACAGGCCGCAGTAGGAGGACGGCACGCGGATCGAACCTGCTGTGTCGCTGCCGAGACCGGCGTCGACCTGGCCGAGGGCGACCGCGACGGCCGGTCCGTTTGACGAGCCGCCGGGGACGTGGCCGGGGGCGGCGGGGTTGACCGGGGTGCCGTAGTGCGCATTGGTGCCGTTGAGGCTGTAGGCGAACTCGTCGGTCTGCGCGATCCCGGTAATCTCCGCGCCCGCGTCGAGCAGGGCGCGTACGGCCCAGGAGTGTGCGGGCTGGGGCTCAGCGTCGGCGAGCCAGGCGGGGTTGCCCGCGCCCAACTTGTGTCCGGCGACGGCGTGCACGTCTTTGACGGCCAGCCGTACGCCGTGGAGCGGACCGCTGCCCGAGCCCGCGACCAGAGGGTTGCCGCGTTCGCGCCAGATTGCTGTGTCCGTCGTCGCCATGCGCCCGAGCATCGCAGAACGGAGATCAGGCGTCTCGGACCAGCAGCAGGAGCGCCCTGTCGTCGTTGACGTCCTTCGCGACCGCCTCTATCAGGTGCCATGCCGCACCTTCGAAGCCCGAGGCGACGTAGCGGTCCGCCTCGCCCGTCAGCCGGTCTATGCCCTCGCTGATGTCCCGGCCCGACGCCTCCACCAGGCCGTCGGTGAAGAGCATCAGTACGTCGCCGGGCTGGAGCGAGCCCTTGACCGGGTCGAACTGGGCGCCGTCGTAGATACCGAGCAGCGGGCCCTCGGCGTCCTTCTCCTCCCAGCGGCCGCTGCCCGCGTGGAGCTGGACCGCCGGGAGATGGCCCGCCGAGAGCAGTTCGTAGTCGCCTGAGTCCAGGTCCAGTACGAGATGGATGGAGGTGGCGAAGCCCTCGTCCCAGTCCTGGCGGAGGAGGTAGCCGTTGGCGGCGGGGAGGAAGCCGTGCGGCGGCAGAGAGCCCAGCAGGCCGCCGAACGCGCCGGAGAGCAGGAGCGCACGCGAGGCCGCGTCCATGCCCTTGCCGGAGACGTCGGTGAGGACGACTTCGAGCGTGCGGCCGCCGTTCGTACGGGCCGCGACCACGAAGTCGCCGGAGAAGGACTGGCCGCCTGCCGGCCGCAGGGCCATCTCGCGGTGCCAGCCGCGCGGCAGCAGCGGCAGGGCGCTCTGTACGCGGATGCGTTCGCGGAGGTCGAAGAGCATCGTGCCGCCGCGTCGCCACGGCACGCCCACCCGGGCCCGGAACTGCGCGATCAGCAGACCGAAGAAACCGCAGGCCGCGACGACCAGGACCGTGCCGGGAGTGACCTTCGCCGGGCCTTCGGTGTACGGGCCGAGCACCACCGACTCGACGATCAGGCCCGCCGCGCAGGCCGCGTACAGGCCGAGCAGGCTCGCGGGCCGCAGCAGCAGCGCGCCGGCCACGATCGGCAGGACCAGCGCCGCCGGAGAGACCCAGACGGGCATCTCGACCGTGCCCCAGGTCAGCGCCGGGACGGCCAGCAGGAGCCCGACGAGCGCGATCCAGTCGGAGCCGTCGCCGCGGAAGTAGTCGACGCCGGATTTGCGCAGCGCTATCCGTGCCCGGTGCGTTGTCTTGCGCAACCGGGCCGTGATCGAGTCAGCTGCACTACGACGGGCCATTGCCGTGGACCCTATCCACCCGTTCGCCTTCCGTGCAGGGGGACCCCGGTGACAATGCGTTCGAAATCGGGTCGCCGTGTCGACGTACCCCTGGTAGGCATGGCATATGACTACTGAGCTGCGAGTCCTTCGTCCCGCCGAATGGACCGCGTGGTACCGGCAGTTGGAAACCGCCTTCGGTGGCGTCTTCGAGTCCCCGGAAGAACAGGAACTGTGGCAGGCGCTCTCGGAGTTCGAGCGCTCGATCGGTGTCTGGGACGGACCGGACTGCGTGGGGACCGCCGGAGCGTTCACCTTCCGGCTCGTGGTGCCGGGCGGCGCGGTGGTGCCCGCGGCGGGTGTGACCATGGTGAGCGTGGCCGCGACCCATCGCAGGCGCGGATTGCTCACCTCGATGATGCGCCGCCAGTTGGACGATGTGCGTAGTTGGGGCGAGCCGCTCGCCGTGCTGACCGCGTCAGAACCGGAGATTTACGGACGTTACGGATACGGGGCGGCGAGCTGGCAGCTCAAGGCCGAGATCGACACGGCCCGGGTGCGGCTCTCCGTGCCGGAGGGCACGGACGCGGTCCGGCTGCGCCTGGTGAAGCCGGAGGACGCGCGGGACGAGTGCGAGGCGGTGTACGCGCGGCAGGTCGCGGCCGGACGGCCCGGACTGCTGGCCCGCCGGCCCGGATGGGAGCACCTCATGGTGCTCGACCCGCCGTCGGACCGGAGCGGCGCGTCGGCGCTCCAGTGCGTGCTCGCCGAGCGGGACGGCGAGGTCGTCGGATATGCCCTGTTCAACAACAAACCGGACTGGGACGGGGCGGGACCGAAGGGCATCATCAACCTCCAGCATCTCGACGCGCTGGACCCGGCGGCGTACGCATCGCTGTGGCGGTTCCTCTTCGGCATCGACCTGACGTCGACGCTGAAGGTCATGAACCGCCCGATCGACGACCCGTGGCAGCATCTCGTCTCCGACTTCCGGCGCTGCAATGTGCGGGTCAAGGACTCGCTGTACGTACGGCTCGTGGAACTCGGAGCGGCGCTGGAGGCACGCACCTACCGGACGCCGTTGGATGTGGTGCTCGATGTCGAGGACGAGTTCTGCCCCTGGAACACCGGGCGCTGGCGGCTGACGGGCGACGCGAAGGGCGCGTCCTGCAAGCGGACGGACGACGAGGCGGATCTGGCGCTGTCCGTACGGGAGTTGGGCTCGGCGTATCTCGGCGGGATCTCGCTGACGACACTGGCGGAGGCGGGCCGGGTGCGGGAGCTGCGGCAAGGCGCACTGGCGGAGACCTCTCTCGCCTTCGGCTCGGACATCGCCCCGTGGTTGCCGCACGGGTTCTAGCGGTGGCTTCGTCCCCAGCGGGCCGGCGCTGCGCGCGACTTCGAGTCGCGGCTCCGGCCCGGACCACGCGGCAGGAGTGACGCCGCGCCAGGACAATGCGCCCGACGAAACCGGCGGTGCCGCACGGGTTTCGGCAGGGCCTCCGCCTCCGGACGGAGTCCGCGGGCACGGCGGCCGCAGGGCGCGGCTGCGGACACGACCTAGCGCTGCTGGCAGGTCGCGCACCAGAAAAGATTGCGTGCGGCGAGACCGGCGGTGCGGATCTCGCCGCCGCAGACATGGCAGGGCAAGTGTGCCCGGCGGTAGACGTAGACCTCGCCACCGTGGTCATCGACGCGCGGCGGGCGGCCCATCGCCTCCGGTTCGTGCTCGGGGCGGACCGTGTCGATGCGGTTGTTCCGTACGCCCTCGCGCATCAGCTCCACGAGGTCCGACCAGATCGCACTCCACTCGTCGCGCGTGAGGTCCTTGCCCGGCCGGTACGGATCGATGCCGTGCCGGAAGAGGACCTCGGCGCGGTAGACATTGCCGACACCCGCGATGATCTTCTGGTCCATCAGCAGCGCGGCGATCGTCGTACGGGACCGGGAGATACGGGCCCACGCGCGATCCGGGTCGTCGGCGGGACGCAGCGGGTCCGGGCCGAGGCGGTCGTGTATCGCCGCCTTCTCGCCGTCCGTGATCAGCGAACAGGTCGTAGGGCCACGCAGATCGACGTATGCCGAGGGGCCGGCGAGCCGCAGCCGGACCGTGTCGGTCGGCGGGGGCGCGGGCGCGTCACCGAAGTTCACCTTGCCGAACAGGCCGAGGTGGACATGGATCCAGCCGAGCGCGCCGAAACCGAGGAAGAGGTGCTTGCCGTGCGCCTCGGAGTCCTCCAGCCGCCGGCCGTCGACCAGCTCCGCGCCGTCGGAGAACTTGCCCTGCGGGCTGGACGCACGCACAGACCGGCCGCCGAACCTCTCGAAGTGGTCGGCGGCCAGTCGGTGGATCGTGTGGCCCTCGGGCACGCTCAGCCCTGCTGCGGGTGGTGGGCCGGGATCGGGGGCAGCTCGCGGGTGGACTCGTAGGCGGTCAGCATCTCGATCCGGCGGGAGTGACGCTCCTCACCCGAGTACGGAGTGGAGAGGAAGACCTCGACGAACTTCGTCGCCTCTTCCTGCGTGTGCATCCGGCCGCCGACGGAGATCACATTGGCGTCGTTGTGCTCACGGCCGAGCGCCGCGGTCTGCTCGCTCCAGGCGAGCACCGCACGCACTCCCTTGACCTTGTTCGCGGCGATCTGCTCGCCGTTGCCGGAGCCGCCGATCACGATGCCGAGGCTGTCCGGGTCCGCGGCCGTCTTCTCGGCGGCACGCAGGCAGAACGGCGGGTAGTCGTCCTGGGCGTCATAGATGTGAGGGCCGCAGTCGACGGGCTCGTGGCCATGGGCCGTGAGCCACTCGACGAGGTGGTTCTTGAGTTCGAAACCGGCATGGTCGGAGCCGAGGTACACGCGCATGTTCCGAGTGTGGCACGCGAGCTCCCGGGTAGCCGTCAGCGGGGTCAGTACCTGTCAAGGGCACGCACTCCGCTTAGGCGCGACTGGCTCCTTGAGCTAACGATCCAATGACGGGACTTCCGTCATTGGATGTCGCGGGATTGAATGCGGGGGCTCGTGACCCGAGTGCTCTCAAACCTAAGGATTCGTCCATGACCTCGCAGCAGACCCTCACGAAGGAAGGCGGAAGGCCCGAAGAATCCGGGAATCCGCAGTCCAACGGTGGTCTCCAGGCCGGGCTCAAGAACCGGCACCTGTCCATGATCGCCATCGGCGGTGTGATCGGCGCCGGCCTGTTCGTCGGCTCCAGTTCCGGCATCGCCGCGGCTGGCCCGGCCATCCTTCTGTCGTACGCACTCGTGGGCGCGCTGGTCGTCTTCGTGATGCGGATGCTCGGCGAGATGGCCGCGGCCAACCCGACCTCCGGCTCGTTCTCGTCCTACGCGGACCGTGCGCTCGGCCGCTGGGCCGGCTTCTCCATCGGCTGGCTCTACTGGTTCTTCTGGGTCGTGGTGCTGGCGGTCGAGGCGACCGCCGGCGCCGTGATCCTGGAGAGCTGGGTCCCGTCCGTCCCGCAGTGGGCCTGGGCGCTGATCGTGATGGTCGTGCTCACGGCGACCAACCTGGCTTCGGTGTCGTCGTACGGCGAGTTCGAGTTCTGGTTCGCGGGCATCAAGGTCGTGGCCATCAGCGCCTTCGTGCTGATCGGCGTGCTCGCCGTGTTCGGTGTGCTGCCGGGCTCGGACAACCCGGGCGCGGGTTTCGCGCATCTGACGGACGCCGGCGGATTCCTGCCGAACGGCGCGGGCGCGATCCTCACCGGTGTGCTGATGGTCGTCTTCTCCTTCATGGGCAGCGAGATCGTGACTCTGGCGGCCGGCGAGTCCGAGGACCCGCAGCGCGCCGTCACCAAGGCGACCAACAGCGTGATCTGGCGGATCGGCGTCTTCTACCTGGGCTCCATCTTCGTGGTGCTGACGCTGCTGCCGTGGAACGACAAGTCGATCATCGACAAGGGCTCGTACGTCGCGGCGCTGGACTCGATCGGCATCGCGCACGCCGGGCAGATCATGAACGTGATCGTGCTGACGGCGGTGCTGTCGTGCCTGAACTCGGGCCTGTACACGGCCTCGCGGATGGCGTTCTCGCTGGGACAGCGCGGGGACGCGCCGAAGGCGTTCGCGCGGGTGAACGGGCGTGGTGTGCCCAAGGCCGCCATTCTCGGCTCGGTCGTCTTCGGCTTCCTGGCCGTCTGGTTCAACTACCAGTGGCCCGACACCGTGTTCGCGTTCCTGCTGAACTCGTCCGGTGCGGTGGCTCTGTTCGTGTGGCTGGTCATCTGTGTCACGCAGCTGCGGATGCGCGGGATCATCCTGCGGGAGTCGCCGGACAAGCTGATCGTGAAGATGTGGCTCTTCCCGTATCTGACGTGGCTGACGATCGGGATGATCGTCTTCGTGCTCGGCTACATGATCTACGACGGCGGTGACGCGCGGGAGCAGGTGGTGCTGTCGCTGCTGGTGGCGGCGCTGGTGATCGCGATCGCGGTCGTGCGGCAGATGCTCGGCAAGGGTGTCGCCGCCGTCGAGGCCGATCAGAGCGGTGTGAAGGACTCGGTCACCCGGTCGTAAGCAGCCAGGGCCGCGCGCTGTGAGGCGACGTCGTACCAGACGTTGAGCTGGTACGACTTGCCTTCGGCGGTGAAGCCGAGCTGGCGGGCGCGCCAGTGGCCGCCATTCTGGGTGAAGAGGTACTCCCAGACGATCGCGGGACGGCCGCGGAAGGTGGTGCGCTCCAGCCGGAGCTTCTGGTAGCCGGCTGCGTCGTGGCTGTCGCGCTCGAACCGCTGCCATTGAGTGAGGAGATCGCCGCCTCGTGCGAGTGCGTACGAGGCGGCGATTTCTTGTTGCCCGTCGGGCGAGTGGTAGTGGACGTTGGAGGGGCTTTTCGCGGTGCGGGTCCAGCCTTGGGGCGGGATCCAGGCGAAACCGGCCTCGTTGCGGGTTCCCGGCTTCGCGGTGGGGGGCTGGGAGGTGCCGGCGACGGTGGGGGTCGGGGTTGGCGTGCCGGTGGCCTTGTTGTCTTTGGGGTCCTCCCCGGACGTGAGGAGTAGAGCAGTAGCGGTGGCGAGTGCGGCGGCGGCGACTGTTGCGGCGGCGATGAGCGTGCGGGTGCGTTTTCTTACCGGTCCTGGTGCCGGTTCCTGTCCCCGTTCCCGTTCCTGTTCCTGTTCCCGTTCCGGCCGCGGCGGGATCGGGAACGAGATCGTTGGGGTGTCGCGCGGCGGGGTCGCGAGGGTCTGGAGGCGCTCGGACACCTCCTCCAGGCCAGGGCGGAGCTCCGGGTCCTTGAGCAGCAGGGCGGTCAGGAGGTCCGACAACGGGCCTGCCTCCGGCGGGAGTTCGGGTTCGTCGTACAGCACCGCCTGGAGCGTGGCCAGCGTCGTGGGACGAGTGAAGGGCGACCGGCCCGAGACCGCCGCGCACAGGGTCGCGCCCAGCGACCAGAGGTCCGATGCCGGGCCCTGCGGGCGGCCGCCGACGCGTTCCGGGGCCATGTAGTCCGGCGAGCCGACCAGCATGCCGACCACCGTCAGTGCCTTCGTGTCCTGAATCGCCGCGATGCCGAAGTCCGTGAGGACCACCCGGCCGGTCCGGCCGAGCAGGACGTTGCCCGGCTTGATGTCGCGGTGCAGCACGCCCATCGCGTGCACCTCCCGGAGCGCCGCCGCCAGGCCAAGGCCGATGCGGGCGGCCTCGCGCGGGGACACCGGGCCTTCCTCGACGAGGCGTTGCTCCAGCGAGCGCGAGTCGACGAGTTCCATCACGATCCACAGCCGGTCGCTCTCGTCGACGACGTCATAGACCCGGACGACATTCGGGTGGTCGATCCGCGCCGTGGCGCGTGCCTCGCGCAGCACGCGTTCGCGGCGGATCCGGGCGTCCTCCGCGTCGGTCTCGTCCATGCGCATTTCTTTGACCGCTATCGCCCGGCCCAGCATTTCGTCGGCGGCTCGCCACACCCGCCCCATTCCCCCCTGCCCAATACTTTCGTCCAGTCGGTAACGCCCCGCCACCAATAGCCCAGGAACACCCGGCATTACCTTCCTCCCCGTCAGAAACAGCTGTGACCAGGACAGAAGCATGAACTTACAACCATGACAGCATAGTTCGGGCGAATCTTGTGGAACCCTTTTCGTACGCACTGACCGATGTGCATCAAGGGGGCTGGGACATGCAAGGAAAACGCTCGGGACCCGTTTTTGTGATAGCCGCAGCTGCGCTGCTGACATGGCCGCTCGGCGTCGCGTACGCGGCCGACGATCCGGTACCCGGGAGCAGCCAGGGCGGCACCCCCGGGCCCGCCGCTGCCGCCGACGTGAAGATCACGACCGAGCTTCCGGAGAAGATCACGGTCGACAACAAGTCCGAGAAGACCACGGTGACCGCCACGGTCAAGAACGGCGGGACCAAGGACAGCGGGCCGGTCACCCTCTCCGTCATCGGCTTCGACGGCATGACGATCACCAGTGTCGAGGGCTGTGTGCAGATCCCCGAGGCCCGGCTGCCGCAGGGCTCCAACAGCGGCTTCGCCTGCATCATCGACAGTCTCGCGGCTGGAAAGGACCGCTCGTACCAGGTGGCCGCGACCTTCGATCTTCAGAAGACCGGCAAGATCTGCCTGCCGGTCACCGAGGGCACCAGCGAGAAGCTGGTCTGGCAGCAGGGGCCGGTGCCGTTCGGAACCTCGCAGCCCACGCCCAACGCGCCCGACACGCCTCTGCTGTTGGGCACCGACAACGTGCCCTTCGGCCCGGACCAGCCGCCGGCCGCGGGCGATCTGCCGCCGACGGGCCCGCCGGACGGGACGCTGCCGCTTTCGCTGGCCGCGCTGGTGCTGTTCGCGATCGGCGGCACGGGCATCTGGTGGTCGACCCGTAAGCGGGCCGACTGCGAAGTCAGCTCCGGCGGCCGATGAGCTTCCAGGCGGTGGGCAGCACGCCCATCGCCAGGGCCGCCTTCAGCGCGTCACCGATCAGGAAGGGAGTGAGACCGGCGGCGACGGCCTGCGACAGCGTCATGCCGGTGGCCGCCGCGAGATAGGGGACGCCGACCGCGTAGATGATCACGGAGCCGACCGCCATGGTGCCTGCGGTACGCAGCACGGAGCGGTCGGCTCCACGGCGTGCGAGAGCGCCGACGACGGTCGCGGCGAGCAGCATGCCGAGGATGTAGCCGAACGACGGCATCGCATAGCCGGACTGGCCCTCCGCGAACCACGGCATGCCCGCGATGCCCGCCACCGCGTAGAGCGCGAGCGAGAGGAAACCGCGGCGGGCGCCGAGGGCGGTGCCGACGAGGAGCGCGGCGAAGGTCTGGCCGGAGACCGGGACCGGGGAGCCGGGCACCGGGACGGAGAGCTGTGCGGCTATGCCGGTGAGCGCGGCGCCGCCGAGAACGAGCGCGATGTCCTTCGTACGGGACGCAGGCAGCAGGTCCGCGAGGACGGCTCCGGGACGGGGCGTGACGGAAGCAGTGCTCATCGGGACTCCGCAACAGGTAAGGGCAGGTGGGGACCTTGTGACGCTATCCCGAGGGCGATCATTCGATCACCGTCGGCCGGTGACAAAGGCCGATGCGGCGACTTCGTGGGGATCACACAAAGACGTCCCGGTGGGGGCGTGTTCACGTTGTGTGAGCATCGTGCCCGTATAGCGGACATGTGTTCCTTGTGACCGGCGCACATGCCCAGACTGTGCCGCTCCCCGTCTTCGAGTGAACAAGGGCACATCCATGCCTCGGACTTCCCCGCCCGCCGATCAGGTCGACCGGACCGCTCAGGCCGACCAGCGGGCCGACACCTCGCTGTCGCACGGACTCAAACAACGCCATCTCTCGATGATCGCTCTCGGCGGCGTCATCGGCGCCGGGCTCTTCGTCGGCTCCGGCGCGGGCATCGCGGCGGCCGGCCCGTCGATCGTCATCGCCTATGCGCTTTCCGGCCTGTTGGTCATGCTGGTGATGCGCATGCTCGGCGAGATGTCGGCGGCGAATCCGGCGTCCGGGTCGTTCTCCGTGCACGCCGAGCGGGCGATCGGCCCGTGGGCCGGCTTCACCGCGGGCTGGTCGTTCTGGTTCCTGCTCTGTGTGGCCGTCGGCCTCGAAGGCATCGGCGCGGCCAAGATCATGACCGGCTGGCTGCCGGGCACGCCCGAGTGGGCCTGGGTCGCGCTGTTCATGCTGGTGTTCTGCGGCACGAACCTGGCCGCCGTGAAGAACTTCGGCGAGTTCGAGTTCTGGTTCGCGGCGCTCAAGGTCGGCGCGATCGCGCTGTTCCTCGGCATCGGCGTCCTGGCGATCACTGGCGTCCTGCCGGGCACGGACGCACCGGGCACGGCCAACCTCACCGGCGACGGCGGCTTCCTGCCGAACGGCTCCGAAGGACTGGTCGTCGGCCTGCTCGCCTCCGTCTTCGCGTACGGCGGCCTGGAGACGGTCACCATCGCGGCGGCCGAGTCCGAACACCCCGTGCAGGGCGTCGCGAAGGCGGTCCGCACCGCGATGTGGCGCATCGCGCTCTTCTACATCGGCTCGATGGCGGTCATCGTCACGCTGGTCCCGTGGAACGACCCGAAGGTCGTCGAGAAGGGCCCGTACGTCGCGACACTCGACCACCTGGGCATTCCGGCGGCGGGCGAGATCATGAACGTCGTGGTGCTCGTCGCGCTGCTTTCGGCGATGAACGCGAACATCTACGGCGCCTCGCGGATGGCCTGCTCGCTGGTGGGCCGCGGGCAGGGCCCGGCGTTCCTCGGCCGCACCTTCGGCGGCGTGCCGCGCACGGCGGTCCTGGTCTCCTCCGTCTTCGGCTTCGGGTGCGTGCTGCTCAGCTACTGGCGGCCGAACGATGTCTTCATGTGGCTGCTCAACATGATCGGCGCGATCATCCTGGTGGTCTGGATCTTCATCGCGGTCTCCCAACTGCTGCTGCGCAGGCGGACGGAGCGCGAGGCGCCCCAGACCCTGGTGGTGAAGATGTGGCTGTACCCGACGCTGACGTGGCTGGCGCTGGCCGGGATGGCGGCGATCTTCGTCCTGATGGCACGGGAGCCGGATACGCGCACGCAGCTGTACTACACGGGCGGGCTGACGCTGGCGCTGGCGCTCGTCGGGTACGTGCGGCAGCTGTCGGCACGCCGGGCCGAGCCCGGAGTCTGAGCCTTACACCAAACCCCCCATGCCCGCGGGCGTGGGGGGTTTTGTGATCGCCAAACCTTCTTGCTGCTAGCGTGCACTTGCATAAGATGTGCAATAAGCAGTCGGAGGGACCGGACATGGCCATCTACACGCTTCCTGAACTTCCATACGACTACGCCGCGCTCGAACCGGTCATCAATCCGCAGATCGTCGAGCTCCACCACGACAAGCACCACGCCGCCTACGTCAAGGGCGCCAACGACACGCTCGAGCAGCTCGAGGAGGCGCGCGACAAGGAAGCGTGGGGGACGATCAACGGCCTGGAGAAGAACCTGGCGTTCCATCTCTCCGGGCACATCCTGCACAGCATCTACTGGCACAACATGGCCGGCGACGGCGGCGGCGAGCCGCTGGAGAAGGACGGCGTCGGCGAACTCGCGGACGCGATCGCCGAGTCGTTCGGGTCGTTCGCCAAGTTCAAGGCCCAGCTGTCCAAGGCCTCCGCGACCACGCAGGGCTCGGGCTGGGGCGTTCTCGCGTACGAGCCGGTCAGCCGGCGGCTGATCGTCGAGCAGGTCTACGACCACCAGGGCAACGTCGGGCAGGGCTCGGTGCCGATCCTGGTCTTCGACGCCTGGGAGCACGCCTTCTATCTGCAGTACAAGAACCAGAAGGTGGACTTCATCGAGGCGATGTGGCAGGTCGTCAACTGGCAGGACGTGGCGAAGCGTTACGCCGAGGCCAAGGAGCGCACGCCGCTCATCGCCCCCTGAAGCTCGGAGGCTCGGAGTCCCGGTCTCGGAGTCCCGGAGGCTCGGAGTCCCGCAGTCGTCCTGCTCGTGATCGTCTTCTCAACCTTCACCGGCAGGCGGAATGACGAAGGGCCCCCGCGAGGACATGACTCGCGGGGGCCCTTCTGCGCAGGAGGCTCAGAGGTTGGAGAAGTCAGGGCCCTTCGTGCGGGTGCGCTTGATCTCGTAGAAGCCCGGTATCGACGCGACCAGCAGCGTGCCGTCCCACAGCTTCGCCGCCTCCTCGCCCTTCGGGGCGGGCGTGACGACCGGGCCGAAGAAGGCGAGCTGCTCGCCGTCCGCGCCGGGAACCGCGATGACCGGAGTGCCGACGTCCTGGCCGACCTTGTCGATGCCCTCCTTGTGGGAGGCGCGCAGCTCGGTGTCGTACACGTCCTTGTCAGCGTATTCGGCCAGGTCGGCCGGCAGTCCGATGTCCTCCAGAGCGCCGACGATCGCCTCGCGGGTCGCGCCTTCGCCGCGGTTGTGGAAGCGGGTGCCGAGCGCGGTGTAGAGCTTGCCGAGAATCCCGTCGCCGTGCAGCTGCTGGGCGGCGATGGCGACCCGGACCGGACCCCAGGCCTGCTTCAGGCCCTCGCGGTATTCCTCGGGGAGTTCGTCCATTTTCGGCTCGTTCAGCACGGCAAGGCTCATCACGTGCCAGCGCACCTCGATGTCCCGGACCTTCTCCACCTCCAGGACCCAGCGCGAGGTCATCCACGCCCACGGGCACAGGGGATCGAACCAGAAGTCCACCGGGGTCTTGCCGTTCTCGGACATGTCTCTCCATTCGGGACATACGTATGGGACGTCACATGCGCCTACGCGCGACAACGCCGCCTGTGACCGGACGATTCCCGGATACCGGCTGCCAGGGGCACATGGCAGGATCGCTGCTGTCCGTACGAGTCACGAAGGAGCTGTCCGTGCCCGGTGAGAATCTGTCCCGCGACGAGGCCCGCACCCGGGCCGAGCTGGTGTCCGTCGACGGGTACGAGGTGGCCCTCGATGTGCGTTCCGCGGTCGGGGAGGCCCCGGTGGGCTCCGGGGCGCGCACGTTCCGCTCGGTGACGACCCTCCGCTTCCGCTGCGCGCAGCCGGGCGCGTCCACCTTCGCCGATCTGCTCGCGCCTTCGGTGACCGAGGTGACGCTGAACGGCGAGAAGCTGGATCCGGCCGTCGTCTTCGACGGTTCGCGCATCGCGCTCGACGGTCTCGCCGCGGAGAATGTGCTGGTCGTGGACGCGCAGTGCGCGTACAGCCGGACCGGCGAGGGGCTTCATCGCTTTGTCGACCCCGAGGACGGCGAGGTCTATCTCTACACGCAGTACGAGCCGGCCGACGCCCGCCGGGTCTTCGTCACCTTCGAACAGCCCGACCTGAAGGCACCGTTCCGCTTCGAGGTGACCGCGCCCGACGGCTGGACGGTGTGGAGCAACGGGGACGGCGCGCTCGGCGGCGACGGCGTGTGGCGGTTCGCCGAGACCAAGCCGATCTCCACGTACATCACGGCCGTCGTGGCGGGTCCGTACCACTACGAGACGGATCTCTACACGCGCACCTTCGAGGACGGGACGACGCTGGAGATCCCGCTCGGCGCGCTGTGCCGCAAGGGGCTGGCGCGGCACTTCGACGCGGACGACATCTTCCTCGTCACCAAGCAGGGCCTCGACTTCTTCCACGACCACTTCGACTACCCGTACCCGTTCGGGAAGTACGACCAGGCCTTTGTGCCCGAGTACAACATCGGCGCGATGGAGAACCCGGGCTGTGTCACCTTCCGCGAGGAGTTCATCTTCCGCGGCAAGGTCACACAGGCGTCGTACGAGCGCCGGGCCAACGTCATCCTGCACGAGATGGCGCACATGTGGTTCGGCGACCTGGTCACCATGGTGTGGTGGGACGACCTGTGGCTGAAGGAGTCCTTCGCGGACTTCATGGGCACCTTCTCGATGGTCGGCGCGACCCGTTTCACCAACGGCTGGATCACCTTCGCCAACAACCGCAAGTCCTGGGCGTACCGCGCCGACCAGCTGCCGTCCACGCATCCCGTCACGGCCGACATCCGTGACCTGGAGGACGCCAAGCTCAACTTCGACGGCATCACCTACGCCAAGGGCGCTTCGGTGCTCAAGCAGCTCGTCGCGTACGTCGGTCAGGACGCGTTCCTGGAAGGCGCGCGGCGGTACTTCAAGCGGCACGCATACGGAAACACCCGGCTCGGCGATCTGCTGTCCGTACTGGAGGAGACGTCCGGCCGGGACATGGCGGCATGGTCCCGGTCCTGGCTGGAGACCGCCGGCGTCAACTCACTGACGCCCGTGGCCACTTGTGACGCGGGCGACCGGATCACCGAGCTCGCGATCACCCAGGACGGGGACGAACTGCGGCCGCACCGGGTGGCGGTCGGCCTGTACCGGCACGAGGGCACCCAGCTCGTGCGGTACGCGCGTGCCGAGGTCGACGTCGTCGGCGCGCGGACGGTCGTCGACGAGCTGGCCGGCGCCGAGCGGCCCGCGCTGGTGCTGGTCAACGACGAGGACCTGACGTACTGCAAGATCCGCTTCGACGAGGGCTCGCTGGACACCCTGCGCGGGCACCTCGGCGACATCTTGGACCCGCTGGCGCGCGCCCTGTGCTGGTCGGCGCTGTGGAACCTGACGCGCGACGCGCTGATGCCCGCGCGGGACTTCGTCGATCTGGTGCTGCGGTTCGCCGGGCGGGAGTCGGACATCGGCGTGCTGCAGACGCTGCACTCCTGGGCCCGTACGGCGCTGGTGCACTATGCCGCGCCCGACTGGCGCGAGGAGGGCGGCCGGCTGCTCGCGGAGGGTGCGCTGCGGGAGCTGCGCCTTGCGGAGCCCGGCAGTCAGCACCAGCTGACCTGGGCGCGGTTCTTCGCGGCGACGGCGGCATCGGCGGCCGATCTGCAGCTGCTTCAGGGCCTGTTGGGCGGTACGGCGAAGATCGACGGTCTCGATGTGGACCAGGAGCTGCGGTGGGCGTTCCTCCAGCCGCTGACCTCGCACGGCCTGGCCGACGAGTCGGCGATCGCGGCCGAACTGGCCCGCGACGACACCGCGTCGGGCAAGCGCCACCAGGTCCGCTGCCTGGCGGCCCGGCCTTCGGCGGCGGTCAAGGACCAGGCCTGGGCACAGGTCGTCGAGTCGGATTCGCTCTCCAACGCCCTTGTGGAGGCGACGATTTCGGGCTTCGCGCAGCCGGGACAGCGTGACCTGCTCGCTCCGTTCGTCGAGAAGTACTTCGAGGCGATCGAGCGGGTGTGGGAGGAGCGCTCGATCCAGATCGGGATGGATGTGGTGAAGGGCCTGTTCCCGGGCTTGCAGGACGACGAGGAGACGCTGACGAGGACGGACGCGTGGCTGGCGTCGCACGAGGGCGCGGCTCCGGCCCTGCGCCGTCTTGTGCTGGAGGCCCGGGACGATCTGGCGCGGGCGCGGCTCGCGCAGGCGTGCGACGGGGGTGTCGCGGAATAGGCCGGATGGGGAACCGTTCTCGGCACTCGAACGTCCGTACTTTAGGACGGTGTTGTCCTGGATTGTCGACGAGCGTGTAACAGCGGTTAGCTGGGCGGTCCCCGAGGGGCATCCCGGCACCATGACGCACAACACCCCACTCTCGCCGCTCCCCCTCAGCCACCTCTGCGAGGTCCAGCGCCGTGTACTGACCGCAGCCCAGCTGCGCGCCCACGGCGTCTCCGCCGCCCGGACCGCCGCACAGTGCCGTCCGGGCGGGCCCTGGCAGCTGCTGCTGCCCGGGGTGTACGTCCTGCACTCCGGGCAGCCCACCAGCGAGGAGCGGCTGCACGGCGCGCTGCTGTACGCCGGGCGGCCGGTCATCCCCGCACAGGCCCAGGCCAAGGACACTCCGCAGTACGGCGAGGCCATGGTCACCGGGCTCGCGGCGCTCGCGCTGCACCAGTTCACCGCGGCGCCGCCGCTGCTCTCGCTCGACCGGATCGACATCCTGGTGCCGCGCACCCGCCGGCTGCGGTCGACGGGCTGCGCGCGGATCGTACGGGCGCACGCCACGCCGAGACCGGGCGAGATCAACGGCGTGCCGGTCGCTCCGGTGCCGCGCGCCCTCGCGGACGCGGTCGCGGAGCTCACCGACCCCAACGCCGTACGCCGGCTGCTGACCGAGGCGGTTCGCTGCGGGCACTGCGAACCGGGCGCCGTGGTCGCCGAGTTGAACCGCGCACGGCTGCTCGGGCGCGCCCATGTCGTGGACGCCGTCGACTCGCTTCTCGCCGAAGGGCGTGCGCTGGCCGAGGACCGGCTGTACACGATGGTCAGTCTGCACGGACTGCCGGACCCGGTCTGGAACGTGGACCTGCGGCTGCCCGGCGGACCGCATCTGGGCGGCGTGGACGCCTACTGGCCCGAGCACTGCGTCGCCGTAGAACTGGACACCCGCGCACCGCGCCACGACGAGGACGCGCTGTGGTCGGAGTACGCCCGCAAGCGCGAGCATCTGGAGCGGCTCGGGATCACCGTCGTCCACATCACGCCGAAGAAGCTGCGGGACTCACTGGACCAGCAGGCGAGCGTGGTCCGCACCGCACTGATGGCGGCGACGGACCGGGACCCTGCCGCCTATGTCGTCGTCCTGCCGCGGTGACCTCGGGCTCCGGGCCGTACGGCCTGATCGACCGGACAGGACCTAGCCGCAGAACTCGGCCTCCACGACCGGAACCGCGTCCCCGGCCCAGTCGCCGTTGAAGTTCATCGCGAGGGAGTGGCTCGCGTCGCGGGTGGTGACCGCCTCCGACGTGGAGCCGTGGATGCCGCCTCCGTGGCCCCAGACGTCCTTGCCGCAGCTCAGCTTCTGCTGCATCAGCCCCAGGCCGTAACGGTACTGAGGCCGCTGCGGATTCATCCGGACCGTCGTGGTCATCTCCTTCAGCTGCTTCGGCGGCAGCAGACCGCCCTTCAGCAGCGTCCGGTAGAAGCGCTGCAGATCGGCGGAGTCGGAGATCATCTCACCTGCCGATCCGGCGGCCGACGGGTTGAACTCGGTCACATCGTGGATCTTCGCCTTCGGGTCCTCGGACAGCGTCGAGTACGCACGGCTGCGGGAACGCGGCACCCGTGGATCGGTGCCGGGCAGCGAGGTGGCGTGCAGACGGAGCGGGCGCAGGATCCGCCGCTCGATCTCCGAGCCGTACGGCCGTCCCGTCGCCCGCTCGACGACCATCCCGGCGAGGATGAAGTTGGTGTTGGAGTAGTTCCAGTCCGTCCCGGGCGCGAAGTCGGGCCTGTGCCCCATCGCGACCGCGACCAGCTGCCGCGGCGTCCAGGTGTCGTACCGGTGCTGGAAGAAGCCGTCACCGAAGAGCTTGTCCTGGAAGCCTTTGTCGTCCGAGTAGTTGTAGATCCCGCTGGTGTGGTTGAGGAGTTGGCGCAGCGTGATCCGGCGGCCGTCGTGTCCCTGGCCGCGCACCACGCCGGGAAGCCAGTGCTCCACGGTGTCGTCGAGGCTCAGGCTGCCTTCGGCCTCCAGCTGGAGCAGCACGGTGGCGACGAAGGTCTTGGTGATGGATCCGACGCGGTAGCGGTCCTGCGGGGCGCGCTCGCGTCCGGTGGCCGGACTGCCGACGCCCGCGGTGCCGCTCCATGCGCCGCGGCGATCGTGCGTCTGGACGACGACTCCCGGCACTCCGTCGCGTACGGCGGCCTCGATGGCGGCCTGTGTCTGCGAGTGGCCGGTCTCTGGGTGGCCGGTCCGCGAGTGGCCGTTCTGCGGGTGGCCGGTCCGCGAGTGGCTGCCGGCGGCCGTGTCCGCGGTGGCAGGTGGGATCGGAGCCGCGCCGGAGGCCATGGCCGCCACCGCCGCGATCAACGCTGCCCCGACGGTGCGTGCTGACATGTCCGCCCCCTGGGTTCGATTGCTCACCGACTGCGGTCGGCCGGGTGGACTCAGGCGCTCCGGTCCGCGTTGCCCGTTCCGCGAAGGTTGAGGCGCTACTGGCCGTTTCCGGCGACGCGGCCGACCGGGGGTCTGGTGCGCCACAGTTCGAGGCCTATGTCGACGAGATCGACCCGCTCCAGGCCGGTCACCGCGTCCAGCGGATGCCAGCAGGCGAGGTCGGTGGAGCCGTCCGTCTCATTGCGCAGGCCGCCGCCGGTGATCCGGCCCGCGTAGACGATGCGCAGGCTGTGCAGTTCGGCGTCGGCTCCGAGTTTGCGCGGGCGGCGCAGGACGTCGGTGTGGAGTCCCAGGAGTGCGGTCACCTCGGACGCGTACCCAGTTTCCTCCTCGACCTCACGCACGACCGTCTCGAGCGGGTCCTCGCCGTGGTCCATGCCGCCGCCGGGCAGCGTCCACCGCTTGACCCCGTCGCGCGCCACCCAGCGGGCGAGCAGAATCTGCTCCTCCCGTACGCACACCGCGTAGGCCGCGACCCTCAACTCGTTCATTCCGCGAGGGTATGCGGCCCGACTGACAACCCGTGCGGAGCCCCTCGGGACGCGGGACCGCTCCCGTGGCGTAAAGGAACCTGTGGCGGATGTGCGCCATGGCCGCATCCCGCCTCCGGCAACTCTCCACAAACCCCTGTCACTTACGCAAAGCTGAGCGGTCATCCGGCACCGAATTCCGGACCCTCTCTTTCACAAAACAGGGATGCTGATGACCCCCCAAGCTCAGAGCCCCATAACAGGGCGCTCCGTACCAGGTCACAGACGTGTGGCCCGCATCGCGGCCGCCGCGTCGATGGTGACCGCGCTGGCGGCCTCCGGCGCCGTACCGGCGTTCTCCGCAGCTCCCGCCGACGACCCGGGCGGCACCTCCCGCGTCAAGGCGGTCAAGTCCTCCGACAAGCTCGGGTCCGCCGACCAGGAACTGCTCGACCAGGCCGAGGCCAAGGGCGACAAGAGCGTCACCGTCATGGTCGCCACCGCTCCCGGCGCGACCGAGCAGGTGTCCGGTCAGCTGGACGCCGTCGACGGCGCCCTGGTCGGCAAGACGTACGACAAGCTCGGCTATGTGCGGGCCACTCTCCCCACCGCGAAGGCGGAGGCGGCGATCAAGGCCGCCGCCAAGCTCTCCAGCGTCCACGGCATCGACCTCAAGCACGAGATCAAGCTGGACGACCCGACGCCGGCCGGCGACACCGTCAAGGCCGCGGGCACGGCGGCCGGGCAGGCCGCCGCGTACCCGGCGCCGGACAAGAACACGCCGGCGAAGAACCCGTACAACCCGTCCTTCGAGACGGGCGCGGTCGACTTCGTGAAGGAGCACCCCAAGGCCGACGGCCGCGGAGTGACCATCGGCATCCTCGACTCCGGTGTCGACCTCGGCCACCCGGCGCTTCAGAAGACCACCACCGGCGAGCGCAAGATCGTCGACTGGGTCACGGCGACCGACCCGGTGGCGGACGGCGACGGCACCTGGCGCCGGATGTCGCTCGATGTCAGCGGCCCGACGTTCACCGTCAACGGCCGTACGTACTCCGCCCCGGCGGGCGCGTACAAGTTCAACCTCTTCGCCGAGGCCGCCACCAAGGGCGGCGACATGGCCGGTGACCTCAACCGGGACGGCGACACCACCGACGTCTGGGGCGTGCTGTACGACGCCGGAACCCGGACCGCCCGCGTCGACCTGAACAATGACGCGGACTTCGCCAACGACACCGTGATGAAGCCGTACAAGAACGGCTTCCAGATCGGCTACTTCGGCACCGACAACCCGGCCACTCCGGTCGTCGAGCGCATCCCGTTCGTGATCGAGGTCCGCCAGGACGTCGTCTACAACGCCGCCGGCGCCAAGGCCGACTACGTCAACATCGGTGTCATCGAGGGCTCGCACGGCACGCACGTCGCCGGCATCACCGCCGCCAACAGCCTCTTCGGCGGCAAGATGAACGGTGCCGCCCCCGGCGCCAAGCTGGTCTCCTCGCGGGCCTGCACCTGGAGCGGCGGCTGCACCAACATCGCCCTCACCGAAGGCATGGCCGACCTGGTCATCGAGCGCGGCGTGGACATCGTCAACATGTCCATCGGCGGTCTGCCGCCGCTGAACGACGGCAACAACGCGCGCGCCGAGCTCTACAACCGCCTCATCGACACCTACGGCGTCCAGCTGGTGATCTCGGCGGGCAACGAGGGCCCGGGCGTCAACACGCTCGGCGACCCGGCCGTCGCCGACAAGGTCATCTCCGTCGGTGCCGCCATCTCCAAGGAGACCTGGGCCGCCAACTACGGCTCCCTGGTGGCCAAGAAGTACAACATGCTGCCCTTCTCCTCCCGCGGCCCGCGCGAGGACGGCGGCTTCACGCCCACCATCAGCGCGCCCGGCGCGTCCATCAACACCACGCAGACCTGGTCCGCCGGCGGCCCGGTCGCCGAGGCGGGCTACAAGCTGCCGCCCGGCTACTCGATGCTGCAGGGCACCTCGATGTCCTCGCCGCAGACCGCGGGCGCGAGCGCGCTGCTGCTGTCGGCCGCCAAGCAGCGGGGCATCGAGCTGACCCCGGCGAAGCTGCGCACGGCGCTCACCAGCTCCGCGCACAAGATCTCCGGTGTCCAGGCGCATGAGCAGGGCTCCGGCCTGATCAACGTCGTGGACGCGTGGGAGCTCATCGAGGACGGCGTCAACGCCAACGAGTACAGCGTGAAGGCCCCGGTCGACACCGCGATCGACTTCGCGCTGAAGACCCCGGGCTTCGGCACCGGCCTGTACGACCGCGAGGGCGGCCTGCAGGCGGGCAAGTCCAAGACGTACGACGTCACCATCACGCGCACCACGGGCGGGAAGGGTGCGCTGTCGCACGACCTGAACTGGAAGTACAACGACGGCACCTTCCGTCTGCTGGGCGGCGACAGCGTCCGGCTGCCGCTGAACCAGCCGGTCACCGTCACCGTGCAGGCCAGGCCGAAGGCCGCCGGTGTGCACAGCGCGATCCTGGAGGCCGACGACCCGCGTACCGAGGGCGTCGACAAGCAGATCCTCGCGACCGTGGTCGTCTCCAAGGAGCTGGCGAAGCCCGAGTACACCTTCTCGGCGTCCGGCTCGGTGCAGCGCAACAGCCACAAGTCGTACTTCATCACGGTGCCGGAGGGCGCGAAGAACCTGGAGGTCGCGCTCGGCGGTCTGGCGGCAGGCAGCCAGACCCGGTTCATCGGCATCCACCCGTACGGGCTGCCGGTCGACGACAGCTCGACGATCTTCTGCTACCCGAACTACAACAACCCGGCGAACACCTGCCGCCCGGACCTGCGCTCGTACCCCGAGCCGACGCCGGGCGTCTGGGAGATCGAGGTCGAGTCGCGGCGTACGTCTCCGCTGCTCGACAACCCGTACAAGCTGGACGTGGCGCTGCTCGGCGCCACCTTCGACCCGGCGGTCAAGACGCTTCCCGAGGCGAAGGTCGGCACGCCGGCCGCCGTCGACTGGAAGGTCACCAACGGCTTCGCCGCGATCGACGGCAAGCTGGCGGGCGGCTCGCTGGGCTCGGCGAAGGTCACGAGGCCTTCGATCAAGCACGCCGAGTCGCAGGAGTCGACGGTCACCATCGGTGAGGGCGTCGAGCGTCTGGACGTCGCCATCGGCGGGGTCTCCGACACCAACGCCGACCTGGACCTGTCGGTCTTCCTGAACGGTGTCCTGGTCGGCCAGGCGGCGGACGGCGACTCCGAGGAGGCGGTCAGCCTCGACAAGCCCGCCGCGGGCACGTACACGATCGTGGTCGACGGCTACTCCGTCCCGGCCGGGACGACCGAGTACGACTACCGCGATGTGTTCTTCGCGGCGTCGCTGGGCGAGGTCAAGGTCGGCTCGTCGCCGGTCAAGCTGGCCAACGGTGCAACGGCGCAGGTCAGCGCCGAGGTCGTAGTCGGCGGTGCGGCTCCCGAGGGACGTCAGTTCTTCGGCGAGGTGCAGCTGCTGAACGGGCGCGGCACGGTCGCGGGCGCGGGCAGCGTGGTGATCGAGAAGGTCACTCCGTAGCCATACGGGAGTAAAAGGGGGCGGGCGTCCATGCCGGACGCCCGCCCCTTTCGTATGTGCTGCCTCACACGTCCCGATACGCGGACAATGGATTGGACAAGAAGACCGGGGTCATACGCATGATGGGCAGGCTGCCCGCGTCGCACGCCAGACAGAAGGAGTCACCGTGAGGGTCGGAATCGTCGGAGCCACCGGTCAGGTCGGCACAGTCATGCGCAGGATCCTGGCCGAGCGCAAGTTCCCGGTCGACGAGCTGCGGCTGTTCGCCTCCGCCCGGTCCGCGGGCTCCACGATCGAGTGGGAGGGCCGCACGATCACCGTCGAGGACGCGGCCGCCGCCGACTACTCCGGTCTGGACATCGTGCTCTTCTCCGCCGGCGGCGCGACCTCCAAGGTCCTCGCCGAGAAGGTCGCTGCCCAGGGCGCCGTCGTGATCGACAACTCCTCGGCCTGGCGCCGCGACCCCGAGGTGCCGCTCGTCGTCTCCGAGGTCAACCCGCACGCGATCAAGGACCGCCCCAAGGGCATCATCGCCAACCCGAACTGCACCACGATGGCCGCGATGCCGGTCCTCAAGCCGCTGCACCTGGAGGCGGGCCTGCTGGCGCTCGTCGCCACCACCTACCAGGCCGTGTCCGGCTCCGGCCTCGCCGGTGTCGCCGAGCTCGACGGCCAGGTGAAGAAGGTCGTCGAGCACGCCTCCGAGCTGACCCACGACGGCGGGGCCGTCGACTTCCCGGAGCCCGGCGTCTACAAGCGGCCCATCGCCTTCAATGTGCTGCCGCTGGCCGGCTCGATCGTCGACGACGGCTCCTTCGAGACCGACGAGGAGCAGAAGCTCCGCAACGAGTCCCGCAAGATCCTCGAGATCCCCGAGCTCAAGGTCTCCGGCACCTGCGTCCGGGTCCCGGTCTTCTCCGGCCACTCGCTCCAGGTCAACCTCCGCTTCGAGCGTCCGATCGGCGTGGAGCGCGCGCAGGAGCTCCTGAAGGACGCGGAGGGCGTGGAGCTCTCCGAGATCCCGACGCCGCTGCAGGCGGCCGGCAAGGACGCCTCGTTCGTCGGCCGGATCCGGGTGGACGAGACCGTCGACAACGGCCTCGCGCTGTTCCTGTCCAACGACAACCTGCGCAAGGGCGCGGCGCTGAACGCCGTGCAAATCGCGGAGCTGGTCGCGGAGGAGTTGCGCGGCTGAGACCGGGCAGGCAGGAGGGGCGGCACCGCGCGGTGCCGCCCCTTTTTGTGCCGGTTTTTTCTACAGGCGGCCCAACGGTGCCTCGTGGAAAGATGACGGCAAAAGTCGCGAACCCGAGGAGACACCGCGTGCCTGGCACGAATCTGACCCGCGAAGAGGCGCAGCAGCGGGCGCGCCTGCTCACCACCCACTCGTACGAGATCGACCTCGATCTGAGCGGGGCGCAGGAGGGCGGCACCTACCGGTCCGTGACCACCGTGCGCTTCGACTCCGCCGAGGACGGCGCGGAGACCTTCATCGATCTGGTCGCGCCCGCCGTGCACGAGGTCGTGCTGAACGGCAGGGAGCTGGACGCCGCCGCCGTCTTCCGGGACTCGCGGATCACGCTGACGCAGCTGCACGCGGGCGAGAACGAGCTGAAGGTCGTCGCGGACTGCGCGTACACCAACACCGGCGAGGGCCTGCACCGCTTTGTCGACCCGGTGGACCAGCAGGCGTATCTCTACACGCAGTTCGAGGTGCCGGACGCGCGCCGGGTCTTCGCCAGCTTCGAGCAGCCGGACCTCAAGGCGACCTTCCAGTTCACCGTGAAGGCTCCCGAGGGCTGGACGGTCGTCTCCAACTCCCCGACGCCGGAGCCGAAGGACAACGTCTGGCACTTCGAGCCGACGCCGCCGATCTCCTCGTACATCACGGCGCTGATCGTCGGCCCGTACCACTCGGTCCACAGCAGCTACGAGCAGGACGGGCAGAGCGTCCCGCTGGGCATCTACTGCCGCCCCTCGCTCGCCGAGTTCCTCGACTCCGACGCGATCTTCGAGGTCACGCGGCAGGGCTTCGAGTGGTTCCAGGAGAAGTTCGACTACGCGTATCCGTTCGCCAAGTACGACCAGCTCTTCGTGCCGGAGTTCAACGCGGGCGCGATGGAGAACGCGGGCGCGGTGACCATCCGCGACCAGTACGTCTTCCGCTCCAAGGTGACGGACGCGGCGTACGAGACGCGCGCGGAGACGATCCTGCACGAGCTCGCCCACATGTGGTTCGGCGATCTCGTCACCATGGAGTGGTGGAACGACCTGTGGCTGAACGAGTCGTTCGCCACCTACACGTCGATCGCCTGCCAGGCGTACCACCCGGAGTCGAAGTGGCCGCATTCCTGGACCACATTCGCAAACTCCATGAAGACCTGGGCATACCGGCAGGACCAACTGCCGTCCACGCACCCGATCATGGCCGAAATCCGTGACCTGGACGACGTCCTGGTGAACTTCGACGGCATCACGTACGCCAAGGGCGCGTCGGTGCTGAAGCAGCTTGTGGCGTATGTCGGCCAGGACGAGTTCTTCCGCGGCGTGCAGGCGTACTTCAAGGCGCACGCCTTCGGCAACACCCGGCTGACCGACCTGCTCGGCGCGCTGGAGGAGACCTCCGGCCGCGATCTCAAGCACTGGTCGCAGAAGTGGCTGGAGACGGCGGGCATCAACATCCTCCGCCCGGAGATCGAGATCTCCGGCGAGGGACATGTCACCTCCTTCTCCGTACGCCAGGAGGCTCCCGCGCTGCCCGCCGGCGCGAAGGGCGAGCCGACGCTGCGGCCGCACCGCATCGCGATCGGCTGCTACGACCTCGACGGCGACGGCAAGCTGGTCCGTACGAACCGGATCGAGCTGGACGTGGACGGCGAGCTCACGGACGTGCCGTTCCCGCAGAACACCCGCCGTCCCGCGGTGATCCTGCTCAACGACGACGACCTGTCGTACGCGAAGGTCCGGCTCGACGAGGAGTCGCTGCGCGTCGTCACCGAACACCTCGGCGACTTCACCGAGTCGCTGCCGCGCGCGCTGTGCTGGGCCTCCGCCTGGGACATGACGCGCGACGGCGAGCTGGCGACCCGGGACTATCTCGCGCTGGTGCTGTCCGGCATCGGCAAGGAGAGCGACATCGGCGTGGTCCAGTCGCTGCATCGCCAGGTGAAGCTGGCGATCGACCTGTACGGGGCGCCTCAGTGGCGCGAGACGGGTCTGACGCTGTGGACGGACGCGACGCTGGCGCATCTGCGCGCGGCGGAGCCGGGCAGCGACCACCAGCTGGCGTGGGCGCGCGCCTTCGCCGCGACCGCGCGGACGCCGCAGCAGCTCGATCTGCTGCGTGCGCTGCTCGACGGCACCGAGACGATCGAGGGCCTGGTGGTGGACACCGAGCTGCGCTGGACGTTCGTGCAGCGGCTCGCGGCGGTCGGTGTGCTCGACGAGGAAGAGATCGCGGCGGAGCACGAGCGGGACAAGACGGCGGCGGGCGAACGCCACGCGGCCACGGCCCGCTCGGCCCGGCCGACCCCGGAGGCGAAGGCGGAGTCGTGGGCGGCGGTCGTCGAGGACGACAAGCTGCCGAACGCGATGCAGGAGGCGGTGATCGCGGGCTTCGTCCAGACCGACCAGCGCGAGCTGCTCGCGCCGTACACGGAGAAGTACTTCGCGGCGGTCAAGGGCGTGTGGGAGTCCCGCAGCCACGAGATCGCCCAGCAGATCGCGGTCGGCCTCTACCCCGTGCTCCAGGTCTCGCAGGCCACCCTGGACGCCACGGACGCCTGGCTCGCCTCGGCCCAGCCGAACGCGGCCCTGCGGCGGCTGATCTCGGAGTCCCGTGCGGGCGTCGAACGGGCGCTGAAGGCGCAGGCTGCGGACGCGGCGGCGGGTGCCTAACCGGCGCACCGAAGTTGAGGCCGTGAAGGCCGAAAATCGACGGTGAGGCGTCCGGGTCCCAGGACCCGGACGCCTTCGCGATTTCCAAGCGCATACATCGAGCCAAATCCGCGCCGATTTTCATGACCCCCCGTCATCTGTCGTAACTAGACACGGATATGCTCTCCGACCGTCGTCATATGATCACTTCCGTTCCGATCCGATGGTTGAGGGTGCTGATGGTCCGACAGGAAACGTCGACCGGAAGTCCGCGGAGCGCGGCCCCCCTGGGGTGGCTCGTGCCCGTCGTCGTCATCGCCGCGGCCGCGGCGATTGCCGCCGTGCTGGTCTCGAGCTCCGCACGCGCCGCCGTTGTCTGGGTCGGTGTCACAGCAGTCGCCACAGTCACCGTCGCGTGCGCCGAGAGCGCCCGGCGCGGCCGCCGCGTCGAGCAGCTGAGCGCCAGGCTCGCGGAGCGTGAGGCGGTGCTGGCACGCCAGCAGGCCGAGACCGCGCGGCTCGCCGGCGATCTGCTGCCGCAGGTCGTGGAGCGGCTGCGCAAGGGCGAGTTCCCGGAAGACGTACTCGAGTCCCTCGACGCGCCCGCCGAGCACCAGGCCGTGCTCAGCTCGGTGCTCGACGCCGTCGTCGCCGAGGAGGACCTGCGCGAGTCCGCGCAGCGCGCCTTCGTGAACATCGCCCGCCGCGTGCAGGCCATCGTCCACCAACAGGCCCAGGAACTACGGGAGATGGAGGACCGGCACGGCAAGCAGCCCGAGGTCTTCGGCGATCTGCTGCGGATCGACCACGGCACCGCCCTGATCGGCCGGCTCGCCGACTCCATCGCCGTACTCGGCGGTGCGCGGCCCGGCCGCCAGTGGAGCAAGGCCGTACCTCTCTACAGCGTGATGCGCGGCGCGATGTCGCGGATCATCGACTACCAGCGCGTCGAACTGCACTCGGTCTCCGAGGTCGCCGTCGTCGGCACCGCCGTCGAGCCGCTGATCCACGCGCTCGCCGAACTGCTCGACAACGCCACGCGCTACTCGCCGCCGCAGACCAAGGTCCATCTGACCGCCGTCGACGTCCAGTCGGGCATCGCCGTCGAGATCGAGGACGGCGGCGTGAGCATGAGCGAGGAGGCCCGCAAGCGGGCCGAGCGCATGCTCCGCCAGGCCCAGCAGGGCATCGATGTCAACGACCTCGGCGAGACGCCGCGCCTCGGCCTCGCCGTGGTCGGCCGGCTGGCCCAGCTGTACGGCTTCCAGGTCTCGCTGCGTTCGTCGGCGTACGGCGGTGTGCGTGCCGTTCTCGTCGTACCGCAGGGCCTGATCACCACCGCCTCGTCGGCGACCGGCCTCGCGCACGGCATCGGCGCGTCCTCCGGGCCCCTGCCGGCCGGCACGATCTCCGCGACGACCGGTACGCACGACACGCTCGGCGCGATCCGCGACGAGCTTCCGTCGAGGACGGTCACCGGACCCATGACCACGGACGACGAGGTCCCCGTCGTGAGCGAAAGGACGCCGACCGGTCTGCCGCAGCGGCGCCGCAAGACCCCCGTCACCGCACCGGCCACTGCTGCCGCGCCCGAGCCCGAGCCGGAGGCCGCACCCTCGGTGCAGCCCGGCATGTGGCTTGCC
This sequence comes from Streptomyces sp. NPDC020681, assembly GCF_044334895.1. Lineage (NCBI taxonomy): Bacteria > Bacillati > Actinomycetota > Actinomycetes > Kitasatosporales > Streptomycetaceae > Streptomyces > Streptomyces sp. NPDC020681. The sequence continues at coordinate 75,901 of NZ_JBIRTX010000022.1, read as the reverse complement.
GCCTTCCAGAGCGGCCTGTCCGGTGAGACCACCCAGACTGACAAGGGGAATACGCAGCCATGATCCAGCAGTCCAACCAGACCAACATGGACTGGATGCTCAAGGACCTGGCAGAGGGTGTCCCACAGACCAGGAACGTCGTCGTACTGTCCGCGGACGGGCTGCGCATGGCTCAGTACGGCGCGGACAACGACACGGCCGACCGGCTGGCGGCCGCCTGCGCCGGGCTGCAGAGCCTGGCAGGCGCGGTCGCGTCCGAACTCCCGCACAGCGACGGCCGGATGCATCTCGTCGTCATCGAGATGACCGGCGGCTTCTTCTACCTGATGGCGGCCGGGTCCGGCGCGTTCCTCGCCGTACTCGCCAACGAAGGCGTGGACGCAGGGCTGATGGGACAGCGGATGCGCGACCTCGTGCTGCGGATCGGAGAGCACCTGAGCACACCGCCGCGGCACGATCGGCAGACCGCGTGAGCAACCCGGGCCGGGAGGACTGGGAGGAAGCCAGCCCCGAACGGCTCTACGTCATCACGGGCGGCCGCAGCGGTTCGTCCGTGCCGACCACGCTCGACCTGGTCACGCTGATCGTGGCCAAGTCGGGCGCGCGCCACGGCATGCAGCCGGAACAGGCCGCGATCATCCGGCTCTGCCATGCGCCGCTCTCGGTGGCCGAGATCTCCGCGTATCTGAGTCTTCCGGTGAGCGTCGTCACCGTGCTGCTCAGCGATCTGCTGGCCGAGGACCGGGTACTGGCCCGCGCACCGGTCCAGCCAGCCCTACTCCCCGACCGCGCTTTGATTGAGGCAGTGATCGATGGACTTCAGAAGCTCTGAGCAGGCCGTGGGGCCGCGCAGCGAGGACGTGCTGCCGGAGACGGCGACCGCCGCCGTCAAGGTGGTCATCGTGGGCGGCTTCGGAGTCGGCAAGACGACCCTGGTCGGCTCGGTCAGCGAGATCCGGCCGCTGACCACCGAGGAGACGATGACGCAGGCCGGGGTCGGCATCGACGACCCGGCCGGCGTGGAACGCAAGACGTCGACGACCGTAGCCATGGACTTCGGCCGGATCAGCATCAACGAGGAGCTGGTGCTGTATCTCTTCGGGACGCCGGGCCAGGAGCGGTTCTGGTTCCTGTGGCGCGGCCTGTTCGAGGGTGCGCTGGGCGCGGTGGTGCTGGTCGACACGCGGCGTCTCGAGGTCAGCTTCGATGTGATCGGGCGGCTGGAGGAGCGGCGGGTGCCGTTCGTGGTGGCGATCAACACGTTCCCGGACGCGCCCGCGTATCCGCTCGAGGACGTGCGGGCGGCGCTCGATCTGCCGGCGTCGGTGCCGATCGTGGACTGCGACGCGCGGCTGCGAGGATCGAGCCGGGACGTGCTGATGGCGCTGATGCGGTACTTGCAGTCGCTGGCGGTGACGACGGAGGCGTCGTAGTCCCGTAGCCCGTCCCGTAGTCCGCTTCTAGACGGCGCGGAGGCCTCCCGGCCTTCGTCCATTGAGCCGGTCCAGGGCGGCGGATGTGGCGTCGTCGGCCGGGAAGTGGACCAGCAGACGCTGGTCGTCGTCGGCGGGCAGCTCGAGCGTCTCGTACGCGAGCCGGAGCTCGCCCGCCTCCGGGTGGACCAGGCGCCCGACACCGCTGGACTTCGGCAGCCCGGGCAGCGTGTCCACCCGCCCGCCGAAATCCGGCCCGACGGTGAGCGTCAACTCGTCGGCGAGCAGGGCGACATGGGGATCGACGCGGAACGGGCCCTGCTTGAGCGCGGCGACCTGTTCGTCCGCGACCCGGTCCCAGTCCGGGTAGACGGCGCGCGCCCGGTCGTCGGTGAACACAAAGCGCGCGAGGTTCGGCGGCCGTCCGTCGAGAAGCCCGACGGGCCCGGCGATGCGCTCGTACGCCGCGGTCCAGGCGAGCAGTTCGCTCAGCCGGTTGAGCAGCACGGCGGGCGCGGGTTCGAGCCGGTCGATCAGGGCCTGCACGGTGGGCCTCACGGTGCGGTTCGGCAGCGCGGCGCCGTAGCAGGTGAAGCCGCCGTCGGCGGCCTTGATCAGCTTGTGCAGATGAATCCGCTCGGCGGTGCCGAGCCGCAGCGCCTCGGCGAGCGCGGACAGCACCTGCGGCGACGGCCGCCGGTCGCGCCCCTGCTCCAGCCGGGTCACGTACTCGACGCTGACCCCGGCGAGGGTGGCGACTTCTGACCTGCGCAGTCCGGGCGTACGACGACGGGGGCCCGCGGGCAGCCCGACATCGGCGGGTGCGACGGCTTCGCGACGCGTACGCAGGAAGATGCCGAGCTCGTTGTCGCTCACGTTTCGAACGTAACAGGCGGGAGGGCGTGGAGGGTGGCCCTGCTGCTACCAGCCTTGGCCCGGTCTTCCTGGCGGCGGGCCGCGGGGTGATGTTGGAGTCACAACGCAGCTACGGCATCCAAGGAGCACGAACATGTCCAGCACTCCTCTCAACCTCGCGGTGATCATCGGAAGCGTCAGGGAAGGGCGGTTCGGTCCGGTGGTGGCGGACTGGTTCGTCCAGCACGCCGAGCAGCACGGCGAGTTCGCGGTCGACGTCATCGACCTCGCGGACACACCCCTGCCTCTGGCTCTGCCACCGGTGCCGCCGGCAATGGACCCGAACCTGGCCCGCCCGGCGGAGATGACCGACCTGACGCGCCGGATCGCGGCGGCCGACGCGGTCGTGATCGTGACCCCCGAGTACAACCGCAGCTATCCCGCCTCGCTGAAGGCGGCGATCGACTGGCACTACACGGAGTGGGGCCTGAAGCCGATCGGCTTCGTCGGCTACAGCGGAGGCACGGGCGGCATCCTGGCGATCGAACACCTCCGCCAGGTTTTCACCGAACTCCACGCGCACACACTGCGTGACGTGGTGAGTTTCCCGCGCTACTACGAGCTGTTCGACACCGACGGCACGCTGCGGGACCCCGAGGGCCCGGCAACAGCGGCGAAGACCCTGCTGGACCAACTCCACCTGTGGGGCACGCTGCTGCGGCCGGCCCGCGAGGAGACCGGTTCCGCAGCGGCGTGAAGGGCGGGGCCCGTGGGGCTGTCCCGGGTTACGGGAAGGGGTGGGGCGGGGACAGCGACACCGCCCGCAGTGCCTCCAGCACCCGGCCCACTCCCCGTCCTTCTTCCGCGCCGCTGCGCACCGCAGCCACCACGTGCCGCCGCGGCTGGTCCGCCGAAAGCTCGCGCATCGCCACTCCCGCCCGCCGCTCCCGTTCCGCCGCCGCCATCCGCGGGATCAGCGCGACGCCCATGTCCGCCTCGACCATCGCCAGGATCGCGGTCCAGCCGGACGCCGAGTGGGCCTGTTCGGGGACGAAGCCGGACGCCTCGCAGGCGGCCAGCGTGATCTCGGACCACGGTCCGCTGCCACCGAAGATCCACGGTTCGCCGGACAGGTCCGCGAGCCGGAGGTCCGAGGCCGCGGCCAGTGGATGGCCCGCCGGCAGGGCCACGTCCAGCGGGTCCGCCAGCAGCGGGACCCGGCTGAACTTCGGGTCCCGCGCGGACGGCGCATGCGCGGCGAGCGAGAGCGCCACGTCCACGTCGCCCGACAGCAGCAGCTCGTACGCCTCGCGCGCCTCCGCCTCCCGTACGCGTACCTCCAGCGCGGGATGCTCCGTACGCAGCCGCCGTACCGCCGGCACCACCAGCGCGGGCACCGCCGTGGCGAAGGCCGCCACCCGCACCTCGCCCGCCTCGCCACGCAGATACCCGGTCAACTCCGCGTCCGCCCGCTCCAGTTGGGCGAAGACCGCTTCCGCGTGCCGCAGCACCAGATGAGCCGCGTCGGTCAGTCTGACCCGCCGCCCGTGCGCTTCGAGCAGCGGCACTCCCAGCTGCTTCGCGAGGTTCGAGAGCTGCTGCGACACGGCCGAGGGGGTCATGAGCAGCGCCTCCGCCGTCGCCGTGACGGTCCCGCGCTCGCTCAGCGTGCGGAGGATCTGCAGCTTCTTGATGTCCCACTCGGTCATGTCCGCACGCTAGCCGTGACCACTCCACCAAGGATCAGCGCCATGCACACGACCTGCACCGGCCCGGTCGGCTCGCCCAGCACGGCGAAGGACAGCAACGCCACGCACACCGGCTGCAGGTAGTAGACGACTCCCGCGCGCGCAGCGCCGATCAGCGCGATGGCCTTGTTCCAGGCGAGGAACGCGACAGCGGAGGAGAAGACCCCGACGTACACCAGCGGCCCGACCGTCCCGGCCATCGGTTCGAAGCCGCCGTGCCGGGCGAGGCTGATCCCGTACGCCGGGAGCAGCATCAGCGCCCCGAGCACAAAGGTGGTGAAGAGAAAGACGAGCCCGCCGATCTCGGCCGGCCGCCGCCGCAGCAGTGCGCTGTACGAGCCGAAGCTGAGCGCCGCCGCGAACATCCACAGGTCGCCCGCGGCGAACGAGGTCGAGAGCGATCCGTCGCCGACCAGCAGCAGGACACCGCCACAGGCGACCGCCATCCCGATGACCCGCCGCGCGCCGAGCCGCGCGCCGCCGAGGCGTTCGTACACCGCCATCACGACGGGCGACGCGGCCATGATCATGCCCATGTTCCCGGCGGGAGTGGTCAGTCCGGCCTGGTTGACGAGTGTGTTGTAGACGGTGACGCCGAGCAGGGAGGCCAGCGTGACGTAGCCCAAGTTGCGGCGGATCAGGGCCCGTTGCCGCCAGGTCGCCCGTATCGCGAACGGCGCGACGGCCACGATCGCGACGATCCAGCGCCAGAAGGCGGCCTGGACGGGCGGTACCGAGTCGTGCAGGGCTCGCGAGGTGACGAAGGACCCCGACCAGACGACCGTCGCGACCGCGGCGAGGAGCAGCCCGAGGCCACCGGCCCGCCGCACCCTCCCCGCCGTGGCCGTCTCACTGCTGCGGACGCGGTCCAGGAGTGCCATCGGGCATCACGCACCTGTTCTCCCCTGCGGGGATCGGCTTGGGTTACGTGATCCACCGTCGCTTCGACCGACCTCTTAGGTCCATCGAATACTTTCGACGATTGCGTGAAGCAAAACTGAACGGTCTCGGGAGCCGGGCACACTCGGGCACCGCTGGAGGCACGACAAGGGCGCCCGGAGGTGTCTGCACACCTCGGAGCGCCCTGATCAAAAACTGAGCCGCGCGGTCAGGTCAGCCCGGCTGCCTGTCCGACGACTTGTCGAGGACCATCACCAGGCCAATGATCAGCAGGAAGATACCCAACGGCGCCGCGACGTAGAGACCGAGCGTCTCGGCCACGCTCAGGCCCGGGCCCGGGTCGTCGCCGTCGTCGCGGGTCGCGGCGAGCGCGGGCGACGACAGGAGCAGCATCATCAGCGTCGTACCGGCGGCGATGGCGCCGGCGCGCAAAGCGTTCTTCTTGTCCACGGTGCCAACGTAGCGAACGGCCATCGCGGCCGCGCGTCCGGGGGTGCCGTACGGGGTGCGGCGGAGGGCGCGGCAGCGGGCGCCGTGCGGAGTGCGGCAGAGCGCCGGGCTCGGGCCCGTGGTCACGGCCGCGGCGCGAAGACCTCCATCAGCGCGTGCATCCGCGGCGAGGCCGCCAGCTCCTCCAGGGTCACCGGGCGGCCTTCCGCGTCCGCGATCGGCAGCCGCCAGTTCGGATACTGCTCCCATGTCCCCGGCAGGTTCTGCGGCCGGCGGTCGCCGACCGCGTCCGGCAGCCAGACGCCGACCATCCGGGCGGGTGTACGCAGCAGAAAGCGGTAGACCGCGCGGATCTGCCCCTCCTCGTCACCCGTGCCCTCCGGCAGCAGTCCGAGTCCGTTCAGCAGGTCCAGCCACTCGCTGACGTCCGCCAGCTCCTCCGTGCGCTCCTGCTCCAACGGCCGGGCGAGCAGGCCGAGGCGGTGCCGCAGCTCCACATGCTCGCCGGTCAGCCGGGCCGCGGTGGACGGCAGATCGTGCGTGGTCGCGGTGGCCACACAGCCCTCGCGCCACTCGCCGGTCGCCAGAGGGCGGCCCGAGCCCGCCCAGTCGCGCTCGAACCAGAGCACCGACGTGCCCAGCACTCCCCTGCGCGTCAGGGTCTCCCGGACGCCCGGCTCGACCGTGCCGAGGTCCTCTCCTATGACGACGGCGTCGGCCCGGTGGGCCTCCAGGACCAGGACCGCGAGCATCGCCTCGGCGTCGTAGCGGACATAGGTGCCCTCGGTGGGCGGACTGCCTTCCGGGACCCACCAGAGCCGGAACAGGCCCATGACATGGTCGATCCGCAGCGCTCCCGCGTTCCTGAGCAGGCCCCGCAGCAGTCCGCGGTACGGGCCGTACCCGGAAGCGGCCAGCACGTCCGGCCGCCACGGCGGCAGGCCCCAGTCCTGGCCGCGTGCGTTGAACGCGTCCGGCGGCGCGCCGACCGACATCCCGGCGGCGAACGCGTCCCGCTGCGCCCAGGCGTCCGCGCCGCCCGGGTGCACGCCGACGGCCAGGTCATGGACGATCCCGACGTCCATGCCCGCGTCCTGAGCGGCCCGGGAAGCGGCGGCCAGCTGACGGTCGGTGAGCCAGGCGATCCTGCAGTGGAAGTCGACCCGTTCCATCAGCTCGTGCCGGGCCCGCGCGGTCTCGGGCGAGCGCGGGTCCTTCAGGCCGGCGGGCCAGGAGTGCCAGTCGGGGCCGTGCACTTCGGCGAGCGCGGACCAGGTGGCGTGGTCCTCCAGCGCCTGGCCCTGCTCGGCGAGAAAGTCGCAGTAGTCGGCGCGGCGGCCGGGGCCGAGCGGCACTCGGTGCACGATCTCCAGCGCCTCGCGCTTCAGCGCCCACACCGCGTCGCGGTCGATCAACGAGCCCTTGTCCAGCACGGATTCGCGCAGCTCCGCCGCCTTGTCGCGGAGCTCCTCGAGCCGTTGCCGCTCTTTTGCGCCGACATACGCGTACTCGGGGATGTCCTCGATGCGCAGATGGACGGGGTCGGGGAAACGGCGGGACGAAGGTCGGTACGGCGAGGGGTCGGTGGGCGTGCCGGGGACGGCGGCGTGGAGCGGATTGACCTGCACGAACCCGGCGCCGAGCGCCCGGCCGGACCAGGTCGCGAGCTCGGCGAGGTCACCCAGGTCGCCCATGCCCCAGGAGCGGGCGGAGAGCAGGGAGTAGAGCTGTACGAGGAGTCCGTGCGAGCGCTGCCGGGGCTGAGGCGCGCGGGCCGGGGCGACGACGAGCGTGGCCCGGCCGGTCCGGCCGCCGGGAGCCTCGGCATACAGCTGGTGCACGCCGTACGGCAGTTGCCGCCGGCCGGACGGCCCGCCGAGCGCGATCGAAGCGCCCGCCTCCGTCTCGACCCGCAGGGCCGTGCGGGCGGGCAGCCGGCTCAGCGCGACCGGCAGCGCATCGGCCTGGGCGTCCGGGCCTGCCTCCGCGTCCTCGCGCCACAGCACCACCGTGGGCGGCAGTAACCGTCCCGCGGCGGCGGATTCGGCGCGGGCCAGTTCCTCCCGTACCGCACCGGGCGTGGCGGCGTCCACGCCGAGCGCGGCGAGGACGGCGACGACCGTGGCATCGGGGACAGGGACTGTCACGCCCTCGGAGGGCGAGTAGTCGGTGGCGACTCCGTGCAGCGCGGCGAGCCGGGCAAGGCCCATTCAGACTCCTGGGGACTGAGTGCCTCCGGCCGTTCCGGGGGCGGTCGGCTCGCTGGTGAGGGGCGCTGTGTCGGCGAGCGGGGGTTCACTGGTGAGAGGTGCGGCGTGGGCGAGCGGGGGCTCGCTGGTCAGCGGGCCGGGGCCCGGGACCTGTTTGGACAGAGGGCCCGGGATCTCTGGGAGCGGTTTGGTCAGGGCGGAGAGCAGCAGGTGTGCGGATGCAGCCACGGTGGGTCACTCCAGACTGAACTGACGGTAACGGGACACTGCGTGCCTACCCAGCGGGCGCGGCCGCAGACATGCACGATCAGTCAACGTGTTCCGCGTCACAATCCGTTCCCCGTCCGGCAGTTGTGTCACCCGGAGCCAACAATCCATCCCATCAGGCAAAAGGTGCACAACGGCCACGCGCATTGACACCCTCAGTGTGGTGGTGGTGGGCTCGAAACCGACCGGAACATCAGGGGAGATCGAGGGGAGACGGACGTGCGGCTCGCGCGCGGGAGGCGTACGGCCACGGCCGTCGCCGTCGCTGTCATCGGCAGTCTCCTCGGCGGCGCGCACAGCGCGGCCGCCGCTCCCGAAGACCCGGGCTCACCGGCCCGTACCGCCACGGACCCGGAGGGCGAGGCGGCGCTGCCCGCCGTGTGGCCCCGGCCGCAGACGATGCGTGCGGCGGGCGCCGGCGTGGCACTGGGCGACGAGGCGACGGTGGTCGCGGACCAGGATGCGGATCCGTACGCCGTGCAACTGGTGCACGAGTTGCTGCGCAAGTCCGGTGTGCAGACCCTCTACACCACCTTGCCCGGACGCGGTCCTGTCGTACGCATCGGCGGCTCCGGCGCACAGGATGCGCTGCGCGCCCTGCGCGCGCCCGAACGCGCCGATCTGCCCGCGGGCGGCTACCGGATCGCGGTCGGCCAGGTCCAGGGCCGGGACACGGTGGCCGTCGACGGCGTCGGCGAGGACGGTCTGTTCCACGGCGTCCAGACGCTGCGCCAGCTGATCGGGCGTACCGCCGGCCGTGCAACTGTCGCGGGAGTTGTCGTACGCGACTGGCCCGGCACGGCCGTACGCGGGATGACGGAAGGCTTCTACGGCCGGCCGTGGAGCCATGAACAGCGGCTGGCGCAGCTGGACTTCATGGGCCGCACCAAGCAGAACCGCTATCTCTACGCGCCCGGCGACGACCCGTTCCGGCAGGCGAGCTGGCGCGAGCCCTATCCGGCCGCTCAGCGCACCCAGTTCCGTGGACTCGCCGACCGCGCACGGCGCAACCACATCACGCTCGCCTGGGCCGTCGCGCCCGCGCAGGAGATGTGTCTCGCCAAGAACGGCGACGTCAAAGCGCTGACGCGCAAGATCGACGCGATGTGGGCGCTGGGTGTGCGCGCCTTCCAGCTGCAGTTCCAGGACGTCAGCTACAGCGAGTGGCACTGCGACGAGGACGCGGCCCGGTTCGGCTCGGGACCGGAGGCGGCGGCCAGAGCACAGGCGCGGGTCGCGGGCGCGGTGGCGCAGCATCTGGCGGACCGGTATCCGGGGGCCGAGCCGCTGTCGCTGATGCCGACGGAGTTCTACCAGGACGGCGCGACCGACTACCGGCAGGCGCTCGCGAACGCCCTGGACAGCCGCGTACAGGTGGCGTGGACGGGCGTCGGCGTGGTGCCGCGCACGATCACCGGGCGTGAACTGGCGGGCGCGCGCGACGCGTTCAAGCACCCGCTGGTCACCATGGACAACTATCCGGTCAACGACTACGCCCAGGACCGGATGTTCCTCGGCCCGTACACGGGCCGCGAGCCGGCCGTCGCGACCGGTTCCGCCGCCCTGCTGGCCAACGCCATGGAGCAGGCGTCCGCCTCCCGCATCCCGCTGTTCACGGCCGCCGACTACGCCTGGAACCCGAAGGGCTACCGGCCGCAGGAGTCGTGGAAGGCCGCCATAAACGATCTCGCGGGCGGCGACGAGAAGACCAGGGAGGCGCTGACCGCGCTGGCGGGCAACCACGCCTCCTCGATCCTCAGCCCGTCCGAATCGGGCTATCTGAAGCCGCTCCTCGACGACTTCTGGCGCTCGCGCACATCGCAGGACGCGGCGGCGGATCCGGCGGCCAGGGACCGGGCGGCCGCTTCTCTCCGCGCAGCGTTCACCGTGATGCGCGAGGCCCCGAAGCGGCTGAAGCAACCCGCCGACGGGCACCTGGACGACGAAGTACGGCCGTGGCTGGAGCAGTTGGCACGGTACGGCCGGGCGGGCGAGCTCTCCGTCGACATGCTCCAGGCGCAGGTACGCGGCGACGGCGCGGCAGCCTGGCGCGCCTCGCTGGACCTGGAGCCGCTGCGCAAGAGGCTTGCGGCGAGCCATGCCACGGTCGGCAAGGGCGTACTGAACCCGTTCCTGGAGCGGGCCGCGAAGGCGTCGGCCGCCTGGACGGGTGCGGACCGCGTCGCGGACACGGCCGGCGACGACACGGTCTGGCTGGACCGGGCGCGCCCTGTCACGGCGGTGACCGCGATGACCGAGCCTTCCAGTGATGCCGGACGGAGCTCCGGCCGCCTGGAGGCTCATGTCCCCGGCGAGGGCTGGCGCTCCCTCGGCCCCCTCTCCCCCAGCGGCTGGACCCAGGCCGACACCAAGGGCCTTCGGGTCGACGCGGTGCGCATCGCACGGGCCGGATCCGAGCCCGTGGCCGTACGGTCCCTGGTGCCGTGGTTCGCCGACGAGCCGGCGGCCGGAGTCGATCTCGTACGCGGCGAGGCGGACGCGGAGATCGGCGGCGGCTCGCTGCGGGCCGGCGTGCAGCTGACCCCGCAGCGCCCGGGCGAGGTCCGGGGCTCGCTCACCGCGAAGGCTCCGGCGGGCATCAAGGTGACGGTGCCGAAGCAGACGACGGTCCCGCGGGGCGTGCTGACGACCGTGCCGGTGGAGGTCACCGTCCCGGCGGGCACGCCGGCCGGGGAGTACGAGGTGCCGCTGTCCTTCGCGGGCCAGGAGAGAACGCTCACGGTGCGTGCCTACCCGCGCACCGGGGGTCCCGATCTCGCGCGGCGTGCACTCGCCACTTCCTCCGGCGACGAGACGGCCGACTTCCCCGCGGCGGCGGCGCTCGACGGCGACCCGAACACCCGCTGGTCCTCACCCGCGGAGGACGGCGCCTGGTGGCAGCTCCAGCTGTCCGGGCCCGCCAGGGTCGGCCAGGTGGTGCTGCACTGGCAGGACGCGTACGCCACCAGGTACCGCATCCAGGTCTCGGCCGACGGCCGCAGCTGGCGCACGGCCGCCACGGTCAGGGACGGCAGGGGCGGACGCGAATCGATCCGCATGGACAGCCGGGACACCCGCTTCATACGGGTCCAGGGCGAGGCGCGGGCGACGCAGTACGGCTACTCGCTGTGGTCGGTGGAGGCGTACGCGGTCGCGGAGTGAGCGGCGCACGAGTGCCCGGGGCGGGCCCGGGGCCCCTCAGAGGCGCCCGGGCACAAAAAATCCCGGTCCTCAGGCAGAAATGCCGTCGATCCGGGCCATCGCATCGTCCGCGCCGTACGGCTGCAGGTATGGCAGCCAGCGCGGATCCCTATGCCCGGTCCCGATGATGCGCCAGGCAAGCCCGCTCGGCGGCGCGGGATGGTGGCGCAGGTGCCACCCCAGCTCCCGCAGATGCCGGTCCGCCTTGACGTGATTGCAGCGGCGGCAGGCCGCCACCACGTTGTCCCAGCGGTGCTGTCCGCCGCGGCTGCGCGGAATGACATGGTCGACGCTGGTTGCGACGCCACCGCAGTACATGCAGCGCCCGCCGTCGCGGGCGAACAGTGCTTTGCGGGTCAGAGGAACAGGCCCCCGGTAGGGGACACGCACGAACCGCTTCAGCCGTACGACGCTGGGTGCGGCGATGACACGGGTCGCGCTGTGCATGAAGGCGCCGGATTCCTCGAGGCAGAGAGCCTTGTTCTCCAGTACGAGGATGAGCGCGCGACGGAGCGGTACGACGCCGAGCGGCTCGTACGACGCATTCAGGACGAGGACGTGCGGCACGGTGGATGCCTCCTTGTACGCCGGCGGCGCGTGGCTCGCGCCGGGACGATCTGCTCTCAGTGTCTCCTCATGCCAGGTCCGAGCGCCACCACGTACGGGTAACGGGCTCGAGGTGTTTTCAACCACACCGCTGATGGCAACGTTCCTTACCCCGGTTTCATCCCCAGGTGAGCCTTGTCTCTCCCTCGAACACGGCAACGGAGCACACCGGATGCCCCGTTAGTGTGGTTGGCGACGTACGCAATGCCTGGAGGTCCCGCACGTGTACTGGTCTGTCCCACTGGCCACCGATCCCTCGCCCGCTCCCACCTCGCTCGGCGAGGCCGCGAAGCAGGCCGGGAACGCCGCGGGCTGGGTGGAGGAAAACTGGTCCACCTGGCTGAACACCGGCCTGCGCATCGCACTGATCCTGGTCGTGGCCCTGGTCCTGCGCATGCTGCTGCGCCGGGCCCTGACGAAGCTCATCGAGCGGATGAACCGCTCGGCCCAGGCGGTCGAGGGCACGGCTCTCGGCGGCCTGCTCGTCAACGCCGAGCGCCGCCGTCAGCGCTCCGAAGCCATCGGATCCGTACTCCGCTCGATCTCGTCCTTCGTGATTCTCGGCACAGCGGGCCTGATGATCCTCGGCGCCTTCAAGATCGACCTGGCACCACTGCTGGCGTCCGCGGGTGTGGCAGGCGTCGCGATCGGCTTCGGCGCGCGGAACCTGGTGACGGACTTCCTGTCCGGCGTCTTCATGATCATGGAGGACCAGTACGGCGTCGGTGACTCGATCGACGCGGGCGTGGCCTCGGGCGAGGTCATCGAGGTGGGGCTTCGGGTGACGAAGCTGCGCGGCGATAACGGTGAGATCTGGTACGTCCGCAACGGCGAGATCAAGCGCATCGGCAACCTCAGCCAAGGCTGGGCCACGGCCATGGTCGACGTCACGGTCCGCCCGACGGAAGACCTCGACCACGTCAACTCGGTGATCGCCGAGGTCGCCGACGACCTGGCCAAGGCCGAACCGTGGAACGAACGCCTGTGGGGCCCGGTCGAGGCGCTGGGCCTGACGGAGGTCCTGCTGGAGTCGATGACGATCCGCGTCTCGGCGAAGACGATGCCGGGCAAGGCGCTGGGCGTGGAGCGCGAGCTCCGCTGGCGCATCAAGCGCGCATTCGACGCGGCGGGCATCCGGATCGTGGGCGGCCTGCCGCAGGTGCCGGAGGAGTCAGCGACGGTGGACCCGACGGCGGGGATGGCGGCGCCGTCGGCGTTCGCGTCGTCGACTTCGCCGCAGTCGGTGGCGGCGACGCCGATACCGCCGCAGACGAATCTGGCGAAGTAGCTCGCAGCTGGGCTGGCAGGACAGGGCTTCTTCCGTGGCGGGAGGGGCCCTGTCCCGTTTCCCGGACCAGCCGGAAGTACTAATCTGGGAGCACCTGGGACCTGCCAAGTACTAATCTGGGAGAAATTAGTAGATCACTGGTAGTTGGCCGGTCCTCTCGGAGGCCCTCAATGAAGCGTCCCATGCCACCCCCCGACCCTGATGCTCTGATCGAAGCCGCCCTCCGGGCCGGTCCCGGCATGCTGTCGCGGATCCTCCAGAAGCCAGGAGCGGGTCCGGCGGACTCCTACCTGCCCTGGGATCGCGTCAGGCACAAGACTCCGCCTGCGGGGCTCACGCACGAGGAGTGGTGGACCGGAATCAAGTTCACCCGTCGCCAGATGCAACGAGAGCTGCCGCTGACCGACGCATCGGGCAGGCCGTTCACGTTCGCCCTCCCCGATGTCGTACTCGCGACTCTGGAGGCGGTGGGCCGGGACACGGCCGGCCAGATCTCGATCGAAGAACCCGTGGCCAACCCGGCCACCCGGGACCGCTACCTCATCAGCTCCCTCATCGAGGAAGCCATCAACTCCAGCCAGCTGGAAGGCGCGTCCACCACACGCCGCGTGGCCAAGGCGATGCTGCGCGACGGCCGACGGCCCCGTGACCGCGACGAGCGCATGATCTACAACAACTACCAGGCCATGCGCATGATCGGGGAACTGCGGAACGATCCCCTGACGCCGGAACTCATCTGCGAGATCCACCGTGTGGTCACCGACGGCACGCTCGACAACCCCGGCTCTTCGGGCCGCTTCCAACTCCCCGGCGAGGAACGGATCGGCGTCTTCTCGGACAGCGGCATGCTGCTCCACGCTCCACCTGCCGCCACGGCCCTGCCCGAGCGGATCGAGCGCCTCTGCGAATTCGCCAACGGCAGCCTCGGCGAGGGGTACATCCCCCCCGTCCTGCGGGCCATCACGCTGCACTTCATGATCGGCTACGACCACCCCTTCGAGGACGGCAACGGCCGCACGGCGCGAGCTCTCTTCTACTGGGCGATGCTCAACCAGGGCTACTGGCTGACCGAGTTCGTCGCCATCTCCCCGATCCTGAAAAACGCGCCGGTGAAGTACGCCCAGAGCTATCTGCACACCGAGGACGACGAGAACGACCTGACGTACTTCCACCTGTATCAACTGGAGGTTCTGCGGCGCTCGATCACGCGACTCCACGAATACCTGGGCAGGAAGACTCACGAGATGAGGGACCTGCAGCGCAAGATCACGAACGCCTCCACGACCTTCAACCATCGGCAGGTCGCGCTGCTCAATCACGCCTTGAAGCACCCGGATGCGGCAGTCACCATCCGGTCCCACGCGGGAGCACACAACGTGGTCTACGAAACGGCACGCCAGGACCTGGCGGCGCTGGAGCAGAGCGGGCTGCTGATCAAGCACCGCGCGGGCAAGGCGTTTTCGTGGACGTCGGCTCCGGATCTGGAGACCAGGCTGCACGAGCTGATGCCGACCTGACGAGGAGACCTCGCACCCGGCGGTGCGAGGGCCGGTCCGAGGCAGTCGATGAGCGGTCGGCCGCGGACGGCCGGATCCCGAAGAGAGTCGCGAGCCGACGCAAGGTCAGGTTGGCCCGCAGTGTGCGGCCGCCACACACGTGTAAGTGACCACAAAAGTCCGCTTTCGCATCAGCCAGCCGAACGGAGAAACACATTGGACCAAGCAGCAGCGCTCCGGATCGGAGTCTCACTCCTGGAGGCCAGCCGTCGCGACGACGAACCGCCCCTTGCCATCGCCGCAGAGCCCGTCAGGGAGCGCGACGGCCTCCTGGTCGTGCCCTATAACTCCGTTCAGTACCTCGCCTCACGCGAGGAGAGGATTCGGTTGCTTGGACTGCTGGCCCATCCTTGTCGACCTTCAGAACGGAGACGTTCGGTTCAGCACGCTCGAGGAGCGACATCTCTGGACAGACTGAGCACCTCTCAACCGCTCGCCAGTGGTGCCATGAGGATCGCAATGCTCTGGCCTGCCGCCGAGCGGCAACGCGGTACGGGCTCACGCACAGAGCCTCTCTGCAGCCACCGGGGAGCCCGTACGACGAGGGCCTCCCCACGACCAGCAGGAAAGCAGACAGGCTGACTACCGAGCAGCGTCAGCGAGTTTGGTCAGCTGCCCGTCCACAACATCCCGCGGAACGACAGCCTGGCCGTCGCGCTCGATGTTGGCCGACTGGAATGTGACGAGTGTGGCACCCGCTCGCAGGACGATGACGGTCACTGGCACTTTCATAGGTTCCTCGCCCTCTGACGAGACAACCTGGAGCAGCCGGAAGCCAACGGACTCGTCCCCGAGCTTGGGATCAGGCAGTGCCGTGACGCCTTCGTACGGGAAGCCGAACTTCGGTGTGAAAGCACTGCAGGACCGCAATGCTGCCCGCACCTGCTGGATCATCTTCACGGCCTCCCCTGGCGTATGTGATGCGAGCGCCATGGACCCCCCATGGTCGCCCTTCGAGGAGCCGATCACCTGCTTGACACGGGCCTTGGGCAGGATCCAGGAGGACAGGCCAACCGAGTCCGCGACCGGTTGGCACGAACTTGGATCCACTGGTGAGCGGTCAGTCGAAATCGGATCGAGCAGCGATTCAAAGGTGCGCGCAGGAAGATCTTTCTGCGAGACGGCAGCGCGCTCCAGCTCTTGCTGGCTCAGCGCCGTGCCGCTTCCTGCACTCGGGGCAGCGAGCCCGTGAGGCCGCTTGCTTTCCTCGGCTTTGTCGGCAACGCCGCCGCAACCGGCGGTCAACGCCATTGCCGCCATGCAGCACGCCAACACGCGCCGTGGTATTCCGAATCCCATGACCACCCACTCCCAAACAAGATCAATAACCGCCAACGCCCTACCACGCTGCGTCCGCCCAGCCAAGTCCCACCGACGGCGAGGCCGACGACGCCCTGCACGCTTTTGCGTCATTAGATCCCTCAAGCCTCGCCGCCCCGCAAAGGAATACGCGAGACCCCCCAGACCGACCGGCGATGGCACGGTGGCACATCCGCCACGACATCCGTCCACTGACGTTGCGTCATCGTTACCGACAACCAGCACGTGGCTCCACCGCAGAATTGCGGCGGAGCCTCGGACAATCTCGTTGCCCCAGAGACACCGCACTAATTGCCGCACGAATCGCCCACCACCTGAGTATCAATCGCGATATTCGACTGGGATGCAATCGAGCCGGGAATTCAAATCCCAGCCATCCGGTACCCTGAGCCCCACCAGAGATCACTCGGACGGGACCCCTTTCTCTGAATTTCACTTCCCCAGGGATGACGCCTCCTGAAATGCATACGACTCGAACTAGACACATTCAGGGAGCGTCGAAACCTGCGCCCCAGTTCGATCTATCCGTACGAGGAAGTGCCACTCGCTGGAATCCTGTAAGTGACCGCAAGACTCTTATCGAAGATCACGACTAGAGCATCGGGCATGTACGTGAATCCGGCCCCTTCAGCCTCACCTAGCGCAATTACCAGGCTTGACTTATTGGAGAATTCAAAGCGGTACGCCCAAGGCATCTCTGGACACCCCTCGTTAGGGACATGCCAGGCGGGGCTGATGCTCGCGATTGAAACTCCAAGGAATCTCTCCCAATCGATATGATCGCTCACATCGATAACATCTCCCGGCAAGCTGGTGTCCACCTCTCCGGGATCCCTGAATTCAATCGCCAAGCCTTCGTTGACGCCATCCATTGCCCAGGACAGAACCAGTGCGACCCCGCTACCCATGACCAGCTCAACGGCCATGTCGACTTCATGGGCGCGATCTTCCCTGTGCCCTTCGGGCCAAATTTCCCCGCGTGGCACTACGTAGCGGACCGTTCTCACGGCCTCTCCCATGACAGCGCCCTGAAGCTCAGCAAGACCGGCGCCGGCATGTGCCCGAGCAGCCCACGGCTGAATTACCAACATGCCTAATACCGCCCAAAGTACTGGAACTGCCCATTGGCGTCGAAGGTCGCCCCAATGCCGCGCCCACCAGCCGAATCCGGCATGATATACCGCGTCCCGCCGGCGAAGTTTCCAGAATTGACCGGAGACGTGGCGGTTCTCGGGTTGGTCAGAATGTCATCCAACAGATCCTGACCGGGCGACTTCAACTCTTTCCCTGGAACCACAGGAAGATCCCCGCGGTTCATATGCTTCTGATACTCGCGTCCCGCATGAGTCGTTTTCCCCTTAGCTGGACGCATCCCGCTCTGCGAAAGAGCATCCAAATCTGGAGTGCACGGAGTGGAATTGTGAACGAGGATCGGCGTCTCGCCCGCCAGTACATAGTACGTTTGCGAGTTGAGTCACTGGATGGATTGGCCTCCATCACCCGGTACTACCGCCTGGATGGAGGTCGAATCGTCAGCTGGCCAAAGGAAGAATCCGAAATCATCGCCCGGAGGCACCTCTGCCTCGGTTGGCAGATCGACCCCTTCCTTGCATACCAGAATTTCAGGTGCGACTCCGCCAATCGACCGCGAGAAGATCACGACCGGCAATTCTTCGGCCATTATGGCCGACTCAATTGCAGGCAGGAGATTTCGCCGGGAGACCCATTGAACGTTTGTGTCAAGATATGCCGTAACCAAGGAGTGTGGTCGAACAGATCTTGCAATTATCGAGAGATCCCCGTCAAAAATTGGATGCCATCGGTAGCCACAGGATCCTTCCGCCCAGCGCTCAAGGATTGCAGATGCGCCTCGCGATAGCCTGATGCTCTGCGCCACCTCCTCCCAGAATTTGCCATCTGCCGGACGGGAGACCGCTATTGTTGCGTCGCGTTCTTCTTCGCCGCAAGCCACAGAAACCAAATGCAACCCTAGACGTTTCACCTCCTCCAGACAGTCCACCGCATCCGGTTGGATCTCTACCGAGATGTAAAAGTCAGTCTCGACCGCCACCCGCAGGACATCTCCACTTTCCAAAGTGCAAGAGATCAAACCACGTCGGAGCATCCGCCTAAGCAACCTTAGGGCAGTGTGCCGCTCAACAGAGCGGCCGTCATAAGCGGCACCAAGCCAGGTCGGCGGGGGCTCGTTGAGAACTAGGTTTCTCAACTCAAATCTGTCCGCCTGCATCGCGTCGGCCAGGGATCCCACGGCTGAGATGTACGAATCCTCCACTCGCTGATACTCGGCAGCCGTCAGCACTTCGCCATTGAAAGACTTGCCGACATCTTCAAAGGACGTCCAGTCGGCAATCAAACCACTACGCCTGGGCTCGTCATATTTGGAGACAAGGAAACAAAGGGTCATGGGCGAAGCCATTTCAGTCCACCGAACTCATCTAGCTCGTACGAACCGCTCCGGAGCGTACTCCTGGTTGTCTGGAGCGACTCAACGGAAGGCCCGGCCTTGAAAAGGCCACCACCGTGTCCAGTCATATCTTGAGTTACAAACCTCTCCGACGCCGGCGCCTTCTTGTTCTCCCAAATCTTCGCCGCCCCTCGACCTGCCGACTTATTCTTGGTCTCCTTGTAACCGAGGCGCTCAAGAACCTGGTTGGACTGAGCCTTGGCTAGAATCGGCCCTTCACAGCTGCTGTTGTGAACGAGTACAGGTGTCTCGCCCGCCAGCACATAGTACGTGTGCAGGTCATCGACAGTGAGGTTGTAGGTGCGGGCGTGCTTGCTGTAAGCGCGGTTCGCCTGAACAATGGCGCGCGATCCATCGACCGTCAACAGCTCCACGCCCGGTCGAAGCTGACCGGCTTCTACCCACTTCCCCTCGGAAGGGGACCAGAACGGGTGCTCGTGGGTGGCTGTGAGCTTCTCAAGCCCCCGGTCTGTCTCGATGGTGAGTTCGTTGAAGTGCTTGTCGTCCTCGGTGACGATGAGGCGCGTGACCTTGCGTTTGCCGGTCTCGCCAGTCTCGGGATCGGTAGCCAGGACCTCGTCACCCAGCTTGACTTCCTCGATGTTCTTGGTCGATCCGTCGGCCATCAAGACGTCAGTGCCGGCCAGGAAGCACTTGAGACACGGTCGCCCCATCCGCACTCCATACGCTGCGGCGAGGAGTTCCGGAATCGCGTCGATAAATTCTTTGGTTGTTTCGTAGTCGTCGGCTTCATGCCCACAGCGTTCCCGATGAGCGATGCAGTAGGTCGCTGCAATTCTCTTGGCAGCCGCAACGTCACCGGTGTTCAGAAGGTGCCGATATGCCTCGCGGCATCCAGCGCGCCCGAAGCACGCCATCGCGGTTCTGTCACCGTCCCCGACACTGGACTGCCAGTAGTTTCCTCCGTCGACTCGGGTGTACTGCATCCACATTTGAGTCAGCTGCGACTTATCGTTGGTTCGCGGGAGGAGACTGAGGAGCGTGTCCTCAGCACTGCCGCCACTGGCAGTGCCGCCGGTGTCACCGCCGCCTCCTGAATCTGGCTCACTCAGGATGGTCTTTTCGACCCACTTCTTTTCCTCTGCGCAATGGTTGGTGCACCTGCTGCCAACGTCAGCGTTCATGAGGCCGGTAGGGTCGGAGAAGGTGGTCGGGTTGTTGTTGGCGTAGGCGTATCCGTTGAGCGACTGGTGCTGGTCGAGGACCAGAACCGGGTCGACACTGATGAACTGGCCGATGCCTGGGTCGTATTCGCGGGCACCGATGTGAGTGAGGCCGGTGGTGGTGTCGGCCGGCTTGCCGAGGAATGCCTTGTCGTCAGGCCACGCCGTGGGGTTCGTGCCGCGAGGTGCGCCGAACGGCGTCGCGTAGCGCTTCGTAACCGCCAGAGTGGTCGCGTCGATCGCCAGGCTGGAGGTGCCGTGGTGGTCGCCGGCAAGCAGGTTGAGCTTCGTGCCAGTAATCCCCACCGTTGCCGTGCGGACGGCGATGGTCTGGCCCGCCGCCGAGTAGTAGCGGGTACCAGAGAGCGTCTTGGTCGTGCCCTTCGTGGTGAGGCGGACCTCGTTGCCGCCGAGGTACAGGACCGTGTCACCGTCGCCGGTGGTGTTGCGGCGGATCAGGAGTTCGCCACTGGCGTCGTACAGATAACTCGTGCCCGTGGCAGGCTTGGTCTGAGCTGCGGGTTCGGCCGTGCCGACGAGCTTTCCTTCGGTGCTCCAGGTCAGGGTCTGCTGAGCCTGTGTACCGGGGCGGCTGACCGTGTTGCCCGTCTTGTCGTACGCGTAGCTGTTGGTCTTGGCACCCACGACCGTCTTGGCGAGCGGATGTGGCTGATTGTCGGCAGTGCCGTACGTGTAAGCAGCCGTGGTGTCGCCCGACGTCGTGTGCTGGGTCTCGGACGCGCGCTGGCCTGCTGCGGTGTACGTGTAGCTGGACCAGTACGGTGCCGCCCCACCCAGGTTGGCCGTCGTGCGACCGGTCGCCGCACAATCAGCCGTCTTCGGAGTCCATGCCTCAGTCAGTCGGCGGTGGCCGTCGTAGACGAAGCACTGTGAGTCCAACTTGCCAGTGCCGCCAAGGTCCGTCTTGTCGAAGATCGAGGTGACGTTCCCTGCATCGTCCTGACTGAAGTAAAGGTCCTGCAGCCGGTAGGCACGCTGGGGATCGTTGACCCAGGAGTGCGTGAGCCGACCCGTGCCGTCCTCGTACTCGTAGTCGAGGTTGATCACCTTCGAGATGTCGGTGCCGATCGCGAGCCGGTAGGTCTCACCAAGTGGCGAGTAGGAAGCACCCACTTGGTACCCACTAGTACCCGTCATGGTGCGCTGAAGGCCCACGCCCCTGAAGTCATAGCCGTAAGAGACGGATTCACTGGCGAGTCCCGCGACGGCAGGGTGGGCCGTGTGCTTGGGCGTGCCGTCGACGTAGTAGCTGCCTGAGAAGGACAAGGTCTGGGGGACGCCGGCGTCAACCAGCGGCTCCTTGGTCCTATCAGGAAGGATCAGCTGACTGCCAATGGCCTTGTACATCGCGTCATAGGCCGTGACCTTGCTGGTGTACGCCTTGCCAGTGGTACCAGCGCCGTCCACGTAGCGAACGGCGGTGTCCTGCTGCCCCTTCGCGAGTGTGTCGAAGGTCCAGGCCGCCAACTTCGTGGAGTCGGTCTTCGTACCGTCCCACAGGCCGGTCTTGCGGCCCAGGACGTCGTACTCGGAAACCAGGGACTTGTTGCGGGCGTCGATTGAGCTGACGGGCTGGTCGAGTTCGTCGTACGAGGTGGAACTGGTGCCCTTGTCCGGATCGGCGGCGCTGGTCTGCCGACCGAACAGGTCATAGCCGTATGTCCACTTGGCCTGGTCGGGTCCAGTGACGGACTTCTGCTGACCACCCGGTGTGTAGGTGTACGAGGTTTTGGTGAAATCGGTTCCGGTCGGCTCCGGCCCGCCGTACTCACGGCGTTCCGTGGTCTGGCCCAAGGCGTTGGTGACCTCGGCGGTGGCCTGGCCTCCGGCCGGGGCACTGGTGGTCACGGTGTCGCCGGCGTAGGTGGTGTTGATGGTCCAGCGGTCGGTGTTTCGAACCTTGGTAACCGCCGTCACGGCACGAGCCGCACCGTCGTACGTGGTGGTGGTCTGCAGGGGCGGCTGCCCGCCGTCAATCTCGACCAGCGTCCCCGACGGAGTGGTGTCGTGGTCCCAGATGTCGGCCTGGGAAATGGTCGCCAGGCCGCGCTCGTCGTACACGGTCTGGGCGACCGTCATACCGCCCGAGGGAGAGGCCGTCTGAACCTGCCGGAGGCGGAGCAAAGGGTCGTAGATCTCGTACGTGGTGTTGTAGCCCGAGCCGTCGCCCTTGAGGGTGTCCGTGGACACCCAGGGTAGAGCCGAATTGGTGAGGCTGTACTTGTAGACGTAATTGGCCGGGTTTTCGTCCGCCCGGAGGCTATTGGGCAGCCAGACCTCGGTGACTCGGCCGAGAGCGTCGTATTTGGACTCGGTCACCCTGCCGTTGGGGTCGGTGATCTTCTTGGCCGCCCCAGTGCCGAAGTCGAAGAGTGTGGTCGTGGTGTGGCCCTTGGCGTTGGCGGCCGTGGAGGAAGTCAGCGGCCCGGTGCCCGCCGGCGTGTACGTGCTGGTAGTGATGGCGGTGTCGTTGGCGTCCTTCACTGTCAGCGGGCGGCCGAGAGCGTCGTACGTGATCGTGCTCGTCTTCTGCCAGCTGGGCTGGTCATCGAGCCCGTAGCCCTTCGCACGGCCCGTCCAACGAGCCTCGCCCACCTGCGGTTCCTGCGAGGCCGACCACGTGGTGGAGTCGTAAGCCGTGGCGGTGTCGGAGATGACATCGCCGGGGCTGGTGGAGTCGATGGGCAGGTCCAGCATCGTGTCGGCAAGGCACGGACCGGCCGTGGTGCGAGAGCGAGAGACCAAGGAGTTGATGCCGACGGAGTTGTTCCGCGCGTACCAGGTGAGGGTGCACTTCTCGTCATTGGGCAGGCCGTCGTCGCCCTTGTCCTCGACTTGGTAGGCCATGCCGTAGGCGTCGTGCAGCGTCTCCGTCGTGTGGACTCGGTCCCTCGGGGTGCCGGCGCTGGTGATGTTGGTACGGGAGTGCGTTGCCCCCGTGCGGACGAAGTGAGCCTCGGTGTCGGCGTAGGACTTGTGCTGTGTCGCTGTCCGCTTGGACCAAGGGTCGTTGACGGTTCCGGAGACTTCCTGAGAGCCGTTGTAAGTGACCGATTCACGGGTGAAACCGGCGTACTGCTCGGTGTCGGTGAGTGCCGGGGCCTTGATACCGGTGACCGTGGCCGACTTGCGCTGGTCCGGGTCGGGAGTCTTCCCATCGCTGCCCACGACACGGTCGCCGTTCATGCCCCGCATGTAGACGGTGACGGTCTTGGACTGGGTCCTGTCAGGCAGGCCTGTGAGATGGGTGACCTTTTCGAAGCCTCGCCAGATCGACCAGGTGCGCTCCTTGGCAGGAGTCATCGGGTCGTCGTTGTAGTGCCAGGCTCCGCCACCCGCGTAGGAGTAGGTGTGCTGGACGGCTTCCGAGCCACTGTTCGGAGCAGTGGTGCGGACTGCCTCAACCGGATACTTGTGGAACCAGTCCAGCGTCGGTTCGCTGGCACCGTTGGGAGACCAGTAGACGGGGTAGCAACGGCGAGTGTTCGTGTCGGCCTTGGGCTTCGCCTGGCCTGCCAGACAATCAGCCTGCATGTAGTTGACGATCGTCTGGGCTCCGGCCTCGGACGTGATCGTGTACAGGCGTGGCTTGTTGAGGGGCAGGATGTTGTCGCTTGCGCCGTCGACGCGGTTGGGCCGGTACTCGTGGCCGAAGGTCACAGGCGGCAGAGTGATGGCGGTGCCACGCTGCCCGGTGTGGCGGATCTCGGTGAGCCACAGGGACTGGTCGGTCGAGTCACCGGTGTCGCCGGGGTCGAGGTAGGTCTGCTTCAACTGCCAGGAGTCCACCGGAGCGTACGCCGGGCTTGTAGCGGCAGCATTCCACGCCTGGGTGTTGATGCCGGTCATGCGCTTGCGAGTGTAGAAGCTGGGGCCGACGTTGCCGGTGCACTTCAGGTCGGCCTTGCACTCTGCGTCGAAGGGCACATCGGGCCAGTTGTCCCGGGTGTCCTCGGTCAGCGAGTCACAGCCTGTACCGGACGCCACGCAACGCTCGGCGTAGTCGAAGAGCACACGATTGGACCCGGCCGGGGACGCGAACAAGGTGTCCTTGCGCTGGCCGTAGCGGATCTCCTTGAGGATGCCGCCGCGTACGTATTCCGTGCCATTGGTGTCGTCGCCGAGCATGTCGTAGTGGTTGGGCTCGACCCCGTACCAGTAGGACGAGGCGTTGCCGTGGGTGTCCTCGACGTAGTCGAGGTTCCACCGCCAGGCCTGCTTTTCAGCGCGGCCGGCGAAGCTGCCGCTCTGGGTGTAGCCGGGCTCGCCCGAGTCGTCGCCGAAGACCGGGACGGTCCACACCGACTGGGTGGCCTCGGTGGTGGAGCCCGGCAGCTTGTTCAGGCCGAAGTGGTACTTGGTGCCGTCGCCGGTGATGACGGTCCAGTACTCCTTGTTGTCGTCCCCGTTGTCGGCGCCGTCGGCGTCGGAGCGGTGGATGACAGTGGAGGCGTCGTCGTTCTTGAGCCGCCACTGGCCGCTGGTGTCGTCCTTGACCAGCTCGGTGGCCTTGCCGTTCAAGACCAGGGACGCGTTCTCGTACTTCCAGCACAGGTCGAACTTGTCCGTCTGACCGTCGTCGTCACACGAACCGTACTTGCGCTCAACGTACGACGAGGTGATGTCGAAGCCCTCACCGATCGCCGTGCCCTGGTTGTTCGTGGACGCGGTGCGACCGTCGACGCTGCCGGAGTCGTACGAGATCTTCAGGTCAGGCTTCGGGCCTGCCGCGGCCGGGGGCGTGCGCAACGGATACGACCATGTGAAGGTGCCCGACGATCCACCGGCCTCCCAGGTCGATGAGGCTGCGAGCGGGGTGGCCTTGTAGTCGCCGGAGCCGGACTTGGTACCCGCCGCAAGGGCAAGCACCATCTCCTGACCGCCGGCCGTCGATGGGCTGAAGGCAACCTGCGTGAGCAGGCGCTGCTCGGAGCGTTCGTTGGTGAAGTTCAACGGGGTGCGCGTGCGGCACTTGGGCTGGTCAGGTGTGGTCAACGCGCAAGCCGGCAGTTGGAGCACTTGCAGGCGCCCAGCCCAGTCACCGCCGTAAGCCGAGGCAAACTTGCCGTAGCCGATGCCGAGTTGCGCACTGCCGCCACTAACCGGTCCCGTGGCGTTGAGTACTACGCCCTTCACTCCGAGACCGGCCGCCGCCTTCTGGTCCAGGACACGGACCTTCACTGAGCGGGCTTCGGCGGGCTGGGACTTGGCCCCCTTGGCGGTGACCGGCTGGCCGAGCGTGAGGGGCAGTGCGCCAGGTGCTGCAGTGGCTGTTCCCTTTGCCGGAAGCGTCAGTTCGGCAGCGCCGGCTGAGGGCCAGCTGACGTCTCTGCCACGGTCGGTCCCGGCCCGCTTAGCATCCCGGCGGTGCGCCTCGGCGGCACGTCGCAATGAGGCCACGGCCTGCTTGTCGGGCTTCGGAGAAACCGGTCGGACGTTGTCCTTACGGTGCGAGGGCGGCTTGGACACACCAAGGGGCTGCGCGTCGGCGACATAAGTGACGGGCGTCAACAGACCTGGCACCAGGATGAATCCGGTAAGCGTCGCGACGCGCTGCATCCAACGCTTGCTGCCCGGTCTCGCACGACCTGCGCGCCGAGGCGTCCCCTGCTGGTTCATTTCCGCTCCCATTGGCCGCGGTCTCGGCCGCGGCTCACCGCCCCGAATCCGACGGGGGTCGCCATCTGTGAAAGTTCTCGAATCCGCCGGTACTGCCCGGCGGGCCAGCCGAGCGGTGATCCACGCACCGCTCGGCGATGAAGCCTCGCTACGTACCGGCACCGATCGCGGAAGCGACCCCGTCCGCGGTCAGAGCACCACTCCAGATACGCAATTGATCAAGGCTTCCGGGGAAGTAGTGGCCAGTCGTCCCCGCCCGCGCACCCCTGCCCGCAGCGAGTTCACCCGTCCCCTGCACCGACGCGGTCAGACCTGCGTTGGGATTCGCGTTCTGTGGCGTGGCACCGATGTACAGCCGAAGCTTGCCGGGCGGGCTGTTCGGGTCGGCCGGGTCAGTCTGAGCGGCATCAAATACAGCCGTCACATCTGCTGGAACGTCGAATCCATCGGACAGGAGGCCTGCGTCCGCCTTTGCTTCCGCCGTCACCGTGCCCGTCCCGTCTACCGCCGTGCGCTCGAAACGCCATAGGTAGGAAGCGGTACCGTCGTCGTCCGGGTCGGTCTTGGTGAGCCACAGTGCCCAGGACGACTCGCCTGCGTTCTTCTGGCCCGCCACCATTCCGCGGTAACCGATGGGCTTGGCCTCCCATTTGGCGCGGTCGACCCGAACGCGTGCGGAGACACTGAAGGAGCCGGTCTCGTCCACAACCGGACCGGTAGTGGACGCGTACCCCTTCTCCCCATCCAGGAGCAAGGTGGTGCCCTCAGCTGCGCTTGCGCTCAGCTGGGCCCCTTCGACTGACAGCTTGAGACCGGACCGCTCGTATTCGGTTTGTTCCTGGATCTCGTTTCCAGTGGCCAATTCGGCATTCCAGTCCGCAACAAGCTCGGTCGCCGGCACGCCGCCCTCCTTCTGCTCTGACTCGTCCCGGATTTGGTTCGGGAGGAGAGCACGTTGCCACACCGTAATTTCGTCCAACTGACCGCGGAAATGCTGCTGGAAGGTGCCAGTGGCCTTCATCCGGCCGAACTGCAGGCCGCTGGTGGACTGCCAGGGTTCGTAGGCTGCCGCAGCGCCAGTGAGCCGCACGGGGCTGCCCTGCGGACGGCCGTTTACGAAGAGCTGGATGGTGTCATCCGTCTTGTCCTCGTTGTTCTGCCTGTCGAACACGCCAGCCAAGTGCGTCCACACCCCCACCGGGGGATTCGCCGCATCGCTGTACGAGACGACATGGGCTGTGCCGGACTTGTCCTGGGCTCCCCGGTTGAACGCCCACTTCTTGTCGTCGGAGTCGTAGTAGAGCGTGAACGCCGAGTCCTGTGTTCCCGGTGCGGAGAGCACGACCCGGTTAGATGTCGCATCTGACAAGAACGCCCAAGCAGAGACCGTGAAGGAATATCGGGTGTCAACTACCGGTGCCGTCCCGGTGGACGCGTACGCCTGCTGCTCGGCAGGGTCCGTACTGTTCAGCGCGAGCGAGTAGTCGGCCTGGCCTCCCCTGGCGCGACTGGACCATCTCGCACCGCCGGTCAGCGCAGCATTGTGGCGTGCGCCTTCCGTTCCGCTGTCCGACGACACGAAGCCGCTCCACAGCTCCGGGGTCTCGGCGAACCGCCAGCGGCCCACCTCGCCCGGACCCGGCTTCACCTTGAACTTGAACGCGGTGGTGTCGCCCCATCGTTCGCGCACGTCCTTGGCCTGCACGAACAACCGATCTTCTCCGGCGACCGTCGGGGTGAACGAGACCTCTTCCGCCTCGGCAACGCTGACTTCCTTGACTTCTGGCTGCGAAAGAGAGGAATAGCGGTAGCCAGTTACGTCAGTGTCAGCCGCATTGGGCTTGAACGTGAACGTTCCGGGCTCGCCTGGACCGCCCTCGCCCACGCACGTGGTGGTACAGCCTGTGTAGGGACTGCCCGGGATTACTTGCGGTAGCTTCGGGGCCAAGAAATCGGTCTTGAAGTAGCACCATGGCGTGTAGGCCGAAGCCATGCTCGAAGTCGTGCCTTCATGCGTCCAGTACGACTGCGTGCGCATCCTGACCCGATACAGGATGTTGTCCGCCCGGTACGTCGTCCTCACCGACTCCAACGTCCCGTCCGGGTCGAATCCGGTGCTGGGTGAGGTGGCTTCCCAGGTATGGATCCATGCCTTCGTTACCGGGTCCTGTCGCTCAGCGTCGAAATAGACCCGCAGAGATCCCTTGAACGCGGTGGACGTGGGCTGCACCAGCGCCTGGGCCCCGGCTTCGATCATGGGATCTGAACGCGTGACCGTCAGCGGGTCGTAGTCCGGGTTGCAGTGCCGGGAGGCTCCGTAACCGGGAATCACCCCGTACGGGCTGGGCAAGCCCGGCTTGGGCACATAATTGATCTGCAGCTCGGCATTGTCGTCGAACCGCTTCCACGCATCCGGATTCGTCTCGTCCTGCGCCCGCAGCATCAACGTCAGCCGCGAGAACTTCCCATCGGCGAACGACCGCACCGTAGACGTCAGGTTCTCGTCGCTCTCCGACGGGTTGTCGTTGAACTCCACCCAGCTGTCCGGCTGTTCGGGAGTGCAGTTGGTGCCCCGTCCCGCCGACACATTGACGTCGCCCATCTTGTCCAGATGTGCAGGCCCCGGCCAGCTGCTGCCCTCGGAGATGTTGTTCGTGCGCCACAGGTCCACCTGATGCGCACTGCAGGAGAACGACCAGGTCTCGTACGCCCGGAAGTCCGCGTCAACCACGTATTTGCCCGCCAGGTTGGTCGGGGCGAACTCGAAGTACATCCGGTTCGTGTGGTCCTTGTCGCAGTACCACGGGCCCACGCGGTGACAGCGGCCCACGCCCTCGTCGCCGTCGAAGTCCCAGAACCGGTCCCCGTCCGACGAGAGCACCGTGCGCTCCTGCAGTGCTGCGCCCATCGGCGGGTCGATGAAGACCGGGTAGACCGTCTCCTCACCCCGGAGCAGCTCCAGATCCGGCTTCACCGCAACCGCGCTGCCATCCACCTGCACCGGCAGTTCCGCGCTGGCGTCGCCCTCGCCCGGACGGTTCGGGTCCTCCGCCGGCTCCGGCTCCTCCGCAACGGCCGTCGAACGCATCAGCTGCGACTGGGCACCAGCATCGCCTGCCGAGTCCCACATGACCCCGGCCGGTCCCACGAAGGCCGCGTTGCCGTCCGCGTCGATTGCGCGCAAGCCGCCGCCCGCGCCCGCCGCGATGTTCAGCCCATCGCCCTTGGCCGTCAGTTTGATCTGCTCCAGCGCCGGATTGGCCGCCGCTTCCGCCGACTTGACCACCAGCACCTCGCGGTAGCCCTCGGCCGTCGCCGTAAGCTTCAGGTCCACGCCCTTGAAGACCTCGGGATACGTGGCGGTGGCTCCTGCGAGCTCCGGTTCCGGCAGGGATCCCGGCCAGTCCAGCGACAGCGAGCCGCGCTTGCTGCCCAGGCTGATCATGGGGTCGGTGTTGCCGCCGCCGGAGAATGCGAGGTCGACCACCGAGGACTTGGGGCCGACCGTGCCGTCGGCCCGGCGCTCCAGGGTGATGTCGATGCCGCGCCACGAGCCGTCCTTGGTCCGGGCTCGCTGCGGCCGCGTCGACTGCGTCAGTGTGAACGTGCCGTCCGGGTTCGCCATCGTGGTCGAGTACTCGGTGCGCTCTTCGACCACCTCGACGGGCTCACCGGACGCCGCCGCCCGCGCAGACTCAGAAGCCTGATCGGTGGCAGCCGGCATCTGCGCGGGCGATGCCGCGAACGCGGGCGCCGACGTCAAGCCGGCCAACAGCCCGCAGGCCAACGTCACGATCACCGAGCGTCTGCCGCCCAGAGCACGCCAAGACATAGCTCTCCCCACCCCAGGGCCTCCCCAGGCCCATCACAAAAGTGCTGATCACGTGAGGATCAGCCGGGGCACCATAAGCATGTCTACGTGTCCACGACAATCAAATTCGGCTGGCAGCTTCAGGTCAGGTAAGAGCCTGACCCCCTCATAGACCTGCGCAAACCGGCGAGAAACCCGCCAAGGGCCGCACGGGCACACCTCGGCCCGCACCGCCGCATGTAACGCTTTGGTTGCCTAGCCCGCGCCGCCCATTGACGCCCACCCGACCTGCGGCTTACTTTCCTCTCTACCGAATAGGAAACTTTCCTAACAGTCCATCCCCGAGGACACTCGTAGGGGACAGCGGACATCGGCAGCCGAAGGGCAGGTGCACCCCCCGTGGCCAGTACGACACCCGGTACTCCGGGAGCCGCACCCGGTACACCCGGTACTCCCGGGACCACACCCGGTACCCCCCGCGTCCTGCGCGCCATGAACGATCGCGCCGCGCTCGATCTGCTGCTGGCGCACGGGCCCCTGTCGCGCACCAAGATAGGGAAGCTGACCGGGCTCTCCAAGCCCACCGCCTCCCAGCTGCTCGCGCGGCTCGAGGCCGCCGGGCTTGTCGTCGCCACCGGGACCACCGAAGGGCGGCCGGGGCCCAACGCCCAGTTGTACACGGTCAATTCGCGGGCCGCCTTCGCCGCCGGGCTCGATGTCACGCCGCAGCGCATCCGTGCCGCCGTCGCCGATGTCACCGGGGCCACCGTCGGAGAGTTCGAGCTCCAGACGCCCGGGCGGCGTGCCGCGAGTGTCGTCAAACAGGTCACCGAGGCGCTCGACGGGGCCGTGAAGGCCGCCGGGCTCACCAGGAGCGATGTGCACCGGCTCGTCATCGGGACGCCGGGAGCCTTCGATCCGTCCACCGGGCGGCTGCGGTACGCCTCCCATCTGCCCGGGTGGCACGCACCGACCCTCCTCGACGAGCTCGCGGCCGTCCTGCCGATGCCCGTCGAGTACGAGAACGACGTCAACCTGGTCGCCGTTGCCGAGCAGCGTCTCGGTGCAGCGCATGGGCACGAGAACTTCATGCTGCTGTGGAACGAGGAGGGCCTCGGCGCCGCGCTCGTCATCGGTGGGCGGCTGCATCGCGGGTTCACCGGCGGTGCGGGCGAGGTCGGCTTTCTGCCCGTGCCCGGTACCCCGCTCGTACGGCAGGTGACCAAGGCGAACAGCGGCGGCTTCCAGGAGCTGGCGGGCGCGCAGGCGCTGCCCCGGCTGGCGCGGGAGCTCGGGATCGAGGATGTGCGGCACGGGCCCCACACCCAGGTCGCCACCGAGCTCGTGGCCCGGGCCACCGCCGCGGACGAAGGGCCGTACCGGCAGCTGCTCGACGCGTACGCGACCGGGCTCGCCACCGGTCTTGCCTCCATGGTCGCCGTCCTCGACCCCGAACTCGTCGTCCTGTCCGGCGAGGTCATCGCCGCCGGCGGCGAACCGCTGCGCGAACGCGTGCAGGCGGAGCTCACCGAACTCGCCGCGTCCAGGCCCCGCCTGGTACTCGGCGCCGTACGCGAACACCCCGTCCTGCGCGGTGCGTTGGAGAGCGCACTCGCCACCACCCGCGACGAGGTTTTCGACACCTCGCGATAAGTCACCACGAAAGCCCGAGCCCCTCGACCCGTCACAGGGAGACCCCGCCATGTCCACACGCACCCGGAAGACGGCCTCCGCGCTCGCCGCGACCGCCGCCATATCCCTGTTCGCCTCGGCCTGTACGGGATCGAGCGACAGCGCCGCCAACGACGACCCCAACGCCAAGACCACCATCACCTTCTGGCACGGCTGGTCCGCGCCCAGCGAGGTCAAGGCGATCCAGGAGAACGTCAAGCGCTTCGAGGCCGCGCACTCGAACATCAAGGTCAAGATCGTCGGCAATATGACCGACGACAAGATCAACCAGGCGCTGCGGGCAGGCGGGTCGAACGCGCCCGACGTGGTGTCGTCGTTCACCACCGACAGCGTGGGGAAGTTCTGCACCTCCGGGGCCTTCGTCGACCTGAAGCCCTTCCTGGACAAGTCGAAGATCGACCCGGCGAAGGTGTTCCACAAGCCGCTGCTGGACTACACGCAGTTCGACGGCAACCAGTGCTCCCTGCCGCTGCTCAATGACGCGTACGGGCTCTACTACAACAAGGACGCCTTCAAGGCCGCCGGGATCACCGCGCCGCCGAAGACCTGGAGCGAGTTCGAGAAGGTCGCCGAGAAGCTGACCAAGTCCAAGGGCGACAGCTACCAGCAGCTCGGCTTCATGCCCAACTACCACGGCTACGAGACGACTCCGATGCACTACGCGTCGCAGTGGTCCCCGACCTACTTCGACGCCGACGGCAAGTCGAACATCGTCAAGGACCCGGCGTTCTCGAAGATGCTGAACTTCCAGAAGGGTCTGGTCGACAAGCTCGGCGGCTTCGCCAAGCTGGAGAAGTACCGCAACACCTTCGGTGACGAGTGGGGCGCCAAGCACCCCTTCCACACCGGTCAGGTCGCCATGCAGATGGACGGCGAGTGGCGGCTCGGCATGGCCAAGGACGCGGGTGTGAAGTTCGAGATCGGCACCGCCCCGCTGCCCGTCGCCGACGACCAGGCCGCCGACTACGGCAAGGGCTACCTGTCCGGCACGATCATGGGCATCGCCTCCACCAGCAAGAAGCAGAACGCCGCGTGGGAGCTGGTGAAGTACATGACCACGGACACCGACGCGGTCGTCGCCTTCTCCAACGGCATCCACAACGTGCCGTCCACCATCGAGGCGCTCAAGTCGCCGAAGCTGGAGATCGACCCGGCGTTCAAGACCTTCATCGACATCGCGCAGCACCCGAAGTCCAGCACCACGCCGGCCAATGTCGACGGCGGCGCGTACCAGGTGACCTTCCAGGACTTCGGCTACCAGTACGAGGCGGGCAAGGTGAAGGACCTGAAGGCCGGTCTGGAGAAGACGGCCAAGCAGATCGACACCGATATCGCGAAGCAGAAGTAAGGCCCGGGTCGAAGACGGTGAGTACGCACACCCTGCGGTCGAAGCGCCGGCGTTCGGCGCTTCGTACCGCGGCCTTCATGTCGCCCTGGCTCATCGGGTTCAGCGTGTTCTTCGCGTATCCGCTGATCTCGACCGTGTACTTCTCGTTCATGAAGTACGACGGCTTCCGGCCGCCCACGCCCAACGGGCTGGACAACTGGACGTATGTCTTCAGCGAGTACCCGATGTTCTGGCCGGCCCTGCGCAACACCCTGTGGCTGGTGCTGGTGATGGTCAGCTGCCGGGTCGTCTTCGGCCTCGGCGTCGGCATGCTCATCACCAAGATCAGAACTGGTGCCGGGGTCTTCCGCACCCTGTTCTATCTGCCGTATCTCGCGCCGCCGGTCGCGGCCACGCTGGCCTTCGTCTTTCTGCTCAACCCCGGTACGGGACCGGTCAATTCGATCCTCGACTCGATCGGTCTGCCCACGCCCGGCTGGTTCACCGACCCCAGCTGGTCCAAGCCGGCGCTGACCGCGCTCGCGCTGTGGGGCATCGGCGATCTGATGGTGATCTTCATGGCGGCGCTGCTCGATGTGCCGAAGGAGCAGTACGAGGCGGCCGAGCTGGACGGCGCGAGCTCCTGGCAGCAGTTCCGCTTCGTCACCCTGCCGAACATCTCGCCCATCGTGATGTTCGCCGTGGTGACCGGAGTGATCCAGACGATGCAGTACTACACACAGCCACTGGTCGCGGGAAAGGTCGCGTCCGGGATCATCGGCGGCAGCGGACAGCAGTTCGAGCCCGGCTATCCCGAGAAGTCCACGCTGACGCTGCCGCAGCTGGTCTACAACATCGGCTTCCAGCGCTTCGACTACGGCGCGGCGGCGGTCATCGCGCTCGTCCTGTTCGTGCTCTCCATGGTCTTCACCGCCTTCCTGATGCGCAGGCGCGGTGGGCTCGTAACGGTGGGTGACTGACTGCCATGACCCAGATCCTCGACAAGCCCGTAGCCGCACAACAGCTGTTCGTGGAGGCCGAGCGGACCGCCCGCCGCAAGCAGCTGCTGCACTGGATCGCCGTGCACTCGCTGGGCATCGCGGCCGCGCTCTTCTTCGTGCTGCCGTTCGTCTTCGTGGTGCTCACCTCGCTGATGAGCGACCAGCAGGCGCTGACCCGCGAACTGATCCCGAAGACCTGGGAGTGGGGCAACTACTCCAAGGTGCTGGACACTCCGGGCTTTCTGACCTGGTGGAAGAACACCCTGCTGTACGCGGGTCTGGGGACCGTCCTCACGGTCGTGTCCTCGATCCCGGTGGCGTACGCGCTCGCCAAGTTCCGCTTCCGCGGCCAGCGGTTGGCCCTGATGCTGGTCATCTCGATGATGATGCTGCCGCCTCAGGTGGTCATCATTCCGATGTACCTGTTCTGGGCGAAGGAACTGGATCTGGCGGGCACGCTGTGGCCGCTGATCATCCCGATGGCCTTCGGCGACGCGTTCTCGATCTTCCTGCTGCGACAGTTCCTGCTCACCATCCCGAACGAGTATCTGGACGCGGCGAAGGTCGACGGCTGCAGTGAGTTCCGTACGCTGATCAAGGTTGTGCTGCCGATGGCCAAGCCCGGCATCGCGGCCGTGGCGCTGTTCCAGTTCTTCTACGCCTGGAACGACTACTTCGGGCCGCAGATCTACGCCTCCGAGAATCCGGCCGCCTGGACGCTGAGTTACGGACTCGAATCGTTCAAGGGTGCGCACCACACCGACTGGAATCTGACCATGGCCGCGACCGTGCTGGTCATGGCCCCTGTGATCCTCGTCTTCTTCTTCGCCCAAAAGGCATTTGTCGAGGGCGTCACACTGACCGGAGTGAAGGGCTGATGCACATATGAAGCTCGCAGTCGTGGGTGGCGGATCCACCTACACACCCGAGTTGATCGACGGCTTCGCCCGGCTGAGGGACATCCTCCCGATCACTGAACTGGTGCTCATCGACCCGGCGGCCGACCGGCTCGAGCTCGTCGGCGGACTGGCGCGGCGGATCTTCGCCAAGCAGGGCCACGACGGAAAAATCGTCACCACCTCCGACCTGGACGCCGGAGTCGCGGACGCCGACGCGGTGCTGCTGCAGCTGCGCGTCGGCGGGCAGGCGGCCCGCAACCAGGACGAGACCTGGCCGCTGGAGTGCGGCTGCGTCGGTCAGGAGACGACCGGCGCCGGCGGTCTCGCCAAGGCGCTGCGCACCGTCCCGGTCGTGCTCGACATCGCCGAGCGGGTCCGGCGTACGAACCCGAACGCCTGGATCATCGACTTCACCAACCCCGTCGGCATCGTGACCCGCGCGCTGCTGCAGGCCGGGCACAAGGCCGTCGGTCTGTGCAATGTCGCCATCGGGTTCCAGCGCAAGTTCGCGAGGTTCCTCGATGTCGCTCCGTCCGAGGTGCATCTCGACCATGTGGGCCTCAACCACCTCACCTGGGAGACGGGTGTGCGGATCGGCGGTCCGGACGGCGCGGACGTGCTGCCGAAGCTGCTGGCCGAGCACGGCGACGCGATCGCCGGTGACCTGCGGCTGCCGCGCGAGATCCTCGACCGGCTCGGCGTCGTGCCCTCGTACTATCTGCGCTACTTCTACGCCCACGACGAGGTCGTACGGGAGCTGAGGACCAAGCCGTCGCGGGCCGCCGAGGTCGCGGAGATGGAGAAGCAGCTGCTCGCGATGTACGGCGACCCGGCGCTGGACGAGAAGCCGGAGCTGCTCGCCAAGCGCGGCGGGGCCTTCTACTCGGAGGCGGCCGTGGATCTGGCGGCCTCGCTGCTCGGCGGTGGCGGCAGTTCGGTGCAGGTGGTGAACACGTACAACAACGGCACGCTGCCGTTCCTGCCGGACGACGCGGTGATCGAGGTGCAGGCGCGGGTCGACGGCAGCGGCACCACGCCGCTGGCCGTGCCCGAACTCGACCCGCTGTACGCCGGGTTGATCGCCCATGCGACGACGTACGAGGACCTGGCGCTGGAGGCTGCCCTGCGCGGCGGCCGTGACCGGGTGTTCAAGGCGCTGCTCGCAAATCCGCTGGTCGGGCAGTACGAGTACGCCGAGGCGCTGACGGACAAGCTGATCGCACACAACCAGGAGCATCTCGCGTGGGCGTGAATGCCGCAGTTCTCGCCATCGACGCGGGCAACAGCAAGACCGACGTGGCCTTTGTCGGCGGCGACGGGTCCGTGCTCGTGTCGGCTCGCGGGCCGGGCTTCCAGCCGCCGAAGGTCGGCATCGGGGCGGCACTCGACGTGCTCGCGTCGACGGTCGGCGAGGCGATGGCGAAGGCGCGGGCCGACGGAGGTCCGATCGACGGCGTCGACCATGTGTCGGCGTGTCTCGCCAACGCCGATCTTCCGGTGGAGGAGCGGGAGTTGACGGCCGCGCTGCACGCCCGGTCGTGGGGGCGTACGACGGAGGTGCGCAACGACACCTTCGCGATCCTGCGCGCCGGGGTCGACGAGCCGCGCGGCGTGGCCGTGGTGTGCGGCGCGGGCATCAACTGTGTGGGCATGCTGCCGGACGGCCGTACGGCCCGCTTCCCGGCGATCGGCAAGATCTCCGGCGACTGGGGCGGCGGCTCCGGGCTCGCCGAGGAGGCGCTGTGGTTCGCGGCGCGCGCGGAGGACGGGCGCGGCGGGGCGACGGCGCTGGCCGCCACGCTGCCCGCGCACTTCGGCCTGGACTCCATGTACGCGCTGATCGAGGCGCTGCATCTGGGCCACATTCCCGGTGCGCGCAAGCACGAGCTGACACCGGTCCTCTTCGCCACCAGCGCCGACGGCGACCCGGTGGCGCGCTCGCTGGTGCACCGGCTGGCCGAGGAGGTCGTCGCCATGTCCACGGTGGCGCTGGCCCGGCTCGATCTGCTCGACGAGGAGGTGCCGGTGCTGCTGGGCGGCAGCGTGCTTGCGGCACGGCACCCCGAACTGGACGAGCACATCGGCGAACTGCTGGCCGCGAAGGCGCCCAAGGCGGTGATCGAGGTGGTGACGGCACCGCCGGTGCTGGGGGCGGCGCTGCTGGGTCTCGACCACACGGGGGCGCCGCCGGAGGCCCGTGCGAAGCTGCGCGCGCACTACGCGTAGAGCAGCCGCAGCCACCCCGCGTCCCAGGAGCAGCCGCACCGCGGATCGTGGTGCGGCTGCTCCTCGTCGAGGGCTCTCGAGGGAACCGATCAAGGTCCTGAAGCGTATTCATGGTGGGGAGACGGACGCTGAATTGCTGCGGTGAGAACAAGATCCAGTCAATGATGCTGTGATTGTCAGTCACTGCGGCCATACTGCTCATCGGGGACTTCCCCCGACCCGCCGGGGGGCGGGCCGACGTCAGCGACCGAGGGGGAGGTCACGTGACATACCCGCCGAGTGCGCACACCGCGCCACCGCAGGCTCCTGCACCCGGGACCGTTCCCGGGTCGGCTCCGCCGACCGTGCCTGCGCCCGCACAGCCGCCGGGCGGGCCGACCGCGCACCGCGGCGCGCTGACCGAGGCCAAGAACCGGCTGCGGACGGCCGCGACGACCGAACCCGGACGGCTGCAGATCATCGGTGCCGTACTGGCCGCGCTGGTGGTCGCGTTCGGCGCGGTGACCGCCTTCGAGATCTCCGACCGGGCCGCCGCCGCCGACGACGTGGTGAGCCGCAGCCAGCCGCTGAGCGCGGACGCCGCGTCCGTCTACCGCTCGCTGGCCGACGCGGACACGGCGGCCTCCAGCGGTTTCCTCGCCGGGGCCGAGAAGGAACCCGTGGCGGTCCGCGAGCGGTACCAGAAGGACATCGCCCTCGCCTCCAGTCTGCTGATCAAGGCCGCGACGAACACCGACAGTTCGAGCGAGTCCGGACGCCAGATCGCGACGCTGAACGAGGAACTTCCCGTGTACGCGGGCCTGATCGAGACGGCCAGGGCCAACAACCGCCAGGGCCTCCCGCTCGGCGGCGCGTATCTGCGCTTCGCCAACGAGAAGATGACCAAGGTGCTGCTGCCCGCGGCGCAGAAGCTGTACGACGCGGA
This sequence comes from Streptomyces sp. NPDC020681, assembly GCF_044334895.1. Taxonomy (NCBI): domain Bacteria; kingdom Bacillati; phylum Actinomycetota; class Actinomycetes; order Kitasatosporales; family Streptomycetaceae; genus Streptomyces; species Streptomyces sp. NPDC020681. The sequence goes on along the minus strand of NZ_JBIRTX010000022.1, from coordinate 38,877 downwards.
GACGGCCCGGCTCGACCAGGACGACGACGACGCCCGCTTCTGGCCGGTCTTCTCGCTCGCGGTCGGCGTGGTGGTGCTGGCCGGCCTGGTCTGGGTCCAGCGGCGCAACTACCGGCGTACGAACCGGGTGTTCAACCAAGGTCTGCTCGCGGCCACCGCCGCCTCGACCGTCGTCCTGCTGTGGCTGGCCGTCGGTCACTCGGTGGCCCGCGCCGAGCTGAACGACGCGAGGGTGCACGGCCAGAAGTCCCTCAAAATCCTCAACGACGCGCGGATCGACTCCCTGAAGGCCCGCGCCAATGAGAACCTCACCCTTGTCGCACGCGGCGCCGTCCTCACGGCCGACGGCAAGAGCGACAAGTACGAGACGGACTACACCGCCGGCATGGACCGGCTCGGCGACGGGCTGAGCGCGGCGCAGAAGCTCGCCGACGACAAGGAGGGCCGCGATCCGGTGGCGGCCGCCGCGACGAGCGTGTCCGAGTGGAAGAACCGGCACAAGAGCGCCAGCACGACCGACAAGTCCGGTGACTACGAAGGCGCGCTGGCCAAGGTCATCGGTCCGAAGGACTCCACCGGCGAGACCTTCGACCAGGTGGACGCGGCGCTGGCGAAGGCGCTGGCGCACGAGCAGACCGAGTTCACGCAGGCCGCCGAGGACGGACGGGGCGCGCTGAGCGGGCTGCCGATCGGCGCGGCGGTGCTGGCGGTGCTGGGTGCGGCGGGCGCCGTCCTGGGTGTCAACCGCAGGCTTTCGGAGTACCGGTGAGAGGGGGCGCGATGACGGACACAAGGACGAGGACCGGGACCGGGCTCAGAGACGGGTTCAGGACCAGGTTCAGGTTCCGCGGCTGGGGCGGAGTCGCCGGCATGGCCGCCGCCTGTGCGCTGACCGCCGCCGTCACGCTGCTTCCGCTGTCCCACGGCGGCGCGGACGTCATCGGCTCCGGCCAGTCGGGCGCGACCGCGTCCGTGGTGACGCCCGCGAAGGCGGACGACTGCACCGACCCGGAGGCGTCACTGCCCGTGTCGTCGGCGGACGGGCCGAACATCACGGCGATCAAGCAGCGCGGCAAGCTGATCGTCGGCGTCGACCAGAACAGCTACCGCTGGGGCTACCGCAATCCGGCGACCGGTGGCCTCGAAGGCTTCGACATCGACCTGGCCCGCGCCATCGCCGCCGACATCCTCGGCAAGCCCGACGCCATCATCTTCCGCGCCATCCCCACCAATCAGCGCATCCCGGCGCTGAACAACGGCACGGTCGACATCGTGGTGCGCACGATGACGATCAACTGCGCCCGGATCAAGCAGGTCGCGTTCTCCACCGCGTACTTCCAGTCCGGCCAGCAGGTGCTCGCCTCGAAGGCCTCGCCCATCACCGGCTACAACGCGTCGCTCGCCGGGAAGAAGGTCTGCTCGGCGGAGGGCTCGACGGCGTACGAGGCACTGGAGAAGAACTCCTTCGGAGCCAAGTTCAAGGACGCGCACGACGGGCAGCCGCAGGACGAGGACATCCTCACCGTGTCCAACCAGTTGGACTGTCTGGTCCGGCTCCAGTTGGGCCTGGTCGACGCGATCGTCACGGACAACGCGCTGGGCGCGGGCCAGGCGGCCCAGGACCCAGCCATCGAACTGAAAGGCGGCAAGCCCTTCACCACCGAGTACTACGGCGTGGCCACCAAGCTCGGCAAGGACGATCTGGTGCGCCGGGTGAACAAGGTCCTGGAGGAGTACCGCCGCAGCGCCTGGACCCAGGCGTACAACAAGTGGCTGGCGGCCGACCTGCCCGGGATAGCCGGGCCGCCGGCGCCGAAGTACCGGGCCGGCTGACCCACCTGCACTGCGAGTTGACCGACCGGCAGTACCAGTACGAGCGGAGAGGTGATCGATGGGCGTCGCGGGACCCTTCCCGAGCCCCGGGGCGAGGCCCCATGGGCCGGCGATGGACCGGGACGAGGTGGACCGTGCGCTGGCGCGACTGGGCGCCGAGCACGAAGCCATCGAGACCTCGTTGCTCGCCCTCCAGGACCACGCCGGCCGCAGACTGCTGGAGGGCGCCGAGCTGACCGGCGTCACCAAGGACCGCTGGGCCTCCACCGAGCAGGCGATCAGCCTGCTGTGGGGGTACTTCGACGCGTACTCCGCCGCGCTGAACGACATCCGCGAGGTGCGCGCGCGCCGCCGCTGGTCCAGCCGCGAGGACCTGGTGGAGCTGACCGAGCGGCTGCGCGGCCGCAGTGTGACCGTGGCCAACTCCACGGCCCAGGTCTCGCCGTCGATCACCGGACCGGCCAAGCTGTCCGAGCAGTTCACGCTCGAAGAGCTGGTCGCCAGGATGAACGAGCTGTACGCGGGCTCGCTGGACATGGTGGTGACGGCGGACGCGGTGTGGTCGGCGCTGCCCGCGCGGATAGATCTGCTCTCCGCCGAGTTGCAGCGCACCCGTTCGCTCGCGCACTCCGTGGGCGTACGGCCCGGTGAGCATCCGGCGGGCGACGAGCTGGAGTCCATCACGCACGAGCTGGCCACGCTGCGCGCGCAGGTGATCTCCGATCCGCTGGCCTTCTGGCGTCCCGCGCCCGGGAGTTCCGCGCCCGGCGGCGGCCGTCCCGACACCGATCGCTACGACCGGGCCGCGCGCGCCCTGGAGGACATTCGCGGCGAGATCGAGGCGGTCCTGCGGGTCCGGCAGGACTCGGAGGAGCGGCTGATCCGGCTGCGGGATGTGCTGAGCCGCGCCGACCGCACGCTGACCGAGGCCCGTTCGGCACGCGGCGAGGTGCTGGCGAAGATCGCCGCGTCGGAGGTGCCCGCGGTCAGCGGCCCGCCGACGGCGCTGCAGGAGCGGCTCGCCACCGCCGCGGAGTACCGCAGGCACTCCCAGTGGCACCGGCTTTCGCCGCTGCTGGAGTCCCTGGAGCGGGAGGCCGAGGACGAACTGCTGCGCGCCCGCGAGTCGTTGACGGCGGTCACCGCGCCGCTGGCGGTCCGGGCCGAGCTGCGCGGCAGGCTGGACGCGTACAAGGCGAAGATGGCCAGGCACGGCCTGGCTGAGGACCGGCTGCTGATCGAGCGGTACGACGCGGCCCGAAGGATGCTGTGGAGCGCGCCGTGCGATCTGCGCGTCGCCGAGAACGCGGTGCTGCGCTACCAGCAGGCCGCGGCGGAAGCACTGGCCAACCGAGAGTCCGGACCGTCCGGGCCCACTGACCGCAGGGGGGATTCGTGAGCGGGAACAAGAGCTGTCAGCGGCCCGGCTGTGAGGGCTCGTACGAGGACATGGGCGGCGGCGAGCTGTACTGCGACACATGCGGTCTCGCGCCCGTCGTCTCGTCGAACGGGATGGTGTCCTCACCGCCGACCGGCATCACCGGCGGCCGGGGCAGCAGTTCGGGGCGGAGCAGTTCGCGCTCGTCCCGTGCCTCCTCGCGTTCGTCGACCTCGCGCAGGTCCGTCTCCGGACGGCTGTCGCGTTCGCTGTCCGGATCCAGCACCTCGACCCGGTCCGTGTCGGTGCGCAGCTCCGGCGCGTCCACGGGCGCGTCCGGCCGCAACCGGCTCGGTGCGGGTCTGGTGACGGTGCCTGAGGTGCCGCGTCCCGAACCGCGTACCGCGGTGATGGAGAACCCCGAGGTCCCCGAGCGCAAGCGGTTCTGCTCGCGCTCCGACTGCGGTGCGCCGGTGGGCCGTTCGCGCGGCGAGCTGCCCGGGCGTACGGAAGGCTTCTGCACCAAGTGCGGCCACCCGTACTCGTTCGTGCCCAAGCTCGCCGAGGGCGACATCGTGCACGGGCAGTACGAGGTCGTCGGCTGTCTGGCGCACGGCGGACTGGGCTGGGTCTATCTGGCGGTGGACCGTGCGGTGTCCGACCGCTGGGTGGTGCTGAAGGGTCTGCTGGACACCGGCGACCAGGACGCCATGGCCGCGGCGATCTCCGAGCGCCGCTTCCTCGCCGAGATCGAGCACTCGAACATCGTCCGCATCTACAACTTCGTGGAACACCTCGACCAGCGGACCGGCTCCCTCGACGGCTACATCGTCATGGAGTACGTCGGCGGCAAGTCGCTCAAGGAGATCGCGAACGAGCGGCGCGATCCCGCGGGCAAGCGGGACCCGCTGCCGGTGGAACAGGCCTGCGCGTACGGCATCGAGGCGCTGGAGGCGCTCGGCCATCTGCACAGCAGAAACCTGCTGTACTGCGACTTCAAGGTCGACAACGCCATCCAGCAGCAGGACCAGCTCAAGCTCATCGACATGGGCGCGGTCCGCAGGATGGACGACGACGAGTCGGCGATCTACGGCACGGTCGGCTACCAGGCCCCGGAGGTCGCGGAGGCCGGCCCGTCGGTGGCCTCGGACCTCTACACGGTCGCGCGGACGCTGGCGGTGCTGACGTTCGACTTCCAGGGCTACACGAATGTGTTCGTGGACTCGCTGCCGGACCCGGAGCACATCAAGGTCTTCACGACGTACGAGTCGTTCTACCGGCTGCTGGTGCGCGCCACGGACCCGGATCCGGCGCGGCGGTTCGCCTCGGCGCAGGAGATGGCGGAGCAGCTGACGGGCGTGCTGCGGGAGGTCGTGGCGATTCAGACGGGCCGCCCGAGGCCGTCGCTGTCCACACTCTTCGGGACCGAACTGCGGGTCACGGACACGCAGTTGTTCGCGGAGCTGACGGGCGATGTGTCGGTGCTCGGCGGACGTGTGCCGAGTCCGCGCAACGGTGCGGGCGTGCCGGCCGCCGTGCTGGTTCCGGGAGCCGCGCTGGTGCCGGGCACCGCGCTGGTGCCGGGAGCGCGTGCGGGCGAGGGCGTGCCGGGCGCGGCAGTCGCCGGGATCGTGGGCGGCGGAGCCGGCCATGCCCACCCGCTCGCACCCCATCTCGCCGCGCTCGACACCCGCGCGACCTCGCTCGCGCTGCCCGTGCCGCGCGTCGACCCGAACGACCCGAACGCGGGCTTCCTCGCCGGGCTGATGGCCTCCGCGCCCGCCGAGCTCATCGCCGCACTGCACTCCGCGTCCTCGCCGTCGCCGGAAACCCGGCTGCGCGAGCTGCGGGCCCGGCTGGAGATGGGCGAACTGGACTCCGCGGTCAGGGCGCTGGAGACGCTGGAGAGCCGGCACCCCGACGACTGGCGGGTGGTCTGGTACCGCGGCCTGACCTCACTGGTGACCGGCGACCGCGAGGTGGCGGCGCTCTCCTTCGACGCGATCTACGACGCGTTCCCGGGCGAGCCCGCGCCCAAGCTGGCGCTGGGCGTCTGCGCCGAGGTCCTCGGCCAGTTGGACAACGCCGCGGAGTACTACCGCCTGGTGTGGACGACCGACCCGAGCTTCGTCAGCGCCGCGTTCGGCCTTGCCCGGGTGCAGCTCGCGGCGGGCGACCGCACCGGAGCCGTACGGACGCTGGAGTCGGTGCCGGAGGCGTCGATCCACTACACGGCCGCCCGGGTCGCCGCCGTGCGGGCGAGGCTGCGGCGACGCGCCGCGCAGGATGCGCTGCTGGGCGATCTGTCGGCGGCAGCGGCGCAGGTGGACGCGTTGAAGGAGTTCGGTCTGGACCCCGTGCGCCGGGAGCAGTTGTCCACAGAAGTACTCGGGACGGCGCTGGACTGGGTACTCTCCGGTAGTCCCGGAGCCCCGCCGTCCGTTCCGGCCGCGCCTGCCGCGTCGGCCGTGCTGCTCGGCAGCGAGCTGGACGAGCGCGGCCTGCGCTTCGGGCTGGAACGCTCCTACCGGGTGCTCGCCCGGCTCGCCCAGCGCGGCGAGGAGCGGATCGACCTGGTGGAGCGGGCCAACCGCTTCCGCCCCCGGACGTGGGTGTGATTGATGTCGTCGCAGATGCACGAACCGGCCGCCGGATCGGCATGCCCCAGCTGCGCGGAGCCGCTGGAGACGGGTGACCTCTTCTGCGGCGCCTGTGGGTACGACCTCTCGGCCGCACCCACGCCGCCGGACGACCACCCCACGATCGCGATCGGCACATCGGTCGACTGGCCGACGGCGACGGGCACGGACACGGCGGGCAGGCCTGCCCCGCTCCATCTGCCCGGCGACCTGCCGGGCACCGACTCGGGCGGCGGCCGGCTGTCGACGTCGGCGGTCCGCTTCGACGGCCCGGAACACGATGTGTCGCCCAACGCCCCGGCCGGATCCCCGGGCCCCTCCGGGGACTTCGAGCTGGCCGCGCCCGCCGCAGGCTCCGCCGTCGCCGCCGACCCCCGCGCCGTGGAGCCCGCCTCCGCCGATCCGCGCACGGACGGGTCCGGTGCGGCCGCCGGGGCCAAGCTCTGTGTCGCCTGCCGCGCCGGGCATGTCGACACCGACGGATACTGCGAGAACTGCGGGCACGCCCAGCCCCGCGAGCGCGATCACATGGAGCTGGAGCTCGGGTCCGTCGCCGCGGTCAGCGACCGTGGGCTGCGGCACCACCGTAACGAGGACTCGTTCGCGGTCTCCTCCACCGCTCTGCCCGACGGCTCACCCGCGGTCGTCGCCATCGTCTGCGACGGAGTCTCCTCGGCGACCCGTCCCGACGAGGCGTCTGAGGCCGCCGCCAGCGCCGCCAACGAGCTGCTCCTCGAGACGCTGCCCCGCGGCACACACCCGCAGCAGGCCATGCACGAGGCGATCGTCGCCGCATCCGAGGCGGTCAACTCCCTTGCCGCGGAAGCCGCCCAGAGCGAGGCGATGGAGCACGACCCGCACCGCCATCAGAACGCGCCCGCGTGCACGATCGTGGGCGCGGTGTCCGCCGCCGGCCTGCTGGTCGTCGGCTGGGTCGGCGACAGCCGTGCGTACTGGGTGCCCGACGACCGCAGCGGCCCGGCCGCGCGGCTCACCGAGGACGACTCCTGGGCCGCCCAGATGGTCGCGGCCGGCCTGATGAACGAGCAGGAGGCGTACGCCGACGAGCGCGCCCACGCCATCACGGGCTGGCTTGGAGCCGACGCGTACGAACTGGAGCCGCACACCGCGTCCTTCAAGCCGGACCGTTCCGGCGTGGTCGTGGTCTGCACGGACGGCCTGTGGAACTACGCGGAGGCCGCCGACGAGATGGCCAGGGCGATCCCGGCCGACGCGGCGGGCCGGCCGCTGCACAGCGCGCAGGTTCTGGTCGGGCACGCGCTCGACGGCGGGGGCCACGACAACGTAACAGTGGCCATCCTGCCGTTCGCCGTGCCGCAACAAGGGGCAGGATCGGCCTACAACAAGGCTTGAGCCCCGATTTGTCCGATCAGTCGTCGGACCTCTTCCTCAGTTCCTCAGTTCCTCAGTTCCTCCGTGACTTCTTACCGATTCTCCCGAGTGGAGCCCTCAAGGAGCCGATCAATGGCCGTTTTCTCCAAGTCACAGGTGCCGCAGTTCTCCGTCGAGGTGTACCAGAACGAATATCTGCCGGAGGGCGGTCGCGAGGTCAACGCGATCGTCACCGTCACCTCCACCGGAGGCGGCACCAGCGGGGGCGCTCCGCTCACCAGCGCCTCGCCGTCTCCGTCCGCCATACCCGGACAGCCGCCGACCGCCGCCGTGGTGATCATGGTCGACTGTTCCGGCTCGATGGACTATCCGCCGACCAAGATGCGCAATGCCCGGGACGCCACGGCCGCCGCGATCGATGTCCTGCGCGACGGCGTGGAGTTCGCCGTGATCTCCGGTACGCATCTGGCGAACGACGTCTTCCCCGGAGGCGGCCGGCTCGCGGTCGCCGACGCGTCCACCCGCGCCCAGGCCAAGGACTCCCTGCGGCGGCTCAGCGCGGGCGGCGGCACCGCCATCGGCACCTGGCTGCGTCTCGCCGACCGGCTGCTGGCCACCTCCGAGAGCGGCATCCGGCACGGCATCCTGCTGACCGACGGACGCAATGAGCACGAGTCGCCGGAGGACCTGAAGGCCGCACTCGACACCGGCGCGAGCCGCTTCACCTGTGATGCCCGCGGCGTCGGCACCGACTGGGAGGTGAAGGAGGTCACCGGCATCGCCTCCGCACTGCTCGGCACCGCGGACATCGTCGCCAACCCCTCCGAGCTGGCCGCCGACTTCACCGGGATGATGGAGAACGCGATGGGCAAGGAGGTCGCGGACGTGGCGCTGCGGCTGTGGACGCCCGTCGGCGTGGAGATCAAGTTCGTCAAGCAAGTGGCCCCGACCGTCGAGGAGCTGACCGGCCGGCGCACGGAGGCGGGGCCGCGGGCCGGTGACTATCCGACGGGCTCCTGGGGCGACGAGTCCCGCGACTACCACGTGTGCGTGCAGGTGCCGGAGGCCGGGATCGGCCAGGAAATGCTGGCGGCCCGCGCCTCGCTGATCATTCCGGCGGCGGACGGAGGCGCTCCGCAGGTGCTGTCGCAGGGCCTGATCCGGGCGGTGTGGACTGACGACATGGTCGCGTCCACCTCGATCAATCCTCAGGTCGCGCACTACACAGGTCAGGCGGAACTGGCACAAGTCATCCAACAGGGTCTGGACGACCGCAAGTCGGGCAACTTCGACGGTGCGACGGCCAAACTGGGACGTGCGGTGCAGCTCGCGGCGGCGTCCGGGAACGAAGACACTGCGAAACTGCTTTCGAAGGTGGTGGACGGGGTCGATGCGGCGACGGGTACTGTGCGACTGAAGGCGAAGGTCGCGGAGGCCGACGAGATGACCCTCGAAACGCGCTCCACGAAGACGGTTCGTGTGAAGAAGTAGCCGGCTGAACCGGCGAGGAACACCGAGCAGTACCGAAGCAATACCGAGTGAATACGGCCCTCGGGCCGGACGAGGAGAGGGGGAAGCGCCGACATGCCGACCTGCCCGAACGGACACCAGTCGGGTTCCGACGACTGGTGCGAGGTCTGTGGCCACCGCATGGCCGGTCCTGGCGCTCCTGCGGGGGCCGTCCCGCCGCCGCCTCCCCCGCCGCCCGCCTACGGCTATCCCGGCCCCGGCGACCCGAACGCCACGGCCCAGGCCGAGCTCTGCCCGCAGTGCCGCACCCCGCGCGAGGCCATGGCCCCGTTCTGCGAGGAGTGCCGGTACAACTTCCTGACGCACACGGCGACGTCCTACACGCCGGTGGCTCCGCCTCCGCAGCAGTCCTCGGGGCTGAACCTCCCGCCGGGCTTCACCTCCCAGCCGTCCCAGCCCGCGCCGCCGCCCGCGCCGTTTCCGCAGCAGCAGGCGCCGCAGCAGCCGGCTCCTCAGCAGCATGATCCGTACGACTACCAGGGCTCGCGGCCCTCGCAGATGAACCGGCCCGCGGAGCCCTTGAGCCCGTTCCAGCAGCAGCCGGGACCCCCGCACCCGCCCGCCTTCCAGCAGGGTCCCGCCCATCAGGGTCCGGGCCAGCAGGGTCCGGGCCAGCAGGGTCCGCCTCCTCCGCCGCCGTACCAGCAGCAGCAGTCGGCGCCGCCCGCGCCCGCTCAGCCGCAGCACACGGGCGGCGGTGACGACTGGATGCTGTCACCGCCCGCACAGCCGCAGGCGCCGCAGCAACCGCAGGCGCCGCAGCAGCCACAGCAACAGCAGCAGTTCCAGCAACAACAGTTCCAGCAACAGCAGTCGATGCCGCCGCAGTACGCCCAGCAGCCCGGCCCGCCGCAACAGCAGCAGCAGCAGCAGCAACCCCAGCAGCCTCAGTACCAGCAGGCGCCCCAGAGCTGGACCGCCGTCATCGCGCCCGACCGCGAGTACTTCCTAGCGATGATGCAGCGCAGCGGCCCGGACGCCAGCGGTCTCAATCTGCCCGCCTACTCCCCCGAGCAGCATCTTCCGCTCGTCGGCAACCAGATCAGCATCGGCCGCCGCCGCCACTCCACCGGCGAGTCCCCGGACATCGACCTGTCCGTGCCGCCGGAGGACCCGGGCGTCTCGCACCAGCACGCCGTGCTGGTGCAGCAGCCCGACGGCTCATGGGCGGTCGTCGACCAGAACTCCACGAACGGCACCACGGTCAACGGCGCGGAGGACCCGATCCAGCCGTATGTCCCGATCCCGCTGAACGACGGCGACCGGGTGCATGTCGGGGCCTGGACGACGATCACCATCCGGCGCGGCTGACCCGCCCCGGCCCGGCCCGCCCGGCACAACCGCTGGGGCCTGATCCGCCTGATCCAAAGGACAGGCCCTAGCCGGCCGAGCGGCCGAGCGGCCAGGCGTAGGGACCCTCCGGGTGGTCCAGCCAGGCCCACTGGTGACGCCCGCTGACCGTGATCCCGAATCGGTCGCGCTGCGGGCGTCGCTCGCGCTCCCACAGCGACATGGCCTCGTGCGGATCGAGGCTGCCCGCGGTCAGGGTCAGCAGAAAGCGGAACAGGTCGTTCTCGATCACGCGCCTCGGCAGCCCGCCGATATGCCCCTCCGGCGCGGCGTCGCCACCGCGCAACGGCACGAAATACGCGGACGTCCGCAGAAAATGCCCCTCCGCGCTGCGGCCGTGACTGTCCTCGCGTACCCGCAGCGCGATCAGCCCGGTGGAGAGCGGGGCCAGGATCCGCGCGTCCGGCCTGCACTGCGCCAGCCAGTCGAACGGCACGGACGGCAGCGTGCAGGTCGCGATGATCCGGTCGAAGGGTGCGCGTTCGAGGCAGCCGCGCGCGCCGTCGCCGGTGATCACGGTCGGGCGGTGGCCCGCGGCCGCCAGATGCACGCGCGCCGAGTCGGTGATCTCCGGGTCCACGTCGACGGTGGTCACCAGGTGATCTCCGAGGCGGTGCGCGAGCAGCGCCGCGTTGTAGCCGCTGCCCGCGCCGATCTCGAGGACCGCGTGCCCGTCCTGTACGTCCAGTTCCTGAAGCATCCGGGCCATCAGCGAGGGCTGGCTGCTGGACGAGATCAATTCGCCGTCGCGCACCCTGGTGGCGAGCGCGCCGTCGTAGTACGCCCCGCGCAACCACCGTTCACGCCGTACGGGATCGGGGTCCTCGCACCACAGCCGCTCGAAGCCGCCGGACCGGCTCACGAAGTAGTACGGCACGAACAGATGCCGCGGCACGGCTTCGAACGCCGCCCGCCAGGCCGGATCGGTCAGCCCGCCCTCGGCGACGATCAGCCGCACCAGCGACCGTCGCGCCTCGGCGGCGGGGTCGGCGAACCGTTCCAGTTGCGCACTCATGCATCCACTGTCCTGCGCGGCCGCCGTGTAGGCGAGCACCCGATCGGGCATGGTTGAGGCCCAATCCGGGCGGTTCCGGACAGGACCTAGGACCTGGGACCTCCTCCGCCGCGTCTGAGACGATGGAGAGGTGAAAGAGATTCCGCGCGGCACCCTCCAAGAGCAGACCTTCTACGAGCAGGTCGGCGGCGAGGAGACCTTCCGTCGGCTCGTCCACCGCTTCTACCAGGGCGTTGCCGAGGACCCGCTGCTGCGGCCGATGTACCCGGAGGAGGATCTCGGCCCGGCCGAGGAGCGACTCACGCTGTTCCTGATCCAGTACTGGGGCGGTCCGCGCACCTACAGCGACAACCGCGGTCACCCCCGGCTGCGGATGCGCCACGCGCCGTTCACCGTCGACCGGGCCGCGCACGACGCCTGGCTGACGCACATGCGCACGGCCGTCGAGGAGCTGGAGCTCGCGCCCGACCTGGAGCGGCAGCTGTGGGACTACCTCACGTACGCCGCCGCCTCCATGGTCAACACCGCGGACTAGCCGCCCGACCGGCCGCCCTCCCTAGCTGGGCACCAGCACTCCTCCGGTCCGGTAGGCGCGCGAGTCCATCGCGGGCTGGGTGCGCTCGCAGGCCTCGAAGTCCTGCACTTTGACCCGGTGGAACAGCTCCACGGACCGCGAGATGTCCGCGCCGGACTCGACGACCTCCGGCGCGCCCGCGCTGCCGTCGATGGTGAACCCCTGCGCGCCGTCGGCGAAGGACGCGCCGTGTCCGACGTATTACTGGGCGGCGTAACCGCGCGCTAACTCCGGGAGCACATAGGTCAGTTCGGGGTGGATCGTGGCGCAGTGACAGCACTCCATGAAGTTCTCGACGATCAGCTCCAGTTGGCCTTCACGTCGTGGCTGATGCGTCGGCCGAGTGCGAGACTTTCGGTGCGGTAGCGCTCGATGGCGGCGGCCTCGCTGAGCCGTTCGACGGCCGCGCCGAGCACGGTCTCCTCGAAGGACGGCGGTTCGTCGGCCAGGCACACCCAGGCGTAGCCGAGCCACTCGCGCAGGGTGACGGTGCGCAGCCCGTACGCGGTGGGCGCAGGTTAACCGGTTCGGGTGGGGATGACGCTCAGGCCGCCCAGACCATTGGTCCGTACGGCGATCGACCCGAAGGGTGTACGGAGTCTGAGCCACCCGCCGGTGGACAGCAGTGCCACCGGGACTCCCGGGCGCAGAAAGCCGAGCGACTGCGCGGCGTGTACGGCCCGCAGCGGAAGCGGTGTGCCGCCCACCGTGCGCGACCAGATCTCGCGTCCGATGCGGTCCCGTTCGGCCCGGGTGCGGTGCGCGGCGGGCAACTGCTCGTCGCGGGTACGGAACTCGGTGACGGCCGCGGCAACCGCGGCGCGCATCGCGGTCACCTCCGGGAGCCCGGACAGCTCCCGCCAGCCCCCGCGCGGCGGCAGCACGCCGGCCCACGGAGGACCGGTGACCGGCGCGGGCACCGTGAACTCCGCGCCGCCGATGCATTCGAGCAGCTCACCCGCGGAGACGGTGGCATCCAGCTCGACGCGGTCGCTGAGCCGTGCCGTACGGATCGCGAGCACCTCGAACGACGGCGGACGCCCGAAAACAGCGAGCGCGGCACCGCCGGCCTGAAGGCGGACGGCGGCGGCGCGGTCGTAGTGGATCAGCCGGGCGAGGAAGGCGGAGAGATCCTCCGCCTCCCTCGCGTCGGCGAAGTGCAGACTCTGCACGGGCACGCTCATGCCGCCAGCGCGTCCTCGTCGGAGTCGCGGTCGGCGTCGGCGTCGTCGTCGGAGTCCGGGTCGCCTTCCGTGCCGTCGTCCAGATACTTCAGGAGGAAGGACTTCTCCTCCGCGCTGATCCGGCGCGGACGCTCTGCGGCGAGGTCGTAGGGCACGACGACGGTCGCGGCCCTCACATAGACCAGCGAGGGCCCCTCCGCGTCCTTGACCTCGTACGCGATGGTCAGCGACGCCGCGCCGATCTTCGTCACCCACGACTCGATGATCACCGGCTCGTGCCGGTGGACCAGCGGCCGCTTGTACTCGATCTCGTGGCGCGCCACGACGGACCCGCCGGAGAACGACGGCGAACCGTCCCCGGGCGCCAGCCGGAACATGAAGTCAATGCGCGCCTCTTCCAGATACCGCAGGAAGACGACGTTGTTGACATGCCCGAAGGCGTCCATGTCCGACCAGCGAAGGGGACAGCGGTAGATGTGCCGGGCCATAGCTGAACCTCAGCCCCGGGTCAGCTTCTTGTACGTGGCACGGTGCGGACGGGCCGCGTCCGGGCCGAGGCGCTCGACCTTGTTCTTCTCGTACGACTCGAAGTTGCCCTCGAACCAGAACCACTTGGACTCACCCTCGTACGCGAGGATGTGCGTCGCGACCCTGTCCAGGAACCACCGGTCGTGGGAGACGACCACAGCCGCACCGGGGAACTCGAGCAGCGCGTTCTCCAGCGAGGAGAGCGTCTCGACGTCGAGGTCGTTGGTCGGCTCGTCGAGGAGCAGGAGGTTGCCGCCCTGCTTGAGGGTGAGCGCGAGGTTCAGCCGGTTGCGCTCACCGCCGGAGAGCACACCCGCGGGCTTCTGCTGGTCCGGGCCCTTGAAGCCGAACGCCGAGACATAGGCACGGGACGGCATCTCGACCTGGCCGACGTTGATGTAGTCGAGCTCGTCGGAGACCACGGCCCACAGGGTCTTCTTCGGGTCGATGTTGGCGCGGCTCTGGTCGACGTAGGAGATCTTGACGGTCTCGCCGACCTTGATCTCGCCGGAGTCCGGGTCCTCGAGGCCCTGGATCATCTTGAACAGCGTGGTCTTGCCCGCGCCGTTCGGCCCGATGACGCCGACGATGCCGTTGCGCGGCAGCGTGAAGCTCAGGTCGTCGATGAGGACCTTGTCGCCGAAAGCCTTGGAGAGGTTCTCCACCTCGACGACGACGCTGCCGAGCCGCGGGCCCGGCGGGATCTGGATCTCCTCGAAGTCCAGCTTCCGCATCTTGTCGGCCTCGGCGGCCATCTCCTCGTAACGGGCAAGACGGGCCTTCGACTTGGCCTGCCGCCCCTTCGCGTTGGAGCGGACCCACTCGAGCTCTTCCTTCAGACGCTTCTGACGCTTGGCGTCCTTCGCACCCTCGACCTTGAGACGGGAGGCCTTGTTCTCCAGGTAGGTGGAGTAGTTGCCCTCGTACGGGTGGGCGCGGCCGCGGTCGAGCTCGAGGATCCACTCGGCGACGTTGTCGAGGAAGTACCGGTCGTGGGTGATGGCGACGACGGTGCCGGGGTACTTGGCGAGGTGCGCCTCCAGCCACTGCACGGACTCGGCGTCCAGGTGGTTGGTGGGCTCGTCGAGGAGCAGCAGGTCGGGGGCCTCGAGCAGCAGCTTGCACAGGGCGACGCGGCGCTTCTCACCACCGGAGAGGGTGGTGACGGCCCAGTCTCCGGGCGGGCAGCCGAGCGCGTCCATGGCCTGCTCGAGCTGGGCGTCGAGGTCCCAGGCGTTGGCGTGGTCGAGCTCCTCCTGGAGCTTGCCCATCTCCTCCATCAGCGCGTCGGTGTAGTCGGTCGCCATCTGCTCGGCGATCTCGTTGAACCGGTCGAGCTTGCCCTTGATCGCGCGGACGCCGTCCTCGACGTTCTCCAGCACGGTCTTGGACTCGTCGAGCGGCGGCTCCTGGAGCAGGATGCCGACGGTGTAACCCGGCGAGAGGAAGGCGTCACCGTTGGAGGGCTGCTCCAGACCGGCCATGATCTTCAGCACGGTGGACTTACCGGCGCCGTTGGGGCCGACCACACCGATCTTCGCACCGGGCAGGAAGCTCAGCGTCACGTCATCGAGGATGACCTTGTCGCCGTGCGCCTTGCGCGTCTTGCGCATCGTGTAGATGTACTCAGCCAAGAGAAACCGTCCGGCAAGAAGTGGGTGGGCAGAGATACACCCCATCTTGCCTGACCGCCACCCCGCGAAGGAAACCAGTACTTCAGGGCGTCCGTGACCTGGACGTTCGTTGACCGCGGCCGTGGCTGATCTGTCACTGATTGTCGCCATCGGTCGCTGCCGAGCGGCCTCGCACGGCCCAGGGACGGCCCGGGAACCAGCTGACCCAGCAGCCGAGAGCCCGGACAAAAGGCGACGGCCCGGCGGTCACTCAAGCGGTTGGTTCTCAGTGAAGCGGACGGACCAGGCGTAGCCGCTCAAGCTGTCGTGCGGGACCCGCCGGACTTCACTGACCTGGCAACCGTCGTGGGCATACTTGCGGGCGAACCGGTCGAGGCGCTGCGCGTCGGTGAGATCCTCCATAGACAGCGGTGCGCCGACGACGAGGTCTTGGTGAAGGACTGTTTCCTGCGCGGCACCGTCCGAGCAGGCCGAGCAAAGGTGCGTTTTGGGTAGGGCCATACGCCCAGTGTCCTCCTACTGAGGATTCTTGCGGATCACGCACCCCCTCGCCTGCGACTTCACACGGCGGGCACGAGACGCTTAGACGGTCTAGACAACGACAAAGCCCCGGGCCGCTCGCCTGGGGCTTTCGTATGGAGCGGGTGACGGGAATCGAACCCGGCTCTGAGCTTGGGCATCACGGGTGACCTTGGGGCGAAAGGCCGCTGAACTGCGGCAACGTTTCCATCCGAGTGCAGGGTGGCCTGCCGTTTTGTCCGTGGTTAACCGCTGGGCACTGTCCTAGCTGGTGCGTATCTGGTGCGGCTGCCACTCCTTGCGGTAGTCCGGGTGGTCGGCGTAGGGAAGGGTCAAGTCCAAGAGGTCGGGACAGGGCCAGTCGTCGCCGTCGTACTGGCAGTCGTTGCGGTTGTCCCAGGGCAGCTCTGGGTCGCTGCTGCCGGCGCTGAGCGTGTGTCGGGCCAGGACACGGCGCTTGGCTTCAACCTCGCGGAGGACTCGGGCGGGATCGTGGAGAGCCACGTGTTGGGCAATGGCGGGATGGAACCCGGACAGGTCCATCTGACAGAAGTCCACGGTGTCACCTTGGGCCATCCACTGTCCGCAGTCGTCGCCGTCGCATCGGCAGGCAAGCGTGGCCTCCTCGTCCAGCCGTGCACGCAGGAACTCCACCGGGTCGTCGCTCATGGCCCCATCCTCGGTGACGTGCAGGACCGCTGACACCTGCTTTGTAGGTTCGATCGGGAGGCCTTGACGACGGAGCCGGTCGGCGCACTGATGCTGGGTAGGGACGCCGCGGTCCGCTGGTGCCCACCGTCGTTGATGTCAGCGGTGGATGTCAGGTGCTCCTGCTACCAGCCGTTGCCAAAGAGAGGCTGAAGTGAGGCCGCCACTCCGGATGTCACCGCCATGATGCCCCCGACTACCGTCACTGTGGGGTTGCACTCCGCTGCTGTGCAGCAGGGTGGTTGAGCACAGCTTTCTGCGTTCGTTCGGGGCCACCGTCAGCGGCTATGGCTCCGTTGACCGTGGTTGGGACGTCGGGATCCGGTGGGTGAAGAACATCGCGAGGAGAGCGGCGAGGGCAAGGATGGCGAGTGCGGCGCGCAGGCCGTCGAGTCTCGCCTCGGCGTTCGCGTCGAGCGTCGCCTGAGTCAACTCCGTGCTGGCGCCGGCCTCTTCGAGGGCGGTCTCGAGCTGGGCGTCCGACAGGAAGGGTGCACCGCTTTGGAGCTCAGCGGTCGCCTGGCTCTTGACGTCGGCCGGGACCGCTGGATTCTGCTCGACGCTGGTCAGGAACGAAGACGTGAGCGCGGCGATCATGATCGACCCGGCGAGTGCGGTCCCGATCGAGGCGCCGAGGTTGGTGACGGCGTTCTGGACGCCGCCGACCTCTCCGCTCTGTCGTTCCGGCACTGCGGACACGGTGACCGACCCGAGCTGGGACGCCAGCGCTCCCATGCCGAGCCCGATCAACAGGAGCGGGACGGTGACGATTTCCGCGCCGGCGTCCGCATCGAGCGCGGCCATCAGGGCGATCGCGCCCGCGAGCAGCGCGAGAACCCCGAGCCGCACCACGCGCCGCGGCGAGACGTCGGGGAGGAAGCGCGGGATCAGGACCGCGGCAGCCAGCAGCGTGATCGAGAGCGGCAGGAGGCGGACGCCGGTCTTGAGCGCGGACAGGCCCAGGGCGACCGACAGGTAGAGCGGTACGACGAAGAACACTCCCATCTGCACGAGGTACTGGAAGAAGAACATCGTCAGCCCGCCGGTGAGCTGTTTGTTCTCCAGCATGGCCGGGTCGATGAGCGGCTCCCTGCGCCGCTCCACCAGTCGGGCCTCCCAGCGGAGGAAGAGCCAGACCAGAAGCACCCCCGCCAGCATCAACCACACGACCAGGGAGACCCCGAGCCACGAAGGTGCGTCGGGCTTCGGCCTGAACCAGCCCCACTCGTCCGAGCGGAGCACGCCGTAGACGAACAACCCGAGCCCGAGCGCGGAGAGGACGGCGCCGACGAGATCGATGCGCGGACGTTCGTCGCTCACGGCGTCAGTGAAGCGACGGGCCAGCACCAGGATGCCGAGGACCACCAGGACCTCCCCGGCGAAGACCCACCGCCACGAGAAGTACGTCGTGGCGATACCCCCGATGAGCGGCCCGAGCGCGATCGCCACGGCCGCTGATGCCGCGATGAGTCCGTAGGCCGCGGGACGACGTTCCGTGGCGAAGTTGTCGGCCACGAGCGCCACGATCGCGGGGAGGATGAGCGCCGCTCCGGTGCCCTCGAGGAACGACCAGCCGAGCAGCAGCACGGGCAGGTTGGGCGCGAGCGCCGTCATGAGGGATCCGCTGCCGTAGATGCAGCAACCGATCATGAACGTGCGTTTGCGTCCGATCAGCGCCCCGACCTTGCCTCCGGGGATCATGAGCACCGCCATCACGAGGGTGTACGCCGTGATGGCTCCTTGGATGCCGCTCACGTCCGTGCCCACGTCTTCGGCCACGGTCGCGATCGAGACGTTCATGACAGAGCTGTCGAGCGCCATCAGGAACTGACCGGCAGCAAGCGTGAACAGGACGAGTCGCGCCGTTGCCGAACTCGGAGCAGTGCCTGTCCTGGGTGCCATGGCCGAATCGTCCCAGCCGCCCGGAGGGCGGATCCGCGACTCGCCATGGAGATCCACCGGTTGGCGGGCGTGAGGTCGGCGCAGCGGGTCCGCCAGATCGAGAGCTCCCCTGGGCTGCAATCTTGGGACTCTATCCAGATCGAGCGAGTGAAAGGGCTCGAACCGCGGCTCTGAGCTTGGGATAGCCACCCCGCTCAAGGCGGCGAACACCGGTTGATGCCGAAGCTGCTGTTCATCGTTCCGGCCACCGACTTCGCCCACGACGGCCCAGAGACGGCCCAAGCTGCCTGACACGGCCCCTCGTCGACGGGAAACCCGCTGGTGAGGGGCTGTTTCATGCCCTAGATCGGCAAGTAACACCCCATCTTGCCGTACGTCCATCCCCCGATGGAAACCGGTACTTCGACGGCCGGGGGCCTCGACCGCGCCCAGGACCCGGAACCTGCCCGGTACGGCGGCGGCCCCGGTCCGTTCCGCGTCCCGGGGCCGTCGTCGGCGCAGCGTCACCGTGCGCTCAGGAGTGCTCACTCCTGTGCGCGCACTCCTGCGTCTTCGTGCTCCTGCTCCTGCTCCTGCGTGCTCACTCCTCGGTGGAGGCCTTCTTCTTACGGAGGAAGAAGACCGCGCCGCCGCCGATCACGACCAGGGTGATCGCGATGCCCGCGATCATCGGGGTGGCGCTGGAGCTGCCGGTCGCGGCGAGGTCGCCCTCGAGGCCCGACGAGACGCCGCCGACCGAGGCCGGGCTGGGCTGAGAGGTCGGAGTGTCCGTGTCCGGGCCGGGGCTGCCGGTCGTCTTGCAGTCCAGGACACCCTTGAAGGTCTTCGTGAAGCCGCCCGGTCCGGTGATGGTGAAGTCGTACGCCTGGTCCTCGGCGACCGGGATGGTCACGGTCCTCGACGCGCCCGCCGGGATCGTGTGGTTGAAGCCGATGAGCTCGAAGGTGAACGGGGCGTCGCCCTTGTTCTCTGCGGTGATGTCGACGCCGCCCTTGGCGCAGTTTTTCTTCGCGGAGAGCGCCGGTATCGCGCCCGTCTGCGCCCAGGTGGCCGTGGCGCTCGCCGAGACGGTGGACTCGCTGGAGCCCGCCAGGATCTGGGTCTGGCTCTTGGTCACGCCGGCGAACGCCCGGCCCACCGGCACAGAGGTGGTCGCCTGCGCGGTCAGCGTGGCCGATCCGTCCGCGGCGCCGGCCGGGATGTCGAAGTACAGCTGCGCGCCGTTGACGACGGCGGTGAGGGGCTTGCCCTTCGCGTCGGTGATCTTGATCCCGCTCGCTGCCGCATCCGCCGGCGGGGCCACGGTGACCTGGCTCGCGTCCGTGCGGACGGTGACCGGGCCGAGGCGGCCGCCCGCCTTGCCGGAGACCGCGTTCGGCTCGAGGCTGAGCGAGGCCTTGGGCTCGGCGACGTCCTGGGCCTCCTTCTGCAGCCAGTCCGCGAGCTTCTCCGCCGCCGGGTCCAGGGCGTCGACGTCCGCGTTGTCGGAGTAGCGCCAGATGGCCACCTGGGTGCCGGCCGCCGCGGTCTTCTCGGAGAGCGGCCCGGCGCCCGCGGCCTTGGCCAGCGCGGCCAGGTCGTCGACCTGCGGGTAGGAGTGCTGCAGGATCCAGCGGATCTTGCCCGCGTTCTTGTTGCCCCCGAGCGACGTCTGGTTCCAGGGGGTCTCCAGGTACTTCGCCTGGTCCTGCGTCGGGTTGTGGATGTCGATGCAGTACGTCTTCAGCCGCCCGCCCCCATCGACGGTCATCTCGAACACACCGGCAGGTATTTCGTGGCTCTTGCCGTTCGTGCGGAGCACAGCCCGGTCAAAGGTCTTGAGCCCGTCGAGAGTCGCGACCGCGCCACCCTGGTGCTGAACGTCGTCGTCGGCGGCGGCCACGCCCGCGCCGACTATCGAGCCCGTCGCGACGAGGCCTGCCATCAAGGCCGCGGCAGCAAGTCGACGAGCAGTGCCCCGCCTGCGTACAACCGACGCAGAAAACTTGGCAAACACAGAATTCCCCTCCGGGCGAGACCTATTCGCGTGTGACGCGTGGGGGGAGTGCCTCGCCTGCAGACTCAAGTGCCCCGTGATACGCGGAAATCCTAGAGACGGCGGCACAGCCCAGTCCCCCGTCATACCGTCAGACAACCATTCCGACTCGGAATCGTTATCGCCGCCCCTCCAGCCACCCCCGCACCACCCCCGTTTCCCCGTTTCTGAATCGACAAATCTCCACAACTCCCGGTCAGAGCACGGGTGCCGTGACCTGCTGCGGAGCCGGCGGATGGGCCGGGCCGGAAACTCCGGCCGGGCCCTTGAGCCGTTCCGTCACATTCGGTGCCGCCTTCACCACGCGACGGAATGCCGATGTCCCGCGCGTCAGATCGTGGCCCACCGCGACAGCCTCGATGTCCACGAACGTCCTTCGCCTGACGTCGCGTTGACCGTCCCTTCGGCCGTCGCGCCGACCGTCCCGAAAGCCGTCCCCCTGACCGTCCATTTGGCCGTCCCTCTGCCCATCCGGAACCTCCTCCCGCACCCTCAACCGCCCGTGCACAAGAACCGGTTCACCCACGGAAACGGAACCCGCCAGATTTATGGCGAGAGTCCGCCAGGCAAAGACTGTGTAGAAGCTGGTGTGCCCGTCCGTCCAAGTCCCGCTCTGCCGGTCCCAACGCCTCGGCGTCACCGCGATACGGAATCGCGCGACTCCACCCGTCGCCGAATCCCGGTACTCCACATTCGTGGCGACATTTCCCACCACCGTCACCATCGTGTCGTTCATGACGACCATCTCCCCGTCCGGTTGCCGTGACCGGTCCTTGCCGACCGACCTCCATGCTGGACCGGACGGGAAGATCTCGCCGACGCCTGTGGACTAGCGCGGCACTGTGGAAAACCCCGTCACCCCGACGCCCCTCCCGGACGCCCGCGCACCCGACCGCGAGGCCCCGGAACCCACCCCCGGACCGCTGAGCCCCGCCTTCCCGGACACCGTCCCGAATCGCTCCCGTACCTCCCGGTACCGCATGAGCTCCCCCGCGATCGGATCGAGCACCCGCGCCCGCCCGCACCCCGCCGCGGCCTCCCGCAGCCGCCGCTGCGCGTCCTGCCCGTAACGCCGCGCCGGCCCCCGAGCAGCCGCCGCGCACGCCCACTCCACCAGCGGCCCGCCCACGATCCCGGCCACCATCAGCAGCGCCGGAACCAGCAGCCCTGGCTCAAGAACGCCGATGATCTGACCCACCAGCCAGAGCCCGCCGTAGATCTGAAGCAGCGTCATCGACGCCTGGGCCAGCACTGCCGCCGGCCACCACGCCGGCCGTAGCGGCTTCCCGCTGGTCGCCGCCGCCTCGCGCACCGCCAGTTCGTCCAGCGCCTCGGGCAGCCCGTCCGACCCGCGTACCGCCGCCTCGCGCACCGCCTGCGCCCAGGGCGCGGGCAGCCCGGCCGCCGCCTCGTCCGCGACCGTACGCACCGCCTGCTCGACCCGCTGCCGCGCCGTGAGCTCCTCCTCCACCGGAGCAGCGGCCTGTGGAGTCCGGCCCCCGGGCGTACGGGTGCGCTCGTACCACCGCCACAGCCGCAGCCACGGCGTCCCGCACGCCCTGCCCGCATGCCTGCGCCACTCGCGTTCCGCAGCCTCGCCTGCCGCCTTTGCGCCGACCGCCTCCGCGAGGCGGGCCGCGAAGTCCTCGCGGGCCCGCTCGTCGAGGCCGGTACGGCCGTCGGACAGGTACACCCGGCGGAGCTTCGCGGCCGCGGCGTCCACATCCGCGGAGAGCCGGCGCGCCGCTGCGGTCCGTTCCTGTACGAACGTCCCCAGCATCTCGCGCAGTTCGCCGACGCCTTCGCCGGTGAGCGCGGACAGCGCGAGCACCGTGGCGCCCGGCTCGCCGTGTTCGCCGAGCGCCATGCCGTCCTCGTCGAGAAGGCGACGCAGATCGTCGAGCACCTGGTCGGCCGCCTCGCCCGGCAGCCGGTCCACCTGGTTCAGCACCACGAAGGTGACCTCCGCGTGCCCGGCGAGCGGCCGCAGATACCGCTCGTGCAGGGCGGCGTCCGCGTACTTCTCCGGGTCGACGACCCAGATCACCGCGTCCACCAGCGCCAGCGCCCGGTCCACCTGCTCGCGGTGCTTGACCATGGCCGAGTCGTGGTCGGGAAGGTCGACAAGGACCAGCCCGAACAGCTCCTCGGCGCCGCCGGCGAGCGGTCTGCGCCGCAGCCGCGGCGGGATGGCGAGCCGGTCGAGCAGCCCGGCCGCGCCCTCGGACCACGTGCAGGCGATGGGCGCCGCCGTGGTGGGGCGGCGCAGCCCGGTCTCCGAGATCGGCACCTCGGCCAGTGCGTTGAACAGGGTCGATTTGCCGCTGCCCGTCGCGCCCGCGATCGCCACGACGGTGTGCCGCGAGGAGAGCCGCTGGCGTGCGGACGCCTCGTCGAGTACGCGTCCCGCCTCGGCGAGCGTGTTTCCGTCCAGCCGGGTGCGCGAGAGGCCGACGAGTTCGCGGAGGGCGTCGAGGCGTGACCGCAGTGGTCCTACGTATGCCCCGCCGATCGGCACATGATCGTCGGCCGGCTCGTCGTCGATCTGCTCCAGGTCGTTGGCGCGCCCGCCCGCGCGCCGGGCGATCAGCCCGTCGTCCCAGCGGTCGCCGGCGCCGTCCTCCTGTCCGTCCGTCGGCCTTTCGGCCTCGCCGGTCTCGCCGGTCTCGCCGGTCTCGCTCATCCCGCCGATCCCGCTGCTCTCGATGATCTCGTCGGTCGCACCGGTTCCGCTGGTCGCACCAGTTCCGTTGGTCTCGTCGTTGGTCTCGTCGCTGGTCTCGTCGGTCTCGTTCGCGTCGCCCGTGATGGCGGTCACCGCGGTCACCTCTCCTTCTGAAGTACGGACAGCGCGGCGATCAGTTCGGCCTGCGGTTCCGGGGTCACTTCGAGTGCGTCGAGCGGCGCGAGACGGCGGTCGCGTTCGCTGTTCAGCACGCCGTCGATGTGCGCGGTCAGCAGCTCGCTGCCGCCGTCGCGCAGCCGCAGCGCGCCCTGTGCGCCGATGCGCTCGGCGAGCCGTTCTCCGGCGCTGCGGGACCGCCGTCCGCCGAGCAGCGCGGCCGCGACCAGCGCGGCGACCGTCTCGGGGTCGGGCGCGACGTTCCGCTCCAGCCGGCGCACCTCCTCCTCGGCGAGCTCCTCCAGCTCCCGGCGCCAGCGGCGTACGGCGATCCCGATCCGCTCCGCCGCCTCCAGGTCGCGGCGTCCGCGTACGACGACTCCGCCCGCGGCCGGCTCCCGCCGCCATGCCTCCTGGACATGTTCGTCTGCCGCCGCAACGGCGCACTGCAGCAGTGCGCAGAGGCTGCCGACCAGTGAGTCCAGCAGTTCCGCCGCCGTACTGTCGCGAGGAAAGCCGCGCCACCGGGTCCGCGCGTCCCCGGCGAGCACCGCACCGGCCCGGAGCTGCCTGCTGACGCGCTCGCGCTCCTGCGCGTACGCCTCCTCGACCGCGCCCGTCAGCCGTACTGCCGCCGCGTACTGGCCGGCAACCGCGGCCGCGAGCTCCGGCATCCGCCGGCTGAGCGAGTCGATCACACCCGACGCCGTACGCCCCAGGGCCTGCTGCCTGGCGGCCGGATCCTGCACCCGGTGCGCCAGCCACGCGAACAGCGGCGCGACGGCCGTGGTGGGCAGCAGCCCGCGGCCGCCGCCGGCCGATTCGGGCAGCTCAGGGATGGTGAACCGGGGCACGTCGCCGAGCCCGGCCTTGGTCAGCAGGGCCGCGTACTGCCGCGAAACCTCCGTGATCACCGGGTGCGGAACCCGGTCGAGCACGGTGATCAGCGTGACGTCGTACTCCTTGGCGGTACGCAGCAGATGCCACGGCACGGCGTCGGCGTACCGCGACGCGGTCGTCACCATCACCCACACATCGGCCGCGCAGATCAACTCGGCGGCCAGCAGCCGGTTATCGACGACCAGCGAGTCGATGTCGGGCGCGTCCAGCAGGGCGAGCCCTCGGGGCAATGAGGAGGCTGTCTCGACGCGCAGCGAATTCGCCTCGTCCCCGTCCCGCGCGCTCGCCGCGTTGCCGTCCGCCTCGTCCTGCTGGGGCAGCCATACGCGGGTGAGCTGGGGCAGCACCCGCATCCCGGCGAACCACTCGTGATCGTCCGGGTGGCATACGAGGACGGGCGTACGGGTCGTGGGCCTGAGCACGCCGGCGTCGCTGACCCGCCGCCCCACAAGGGAGTTGACGAGGGTCGACTTCCCGGCCCCGGTGGATCCGCCGACGACCGCGAGCAGCGGTGCTTCGGGCTCTTTCAGCCGGGGCACGAGATAGTCATCGAGCTGTGTGAGGAGTTCGACGCGCGTCTGCCGGGCGCGCTCGGCGCCGGGAAGAGGAAGGGGGAGACGCACGGCGGCGACACGGTCGCGGAGGGCGGTTAGTGCGTCGATCAGCTGAGGCCGTGCATCCAAGGTCACCACATGCGAAGAATGCCTAATTTTGGCCGCTTTTTGAAGCGTATGGGCCCCACCTGCGCGCCGGTCGGACACTTGGGATACACGGGACGAGTGGGGCGCAGGCATAACGAGTGCACAACACCCGCGACGTGAGAGGTGAAAAGCGCTGCAGGAATCGCACCTGCCTGCGATTATCGGTTCGCTTCACCGAACCTCCACATCGTGCCACGGAGGTGAAGCAACCGGGTCAAGGCGATCGGAGCCCTATCCTTGTCCCGGCAAGGTCACGGACCCCCGGGCTCCGGCAGCCGCGGCCACCATCCGGCCCCCGTAGCTCAGTGGATAGAGCAGGCGCCTTCTAAGCGCTTGGCCGCAGGTTCGAGTCCTGCCGGGGGCGCACAGACCGCACGACCGACAGACCCTCCGCCCCGGAGGGTCTTTTTGCTGGTCAGGGGCACTGTAGCGAGACGGTGGTAGCGGACGCGTAAGCACCGGACCACCCTCCGTTGAT
Source organism: Streptomyces sp. NPDC020681 (assembly GCF_044334895.1). Classification (NCBI taxonomy): domain Bacteria; kingdom Bacillati; phylum Actinomycetota; class Actinomycetes; order Kitasatosporales; family Streptomycetaceae; genus Streptomyces; species Streptomyces sp. NPDC020681. The sequence goes on along the minus strand of NZ_JBIRTX010000022.1, from coordinate 13,774 downwards.
CATGCGGGTGCGCTGGTCAGCCCTGCGCGCCATCAGGAACCCGGCTGCGTAGCTCTGATGGAGAGCACGGTTCGGCAGGACAGGACGGTCTCGGTGTCACCGCGGACGCGGACAGACCCACGGCTCATGAGGCCGCGCACAGCGAGTCGCCCAGCGTCGAGCGCTCGTAGAACACCTCGCGGCCGCTGCGGCGGCGGGTGACCAGGCCGCTGTCGCACAGGACCTTCAGGTGCTGGCTGATCGCGCCGGGTGCCAGGGACAGTCGGCGCGACAGGATGGTCGTGGTGGCCGCTTCCGTGAGGGTGCCGAGGATGCGGGCGCGGGTTTGGCCGATGAGGGCGTTGAGCGCGTCGGTGGTGGGAACGACCTCGTGGGACCAGACCGTGGCGACGCCTGGTACGGGGTAGACCAGGTTCGGCTGGTATGGCTCGGCCATCACCGTGGTGTCCGGCCAGTGGAAGACGCTCGGGATCAGGATCATCCCGTCGCCGTCGAGGGGGCCGCTGCGGCGCCAGGCTCGGGTCCGTACGCGCAGGCGGCCTTCCTTCCAGGTGATGTTCGGGTGCAGGTCGTTGAACATCGCGCCCGCGCCGTCGCGGGTCAATTGCCGGGATCGGCGCAGTACTTCGGACTCGAACAGCCCTCGGATCTGCGGCCAGAACGGGGCCAGTGCCGTTTCCCAGTACAGGTGCAGCTCGGCGGCCGCGCGGGCGACGCCGGCGGGTGGGTCGGCCAGGAACTCTCGCACGGCCGGACTGTCGGCGCCGGGAACCCTCGCCACTTCGAGGGCGGCTGTGTCCGGGTCCGCCGCGGCGACGAGCTCGAGTTCGGCGGTGAGGTCCGGCAGTGGGGTAGTCGGGGGCGGTGTCAGGAAGTCGACGATGTAGGGGCCGAGCGGGGCCAGTGCGAACAGCAGGCGCAGGTCCAGCCCGGCGAGGCGAGGGCGTACGGCTCGGATCCACGGCAGGTGCAGCGCGTGGCGGGCGGGGTCCTGAAGGAGGCGCACGCTTGCCGCCGCCTCGGACGCTGGTGAGAAAGCGAATCTCAGCCGGGCGAGGTCGGCAGGGGTGAAGTCGAACTCGGCGAACGAGGATTCAGGCACAGATGAAACATTTACGGGTTGCCGGATCGCGGGTCAAACATGATCTGCATGGCCGTCCTCTTGCCCCGCTTGTCCCGCCCTTCCGTTGCGCCCGCCGGTCCGATGTCGTTGCCTCGGCCCTTTTGGATGCTGTGGCTCGGCACTGTCGTCAACCGCTCAGGCGCGATGGTCCAGCCGTTCCTGTCGGTGTACTTGGTTCAGGTCCGGGGCTTCACGCTCGTGCAGGCCAGCACCGTCATGACGGCATTCGGTATCGGGTCGTTGCTCTCCCAGGTGCTTGCCGGCTGGCTGGCCGACCGCCTCGGCCGTCGTACGACTCTCACCGGCGGCATGCTCGCCACCTCGGCCGCGATGGTCGGCCTCGGAGCCGCGAGCGGATTCGTTGCCGTGGTGGGGACCGCGTTCCTCCTCGGGCTCACCATCGAGTCCTATCGGCCCGCTTCGCAGGCCATGGTCGCCGACCTCGTCTCGCCCAAGCTGCGCCCGAGAGCGTACGGGCTGCTCTTCTGGGGAGTGAATCTCGGCTATTCGGTCGCGATGGTCGCCGGCGGCTGGTTCGCCGATCACGGGGCTCGTGCGATGTTCGGCGTGAACGCGGCCGTCGCGGTGGCCTTTGCCGCCCTGGTGTGGGCCACCGTGCCCGAGTCGCGCCCGGCCGACCGTTCACTGCCCAGAGGGAGGCTTCGGGCGGTGCTGCGGGACCGGCTGATGCTCGCGGTCTGCGCCGTCGCCGCGGCGTACGGCGCGCTGTACGCCCAGGCGTTCACCACGCTCCCCCTTGCCATGGCCGAACAGGACATCACCCGTACGCAGTTCGGCCTGGCCATGGCACTCAACGGAGTCCTGATCATCGCTGTCCAGCCGCTGACCGGCAGATGGGTGGCACGGCAGGACCCCGGCCTCGTGCTTGCAGCCGGAACTGCCGTCGTGGCAACGGGTTTCGCGCTCACCGCGTTCGTGGACGACGTTCGTGGCCTCGTGCTCACCGTGGTGGTGTGGACCGCGGGCGAGATCGTCATCGCGGGGAGTCTTCCCACCATCGTGGCGGCACTGGCGCCCCAAGCACTGCAAGGCACGTACGCCGGCCTTTCCGGCATGAGCTGGTCTGCAGGCGCCGCCCTCGCGCCGGTGATCGGCGCGGCACTACTCCCCCTGGGGCCGCGGGCGCTGTGGACCGGCATCGGCCTCATCGGCGCCGTCTCCGCGCTGGGCGCACTGCTCATCGCAGGACGAGTCAGGAGGCGTATCGCGGCAGCAGACATCACCTGAGCCCAACAGAGCTCCGCAGCCCAGCAATCAACCATGAACGGGAGAAAAGACCATGCAGAACCGAATCCACGACACTCTCACCGCGGACAACGCCGCTCTCTTGCTGGTGGACCACCAGATCGGATTGTTCACCGGCGTCCGCGACATCGGTGTGGGCGAGCTCAAGCACAACGTCGTCTGCCTGACGAAGGCGGCGCTTCGCTTGAACATCCCTCTTGTTGTCACCACCACCGCAGCGGACAGCATGTGGGGACCCCTCATTCCGGAGCTGCAGGCCGAACTGCCGCAAGGGCTGAAGGTGATCGACCGCAGCACCGTCAACGCATGGCACGACAACCGAGTCCGTGAGGCCATCGAGGCGACCGGACGCGACAAGATTCTCATCGCCGGGATCTCACTCGAAGTCTGCGCGGCACTGCCCGCGATCGCCGCCACCGCCGCGGGCTACAGCGCCTACGTCGCCGCTGACGCCTCCGGAACCTTCTCCGCGACCAAGCGAGAGACCGGACTTCTGCGGCTGCAGCAAGCAGGTGTGATCGTGAGCGACTACGCCACCCTCGCCGTCGAGATGCTCGCCGACAACGCGCTCCCGATCGCGGCAGACGTGTACGCCGACCTCGACATGCCGTTCGCGCTCCTCGTCAGCCAGCTCGCGGCAGCCCACGGGTCAGGGGAGTCATCCGTTCCCTCGGGCGTCTGACTCGGCATCTGCTCTGCATCCACTCGGCATCTCACGGCCGAACCGGCGCACCGCGTGGGCAAGTCGCCCAGCCCTCGCCCTGAGGTCTCCTGAGGTCCTGAGGTCCTGACGCTTTCAGCAGCGACGGGTCTGGTACGGCACAGGGGCGGGCCCCGGTTCGGTCGGTGTCGGGCACCGGCGCACGGCGACGAGGAAGGTCAGCACGATTCCGCCTGCCGCGACGAAGAGCGCGGTGCTGATCCCGTCGGCGGTGGCGACTCGAAGCTGTTCACCGGAGAGGCCGTCGAGTCCGGCAGTCGCTACCAGGACCAGGATCGCAAGGCCGACGGCCGCGCCCGCGCCTGAACCGGTGGAGGCAATGCCGGAGGCGATGCCTTGCTGTCGGTCGGCGATTCCGGTCGCGGCGGCGATGAACATGGCCGTGAAGACCACCCCGTCGCCGATGCTGAGCGCCACAAGACCGGGGACGAGTTCGGTGTAGGTGCCGTTCGGCGAGATCGTCAGACCGAGTGCGACCGCACCGAGGGCACCGACGGCGAGCGCTGCGGACAAGGTGCGCCTGAGACCGAACCGCGTCACGAGCCGGCCCGCGGTTGTCGAACCGGCCACCACCACTGCCGTGGGGATGAGGAAGCCGACGCCGGTCTGCAAGGCGTCGTAGCCCAGGATCTCCTGGAAGTAGATGGACAGGAAGTAGAGCACTGAGCCGAAGGTCGCCATGAACATGAACGCGATGACGACGCCGGTGATCAGGTTGGGGTTGGCGAGCAGCCGGGGTGGCATGAGCGGGTCGTAGCTGCGCCGCTCGATGATGAAGAAGGCTCCGAGCAGCAGGAGGCCCGCCGCAGCGCTGATCAGGATGCCCGGCGAGAGCCAGCCCAATCCGGGGCCCTGCACGAGGGCGAACACGATGAGCGTGACACCGAGAGTGACGCTGAGCGCACCGGGCAGGTCGAACTTGCGGCCCTTTTCGCGTTCGCCGTCCCGTGGGATCAGGACGAAGGCAAGCAGCAGCGCGGGACCGGCCAGGACGACGTTGACGTAGAAGACAGCTTCCCAGCCGAACGCCTGCGTCAGGAGACCGCCGAGCAGCACCCCGATGACGAGCCCTGCCGCGCCCGACCCTCCCCAGACTCCCAATGCGCGGTTGCGGGCGGGGCCTTCGGCGAAGGTGGTGTTGATGAGCGCCAGGGTGGTGGGGAAGACAAGGGCTCCGCCGAGACCTTGGACTGCGCGGGCGACGAGAAGCATTCCGGCGCTGGTCGCGAGTCCTCCCACGAGCGCTGCCCCGGCATAGAGCGCGAGGCCGGTGGCCAGGATGCGACGGCGTCCCAGCAGGTCGGCGGCGCGCCCGCCGAACAGGAGGAAGCCGGCCGAGGCCACTGCGTAGGCGCTGATGACCGACTGGAGCGTCTGCGCGGAATAGCCGAGGTCGCGTGCGATGTCGGGGAGTGCCACGACCACGATGTACTGGTCGAGCGAGACGATCAGCATGGCGAAGGACAGGAGCACCAGCGTCGCTGTCTTACGGTTCCAACCGAGGCTGCCGGGCGCAGACGATGTCTTCCTGGGTCGCACGGCAGCACTCCTGATGATCGGTCAAGTCTGCGCTCACGGCCTGCCGGCAAAGGCCGTCTGTTCGGGGCGGGCCGCCTCTGATGCGGGGCGGGCCGCGTGATTCGGGGACCCCGTCTGGTTCGGGGGCCGTCTGGTTCAGCGCGGGCCGGCCGCGGGTCTCGCCGAGAAGGACGGTCGCCAAAACCCTATACAGCTCGGCCTCATCAACCCCGGCAACGACCCACGCTCGTCCCGACCGCGCGGCCCGGCCTTCGGCGGGTCGGCCCGTGGCGGCCGCGCGCCACGAGCCGACTTTCCTTGCCTTCGTCAGCGCCACTGGGGAGGTCAGCCGGAGATGCTGGCCGCGCCCGTCTCGATGTGGCCGATGAACCGCTGCGACCAGCCCGCGTCCGTGTTCACGGTGATGGTGAAGTCGTACCAGCCGTTGCAGATGGCGACGTTGTTGAAAAAGTCCTCCGCGCTTCCGCCGGCGGGCACCGGGTAGGTCCAGCTGCCCGAGCGGTAGTTGTTGGACTTGATCGTGAACGTCGCCGAACCGGCCGCGCTGTTCTTCATCCTGAACCAGATCGCCTGCTTGCCGGAGCCCTGCTCCACGGCGAAGCGGCTGCTGACTGCGGCGTCCTTGCCCGCCGTGGTGGCGTTGCCGATGAAGCGGCGCAGGAAGCGGTTGGGGCCGTAGACGCTGAAGTCGTACTTGCCGTCGCCGTTCCCGGTGCCGACGTTGAAGAAGTCCTCCTGGGTCTTGCCGGGGTCGACCGTGTACTGCCACGGGGTGCGGCTGCGGTGGGCGTTGGGATGGATGGAGAAGTGCGCGGACTGCCTGGCCGTCGTGCCCACGTTGTCCATCGTGAACCAGGTGAGGATCTTGCCGCTCGCGCCGAACTCCAGCCGGTCCAGCCAGGCGTTGGTCTGGTACGGCAGCGCCCTCGCGGGTTTCGTGCCGGACTCCTGGGCGGGCAGCGCGTTTGTCGTGGGCTTTGGGTCGGGCACACCGTTGCAGGCGGTGCCGATCACGGCGGTCCCGGGCAGCGCGGGCAGACCGAAGACCGGGGAGCCGAAGTTGAAGACGCTCGTCAGGTCGCCGCACACCTTGCGCCGCCACGCGCTGATGTTGGGGCTGGTGGCGGGCCTGCCGATGGCCGCCGACCACTTCTCCATGAAGCGGATGACCGAGGTGTGGTCGAAGACTTCGGAGTTCACCCAGCCGCCTCGGGTCCACGGGGACACCACGAGCATCGGGACGCGGAAGCCGAGGCCGACCGGCTTGCCGCCGATGACAAGTTCGTCCGCGGTGCCGCTCGGCGGAACCGGCGGCGGTACGTGGTCGAAGAAGCCGTCGTTCTCGTCGTAGTTGACGAACAGGACGGTGGAGTCGAACACGGCGCTGCTGGCGCTGAGCGCCTTGATCAACTGGTTGATGAAGTGGTGGCCGTCGCCGGGTGTGCTGCCGGAGGGGTGCTCGGAGAATGCCTGGTTGGTCACCACCCAGGACACCTGCGGCAGGGTCCCGTTGACCACGTCCGCCCTGATCGCGTCGATGATGGCGTCCTGCGTCGGCTTGGAGCCGGGCACGTCGGCTATGCCACGGTCGTACAGCGGGTTGCCGGGGCCGGCGTTCGTGAACTGCGTGAAGTACTCCAGCGCGTTGTCGCCGAAGTTGTCGTCCTTGCGGTTGTAGACCCTCCAGGTCACGCCGGCGTCCTGCAGGTTCTCGGCGTACGTCTGCCAGGTGCAGCCGTGCAGGTCGCCGCCGTTGTTGTGACTGGCGTCGATTTTCCCGCTCCAGAGGAAGGCACGGTTCGGGCCGGTGCCGGTGAGCGAGGAGCAGAAGTAGGAGTCGCAGATCGTGTACGCGTCCGCGAGCGCGTAGTAGAACGGGATGTCGGTGCGGTCCAGGTAACCCATGGTGTGCAGGCCGTTGGCGCCGTCCACCCAGTTGTCCAGGAGTCCGGTGTTCCACGCGTCGTGCTGGGTGGTCCAGTCGTGGCCCAGACCGGGGGCGCAGTGCGGCACCAGCTTGGTGTCGCCGCCCACTCCCTCCCGTAGGGAGTACGGGTACTGGCGCGCCGAGCCGTTGGGCTGGTTGAAGACCGAGTGGCCGCCGTTGAGCAGCATCGCGCTGCGGTCCGCGAAGCCGCGTACGCCCTTCAGCTTGCCGAAGTAGTGGTCGAAGCTGCGGTTTTCCTGCATCAGGACGACCACATGCTTGACGTCGGCGATGGTGCCGGTCGCTGCGGCGGCTTCCGACGCGGCTCCGAGCCCGATCGCGGGTCCAGCCACGGCTCCGGCCGCCGCTCCGGCGGCGACACCCAGAAACTTCCGACGTTCCACCTGATCACCTCTTGGGATTCAGGCGCTCGGACAGCGAGGGGGTGCGGACCGAGCGCGCGCATGGGGGGCAAGTGCGACGCCCGGTTCGCGGCAGGGAGCGAGGCCTTCGGGGTGCCGCTGTCCGGCGGGGAACAGCACCTCAGCGAATGGTCTCGATGCATGCCAATAGGCGGGCCACGGAAGATTGTTGATGTCCCCAACAGGCCCGTCAATCCTTCTGCACTGAACTGATGACGAACGTTCTCAGTCACCGCAATGAAGCAGTCGCAGACCATTGGCCTGAGTGCGGAGCCGACGAGGATTCCGTACGGAATCCGGCCACGCGCCGTTGCCCGTACGACCGTGAGTCGATAGGAAGGACCCATGACTGCTCTTGGCGCGGTGTTCCGGCCCCAGTTGCCCCCCGAAATGCTCCGTGACGTGGCCCGCGCCGCGGACGACGCGGGCCTTGAGGAGCTGTGGCTCTGGGAGGACTGCTTCTTCGAGAGCGGTATCGCCGCGGCGTCCGCGGCGCTCGCCTGGACCGAGCGACTGCGCGTAGGGGTCGGGCTGTTGCCGGTGCCGCTGCGGAATGTGGCGCTGACCTCGATGGAGGCCGCCACGCTGCACCGGCTGTTCCCGGAGCGGGTCGGCGTGTGTGTCGGGCACGGCGTACAGGACTGGATGGAGCAGGTGGGCGCGCGCGCCGAGTCGCCCATGACCTTGCTGCGCGAGCATCTCGCGGCGCTGCGCGCGCTGTTGCGCGGTGAGCGGGTCACGACGGACGGCCGGTATGTGAAGCTCGCCGACGTCGCGCTCGACTGGCCGCCGGCGTCGGCGCCCGCGGTGTTCGCCGGGGCGACCGGGCCGCGTTCGCTGCGGCTGTCCGGCGAGGCCGCGGACGGCTCCGTGCTCGTCGCCGGAACCTCGCCCGACGGCGTACGGGCGGCGCGGCGGCTCATCGACGAGGGGCGGGCGGCGGCCGGGCGCGCCGATCACCACCCGGTCGTCGTCTATCTCCACGCGGCGACCGGACCGGGTGCCGAGGCCAGGCTCAGGGCCGAGTTGGAGGTCTCGCAGGAGGCGGACATCGCCGGGCTCGGAGTGGCGGGAGACGCGGCGGCGGTGGCGAAGGCGGTTCAGCGGCTGTCGGACGCCGGTGCGGACACCGTCGTACTGCAGCCGACCGGCGACGAGCCGGATCCTGCGGGGTTCGTACGATTCGCGGCCGAGGAAGTCCGTCCACTGGTGCCGTAACGGCTGGCTCTGTAGCAGCTGGTTCCGTAGGCCTGGCCCACTAGCAACCCGTTCCGTAGCGGCTGGTTCCGTAGCGCCTGGGACAGTGAGGCGAGCTACAGCACCCGCCACCGCACCAGCGCCGCCAGCATCGCGACGCCCGGCAGCAACGGCAGCCACACCGTGAGGAAGCGGAAGCCGAGGACTGTCGCGGTCGCGACGACCAGCGGGGCTCCCACCATGACCAGCGCGACGGCCAGCGCCGGTTCCACCGAGCCAATGCCGCCCGGTGCCGGGATCATCCCGGCCACCGTGCTCGCCGCCAGATACGCGACCACGATGTAGTACCAGGGCACCGGCAGCCCCAGCGCGAGCGCGACGCAGACAAGCACCCCGCCCTGCAGGAGCGGGAAGGCCACCGCGCCACCCCACAGCGCCAGCGTCCGCGAGGGCTTCTTGTGCAGGGCGCGCGCGTCGGTCAGGGCGGTGCGCAGGAAGCTGCCGATGATCCGGCGCAGCCGCTCCGCGGCGAACAGCACGATCGCCACCACGGCGATCACCACCGCGGCGATGACGACCACGGTCAGGACCGCGCGCCCGGTCGGCGCCAGTTCGTCCAGCCGCAGCGCGCCGGGAAAGGCCAGCACCAGCGACACCAGCAGACCGATCCTGGCGATCGCCTCGACCAGCGAGTACAGGGCGAGAGCGGCCGTCGACCGCTCCAGCGGTATGCCGCAGCCGCGCAGGAAGCGGAGGGTGACCACATGCGCGCCGAGGCCCGCAGGGAGCAGGTGGTTGGCGGCGCCGGCCGCGAACTGGGAGGCGAGCAGCCGCGCGATGGGCAGCCGTTCCATGATCGTCCCCTGGCGTACGCAGGAAGCCGCCACCCAGCACAGTCCCGTGACGACGACGCCCATCAGCAGCCAGCCGGTGTCGGCGCCGCCGAGACGGCTCACGCCGTCGGCGACGAGCGACCAGTTGCCGACCGCCCAGAGTGCGACCAGGACGAAGGGAATGAGGCAGACGATCTGCCGTATCGGAAGCCGCCGCAAACGGTCCGTCTGCCGGTGGCGTTGCTGCGGCGCGGTGAGGGTCTCGGGAATGGCCACGTTCTCGGCCGTCCTTCTTCATCGGGCGCGTCATGCATCGTTCGCACCGGTCGCGGTGGGGCGGGGCTCTCCCGGAACCTGCCCTCCGTTCACGACATTTCGGTGTCCGAAACCCAACATCCGGCGGATACGTCGGTGGCGGATACAAGTCAGCGGTGTGTTGCCGACGTACTCATGGGCAGATCGAGTACGTGGGCGGATGTCGCCGGTCGGGCTCGGAGCCGACGCTGAGCCCATGACCAAGCCACTGACCAAGCCACTGACGAAGCGAGTCAACGACGTTCGATGGGCCGCCGTGCGCATGCTGCTCGGGACCGTCGGACGGCTCAGCGACGGAATCAGGATCGGGTACCGGCACGGCTTCGACAGCGGGTCGATGCTCGACTACGTGTACGTGAACAAGGCCCGCGGCCGCCTCGGCGTCGGGCGGATCATCGACCGGGTCTATCTGAACGCGGTCGGCTGGCGGGCGATCCGGGCACGGCGGGAGCTGCTGAAGGAGGTGCTCCGGGAGGAGATCGCGCAGCGCGGAGGTGCAGGCCGCGAAGGCGCGGGACACGGAGGTGCAGGCCGCGAAGCTTCGAGGCGCGGAGCTTCCGGCGAAGTGTTCGTCCTGGATGTGGCGTCCGGGCCGGGACGGTATCTCCAGGATCTGGTCGAGGAGTACGAGCCCGGCACCGTACGGGTGGAATGCCGCGACCTGGACCGCGCCGGGCTCGCGCAGGGCGAGGGGCTGGCCCTGGAGCGAGGGCTGAAGGGCATCGCGTACGCCCACGGAGACGCCCTCGATCCTCGTCCCGCAGACCGCGCGCCCGATGTCGTCGTCGTGTCCGGGCTCTACGAGTTGCTGCTGGACGACGCCGTCATCGCGGCGTCCGTCGAGCGGCTGCGGAGCATGCTCGCGCCGGGCGGGGTGCTGGTCTTCACCACGCAGACCCGCCACCCGCAGCTGGAGTTCATCGCCCAGGTGCTGCCGAACCGGGAGGGCGCGCTGTGGGTGATGAAGTGCCGACCCGTCGAGCTGGCGGAGGAGTGGGCGGCCAAGGCGGGGTTCACCGAGGTCGCCAGCCGACGGGAGGCGGTCGGGCTGTTCACCGTCACGACGGCGCGCGGCTAGCGCGGCGCGCCAGGACCCAGACGGCAGGCCCTAGAACGCCGCGGCGACGAGCAGTGCGAACGAGGCGATGGTGAACAGCGTGCGGATGAGGTGGAGCCGGTTCCAGCGGGGTTCGAAGGCGGCACGGACCTCACTGTCGGGCGGAGGCGGCGAGGCCTTCTCGGATGCGGCGAGCGCGTTGTTCAGCGGGACGTTGCCGGCCATGGTGATGAGGTGGTTGATCACGGCGCAGACGAGTCCCGCGATGATCAGCCAGCGCTGGGTGTCGGTGCGGCCGTCGACGGGGACGGCGAGCGCGGCCGCCGGGAACGCCATGATCGAGAAGAAGATCAGCAGGAAGAGCGGGCGTGGCACTACCTCGTTGATGCGGCGCATGGCCGGCACGAACTGGTCGTCGGAGAGCATGGCGAGGGCGGGCATGATGCCGGTCTGGAAGGTCAGCATGAAGCCCGCGTACAGACCGGTGGAGATGATGGCGAGAGCGAGGAGAGTGGTGGCCATGGCGCACATCATGGCTTGGCGAGCCGTCTGAAGCAGCGCCCTTGCGGTGATACGTGCGTGCGCGCCGCGGGGCGGGGTCGGGCGGTTGGTGTGCCCGGCCCGTGGGTGCGGGCCGGACACGGCGAGCCTCAGGCACTCAGTCCTTCAGGCGTTGCGCCCGAGTGATCGCGTCCGCTAGGTCCCGGACCGCGCTGTCCTCCGTCGAGCTCGCCAGTTTCCTCGCCCGCGCGGCGAGTTCGCCCAGTCCCGGTGCGCCCGGCATCGAGCCGCCGCGCAGGGACTCCGCGAAGTACGCCGCGACCGCGGTGACCTGGAGCCTCTTGGACGCGCCGTCCCACAGCGCGCCGCCGACCGCGGTCGTCTCGATCGAGCCCGTCTGCTCGTGCGGCGCCCGGGTCCTGGGGTCGAGCCAGCGGACCGTCGCCGTCGCGACATGGCCGCTCGCGCCCTCGCGGAGCCGTACGGCATACAGCGCCGTCACCGTATGACCCGGGCCGACCTCGCCGCCGTCCACACGGTCGTTGCGGAAGTCCTCGTCCGCGACGGCGCGGTTCTCGTATCCGATGAGCCGGAACTGCTTGACGGTCTCCGGGTCGAAGGCCACCTGCGCCTTGGCGTCCCGGGCGCGCAGTTCGACATGGCTGGGGAGTTGGTCGCAGAAGACCTTCCTGGCCTGCTCGCTGCTGGACACGTACGTGGTGTGGCCGTCGCCCTTGTCGGCGAGCCGTTCCATGAGCTCGTCGCCGTACTCGCTGCCGACGCCGACGCCGAACAGCGTGATGCCGTGCTCCCGGCGGGCGTCGTCGATCCGGTCGAGGATCGCGTCCGCCTCGGTCTCGCCGGTGTTGGCGAGCGCGTCGGAGAGCAGGACGACCCGGTTGGTGGCCCCGCGCCGGCGGCCTTCGACGGCCGTGTCGTAGCCGGTCCGCACGCCCGCCTCGACGTTGGTGGAGTCGGTCGGCTCCAGGCTGTCGACGACACCGTGGACGCGGTCGCGGTTGCCCTTGATCCGGGTCATCGGCAGCCGGGTCTCGGCCTCGTCGCTGAAGGTGACCAGCGCGATGGAGTCGTCGTCACGGAGCTGGTCGGTGAGGATGCCCAGCGACTCCTTGACCAGGTCGAGCCGGCCGGGCTCGGCCATGGAGCCGGAGATGTCGATGACGAAGGTGAGGGCGGCGGGCGGCCGTTCGCCCTTGCGGTCGGAGACACGGGTGGAGAGGCCGACGCGTACGAGGGACCAGTCCTCGCCACCGCCGGACTCGCCGCGGATCTCGCCCTCGGAGCTTTGCGGGCGCGCTCCGTCCACCGTCACCGAGAAGCCGTCGCCCTTCGGCCGCGGGTAGTCCTGCCGGAAGCTGTTGATGAACTCCTCGGGCCGGATGTCCTTGGCGTTCGGCTTCCGGCCGTCCTCGAGCGTGCGGCGGGCGTAGCCGTACGAGGCGGTGTCCACGTCGAGCGCGAAGGTCGAGAGGTAGTCGGCGGGCGGCTTGGACTCGTCGAACGCGTCGCCCTTCTCCCTCGATTCCGCGCTGCCGTCCGATTCCTGCGCGGGCGCGCCTCCGCCGCCGTCCGGTGCGATGGGAGCGGGCGCCTCGTTCGCCCCGTTGTCTTTCCGGCCGCCGTCGTAAGAGGTCCGGTCGGCCTGACCGCCGGTCCCGCAGCCGGCGGTCAGCAGCACGCCGCTCGCCAGCACTGCGGCCACCAGTCCCTTGTACGTCCTTGCGCGGAGTTTCATCCGGACCCCCCTGAGTCGTCAGCACTTGTGAATGTGACGTGCGAGGCGGTCCAAAGGAGCAGACGAAGGGGTTGCGGATGAATCTCAATGCGGCAACGGGCGGCGGCAGTTGCTCCGCCCGGAGCGGGGAAGGGTAGGGAGTGGCGAGGACTCGCCAGTCTCTGAGCTGGCCTTGTCACCATGTGAAGTCACATGCGTACATGGAGTGGCATGCGGTCCGGGGGGACGGATCGTGTGGTTGTGCGAAAACGGCGGGGGGATGATCTGCCATGGCAGTTGGGGTGCTTCCGGGCTCCGTGCTCGGTCGGAAGGTCTCGAGGTCTGTTCTGCGCGAGGCGCCAGGACAGCCGGTTCAAGGAGTGACGGACGTCAGAGCGGCCTTGACAGGCCTGGTCCGCTCGGCACGCCATGAGCTCCTCAGCTTCGACGACCCGGCCGGCGCGCTCGGCCGTGGCGTCCCGGAGCCCTTCCTCGAATTCGCGGACGCGTGCGTGCGTAGAGCAGCCGAGCGGACTCCGGCCGTGCGGCGGATCGCGCCCCGGCACGGGCTGACCCATCTGCGCGCGCCGTGGAAGTGTCCCGGCGCGGCCCGGGTGACGGACTCCATCCCGTTCAAGATGGTCGTCGCCGACCGCACGGTCGCAGCCGTCCCCCTCGATCTCGAACTGCACTACAACGGCGTGCTGATGATCCGCGATCCCGTCGTCGTCGAGACTCTCGTCCGTATACACCGCACATGGTGGGACACCGGCGACGACCTGACGCCGCCGACGCGTGCGGGCGAGGTACCGGCACCGGCACCTGCACATGTGCAGCCCGACCATCTGCAGCCTGTGCTCCAGGCCCTGGTTGCGGGGCTCACGGACGAGGCGGCCGCAGCCCGGCTCGGCATGTCCTCGCGCACCTACAGCAGACGCGTCGGTGAGCTGCTGGCCGCTCTCGGCACGACTAGCCGCTTCCGGGCGGGTGCGGAAGCGGCTCGTCGGGGCTGGTTGTAGCGCCGAGGGGCGGCAGGGTCTAGGTGTATTGCCCTGGAGCGTTGTTCACGCGGGTGATGGGTGGTTTGCCTTCGAGTGCGGTGTGGCTGCGGTGGTGGTTGTAGGTGTGGAGGAAGTCT
>NZ_JBIRTX010000021.1:0-127867 GCF_044334895.1 Streptomyces sp. NPDC020681 | reverse complement strand
CGCGGGGGCCCCCCGGCCCCCCCCCCCCCCCGCCCCGCCCCCCCCCCCCGCGCGGGCGGGGGGGGGGGGGGGCGGGGGGGGGGGCGCCCCCCCCCCCCCCCCCCCCCGCGCTCTTCTGTCAGCCGCCCGCAGGATGCGCCTGCTCGGCGCCGCCGGGCGTACGGGCCGGTCCGCCGGTACGGGCCGGTCCGCCGGCTCCGTGGCCCACCAGGTCCTCCGCCGGTCCGGGCCGCAGGGCGGGACGTGTGGCGGGCAGCACGGTGGGCCGGTGGCTCGGACCGTAGTCGCGACCGTAGCCCCGGTCCGGTCCCCCGTCCTCGGCCCGGCGCACATGGGAGTCGGACTGCCCGTACGGGTCCGACGACTCGGGCTCGGGCTCCGGCTCGGCGTCCGTGCCGTCCGCCTGCCACGGCGACTGCACGGCCGTCGGCGGAACGTTGACCTCCTTCGCGGACGGTTTGCCCGCGTCCGAACTGGGCCGGATCCTGGGCGAGCCGACGGCAACGTTGTCCGTACTCCAGTGCTGCGCCGGCGAACCGTCCCTGACCTTGACGACCACGGGCGCGCCCGCCTCGGGCGAGCTGGGCACGACGGCGAGCCGGTCGTTCCAGCGCGGGATCACATTGCCCTGGATGGTCAGGTCGTACCGCACGTCCGAGGCGTTCGGCGCGGATGTCTCCGAGCAGGCGCCGAGGATCGCCACACCGTCGAGCTCGTGCGAGTTGAGGCAGAGATCGACCGCCGCGGCGCTGCGCAGCAGCCCGTCCGGCTCGTACGACCACTGCTGGGTGATCGAGCGCGAGCAGACCGCCTGTGTCGCCTCCGCGCCGGGCTGCGCCCGGCTGTCGCGGATGTCGAGGCAGAGCCCGGACTCGGCATTGCGCAGACGGGTGTTGAGCGGGCCCGCCGGGTGTGCGGCGGAGGTGGTCGACGGCTGCGGCGTGGGACTTGAGGGCCCGGTGCCGGGCACGGGGGCCGCGGAGACGGTGCCGCTGGGGACCACGGGTCCGGCGGAGCTGCCGTCGTCGGCCCAGAGTCTGCTGACGACGGTCGCGACGACCAGCAGACCGGTGACGACGCCGAGGCCGGTGACGACGGCTCCCCGGCCGCGGTCCGGCAGGGTGAGGCGATGGCCGCGGAAGGTGAGCGGCGGCAGCGCGCGCGGGCGGCCGCCGCGGGAGTGCCGGCCCGCGCCGCGCACCACATTGCGTACGGCGGCGGCCCTCGCCTGGGCCCGGACCTGATAGCGGTCGTTCTTACGGGCGGGCCGGGAGTCGAGATAGGGCTGGGCCGCCCAGCCGAGCACCGCTTCGGCCAGCAGTACGGCCAACCGGCCGTGGTTGTGGTCGAGTTGATCGGCGGCGAGCCGGCAGTGCTGGCACTTTGCCAGATGCGTCTGAATGTCCGGGATCAAGGTGCCGCCGCGGCGCAGCGACACATCGAGCAGCCGGTTGTAGTGACGGCATTCCCTGTCCGGCGCGAGTTCGAGATGCGCACGCACGCAGCTCGCCCGGAAGATTTCCCGAGCCTGGTCCAGCTGGGCCGCGGCGCCGCGCGGATCAATGGCCAGCAAACCAGCCGGTACGGATATGCCTTCGGCCTCGACCTCGGCATGCCAGAGCAGGCATTGGGCGGGTCCCGGCATTGAGTGGAATGCCCGGGCGACCAGTGCACGATTCTCCGGCAATGTGAACATGTCGACAGGAACGGTACGACCGGTCTCGGGATTCTGGAGTTCGGGCAGTGCGGTGACGCGACCGTCGGCCGCCCATGACTTGGCGATTTGACGGGCCGTCACCAATAGCAAGGGACGAAGCGCGGCGGCCGTACGGGCCTGCCGGAGATTTTCCAGCACCTTGCCGAAGGCCGCCGCGGTCAGCATGGACGCGGCTTTCGCCGAAGGAGTCCCGATCGACGCGTAGTCGTACACCGGCTGCCAGTGCCTGGCCAGCAGCGCGGCCACCGGATGCGTCTCGTCCTTGCCCTCGCTGGTCCGCAGCGCCGCCGCGAGACCTTCGTCGGAGTCGCCGGAGCTCAGTCCGGTGCGTGCGGGAGGGACTTGACCCTGAGTGTGCGGATTCTGCATTAGATGTCTTTCCATCCAGGGCATTGCGGTGGGGGGTTGAGCAGTGCCGTACCCCCGGCCCGCGTTAACGGCCGGAGGATTTCGGGCTATTGAAAAGGAGTCAGTACCTGCTGTACCTGCTTGGTCTATACCGCAGTCAAATTCGAACGGTTGAACAAAACAGCTCATGTTCGGACGTGAGGAAGCTCACCTTCGCACAACCCACAGGCGCGGAACAAGAGTTCCAGAACGGCGACTATTCGTCATTGTTCCCGGGAATGGAAATCGGCTTCGGGCACAGGTCTCACAGCGTGACGGCGACGGCCTCCGTCGCCTTCACGCTGGTCCATACCGAAGTGCCGTCGGCAAGCTCGAGTTCGGCCGCGGCTTGTGGGTGGTCTCTGCGATCAGATCAGGCGCAAGGGGCGAAGTGACCGGAATGCGCAAGCGACTGCCAGAGGCGGTGATTTCCCGTACCGTGCCGGGCCGCACATTGCGGCTGAACATCGCCACCGGTCCGGTCGACGCGGCGAGCGGTTCGTCGAGCAGCAGTCGCGCGGGCTGCCCAGCCCCCGTACCGGGCAGCCCGCGCACCGGAGTTACGGCTGCCGGAAGCCTGCGTCCTGAAGGATCCTCTGCGCCGCCGGCGTGGACAGCCACGCCACGAACGCGGCCGCGGCCTCCGCGTGCTTCGACGTCTTCAGCGTCGCGGCCGGGTATTCCGCGATGGCGTTCTGCGCGTCGGGGATCGCGATGGAGTCGACCTTGTCGTCCGCGGTGGCCGCGTCTGTCTTATAGACGAGCCCGGCGTCGGCCTCGCCGAGTTCGACCTTGCTCAGTACGGCCTGGACATTGGGCTCCGACCGGCTTCACGACGACCTTCTGGGCGTCCAGGATCTTCTTGCTGCAGCGGCCGACCGGCACCTCGGGCGCGGCGAGCACGGTCAGATTGACCTTCGGCACTCCGGTCGCGGACGCGTCGGCTTTCGCGCCGGTGTCCTGCTTGCTGTCGTCGCGGCGAGCGGGAGGAGGAGCGCGGCCGTCAGTACGGCGGCGACGCGTCGGGACACGGAAGACATGAAGAGGCACGCCTCGGAGAAAGGGACGGTGCGTCAGACGCGGTCGACTCGCTGACCGCGCTCTGGGCGACCTCGATCGAGAAGGCGGCCAGATCTCGGCCGTCGATGAGGCGGCGGCCGATCGTGTAGGACTGCATATGCGACACGGTAGGCAACCTGAGCCAGCACTTACAAAGCCGGAGCCCAGATTTCCGTAGCAAATGCCAGCCCGCCTGGAGAAAGCGCCAAAGCGCGCCGCCGGGCTGTTGCGCAGCACCGTGGCTACCTTGAGGCGCATGAGTCTGAGCATCCGCAATCAGATCCCCGGCACCGCCGTCTCCGTCACGCCTGGCGAGGTGATGGCGACCGTCAAGGTGCGCCTGGACGGCGGCCAGGAGATCACCGCCGCGGTCACCCGGGAGGCCGTCGAGGAACTGGGCATCTTCGTGGGCTCGTCCGTACGGGCGCTGTTCAAGTCCACCGAGGTGTCGCTGGCCACGGGCCCGGTCGAGGGCCTGAGCATCCGCAACCAGCTCCCGGGCACGGTCACCGATGTCTCCACCGGCGGCGCGATGGCCGGCGTGAAGGTCAGCGTCGACGGCGGCGAGCTGACGGCCGTGATCACCAAGGACGCGGTCACGGAACTGGGCCTGACGTCCGGCTCGTCCGTCGTCGCGCTGATCAAGTCGACGGAGATCTCGCTGGCGACCTCCTGAGCCCCCAGGGCCTGCCGGCCGGGCGCTGACGCTCACTCACCCTTGTCTTTGCGCACAGACCTTCGGGGATCGCGCCGAATGCGCAGGCATCCTCGGGCGCCGGCGGCGATATGCCGGCGGCCGCTATCCGTACGCCAACTCGAAAGCCCCACCCCGGAAAAGCACAGCCCGCAGGTCAGAACGATTCTGCACCTGCGGGCCCGGGTGGGGCGGGTGGGACTCGAACCCACGGCCGACGGATTATGAGTCCTTGGTGATCGTGACGGTCCTTGTTCGTCTTGCTCGGTCTGTGGAGTTCTTGCAGGTCAAAGCAGGTGTGCGCTGGCATCCCTTGTCAGTGCACCTCGATCCGTGCAGATCCTTACGTCCCCTCACCGTCCCCTGGACGTTCCCAGGAGGCATGTGCCCAGGCACCGTTGACCGTCAGGCCACGTCGCGACGTGGACTAAAAATCTCCGCGCAGCGGAGAGCCCTACCGACGAACGCGACCCGGCCCTCTTCCCCCGTGGGTAGGTCTCACATTTCGTGGCACAGTCTCAGCCTCCATGGCACCAGTTGGCGGATTCGCAGTCTTTCGCGTTCGGTGGCCCCGACCACCATCTGGTTCGCCATGTCGGTCAGCATGATCCTTTCTGGGCCCTGATCATCACCGCCGCCGTCCTGCTCTTCCGCGCCCTGAACCGTGCCCGCCAGCACACTCACATGCATGTCCGGCCCTCGCCAGAGCAGCTGCTCGCCAAGCGGTTCGCCCGCGGCGACATCAACGAAGAGGAGTACCGGCGGTGCCTTGATGCAGAACACATCCGGCGACCGCGCAGGGAGGACGCCAGCCCGGAAATGCTGGTGAAAGGCCAGGACGCCGCTTGCAGCCAGCGACTTGTAGTCCTGCCAGCTCCAGGCATCCGTGATCAGTTTGCGCAGGCTCACAGTGCCTCCAGGCATTCGGCCCCGCGCCGCATTGATCAGGTTGCGGCGTCAACGCGACCGCGGCCGCGGCGGGAGGTCGTCGCCCGTTTGCCAATCGACGCGGTCTGGCTGACTGTGGTTTCTGGGGCCCGGGCTCTCCCGATTGCGTCTCGTTGAGGCCCCTGGAGGATCACATGGCCGTTCGACATCAGCTCATCGAGAAGCCACCAATGGCAGTGTGGGGGGTGTTGGAAGACGGGAGTCGCTACTCGGACTGGGTCGTGGGCACCTCGGATGCCCGACCGGTCGATGACCGCTGGCCCGAGGTCGATTCGCAGATCGAGTACACGGTGCGGCTCGGACCGTGGACTGCGGAGGGCCGTACCATCGTGCGCCGGCTCGAGCCGCCTCGCTGGCTCGAGCTGGAGGTGGACAACGGCCCACTCGGTACCGTGCGAGTCGCGATCGAAATCCGCCCATGGGGGCCGGATACGCTGGTGATTGTCGACGAGCACCCTCTGCGCGGTCCCGGCGGCCTGCTGCACAACTCGCTGGTCGATGCGCTGATCCAGGTACGGCATCGCAGCATGCTCAGCCGTCTCGCCGACGTCGTCGAGCAGGCAACCGCTGACCGCCCAACTGGCGCCATGGCGCAGGCATAACGGCAAAGGATCTGGCTGCAGGACCGCCTCCTGCTGACGCCCGAGTTTCCCGGCAGTAGGTGGCGACGATGCCGAGGATCTCGTTGGCGGCCTTCGTCCGGCGAAGAGGGCTGGTTCCCGTCGGCTGGCCGCGAGCGGATGTCGCCCTCGGGGCTCTCGGCGGATCGGTGCACACCCTGGCGGAGCGACCGGTTCGCGGATCACGTATCCCGCACGGGCTTGGAACGCCCACGGCGCAATCCTGAGCGGGGACGCAACGGGTAGCCGTACGGGTGCGGTCGAGCGTGTGGAGGACTCGGGCTATGGAAGTTACCGACTGGTTCTTGACATCCAGTGAACGCGGTAATGCCGCGACCCGCCTGGACCGTCGCCGACCGGACCGAGCGGCCTGGTCGGACGGTAACCAGGTGCGGCCCCCTGGTCCATGGCGCGTCGTACTTCCCGGAACTCCTCGCCCCGATCCGCGCGCAGCGCGCCGGAGACCTGCTCCTGTTTCACCGACTGGCGTGGCGATCCCGACGAGCGGCTCGTGGGCCATGGCAGCGAAATCGGTACCGTCCTGTGCGAGGCGGCCGAACGCGGTGTGATCGTCAAGGGGCTGGTCTGGCGCTCCCATCTGGACCGCTTCCAGTTCAGCGAGGCCGAGAACCCCCAGCTCGGCAACGAGATCGAAGCTGCAGGCGGCGAGTGCCTGCTCGATAGCGCGTCACCGGACTGCAAACCGTCGGGGCCATCCCATGACGGCGGACCCGGCAAGATACCTCCGCGCCGGATCCGCTGAGCCCATATCACTGCTTGAAGGCGTCCTTCGTCTTCTCCTTGGCCTGACGAACGTCACCTTTCGCCTTCTTGGCGCGACCCGCGGCCGTCATCCCCTCGTTGCCCACCGCACGGCCCCCGGTCTCCTTGATCTTGCCCTTGGCCTGTTCGACCTTGGCCTTGGCCTTCTCGTCCCTGGCCATATCGCTCACATCCCGCTCACTCAAAACAATGGATACCTTCGGCCTCACCCATAAATGACTTCTTAAACACATATTAACTACCGGTCGGCCAGAAAGCCGAGGCCGGCCATAACGCCCCGCCACGAGCAGGATCAGCAAATGGGCAAGACGCGCTCCGTGCCGACGGCCTGCCGGACGGCAAACATTCTGGTCGCCGCAGTCACCATCGGCGCTGCCGGCGCTTGCACCAACAACGGCAGCGCGCACGGGCTCACGTTTTCGTCAGCCACCTCAGCCGGCCCTGCGTGTGCCGGGTGGGTCCTGGGGATCCACACCAGTCGAGGCGGAGGCGTCCCTGGTTCCGCTGGGACGCTGTGAGCGGCCTCTGCGACCGGTGTCGTGCATGCCCTTCTCGCCAGAGCCCTTACTCTGCTGTTCCCCGCGGCGGCTGGTGCTCTCGACGGTTTCACCGGGGACGGATTTCGACTCCTCCTTGGAGACCTTCCTGCCGTGGCCCTTCGCGGGGGCGTGTTCATCCGGGTGGAAGGAGCGTTGGGCGCTCGGGTTTTCCTGTTGACGAGTCTCGTCCACATCCGGCGACCAGCCGTGCTGAGCGCCCTTGTGTCGGCTCGGCCCCTCGCCGTCACCGTCGAATACCGCTTCACCACCCACACCAGCACCCGCGCACGCTAGGCCTGCTCCAGCAAGCCCTACAGGCGACGGCGCCACTCGAGGGCGAGGCGGTGTTCGATGCGGTCGGCGCACTCAGATCACGAGCGGGCAGGTACCGAAGAACGACTTCCTCGAAGTTTCCCGCCCATGTCGGCGCTTCCACGAAGCCCGATACCGGGGTCGGCCCGAGACAGGTGGCGTGTCAGTGAAGGCGAAAAAGGGCAGGTGGGCGTGGCACAAGGCTGTCGCAGCTCGTGCCAGCAAGGGCCGAAGCATCGGCGCAGGTCACCGAAGTGCCGACCACCACAGACCGCAACGCTCCGTCCCCTCGCCGGGGCGGAGCCTCATGGCCGTTTTCGCAGGCCATCGCATATGCGGTAAGCACAGCGGTGCCGTGGTTAACCAGTCCGTGATCAAGCCTGCCGACGCTGGCCTGTGGGCCGGTCGGGCCATGTCCTCAGCTCAGTGCATTGGGTCCGGTCACTGATTATCCGGACATCTCTCATCTCGGGCGAGCTGCCGGCGAAGCCTGCACGCTGTGACCGACGGCGCCCCGGGCGGGATACCCCGAAGCGATGGCAAGAAATGCCGCCAGGACAGACCCGATTGCCAGCGCAAGGAAGAGACCGTCGTAGCCGCCCAGCACTTTCTTCCCTAAGGCTGCGTGTGTGTGGTGGCTAGCTGGGCGAAGAAGGAACGCAGTGGTTCCGCGGCGTCCTCGTCTGCGCAGTTCGATCTTGCATTTTCCATGAGCACCACTGCTTAAGCTGACCGGGCGGCCGGTGATTAGAATCGCCTCTCATGTCGAAGCCTGACGAACTGCTCGTTGACGTCGCCGCCCTGGTGGAGTCCGGGCACAGCAATCAGATGTCTCTGACCGTGGTCGCCGGTGGTGCTGTCATCACGGGTCGGCTGGCTCCCGAAGCCGTCTGGAGGCAGCGGGTGTCGGAGGTCCTGGCGGACTCGGCGCGCCTGAGCGATTTCTCCGCCGTCTTCACCGCTACTACGTGCAAGGAGGGGCCGCCCACGCATCTGCATTTCCATGTGGCGCGGATTCTGCAGGGCACGGTGGGGATCCCGGAGACGGGCGGGATGTACCGCGTGGCGATCGAGGACGTCAGTGCCTGGACCATCGGCGACTTCAGCTACTCCGACCACTGACCAACTGTCGCGCCGAGAATGCTTCGGTACGCGGTGAAGGTCCGACCGGCGTATTCCGGTCGGACCCTCATCGCTGCTTTGGTGGCGGCTCGCGCCTGCCCGTCGGTCAGGCTGCCGCGGGGGCGCCGAGCATCGCGGAAGCCTGTTGGAACGGGTTGAGGACGCGCGTGGGCACGGCGGCCTTGGGAAGGCCGCGGCAGGTGAAACCGAGCTGGGTCATGGCCCGGAGGACTTCGCCGGCGCTGAAATCGCGGCGGTCCTGGCGTGTGACGACCTGGCCGACCTGCTTGACGGGGTAGGTGCGGCGGCCGATGATCACGGACTCGCCGAAGACCTGCTCGGGCCTGATGCCCTTCATCGACTCCAGGACGCCGCTCTTGGTGAGGTCGAACGGGAAGCGGGCGATGACACAGCGCATGATGCCTCACAAGGAGAAGAACGAAGGGGGATGGTTCTGCCGCGGTTGAGGCGGTTCAGCGAGCAAGGGCGAGGACGCCCAGAGCACTGCCTCGTTCGTCGACGACAAGCAGGGCATTGAGCCGGCTGTAACGCATCGCGTGCTCGGCTTCGGCCAGGGTGGTCAGGGGAGGGGGGAACGGCCCTCGGTCACCGAGGATGTCGCGCAGCTGGATCCGGTCCGTGTACGCGGAGCTGTCACGGGCCGCGGTGAGCTGGGCCTGGGTGAGAAGTCCGGTGCACAGGCCGTCGTTGTCGCGGACGAGGAGGTGTCCGGTGCGGGCGCTTGTCATGACGGACAGGGCGACCTCGATGGTCATGTCGTCGCAGACCTGCGGTGCGCCTGTGTCCATGGCGTCGGTCGCCGTCCTGTGTACGGGGGTGGCATTCGCCGAGCGGGGCTGCATCTGAACCAGCGTCAAAAGGTGCCTCCTGCAGTGGTGGGCCAGTTTCCTGATCACGAAGGTTCTAGGCCGCCGCGTCGAAGGAGGTCTGCCGCGCTGTCATGCGCCGGGCCGCCGAAGCGGGGCTGCGTCGGCCGCGTGAGGACGCGCTGCGCTGACGCCGCTCGGCTACCGGCGCGGTGATCGTCACGGGGATGCCGGAGGGGGTCTGGGCACCGGTGATCTGGCTGAGTGCCTCTTCGCCGGAGCGGACCTGGGTGGTCTGGGGCACGATGCCAGCCGCTGTCATGAGGCGGGTCATGTCCCGGCGCTGGTTGGGGGTGACCAAGGTGACGACGCTGCCGGACTCCCCGGCCCGCGCGGTACGGCCGCCGCGGTGGAGGTAGTCCTTGTGGTCGGTCGGCGGGTCGATATTGACGACGAGGTCGAGGTTGTCGACGTGGATGCCGCGGGCGGCGACGTTCGTGGCGACGAGCACGGTGACGTGTCCGGTCTTGAACTGGGCCAGGGTCCGGGTGCGTTGGGGCTGCGACTTGCCGCCGTGCAGGGCGGCGGCCCGCACCCCGCTGTTCAGCAGGTCTTGTGTCAGCCGGTCGACGGCGTGCTTGGTGTCCAGGAACATGATCACCCTGCCTTCGCGGGCCGCGATCTCGGTGGTCGTCCGGTGCTTGTCGGCGCCGTGGACGTGCAGCACGTGGTGCTCCATCGTGGTGACCGCGCCCGCGGACGGGTCGACGGAGTGGACGACGGGGTCGGTGAGGTAGCGGCGGACCAGGCGGTCGACGTTGCGGTCGAGGGTGGCGGAGAACAGCATCCGCTGGCCCTCGGGGCGGACCTGGTCCAGGAGTGCGGTGACCTGGGGCATGAAGCCCATGTCGGCCATCTGGTCGGCCTCGTCCAGGACGGTGATCGCGACCTGATTGAGTCGGCAGTCGCCGCGGTCGATGAGGTCTTTGAGACGGCCCGGCGTCGCGACGACGACCTCGGCGCCGCCCCGCAGCGCATTGGTCTGCCTGCCGATCGGCATTCCGCCGACGACGGTGGCCAGGCGCAGCTTCACCGAGCGGGCGTAGGGGGTGAGTGCATCGGTCACCTGCTGGGCCAGCTCACGCGTCGGCACGAGGATCAGGGCCAGCGGCTGGCGGGGCTCGGCGCGCTGTCCGGCGGTGCGGGCCAGCAGGGCCAGGCCGAAGGCGAGGGTCTTGCCGGAGCCGGTGCGCCCGCGTCCCAGGGCGTCGCGGCCCGCGAGGGTGTTGGGCAGGGTCGCGCCCTGGATCGGGAAGGGGACGCTCACGCCTTGCGCGGTGAGCGCGGCCAGCAGTTGGGCGGGCAGGTCGAGGTCGGCGAACGCCTCGACCGCGGGCAGCGCCGGAGTGATCGTCTTCGGCAGGGCGAACTCGCCCTGGACCGCGGCGGGCCGCCGGCCGTTGCCGCCCGAGCGGCTCGGACCCCCTGAACGGCTCGGGGCGGGCGAGCCGAAGCGGCCGCCCCGCCCCGAACGGGCGCCGGAGCCGAAAGCGGGGCCGTCGGTGCGGCGGGGGCGGGAGGAACGGCCGTTCGTACGTGTGGGATTCATTGAGAACCTTCCTTGATACGGCGCGTATCAAGGAATTCCCGCAGCGAAAGAGCAGCGCGGGGAATCACAAGAACGAACCGAATGGAAATACGAAAGAGGAATGTGGCTTGCAGTGAATCCGGTGCGGGATGCAAGCTATGAAATAGGTGACGTCATGTGGACGTGAAATCCCGGACGTCGACCGGTACAGCTCCGGAAAGGCGCGCATCCCTGAGCATGGGGCTGCGGGCAGAGTTGTCCCACAGGTGACACCACTGTGGGAAATGCCCGTAGCTGGGGCCCGCACCCCGAGGGATGCGGGCCCCAGCTACGAAGTGGGCGTCAGCGTCAGGCGGGAGCGATGTTCTCGGCCGTCGGGCCCTTCTGGCCCGTCGCGATGTCGAAGGTGACCTTCTGGCCTTCGAGCAGCTCGCGGAAGCCTTGGGCGGCGATGTTCGAGAAGTGGGCGAACACGTCAGGGCCGCCACCGTCCTGCTCGATGAAGCCGAAACCCTTGGCCGCGTTGAACCACTTCACGGTGCCTGACGCCATGTCATATCTCCTTTGGGGCAGTACGCCGGGACCTGCGATGTGCGGATACCGGGTCGCCGCGATGATGCCCCGTCCGGAAAATGACCGGCAATACGCAAACGCTTCCAGTGGCTGAAAATACCGGCGAAGGCGCTTGAAGTTTTGGGAACCACAACTGCAACTGAGATCGACAGTAGCATGCGGTAGCGGCCCGTGTACCGTAAATAATTCCACTCAGTTGGCTGCGGCAATAACACTCCCCGCGTGGCGCGGTAAACCCTCGCCTCGCGGTCATAGATATTGATCCACCCGGAGCACAGCGTTTCAAGAGCGGTCGCCCTTCACGGCTCGGAGGACACGACTATTTCGGTGGCACGATCCGTACCGTTCAGCCCTGCGTCGGCCTCATCGGCCCGTACGCCGGTCCCGACAAGATCAGGGCCGCGCAGCTGTTGCTGCGCGGCCCTGATCCCGTGCGCCACCAGATCCCGCCACGGCGCCAGCTGTTCGGGTGAACCCGTCGGACAGCAGGGCCTGCCCCGGGGCAGCCGTACCCTCCGAACGCGGGCGGGAAGGATGTCAGGCTGGGTTGATGTTGTCGGCCTGAGGGCCCTTCGGGCCTTAGGTGACATCAAACGTCACGGCCTGGCCTTCCTGGAGCTCACGGAAGCACGACGAGTTGATCGCGGAGTAGTGGGCCAAGACGTCCGCGCCGCCGCCGCCCTGGGCGATGAAGGCGAAGCCCTCTCCGCGTTGAACCACTTCACAGTTCCCGTAGCCGCGTCTCATGCCTTCCAGTCGATGAACGCCTCCCACGACATGCGGAAGGCGGAGGTGATCGCCCCTGTTTCCGGCGGCACAGCACAGCAGAATGCCCACGCCGAAGACGTGGGCGAAGGGGAACTTCCGAACCATGACAGCTGACCAGACGCTAAACGTCCGCACACCCTGTCACCACAGGAAGCGACCCATGCGCCCACACCCCGCGTGTGCGGGACCCGCCGGTACCGGGCGGGCGCGCGCCACCTCAGACCGCGGGTGGTGAATTCACCGACTCGGCGGCACGGCGGTATTCGGCATTAATGCGCTGGGCTTCTTCGAGCTGGTCTTCGAGGATGACGATGCGGCAGGCAGCCTCGATGGGGGTGCCCTGGTCGACGAGCTCACGCGCGCGGGCCGCGATGCGCAGCTGGTAGCGGGAGTAGCGGCGGTGTCCGCCCGCGGAGCGGAGCGGGGTGATCAGGCGAGCTTCGCCGAGGGCGCGGAGGAAACCCTGGGTGGTGCCGAGCATCTCGGCGGCCCGGCCCATGGTGTAGGCGGGGTAGTCGTCGTCATCGAGACGGCTGAACGAGTCGTCTGCTGTCATTGCACCTCTCTGTGGAACGCGTGGAGGGGCCCCGGTGCCGTATGGCACCAGGGCCCCGAAGGAACTGCTACACCATCTGCCGGCCCTGGTACTGCGCCGGCCTTCTGTTTCCGCAGACCCGACCGAGATGCTGTCGGGGGCGCGGGGATCGCGGTTGCCTGACCGGAGACCACCTCACTATCGATGTCCTGCGGTACCCGGGCTCAAGATTCGCCCGGGCGATCCTGATGGCGCTCAACTCCTCCGTTCTTCCCTCTGGATGAGCTACTTACCAAACGGGAACTGCGTACTGCTGGTACTGCGAACTGCTCGTGGCCTCGAACAGCGCCACTCTTCGGCAGCCAGCCCCGTCGCCCGTCCTGCATCTGCTCTGGCTTAGAACCCCACTGCCGAACTTCCCGGTGCGCGCGTCCGCAGTCGACGCCTTCACCGAGGTGCTGCTCACTGACTTCACTGCTGAGTACTGCGAACTGCACTTACGGGTATTGCCACTGCGGTACTGCTCACGGCGGCCCCTGATCACTGTGGCCCGCCCGGTCCGGTCGCCAGTCCCGTCGCCGTCCTGCAACAACCCTGGCTTCGAAACTCCACCACCGCACCGTCCTGCGAACTGCCTGTACTGCTGCCCGGCAGTTCGTCTCTGCCGGGCCTTGCTTGATCTCGGCTACGAGAGAAACCATAACCACACCACCGCTCAATGTCTACTCCGGCCGACATAGATTTCTGCGCGCTGGTCAGATAGATAGTCGACCTCGACCACAGAAGGGGCACGCGGCTGCCCACTCCAGCCGGGGGCACCCGCTCCGAGCAGCGCCGTTACCCCGGCCTCGACTCCGCGAGCACCATAGTTTCCCCGCCTGACTGCGTGGATGATCGGCCAGGCACGCTCTACAGCCGGGGCTTCGTGCGGTTAACGCGCCGCAGCCGACACAAAGCACCGGGCAGACAGGACCGGGCCGTGGTCGAAGGGGATGAGGGTGTGCGTCCGGCTGTCCCAGGTGTACCAGGAGTGGAACGTCTCGCCCGGCAGGCGTCAGTCGGCCCAGCTGTGCGCGCAGATCATGAGGGCGCTCAGCACAGGACGCTGGTGGTGGTCCGGGTCTCTCAGGTGCTTATCCTTGCCGAACTCCTGCGCGTCCCTGATCTCGCCCTTCGTCCGGGACACGTACACCTTCCGCTCGGAAACGTCTACGCGCTGGAGGCAGGGAGATTTACTCCGCGAGATCGGAGGACACCATGGTCCTCCTCGGAATCATCCTGCTCGTCATCGGTTTCGTAGCCGACATCGCCATCCTGTAGACCATCGGGGTCATTCTGGTCGTCATCGGGGCCGTCCTGTGGATCCTGGGATCGCTCGGTCAAGCGGTCCGCGGACGACGGCACTACTGGTAGAGGGTGCAGGCCCCCGCGCATATCCGTTCCTGGCAGCACGACCCGGCATCCGGACCGGTCTTCGCCCTGCCGCACGTCGGCACGACTACCTTGCCGCCGCGCCGGCACAGGAGGCGTGCGGCCACCCGGCGGCACTCGGCGAGGTCGGCGCTCGGCGGACAGCGTGGTGAGCCTCCGCGTCAGCGGGCCGGGCGTCGGCGTGAGCGCAATGCCGAGCGAACAGCGAGGTACGCCATACCGGCCAAGAGGAGCTGTACGCCGATGGAGAGCAGATAGAGCATGCCCTCGACGGCCACGCCGATGATGGCCCAGCACTATGGCCACGACGAGCACGACAAGGAACAGCACCATGACGCGGATGCCTCCTTCGTAGGAGCGGGCGCTCAGCGCCGGGCGAGTTGGCGCTCGCCGCCGGTGCCCGGCTGGTAGGTCAGGCCGTAGTGCTTGAAGATCGCTTCCTCTTCCTCGGCCGGCAGGACGTCGTCCGTGCCGATCGAGGGGCACTTCTTCACCAGCGCCTTGTCATGGGCGACTTTGACGTAGCCGGGTCCGACAGTCGCGCCGTCCAGCGGTACAAAGACCAGGCGGTGGCGGGTGGGCAGACCGGTCTGAACGGTCGCCATGGCCGGCTCGTCGGTGCTGGTGTCCACATAGATCGCTTCCAGCATGCCGATCTTGTGTCCGTCGCGGTCAATGACATCGTGGCTGCGCCACTCGCGGATATCGCCCACGTGGATCATCCTGGATCCCTCCCGGAGGCCCGACCGCTCGGGGCGTGCTCGGCGACCGTTGGTCGCGCCTCGCCCCGGGCCTGTGACCTCAGCCCTTCTCAGTGTGCCCCCATCCGCTACCCGAAACCAGCGCGCACCCTGTGACTGCTCCTGGGCGCCGCACCGGTCCAGCCGGTGCACCCGGCGCCGGGCAGACCGGGATGGGCTTTCCTGCGCTCCCGACCGTCGGATTGACCTCTGCGCAGCCTCCCCAGCCAAGTGGAGAGCCCAAGGGCGACGGGGAAGAAACCGACCCTCTGTGCACCAGCTCGTCGGAGCGGAACAGGTCATGGCACCCGGGGGCTGGGGACTCTCCGGCCAGACTAGTTCTGCGTGTACGACGCAAGACAGCCCTGCCGGGCGTCAGATGGCCGCCTGACGCCTGTTCAGGGAGAGCCCCGGCGACTAGCTTGGTGGTGCGGCCCGGGCCCCTGGCAGCGTCGAGAAGTTACCGCGCTCCCTCGTGGGCGCACCTTGCGCATCGATGCCGGAACCTGCCTCGTCACGAGCGTGGCCGTCCCGCAGTCGCCGTCGCTACGCGGTCCTGGCTCAGCCTCGATGCGCCCCAAGCGGGCACCGTTTCCGCTGCCCGCCGCGCCGCACGTATCCGACAACTGGCGGTACACATGTACGCGCTGATCGTTCCGGCTTCGGTCCCCTTCGTCCTGCTGGGCACCGTGATGGGCCTGTCCTGGTGGGAGGATCATGTCCTGCCACCGGCGAAGGAGCCGGCGGAAGCCCCGAAACTCCCTTTACACCCGAGGCCCCAAGCCTCACTTCGCAACTCCCCAGTAACACTGGGGAGTTGACAGGGCTCGCCGACCGGCGTTGACTGACACCGACGGCGTAGGGCTGTGGTGCTCCGGATTCCCCGGCAAAGCCTTCACCTTCGCTTCGCCCAGCCCCCGCGGAACGCAGGACATGTCCCTGTGACCGCGTGGAGGCGCAGCCATGCTGCTCTGGATTCTTCTCCTTCTGCTGATCCTGGCTCTGTTCGGGTTCGGCTTCACCATGCAGATCCTCTGGTACGTAGCGGTAGTACTGCTGGTCATCTGGATCGCCGGGTTCGCCATGCGCGGCCGCGGCAGCAGTCGTGGCGGGCGTCGATACGGCCGAAGCCGCGGGTAATCCGTACCAGGCCGCCGCCCCACCCGCGGGAAGGGCGAGTTGTACGTCAATCACGCGCGGGAGCCCCACCCCAGACGGGTACGCGGGAGCCCCACCCCAGAGACGAGTAGAGGACAGTCATGAGCTTCGAACGGAAGATCAGGAACAAGGCACAGGAACTCAAGGGCTGGATCACGGAAGGCATTGGCCGAGCCACCCGCAACACGCGGCTGAAGAGGCAAGGGAAGACCGACCGAGTCGTCGGCAACCTGAAGCAGTCCGGCGCCAAGGCCAAGGACGCCTTCAGGCGCTGACCACCACCGCCCCGGGTGGTGGTTACGTCGCGTGGGCATCATCCGGCAGGCACCGATGCGGGGCACGAACGACAGGGGCTGATGGGAATGCAGCAGAGCGACTAACGAGCCGAGAGCCAGAGAGGGCAGCCATGTTCACGGCCGTGATCATTACCGTGGCCGTCGTTGTCGTGGCCGCCGCCCTCTTCGCCGGACTCGGCCGGGGCGGTGGGGAGCGCGGGTTGAAGCGGCGCTTCGGCCCCGAGTACGACCGTGCCGTCACTCGCCACGACGGCGACACCAAGGCGGCAGAGCGGGAACTCGGCGAGCGAGTGAAGCGGCACGGGTCCCTCGAGGAGCAGCCGCTTCCGCACGAGGCCCGCGAGCAGTACGTGGCCCAGTGGGCCGGAATCCAGAAGCAGTTCGTGGACTCGCCTCAGAAGGCGGTCACCGAGGCCGACGCGCTGCTGGCGCGGCTGGCGAAGGACCGGGGCTTTCCCGACGGCGAGCAGTTCGAGGAGCAGGCGGCCGCGATTTCGGTGCACCACGCCGACCATGTCGAGGGCTACCTCAGGGTGCACACGGTGGCGCGTGGCCAAGGCGACACGGAAGAGATGCGGGAGGCCATGGTCGAGGCCCGAGGCCTCTTCGACGCACTGATCACAGAACAGCCGGCCGACTCGGGCCGACACCGTCAGCAATCCCCCGACGACCATCGACACACGCCGTGGACTCGTAGCCGCCACCACACGAAGGGCAGTGACACGCGATGACGTACAACGCGGAACACGCACAGCAGCCCCAGGCCAAGAACCCGGTTCCCGCTGCGCAGACCGCCCCGCCCATACCTCGCACCGAACCGGCTCGGCAACCGCGCGAGCCGGTCATCAGCGCCGACGGCCCCGCCCGCACACCGGGCTCGGAGCAGCAGTTGCTCCCGCAGGGGGAACGGGACAAGGTGGCCATCCACCTCCAGCAGGCCCTCAACAACTTCGTCGAGAGCCCGCGCCAGGCGGTGGAGGAGGCAGACAGCGCCTTCGACGAAGCCGCCACCCACCTCACGGACACACTCGCCGAGCGGCGGCGCGTCCTCCGCGCAAGCTGGCAGAGCCAGGACACCAAAGCGGAGACAGAGCAACTGCGACTCGCACTACGGCAGTACCGGGAGATCACCGAGCGGCTGCTGCGCATGTGAGTGGTCGACGCGCAGAACTCCCCGGTCCTGCTGGTCCGTTGATAGCAGACGTTGCCCAGCATTGACTGACGACGACGCAGGGCTACGACGCTTCGGACTCTCCGGGCGAAGTCCTCGTCGTCCCGTTCGCCGGGACTCCGCGGAACGCTGGAAATTTCCCGCATTTGGAGGCCCAGCCATGCTGTTATGGATTCTTCTTCTCCTACTGATTCTGCTCGGGTTCGGCATCCCGATGCTGATCCTGTGGTACGCCGCGGTCCTGCTCCTGGCCATCTGGATCCTCAGCTTCGCCGTCCGCGGCGGTAGCCGATCCGCCCACGGCCACCAGTGAAAGCCGACGTCAGGAGGCTCGTCCGGGCCAGGTCAGCGGACCGGCAGCGCGAAGCGCAGGATGCGCCCGCAAATCGAGTCGGCACGGTCGTTTAGGCCTCCAGCGTTGTCTGCCGGGCTCGGACTCGTCTGCACCACCGGTCCATGATTCGCACGAATGCTTGACCCTTAGCAGGGAAGACGACCGATAGCGGCGCAGCCACCGGAATCACGTGTGGTTCGCCGTCCAATGGCAGGAGAAGTCAGATGCTGGCATTCGCGGCGGCCGTGCTCTTCGTCATCGCCTTCATCATTCACGTAACCGAGACGTCGACCGAGGTGATCTTCAGCCAGACGAGCCTCATGCTTGTCGGGCTTGCCCTCCTCGCTGTGCACTCGGGCGGCGTGGGGTCTGGATGGTCCCCCAGGGGCCGCGGACGTCGGCGCTGAGCGAGGATACGCCTTCAAGACTCGCTGTCCCTTCCACTCCCGCGATCACATTCCCGCAGACATCTGCGCGATGTCGGTGACGCTCCCGTCATGCGAAGCCACCTCCTCGGATGTTCCGCAGACTGCCGTGCCCGGGCGGCCGTCGTCGGCCGCACTTCGTGCCGGCTGTCCAAGTACCGTGCAATGCAACGCATATGCACACCCGCACCTCGTCTTGGCACCGTCCAGGCTCTGAGAATGGGCAGCTTCAGGCCGCCCTCTTGGACCGGCTGAGGACTAAGCTGCTGTGTGGACGTCCTAGACCCCGGCGGCCTGTGGTTTCCCAACACAGATGGCTGCGGGGAGCGGATCTTCCGTCCGGTCACCCGGCGCATCCCCTGGAGGGAACTGGGGCCCCCTGTCCTAGTGCACAGGCTGTTGGACGGCCCTCGCTCTGCCTCCGCCGAAAGTACACCCCCTGCCGGGAGCGCGTCACGAGGAGCCGGGAGTCCGGCACCGCCGCATCCGCTGCCCGGGATGGTCTTCTGAACCGAGGCGTTATGCCCATCCCGCAGCTGAACGTCTACCGGCACGACAGAGGGAGCCGGGCGTTGCTCACCCTGGCCGGTGAGATCGACCTCGACACGGCCCCGATAGTGCGCGAATCGCTGGAGAAGTGCCTGAGCGACGGCATCCGCACCATCGACGTCGACCTCACGACTGTCACCTTCTGCGACTGCAGCGGCCTCAACACTCTCCTCCACGCGTCACAACAGACCGCCGCAGCCGGTGGGTCCCTCCAACTGCACTACCCGCCGCCGCTGGTGGCTCGGCTCGTCGACCTCACCGGCTCCGGTTTCCTCCTCCTCGGCCTCCCATTCGGACATCTGGAGCCGCCAATGCGGGACGCCCCCGCCGCAACCGCTACAGCCCCGCCGCAGCTGCTTGCTCCCCTCGCCTGCCCTCTCGGGCGGTGTGCTGTGATGGCCTGGTCCCGGCAGAGGCAACCGCGGAACCATCATGGTCCCGATACGTCTGCCACGGATGCGGTGCGTCTGCGCCGGCTGAACCGCTGGCAGGCAGAGGACCTGTGTGAGGAACTGGCGGATCTGTACGTGGAGTCCTCGGACCTGAGGCCCAGTGAGGGGTACCGCAGCCGCAGCCGGGAAGAGTTCCTGCACCGCCTCAGTGGCGACATCCGGCGGCCGGGATTCGCCATGGTGATCGCGGAATCGACTGCCTTGGTGGGATGTGCCTTCGGATTCCGCGTGAGGAGCGACGACTTGGGTGGCTCGGGTTCGACGGGGCACTGCCACGCAGCATCGAGCAACTCACCGAGTCCGACAATGTCTTCGCTATCAACAAGATCTTGGTCGCTGCGCACGCGCAGGACGATGACATCGCCCGCCGACTGCAGCAGCGGCTGCTGACCGACCACCAGGCGTCGCTCGGTGCCACCCTGGTCGATCAGGCCGACCATCCGTCCCTCGCTTCCCTGCGGTCCTGGGGCTGGCGAGACATCGGAGAGGTCTGGAAGCCGGCCGGCCCCACCGTGTTCCGCGCACTGGTTCTTCCTCTCGGGGAATGAACGACCTGGAGACTGAACGGACTTGCTCGCCATGCCTGGACCCGGTGGCCCGGGTGATGCCGAAAGGCCGGCCGGCGCGGATCCGGGTGCTGGTGGCCAAGCAGGCAGCCCGACGTGGCGCCCGGGTCGGCGTGGTGGATGTGTGCACCGCGGCCGTGGCCGCGATGCCGGTCGGCGGGGCCGGGTGTCGGGCAAGCGTCCTCTCACCCCCCGCGTGTTCGCCACCACTGCGGGTACTCGGCCCGCATGGCACACTTCCACGCGCGGCTTCTCGAACGCGTCGCCTCGGCTCACCCCATGCTGCTGTGGCTGGCCGGGGCGGCCGCCATGGGCCTGTCCGGCAACCGCAGCGCGCGTCGCGCGGCCCTGCGCGGCACCAGCTCAGTGGTCCTCGCCTCCGCCGCGATCAACATCGCCGCACAGTCACTCTCCACCGACTCGGTGCCGTCCATCCACCGGCTACTCCGACAGCCCATCACCAGGGCGTTCCCGTCGGGGCATGCGGCCTCCGCCGCCGCGTTCGCTACCGCCCTCACCCTGGAGTCGCCCTGGTTGGGAGCTGTCGTTGCGACACGGGATGGAGTCGAGCATGCCGGAGGCTTTCACGCCTGAACCAACGTTGCTTCCTATGACGTGCAATGGCCTCGCCCACACCGGGCTATACGACATCCGCTCACGGGCGAAATCCTGCCCGGCCTCAACTTAGTGTTTCAGAAGGGCGGGAGTCGAGTTCGCGACAGTGGCGGCCCGCCCGGAGATCTCCGGGCGGGCCGCCACCGCGGCAGTTACACGCGGCTGCGGTCAGCCACGCGGGTGCTGGTAGTAGGAGCCCAGACGCTCGTGGTAGTCCGGGTCTCCCAGGTGCTTTTCCTTGTTGAACTCCGGCGCGTCCTTGATCTCGTCCTTCGTCCGGGACACGTACACCTTCTGCTCGGACGCGTCCACGCGCTCGATGACGCCGGCCGGAAGCAGTACGTCCTTGCCGAAGATCCACACACCGGTGTCGACCACAATGTAGGCCGAGCCGACCTCGTCGGAATGCCTGTCGATCTTTCCAATGCTGCCGTCAGTGGCTTCTACCTTGAAGCCGACCAGGCTATTTCCTGCGTTGTGGCCGGCGGCCGGAGCGTACCCCCAGAAATCACTCACGAAATTCCCCTCCTCACATCTCACCAGAACAGAAGGGCAGATACCTTTCCCCGCCCTGCCGCCGACCGAGTGCCCCCATCGCATGTCACCAAACATCCCGAACGAGCCTCGAACGCCTGGAACTCGGCACCGCGCGGATTCCCCACTCCGGAGCGACAGCCAGGCCGCGAGCAGCCACCGGCGGTCCGCCGCCTGAAGGCGGCGCAAGGCACGGCGCCAGGACTATCACTGATGTTCGCCGTCCCGGCGGTCCTGGCGATTCCAGCGGCCCCGGCGCTGTCGGCTGTAGCGGCGGTCCCAGCGGTCCTGACGATCCCGGTAGTCCCCCTACACGCCGTAGTCAGAATCGCCGCCGCGGCCCCCGCGTCCGTACCCACCGCGGCCGTAGTGAACGGCCCCGAAGATCAGCACAGCCGCCGCCACCCACCAGAGGGGATTGAGGAAGCCGAGGCCGACCAGGGCCAGAATGAGAATGAGAAACAAGGCAGACACTGCGGCCTCCCGCGGCGGAATACGTCATCACTGCCGGGGACCGGGGCCTCACTGAACAGGGTAGTCCTGTCGAAGGGTTGCGGAAAGCGGCCCCCGTCGACTTGTACTGCTTTGCGTAGACGCCTACTTGAGGCCCGCTCAGGCGATGCGGTCAGGTCTGGCGGTGCCCCTTTTGCGGCCCCGCACGACACGGCTGCACCGATCTTGCTGCGGCGAGAGAACAGTCCCGAACGTCAACACAGACAACCCTCACTCAGCGTTGAGGGCCTGGCTGGTTGAACCAGGCCGGGACGATGGGTACATGCGTGGAGGGCTGGGCGGAGATCCGTCGGCTCTAGCGGGCCGAGGAACTGCCGATCCGGGCGATCACGAGGAAGTTGGGGATCTCGCGGAGCACGGCCCATCGGGCGGTGTCCCCCGACGGGCCGGAGTGACAGGGGGCGCTCACGCCGCGTTCCGTACGCATCATCCGTCTCCACGGGGTTCGACGGGCTGGGAATGAGCGCCAGGACGGCAGCGAGTACATCCGGTTCGGGCAGTACCCGGCCCTCTTGTCGCCCGCGGTGGCCCGTTTGATCGCCCAGCAGGCCACGCCCCGTGGCTTCTGCCTCCGCCGTTGATCTTTGAGCGCCTAGCCATCCTGCGCGTCGAGGGTCTAGCTTGGAATTCAAGCCCGAGCCCCCGGCGATCCTGACCATCTGGCCGCAGCGGGGGTGCAGACATGGCGCACGGCACGCGGGATCGCGCCACCGTGAACGTTGCGCGGCCTGGCAGCGGACTCCCCAACGGCCCCTCCAAAAGGCCCATCTACCCACTGGCACTCTCGCAATGCCGGCTTCGGCTCGCAGGCATGACAACCGTGGAGGCGAGGCTGAGCCGCTGCTGCGCAATGCGTCGCACGCCCCTCGTTTGACGGAGGCCCCTGCAGTACCCAACGGCGAAGGCAGTGACGTGACCAGCTTCACGCAGTCGACAGGAACGTTCGTACCGCCGACCGCAACAAGTCCCTCGGCTCAGGCTCCTTCGTTCACCAGGTCGCTTCCAAGGATCAAGGACGTGGCGAAGATCGCACCGCGCGATGCACGGGCGCTGTCGAAGCTGTTCTTCGAACAGCTTCAGTTTCTGGAAGAAGGCACGCACGAGTACCAGTACGCCCGCAACACACTCATCGAGATGAACCAGACCCTGGTCCGGTTCGCCGCCAGCCGGTTCCGTAACCGCGGCAGTGGCGAGATGGACGACATCGTCCAGGTGGGCACCATCGGACTGATCAAAGCGATCGACCGGTTCGACCTGTCACGCGGCGTCGAGTTCAGCTCCTTTGCCATCCCTTGCATCGTGGGGGAGATCAAGCGGTACTTCCGTGACACCACTTGGGCCGTACATGTTCCGCGTCGACTGCAGGAACTGCGTATCGATCTGGCCAGGGCCAAGGAGGAACTCGAGAGCGACCTCGGCCGCGAGCCCACCGTCAGGGAACTCGCCGCGCAGTTACAGCTAAGCGTGGAAGAGATCACCGACGGGCTGGTCGCCGCCAATGGCTACACCGCCGACTCCCTCGACCCGCCCCGCAATACAAGCGACGGTCTCGTCTACCAGCGCAGTCGCACGTACGTGGACACCGTCGGGGGCTGCGACCCCGCCATCGAACTAGTGGAAGACTTTCACGCCCTCGCCTCCCTGCTGGCCCACCTCGGCGAACGCGATCGCCGCATCATCCAACTGCGCTTCGGCCAGGAAATGACCCAGTCCGAGATCGGCCACGAACTCGGCTGCTCACAAATGCACATCTCGCGCCTGCTCACCCGCATCCTGGCCCACCTCCGCACTGGCATGCTCACCGACCACTAGGCGATGGGGGCGTCGGCCACACGGGGGAAGGGGCAAGCCCCTGACCGCTTCAGCAAGGACATCGGTACGGCGCTGGCCCCAAGGAGCAGACGAGGGTGGCCACCAGTGATCAGTTCCGCAATGACGGAGATCCTGCGGCTCCTGTATGCAGAGGCCAGGCCTCAGCTCTCCGATGATTGCGCCGGCGTCCTTGGGATGGATCACCTGGCGCTATCTCTGTCCGTCGCGGGTCACGCCACGGAGCAGTTGTGGTCTTCCGGCAAGACAAGCTCGGTCTTCGAAGACCTACAGTTCACGCTGGGCGAAGGACCGGGCCCGGACGCCGTCCGCACAGGCCTGCTCGTTCTGGCTCACGACGTTTCCGCGGTGGGGGCCGGCAGATGGCCCACTTTGCTCCCCGCCATGGCGCACCTGCCGATCGAGGCCATGTTCTGCCTTCCCTTGTCCCTCGGCGGCATCACCGTCGGGGTCCTGACCGCTCTGCGCTCCACCCCGGGGCCCATGACCGGACAGGAGACGGACGACGCCCTGGGCCTGGCGGCGACACTCACACTTCAGTTCCTCGGCGGTGACGGCGCACAGCTCGATTCCTGGGTCGATGAGCAGCCCAACGGCGAACTGCACCGCGCAGTCGTTCACCAAGCGACCGGCATGCTCAGTGTCCAGCTCAACACTTCACTCGGCCAGGCGCTGCTGCGGCTTCGCGCCTATGCCTACAGCCACGACAGGTCCATCATCGATATCGCCGAGGACATCGTGTCTCGACGCCTTCGTCTGGACGCCGACAGACCCGAATCCGATGCACCAGACGAGACGAGGAGATGACTTCCATGTCCCGCGAACAGCAAGTGTCAGCGGTCTTCGTGCAAGTTGCGGACTCACTGATCGATGACTTCGACCTCATCGAGTTCCTTGAGCAGCTGTGCGCACACTGCGTCACCCTGCTCGATGTCTCAGCCGCCGGCATCCTTCTGGCCAACGAGAAGGACACCATGCAGACCATCGCGGCCTCCGACGAGGCAACACACCTGCTGGAACTCTTCGCTCTCCAGCACAACCAAGGCCCCTGCCTGGAGTGCTACCGAAGCGGCACGGCACGCACCAACATTGATCTGAACAGCCCCACTGCCACCGGCGCCTGGCCCGCCTTCGCCGCCCGCGCACGCCGGAGCAGCCTCCGCACCAGCCACGTCTTCCCGCTCCGCCTGCGCAGCCGCGCGGTAGGGGCGTTGAACGTGTTCCACACCAGCCTGCAACCACTGAGCCCGCAAGACGCCTCCCTCGCCCAGGCTCTCGCCGACGTCGCCACCATCGCCCTCCTGCAACAACGCGACCTTGACCAAGAACAAGCAGAGAAGGCCCAGCTACAACGCGCCCTGGCCACACGCATTCTCATCGAACAAGCAAAAGGCATCCTCGCCGAACGCTGGAACACCAACCCGGACACCGCCTTCACCACCCTGCGCACCTACGCCCGCGCCCACCAGCTACGCATCTCGGACTGCGCACGCCAAATCATCGACCAAACCCTCAACACCAGCGACATCCCACACCCGTAGAAACCGAGAAGCCACTCGGCATGGCCGGCCGCTTTGGCCAAGCCTCCCTCGCCCGCACAGCGACGGGGCATCGTAGACCGCCCCGCCCTGCCTCACGTCGACCTGCGGGCGCGCGAGTTGATCGCCGACGAAGGACCAAATCCATCTCCGGCTGGCGAGGCGCATGGCGACGTGCTGACAATTGCTCGGCCGGTGACTGCGAGAGACCGCAATGCCCGGAGGCAGCGGCCCGAATGGCCGTCCGCCTGCGTTGCACACCAACACCTCCAGCTCTGTCGGCGACGGCTGAAAAGTGGACCAGTAGCGACGATCATGCGAATCCATCTTAGAACCCAAGCGCCGGAACTGGGTCACGATTCAAGCGTCGCCGACACAGCTCTGGGAACACGATTTCGCGGCTGGGCGCCGAACTGCCAGGCATCGCCTCGGACGTGGTCAAGCGTCCACCAGGCGCTCGGCCATACGCGGGGCGGCAGGTCTCGGAGGCCGGGCTACGGTTGCTGCACGACGCTCTGGCAGGGGTGGCGGGAGCTGCGGGCATCTGGTGACTGCGGACGAGTCGGTTCTCTCGCAGGACGGCACCCTGGAGTCGGCGTAAGGAAACGGCCATTGCGGCGGTGCTGACGCCGGCGCCAGGATCACGAGCGCCTGCCTGCTGGCCGACCGTGCCTGCACTGCGCCACTTCGAACTCATTCATCGATGCCTGCGTCAAGCGAACTCGCTGGGATGAGGACGAAGTCGTCCGAGGACGCAGGACGCGTTACGGGCCTGTTCCCGTGTGCTTTCGCGCCTTCGGGCAGCGACTTGGTCGTGACTGAACAAGAGTCGGTGGTGGCAAGCCCACCGATGGCCACCGCCACTGGCCAACAGCGCCGTGCGCCTCTGAGACAACTTGCAGCCGTCGGCTAAAACGCGTCGCGGTCAGGCGGAATCGCCTGGACAGCTTGGAGGATCCTGTCCCAAGTACACTCCGATGACCCGGCAGGTCCCGCCACGGGACACCCGTGCGGATCCGGAACAGGATCCCATTGATCACCTTCCGGTGATCGCTCCAACGCCCACCCGTCGCCCGGATTTCGGCAGATGCAGCGCAAGTCGCGCCCACTCGTCGTTTGTCAGATCGCCCCGCCACACGACCAGAACAATGGGCCCAACGCGAGACGGATCACATGATCCGCCGGACAGGCCATTAAGCCCTGTCCGCCGCAAGCCAGGCCGGCATGGTCAACAACCTCAACGACGCCCTCGCCTGGGGCATCTTCCCCCTCCTCTTCGCCACCCACGGCCTGTCCATCGCCCAGATCGGCATCCTCGCCGCCCTCTACCCAGTCATGTGGGGCGCCGGACAGATGCTCACCGGCTGGTGATCCGACCACATCGGCCGCAAACACCTCATCACCGCAGGGATGCTGCTCCGGGCAGGTCGACGGCATGGTCGCGAAGCTCGCCACGTCCCGGTACCGGCCCCGCCCTTTCCGGGTCGTGGTCTGTTGACTGCACCGCTACCCAGTCTCCACGATCACTGACTCCAGACCCAACGGGACGCAGTCGCGATGCTGTCGGGACGGGCTCTGGACGAACCGATTTCAGTTCGGACCGCTTCAGGCCCAGCACCCTCGCCGGCTCCCGCTTGCGTACCAGTGCCGAGACGAGCAGCCCCGCGAAGGTGATCTTGCTCTCCAACACCTCAGGACGGCCAAAGGGCACTCGCCAGAACACCCCAGACCGAGCACACGAGGCGGGGTCGCGGACCGCTACCCCCCGGGTCCCCTGTACGTCCCCTCGATCTTGAATTCAAGCTCGACAGAGGCAGCCGAGCCAGCCAACAGCGACCTTGATCGCTCACATAACCCCAGGTCAGAGAAGCCCTTTATCCCCCGAGCAACATGAAAAACAGCATGCTCCAAAGACGTGAGCAGCGGATTCTCTCCGTTGAGCCCTACTTCGCGTACAAACGCTCCAGGAAGAACGTTTCCGCAGGTCAGGGCACTACTGTGGTGGGGCGGGTGGGACTCGAACCCACGGCCGACGGATTATGAGTCCGCTGCTCTAACCGGCTGAGCTACCGCCCCTAACGGCGCGTCGCGCACAAATGTGCGCGCCGTCTGCCGCAGCATAGCCGCTCATACGATCTCCTGCCTCGGATGGTCGGCAACGCGCAATCATGAGGACTGCGCTGCCCCTTGCCCGGTTCCAGGAGTCGTTGGATCTTCCGATGGATCTTCTCAGAGCATCATCGGGAACATACGAAAAAGGACCCCCATGGGGTCCTGTTCCGGTATCGGCTCCCCCGGCTGGACTCGAACCAGCAACCCTCCGGTTAACAGCCGAATGCTCTGCCAATTGAGCTACAGGGGATCGCGCTCCCCCGACTGGACTCGAACCAGTAACCTGCCGGTTAACAGCCGGCTGCTCTGCCAATTGAGCTACAGGGGATTGCTGCGTGTGCACCGAACTACCTACTCCGGGGCGTCCCGGAGGGCGTGCGCCCGCTGCGACACATACATTAGCGCAAGCAGGGGGGTGCTCCGCCAATCGGTATGACCCCGGGTGATCACGGGCAGCGACGGGTAGGCGGGCAGCACCGACGCAAGGGAAGGGTGGAGCCATGCGGTACAAGCTCACGTTCGTCGTCGGACTGGCCCTCGGCTACGTGATCGGCACTCGTGCCGGGCGCGAGCGCTACGAGCAGCTGAAGAAGTCCGTACGCGAGTTCTCCCAGAATCCAGCGGTGCGCAACGCCGCCGAGTCGGCCGCGCACAACAGCCGCGAGGCGGCCGGCAAGGCCTTCCACGCCGTGAGCGACAAGGTCGGCGACCGGGTCCCCGACTCGGTGGCCGAGCGTGTGCGGTCCCTGCGGGAGCGGACCGCGAGCGGCGAGGACGACTGGGGAACCACCAACACGTGACGCCGACACCTCCCACGTGCGGCAGAATCTTGTGTCATGGGGATAGTCGCCGGGTTGGACAGTTCGTCTGCATTCACGCGCATCGTCGTCTGTGACGCGGACACGGGTGCCGTGCTGCGCCAGGGGTACGCGCCGCACCCCGGCGAGCCCAAGGCCATCGAGATCGACCCGCAGGCCTGGCTGCTCTCGCTCGGCGAGGCGGCGGCCGGCGGGCTGCTCGAAGGTGTGCAGGCCATCGGCGTCTCCGCACAGCAGCACGGTCTCGTGGCACTGGACCGGCAGGGCTCACTCGTACGGCCCGCGCTGCTCGGCAACGACAAGCGGGCGCAGGTCGCCGCCGCCGATCTGATCGACGCGCTCGGTGGGCGCCAGGCCTGGGCCGAGGCCGTCGGCTCGGTGCCGGGGGCCGCGCAGCCGGTGGCGAAGATGCGCTGGATGGCGCGGTCCGAGCCCGAGCTGGCGCAGCGCGTGGCGATGGTGATGCAGCCGCACGACTGGCTGGTGTGGCAGCTGCTCGGCCGGCCGCCCCGCAGGACCACGGACCGCGGCGGCGCTTCCGGCACCGGATTCTGGTCGGCGGGCACCGGCTCGTACCGGCACGATCTGGTCGAGCTGGCGCTCGGGCACCAGTGCGCGCTGCCCGAGGTGCTCGGCCCTGCCGAGGCCGCGGGAACCACTCCGGAGGGGCTGCTGATCTCCGCCGGCACCGGCGAGACGATGGCCGCGGCGTTCGGGCTCGGCGTCGGGATCGGCGACGCGGTGGTCTCGCTCGGGGCCTCCGGCTCCGTGATGGCCGTGCACCACGGGGCGCTGGCCGATCCGAGCGGAATGATTACGTCGTACGCCGATGCCACGGGGATGCATCTGCCGGTGGTGCACACGCTCAACGCCGTACGGGTGCTGCGAGGTACTGCGGAGCTGCTGGGGCTGGACGACCTCGACGAGCTGTCCGCGCTGGCGATGAAGTCGACGCCCGGTTCGTCCGGGCTTGTTCTGCTGCCGTATCTGGAGGGCGAGCGGACCCCGCAACTGCCGCACACCGCCGGAACGCTGAGCGGTATGCGCCGTGAGTCGATGAAGCCCGAGCATCTGGCGCGAGCCGCCTTCGAGGGAATGCTCTGCTCGCTCGCCGACGCGATGGACGTGCTGCGCGGCCGTGGTGTCGAGGTGCGCAGGGTGTTTCTGCTGGGTGCGGCCGCCGGACTGCCCGCCGTGCAGTCCGCGGCCCCCGGCATCTTCGGCGCGCAGGTCGTGGTGCCGCAGCCCGCCGACTACGCGGCACTCGGCGCGGCCCGGCAGGCATCCTGGGCGCTCGGCGTCTCGCAGGGCACCCTCTCGCCCGCGAATCCGCCGGCCTGGCAGGGCGCTGCGGTGCAGCTGTTCGAGGCGGGCGAGGAGCTGGCGGTGGGTCAGGCGGTGCGCCAGCAGTACATCGCGACGCGGGATCAGCTCCACCCGGGAGCGTTCGGCGCGACATCTTGACCGCGCTTTGAATTAATCCCTTGGGGTTCCGGGGGTGGAGTGTCGGAAGATGGAGTGAACCCCCGATCTTGCCGACGAGAGACAGCGCGTGCTGATACGACTGCTGCGGACCTTTCTGAGCCCGTACCAAAAACCCATCACCCTGTTGGTGGCGCTGCAGTTGCTGCAGACCAGCGCCACCCTCTATCTGCCCACCCTCAACGCCGACATCATCGACAACGGTGTCGTGCA
Source organism: Streptomyces sp. NPDC020681 (assembly GCF_044334895.1). NCBI lineage: Bacteria > Bacillati > Actinomycetota > Actinomycetes > Kitasatosporales > Streptomycetaceae > Streptomyces > Streptomyces sp. NPDC020681. The sequence goes on along the minus strand of NZ_JBIRTX010000021.1, from coordinate 98,618 downwards.
GGGTGACACGGGCTACATACTCCGGCTCGGCGTGCTGATGATCGCCGTCAGCCTCGTCCAGGTCGTGTGCAACATCGGCGCGGTCTACTACGGCGCGCGCACCGCGTCCGCGCTCGGCCGCGATGTCCGGGCGGCCGTCTTCGCGCGCGTGCAGAGCTTCTCCGCGCGCGAGGTCGGGCACTTCGGGGCGCCGTCGCTGATCACGCGGACCACCAATGACGTCCAGCAGGTGCAGATGCTGGTGCTGATGGCGTTCACGCTGATGGTGTCCGCGCCCATCATGTGCGTCGGCGGCATCGTCATGGCGCTCGGCCAGGATGTGCCGCTGTCCGCGGTGCTGCTGGCGGTGGTGCCGGTGCTCGGCATCGCGGTGTCGCTGATCGTGAAGCGGATGCGGCCGCTGTTCCGGACCATGCAGGAGCGCCTCGACACGGTGAACCGGGTGCTGCGGGAGCAGATCACCGGCAACCGCGTGATCCGTGCCTTCGTACGCGACGACTACGAGAAGCAGCGGTTCCGCGGGGCCAACACCGAGCTCACCGATGTCTCGCTGGCCACCGGCCGGCTGATGGCGCTGATGTTCCCGACCGTGCTGACGGTGGTGAACGTGTCGTCCGTCGCCGTGGTGTGGTTCGGCGCGCACCGGGTCGACAGCGGCGCGATCCAGATCGGGGCGCTGACCGCGTTCCTCGCGTATCTGATGCAGATCGTGATGGCCGTGATGATGGCCACCTTCATGTTCATGATGGTGCCGCGCGCCGAGGTCTGTGCCGAGCGGATCGAGGAGGTGCTGGGCACGGATTCGAGCGTGGTGCCGCCGGCCGAGCCCGTACGGAAACTGCTCCGGCACGGCCATCTGGAGGTACGGGACGTGGAGTTCCGCTATCCGGGGGCCGAGGAATCGGTACTGCGCGATGTGGGCCTGGTGGCCAGGCCCGGCGAGACGACCGCGATCATCGGGTCGACCGGCAGCGGGAAGTCGACACTGCTCGGCCTGGTGCCGCGGCTGATGGACGCGACGGGCGGCGAGGTGCTCGTCGACGGAGTGGATGTGCGCGAGCTCGACCCGGCGCTGATGGCGCGGACGGTGTCCCTCGTGCCGCAGAAGCCGTATCTCTTCTCCGGCACCGTGGCCACCAATCTGCGGTACGGAAAGCCGGACGCGAGCGAGGAAGAACTGTGGGAGGCGCTGGAGGTGGCGCAGGCCGCCGACTTCGTACGCGATCTCGACGGCGGGCTGAACGCGCCGATCGCGCAGGGCGGCACCAATGTCTCCGGCGGGCAGCGGCAGCGGCTGGCCATCGCGCGAACGCTGGTGCAGCGCCCGGAGATCTATCTGTTCGACGACTCCTTCTCGGCGCTGGACTACGCGACGGACGCCGCGCTGCGCGCGGCGCTGGCCCGCGAGACCGCCGAGGCGACCGTGGTGATCGTCGCCCAGCGGGTGTCCACCATCCGTGAAGCCGACCGGATCGTGGTCCTGGACGAGGGGCGGGTCGTGGGGACGGGAAGCCACCACGAGCTGATGGCGGGCAACGAGACCTACCGAGAGATCGTGCTCTCGCAGCTGACGGAGGCTGAGGCCGCATGAGCGGGCCGGGTGGACGCATGATGATGGGCCCGGTCGAGAGGTCCATGGACTTCAAGGGCTCGGGCAAGCGGCTGCTGAAACGGCTCGCGCCGGAGCGGGTGACGCTCTGGGTGATGCTCGCGGCTGGTGTGGCGAGCGTGGCGTTCTCGGTGGTCGGGCCGCTGGTGCTGGGCCGGGCGACCGACCTGGTCTTCGCCGGGGTCGTCGGCCGGGAGATGGAGTCGGGCACCACCAAGGACCAGGCGATCGACGGCCTGCGCGAGCGGGACCAGGGCGGACTCGCCGACATGCTGTCCGGCGTGGACTTCACGCCGGGTCACGGCATCGACTTCGACGCCGTGGGCCGGGTGCTGCTGGTGGCGCTCGTGCTCTATGTGGCCTCCGGGCTGCTGGCGCTGGTGTCGACGCGGATGTCGATCCGGGTGATCAACCGGACCATGTTCCGGATGCGCAAGGACGTGCAGGACAAGCTGTCGCGGCTGCCGCTCTCGTACTTCGACCGGGCCAAGCGCGGCGAGGTGCTCAGCCGCGCGACCAACGACATCGACAACATCTCGCAGACCCTGCAGCAGTCGATGGGCCAGCTGATCAACTCGCTGCTGACCATCGTGGCCGTGCTGGCGATGATGTTCTGGATCTCGCCGCTGCTGGCGCTGGTCGCGCTGGTGACCGTGCCGGTGTCGGTGTTCGTGGCGACAAAGATCGGCAAGCGCTCGCAGCCGCACTTCGTGCAGCAGTGGAAGTCGACCGGAAAGCTCAACGCCCATGTCGAGGAGATGTACACCGGCCATGCGCTGGTGAAGGTCTTCGGGCGGCAGGCCGAGTCGGCGCAGGACTTCGCCGAGCAGAACGAGGCGCTGTACGAGGCCGGTTTCAAGGCCCAGTTCAACAGCGGGGTCATGCAGCCGCTGATGTTCTTCGTCTCCAACCTCAACTATGTGCTGGTGGCGGTCGTCGGCGGGCTGCGGGTCGCGTCCGGTTCGCTGTCGATCGGCGATGTGCAGGCGTTCATCCAGTACTCCCGGCAGTTCTCGATGCCGCTGACGCAGGTCGCCTCGATGGCGAACCTGGTGCAGTCGGGCGTCGCGTCCGCCGAGCGGGTCTTCGAACTCCTCGACGCGGAGGAGCAGGAGGCGGACGCCCCGCCGGCGGAGAGCGCCGGGCGGCCGCGCGGACAGGTCTCGCTGGAGAAGGTCGCCTTCCGCTACGACCCGGACAGGCCGCTCATCGAGGACCTGTCGCTGAGCGTGGAGCCGGGCCACACGGTCGCGATCGTCGGCCCGACCGGCGCGGGCAAGACGACGCTGGTCAATCTGCTGATGCGGTTCTACGAGGTCACGGGCGGCCGGATCACGCTGGACGGCGTCGACGTCGCGAAGATGTCGCGCGAGGAACTGCGGTCCGGGATAGGGATGGTGCTCCAGGACACCTGGCTGTTCGGCGGCACGATCGCGGACAACATCGCGTACGGGTCGTCCCGTTCGGTGACGCGCGAGGAGATCGAGGAGGCGGCGCGGGCCGCGCACGCCGACCGGTTCATCCGTACGCTGCCCGACGGCTACGACACGGTGATCGACGACGAGGGCGCGGGCGTCAGCGCCGGCGAGAAGCAGCTGATCACCATCGCCCGGGCGTTCCTGTCGGACCCGGTGATCCTGGTGCTCGACGAGGCGACCAGCTCGGTCGACACCCGTACCGAGGTGCTGATCCAGAAGGCGATGGCGCGACTGGCCCACGGGCGCACGAGCTTTGTGATCGCGCACCGGCTCTCCACCATCCGGGACGCGGATGTGATCCTGGTGATGGAGAACGGCGCGATCGTGGAACAGGGCACGCACGAGGAGCTGTTGGCGGCGGACGGCGCGTACGCGCGGCTGTACACGGCGCAGTTCGCCCAGGCGGTCGTAGAAGTGGAGTAGCCCGCGGGCTCCCCCTAGTCCAGGTAGCCGCGGAGTTGGTCGGCGAAGGCGTGGTCGCGCAGTTTGTTGAGGGTCTTGGATTCGATCTGGCGGATGCGTTCCCGCGTCACGCCGAAGATCCGGCCTATCTCCTCGAGCGTGCGCGGCCTGCCGTCGACCAGTCCGTACCGCAGCTGGACCACCTTGCGTTCGCGTTCGCCGAGCGTGGAAAGCACCGCCTCCAGATGCTCGCGGAGCAGCAGGAACGCGGCGGACTCGACCGGAGACGCCGCGTCGCCGTCCTCGATCAGGTCGCCGAGCGCGACATCGTCCTCCTCGCCCACCGGCGCGTGCAGCGACACCGGCTCCTGGGCGAGCCGCAGCACCTCGCTGACCCGCTCGGGCGGCAGATCCAGCTGGGCGGCGACCTCCGCGGGCGTCGGTTCGTAGCCGCGCTCCTGGAGCATCCGGCGCTGGACCCGTACGACACGGTTGATCAGCTCGACGACATGGACGGGCACCCGGATCGTGCGCGCCTGGTCCGCCAGCGCCCGGGACATGGCCTGGCGGATCCACCAGGTCGCGTAGGTCGAGAACTTGTAGCCGCGGGCGTAGTCGAACTTCTCGACGGCCCTGATCAGACCGAGGTTTCCCTCCTGCACCAGGTCGAGCATGGTCAGTCCGCGGCCGACATATCGCTTGGCGACGGAGACCACGAGCCGCAGATTCGCCTCGATCAGCCGGCGCTTGGCCATCCGGCCCATCACAACCAGCTTGTCCAGGTCGACGGCGAGCTGGGAGTCGTCGATGTCGGGGGTGTTGGCGAGCCGCTCCTCGGCAAACAGACCTGCTTCGACCCGGCGGGCGAGCTCCACCTCCTCGACCGCCGTGAGCAGCGGAATCCTGCCGATCTCCCGCAGATACTGGCGGAACAGGTCGGAAGAGGGCCCGCCGCTCTCGATACGGCCGGCGGCCCGGGGTTCCGGTGGGTCGGGTACTTCCACTGCTTCCTCGACGACGGTCTCCGGGACCGTCTCGGGCACGGTCTCGGGGTGGTGTAGGGACCGGCTCTGCGCGGGGACCTGCGCGGAGACGGCCGCGACAGCCTCTGTCTCGGTCAGGGTCTGGGTCTGCACGGGGGCGACCTCCAGGGTGATCGCTGCCGGATCGGGGGCGTGCGGCAGCGGGACGGGGGCGGCCGGGCCGCTTTCCGTCCCGTACACGATGAGCGGATCCGCGGGTGTGTCTGGCCCACTGTCGGTGGACCGGCCGCGCTCCGAGGACTCAGGCACCGCACCCAGTGTGGGGTACGACACATCACTGCCACGAGGGGCGTGCGGCTACTTTTTGAGGCCGGTGCGTGACCGGGTGGTTACCGAAGCGTGGTTCGACGCGGTCTACAGGGCGTCGGCACCACGGTCGCGCAGGGCCTGCGCGTACTGCTGGAGCACCCAGACCTCGTTCTGCGCGGCAGCCAGTTGTTCGGCGGACACGTTGCTGCCGAGACGGGTGAGACTGCCCTGAACCTCGCTGATCCGGCGGTCCACGGCCCGCACCCGGACCTGAACGAGCTGCATGCCGGCATACGTCTCGTCGATGGACTTGCCGTGGAAGACCTCGACGGCGAGCTCGGTGACGAGATTGCGCACGGTGTCGTTGGGCGCCGCGTCGAGAACCTTGGCCAGGTACTCCCGCTCTTCCGCACGGCCCTGCTCGGCGCCGCCCGCCTGCTCGACGCAGTGGCGCACGGCGGCATAGGGCGCGGCCGTGAACTCGTCCACGCCGTACGCGTCGAAGGCCGGTGACACCAGCTCGGGCCGTTGCAGAGCGAGCTTCAGCAGCTCCCGTTCGGTGCGGGCGGCCGGGCTGCGCAGATTGAGCGGCGGTCCGGAGCCGACCCGGGCCGGAGATTCCGGCAACGGGGCCGAGCGGCGCTGCTGCGGGGCCGCTCCGCCCCGGTCGCGGGCCCAGCGCGCGAGCTGGGCGACGCGCTTGACGACGAACTGTGTGTCCAGGATGCCGAGCATGCCCGCGAGCTGCACCGCGACCTCGTGCTGCGCGCCGGTGTTCTTGATGCGGGCGACGACGGGCGCCGCCTCGTCGAGCGCCGTCGCCCGGCCCGCGGGAGTCTCGAGGTCGTAGCGGGCGACGATCTGGCGCAGCGCGAACTCGAAGAGCGGAGTACGAGGCTCGACCAGTTCGGCGACCGCGTCGTCGCCCTTGGCGAGGCGCAGCTCGCAGGGGTCCATCCCGTCGGGGGCGACGGCGATGTATGTCTCGGCGGCGAACTTCTGGTCGTCCTCGAAGGCTCGCAGCGCGGCTTTCTGGCCGGCCGCGTCACCGTCGAAGGTGAAGATGACCCGGGCGCTGCCGTTGTCCATCAACAGCCGCCGCAGGATCTTGATGTGGTCGCCGCCGAAGGCCGTGCCGCAGGTCGCGATGGCGGTGGTGACGCCCGCGAGATGGCAGGCCATCACATCCGTGTAGCCCTCGACGACCACCGCTCGGCTGGTCTTCGCGATCTCCTTCTTGGCGAGATCGATGCCGTACAGCATCTGGGACTTCTTGTAGATGCCGGTCTCAGGGGTGTTGAGGTACTTCGGACCGTTGTCGCTCTCGTACAGCTTGCGCGCGCCGAAGCCGACGACATCGCCGGAGATGTCGCGGATCGGCCACATCAGGCGGCCGCGGAACCGGTCGATGGGCCCGCGGCGGCCTTCCTGCGAGAGGCCGGAGAGGATCAGCTCCTTGTCGCTGAAGCCCTTGCCGCGCAGAAAGCGGGTGAGATGGTCCCAGCCCTGCGGGCTGTAGCCGACGCTGAAGTGCTGGGCCGCCGACTGGTCGAAGCCTCGCTCGGCGAGGAACTTGCGGCCCGTCTCGGCCTCGGCGCTCGACTCCAGCTGCTCGATGTAGAACTGCGCGGCGATCTTGTGCGCCTCGACCAGGCGGATGCGTTCGCCGCGCTGATGGCTGGGGTTGTACCCGCCCTCCTCGTAGCGCAGCGTGATGCCCGCCGTGGCGGCGAGCCGCTCGACCGTCTCCGAGAAGGTGAGATGGTCGATCTTCATCACGAACGCAATGGTGTCGCCGCCCTCCTGGCAGCCGAAGCAGTGGAACAGCCCCTTGCTCGGACTGACCTGGAAGGAAGGCGACTTCTCGTCGTGGAACGGGCAGAGCCCCTTGAGGTTTCCGCCACCGGCGCTGCGCAGCTGGAGGTACTCGGACACGACGGCGTCGATCGGGACCGCGTCCCGAACCGCCTTCACGTCGTCATCGTTGATCCTGCCTGCCACGCGTGAAGTCTACGGTGGCGCGCGGACACTCTCGCCGGTCTCCCGTCGGCTCGTGGTCCGTTCAGTCGGTGAGGGATGTGAGGGGTACGGAAGGGTCGCCGAGGGCCTCGCGGTCCACGGGCGCGCCGGAGCGGATCAGGTCCTGGATCGGTGTGGTGACGTCCCACACGTTCACGTTCATCCCGGCGAGCACCCGGCTCTCCTTCAGCCAGAAGGCGATGAACTGCCGCTTTCCGACGTCTCCGCGCAGCACCACCTCGTCGTACGAGCCGGGCGGCGCCCAGCCCGAGTACTCCAGGCCCAGGTCGTACTGGTCGGAGAAGAAGTACGGGATGCGGTCGTAGCTGACCTCCTGGCCGAGCATCGAGCGCGCGGCCGCCGGGCCGCCGTTGAGGGCGTTCGCCCAGTGCTCGACGCGCAGCCGGGCGTCGAGGAGCGGATGCTGCGCGGCCGCGATGTCGCCCGCCGCGTAGATGTCCGGGTCGGAGGTGCGCAGAGCCGCGTCGACGGCGACGCCGCCGCCGTGCGCCCGGTCCGCCATCGTGAGGCCGGCGGCCTCGGCGAGCGCGGTGCGCGGGGCCGCGCCGATCGCCGCGAGGACGGCGTGCGCCGGATGCTCCTGGCCGTCGTCGGTACGGGCCGCCAGCACCACGCCGTCCTGGCCGGTGATCTCGGTGAGCCGGCCGCCGAAGTGGAAGCGGACGCCGTGCTCGCCGTGCAGTTCGGTGAAGACCTGGCCGAGCTCGGGGCCGATGACCTGGTACAGCGGGGTGGGTTCCGGTTCGACGACGGTGACCTCGGCGCCGTAGCCGCGGGCGGCGGACGCGACCTCCAGGCCGATCCAGCCCGCGCCGGCGATGACCAGATGGCCGTTGTCGCGGCCGAGGGCGGTGAGGACCTGACGCAGCCGGTCGGCGTGGGCGAGGCGGCGCAGATGGTGGACGCCGGCCAGCTCGGTGCCGGGAATGTCGAGACGCCTGGGCTCCGCGCCGGTGGCCAGCAGCAGCTTGTCGTAGTGGAGGACGGTGCCGTCACCGAGCCGTACGGACTTGGCGTCGCGGTCGACGGCGACGACCGTCTGGCCCAGATGCAGCTCGACGTCGGCCTGTGCGTACCAGCCGGGCTCGTGGACGAAGACGCTGTCGCGCTCCTCCTTGCCGGAGAGATAGCCCTTGGAGAGCGGCGGTCGCTCATAGGGGTGGTCGCGTTCGTCACCGATCAGGATCACGCGCCCCGTGAACCCTTCCGCACGGAGGGTTTCGGCGGCCTTGGCCCCGGCAAGACCACCGCCGACGATGACGAACGTCCGATGTGCGTCGACCACTTGATGCCTCCTCTTTGCTTTACGCTGCACAGCCTTCAGCGAGCGTCCCGCACGGAGCGTGATGGCGGAAGAGGGAGTGGCCCTGGGCGTGTCATCCCGGACACGCCGCAGCGGCTTCTCCCGGCGGTTCAGCGTCGGGCTGTGAGCTGGGCGTGCAGGGTGCGGGCCGAGTCGTCCGTGAGAGATGCGAGCTGGTCGACGATCACCCTGCCACGCGCCCGGTCGTCCTCGGCGGCGTCGAAGAGGGCGCGGAACTGCGGATCGAGGGTCTCGGGTGCGCGGGCGGTGACGGCCTCGGCCAGCTCGGCGAGCACAATGCGCTGGTCCGCGCGCAGGGCTTCCTGTTCGGCGCGCTGCATCACATAGCGGTCGGCGACCGCCTTGAGGACGGCGCACTCGTTGCGCGTGGCGCGCGGGACGACCAGCTCGGCCGCGTACCGGGTGAGCCGTCCGGAGCCGTACGCCTGCCGGGTCGCGCCTTCGGCGGCGAGACAGAAACGGCCGATGAGCTGGCTGGTCGCGTCCTTGAGGCGGGCCTGTGCGACGGCCGATCCGTCGTAGTGGTGCGGCCACCACTCCTGGCCGATCAGGCGGTCCAGGGCCTCGGCCAGCTCCTCGGGATCGGTGTCCGACGGTACGTACCGTCCGATGGCCACCTGCCAGATGTCGCTGCGCTCCGGCTCGGAGAGCAGCATGTTGGGGTCGACATGGCCGGCGTGCAGACCGTCCTCGAAGTCGTGCACCGAGTACGCCACATCGTCGGACCAGTCCATGACCTGTGCCTCGAAGCACTTGCGGTGCTCGGGCGCGCCCTCGCGGACCCAGGCGAAGACCGGCAGGTCGTCCTCGTACACGCCGAACTTCACGGAGCCGGGGTCCGTCGGATGGCCGCCCCGGGACCAGGGGTATTTGGTGGCGGCGTCCAGCGTGGCGCGGGTGAGGTTGAGGCCGACGCTGACCAGGTCGCCGCTGTGTTCGTCGGCGACGAAGCGCTTGGGCTCGATACGGGTCAGCAGTCGCAGCGACTGCGCGTTGCCCTCGAAGCCGCCGCAGTCCTTCGCGAAGTCGTTGAGCGCCTGCTCGCCGTTGTGCCCGAACGGCGGATGGCCCATGTCGTGGGCCAGACAGGCGGCCTCGACGAGATCGGCGTCGCAGCCGAGCGCCGCGCCCAGTTCCCGGCCGACCTGGGCGCATTCGAGTGAGTGGGTGAGCCGGGTGCGCGGGCTGGCGTCCCAGGCCTGGTTACGGGTCCCGGGCGTGACCACCTGGGTCTTGCCGGCGAGGCGGCGCAGCGCGGAGGAGTGCAGCACCCGCCCGCGGTCGCGCTGAAAGGCGGTGCGGCCCTGGCGCTTGTCCGGCTCGGGTGCGAAGCGGGCGGTCGCCGTTTCGTCGTACGCGTCGTCGTGGAGCCCGTACGCGCGGTCGGAGACGCCGTGCGCGTTCTCGCGTGTGGCGCCTGGTCCCTCGTCGGGTGCGCCGGGGCCGGACGGAGTGGTGCTGGTGGTGCCTGCCATGCACCGAAGGTAACCGGAGCCCGGGATTCGCGGGTGACCAGGTGAGCTAGGCCGTGGCGAGTTCGCGCCGTCCGGTGGCGTACGAGGGGCTCAGGGCCTCGTCGTAGCGCTGGAGCAGCAGCCGGGCCAGGGCCGGGTGCGTGCCGAGCGGTGCGGCGGCGATCCACGGCGAGGCCGCCGCGCTGCGGGTGGCGAACAGGCCCGGCGAGGCGAAATAGGAGGCGACCGCGATGCGGTGACGGCCGCGGGCGGTCAGCGCGCGCACCGCCGCGGGAACGGTGGGCGATGCGGCGGAGGCGTACGCGGCGACGACGGGCACACCGCCGAGGCGCTCACTGAGCAGCTCCGCCGTGCGCCGGACGTCTGCCGCGGAGTCGGGGTCGCGCGATCCGGCGGCGGCCAGCACGACTCCGGCGCTGCGGCTGGTGCCGTCCTCGGCGCGCCAGCCGGCCTCGGTGAGCCGGGAGCGGAGCGCCTCCACGAGGAGCGGGTGCGGGCCGAGCGGCGCGGCGATGCGTATGTCCGCGCCGGGGACTGCGGCGGCGGCCTCCGGCAGATCGTGCTTGATGTGGAAGCCGCGGCTGAGGAGCAGCGGCACGAGGACGGCGCGGGGCCCCTCGAGTGCTGCCAGGGTGTCGGTCAGCAGCGGCTCGTTCAGCTCGATGTGGCCGAGGCGGACGTCGAGGCCCGGACGCAGCTCCCGCACCCGGTCGAGCAGCCCGGTGACGGTGCGCAGGGCACGCGGGTCGCGGCTGCCGTGGGCGACGGCGACGAGGGTGGGCCGGTCTGTCATACGCCTGGGGGTTCCGTTCAGGGAGACATGACTGAGTTGGGTGCCGAGCTGGTCGGTGATCCGCCAGAGCAGCTGAGCGGTCGTGTCGAGGGGCAGGGACTCACGTGGGTGTGCTGCCGACTCCGTCATGAACAGATACTGACGGGCTCAGGTTGCAGGGCCGTTGCGTGGCGGTGACGGGTGTTTTCCACCGGCTCACAGCTTCTCCGGCGGCGTTGTCAGACCCCTCACCTACTGTGATCGACATCGGAACCGGACGGTCGGGGAGGCGGTCTCGCCATGGGCTGGATCGAGACGGAGAGCGGCGGATACGCCGTCACGCTGGAAGGCACGAAAGTGCTGTGCAGGAATGCGGCGGGGCGCGCCCTGAAGCAGGTGCCGGCGAAGCTGCGGGACGACGCCGAGGTGGTGAGACTGCGCCAGCTCGCCGAGTGGCTGGAGCGCCATGATCGGGAGTGCCGGGAGCAGGTGGACGTCTGGCTGGTGCGCTCGCTGCCGGTCCCGGTGGCGCTGCTGGCGCGGGTGTGGCCGGACGAGGCGTGGCGGGGGGCGCTGCGCGATCTGGTGGTGGCGCCGGTGGCGGCGGACGGGACGGCCGACATGGAGCGCGCCGGGTTCCTGCGCGACGCGGATCCGGAGAAGGGCGCGGGCATCGTCGATCTGGACGGTGACTCGGTCCGTCTCGAGTGCGAGTCGGTGCTGATACCGCATCCGGTGCTGCTGGAAGACCTGGACGAGCTGCGGGAGTTCGCGGCGGAGCTCGGCGTCGAGCAGGGCGTCGAGCAGCTGTTCCGCGAGGTGTGGCGGCGGCCCGACAAGGCGCGCGGCCAGGACTGGCAGGCGTACGCCAACGGGAAGTTCGAGCAGCTGCGGCACGCGACCGGGCGAGCGGTCGCGCTCGGCTACCGGGTGCGTGGCGGGCAGGCGGTGTGCCCGCTGGTGGAGGACGGCAGGCCGCTGGAGGCGGCGTACTGGCTGGGGGACGACTATCCCGACTTCGAGGCGCTGACCGGGTCGCTGGAGTGGCGCGACCCGGAGGGCCGGCGGCTGCCGCTGGCGGAGGTGGGGCCGGTCGCCTGGTCGGAGGGCGAGCGGATGGCCGCGCTGGTGTACGCGGGCCGTGTGGTCGCGGGTGAAGAGGAGGGGCTGCGGTGAGCGGCGTACGAAGCACGACGGGGGGCGGCACGGTGGACGGACTGCTGGAGGCCGGGGCGGTACTGCCGCTCGTCAGGGGCAGAGGCAGGCGCTCCGGCGCCGGTGACGAGCTGACAGCGCGGGCGTACGGGCATCCGGCGCTGGAGGGGCGCACGGTGGTGCGGCTGGTGCCGGAGGCGATCGGTCCCGCCGAGGACCTGGCGCTGGAGTATCTGGGATTCGAGGGAGCCGGATCGGCGCCGGTGGGCCGGGTGAAGCGGCAGTCGCTCGGCTTCCCCGCCTGGCCGCTGGTCCACGACCCGGAGAACGGCCACCATGCGCTGGCCGTGGTCAAGGAGATGGAGCGCCTCACGCGCCAGGTGACCACCAAGCCCGGGCTGGCGAAGGACGGTTTCGACGAGATCGGCGAGCGGCTGGACCGTTCCGTTCCGCACTTCCTGCCGACCTATTACGAGCAGGTGGCGCGGCTGTTCCTGGCGGCCGAGTCGCGGCAGCACGCCTCCGTGTTCTTCGGCAAGGCGCGGGCGGCCGAGCAGCGGCATGCGCTGGAGGTGGACGAGGAGCGGTTGCGGGAGGTGTTCCTGGAGTTCGCCGGCGCGGGCGCGCTGAGCGGCAAGGCGCTGCGCGAGTACGCGAAGGGGCTGGCCGCGCGGCTTTCGGCGGACGCGGCGTACGCCGAGTTCAAGGCGGTGTCCCTGCAGCGGTGCGCCGCCGGGCTCACGCCGTACGCGGGCATGGTGGAGGATCTGCGGCGGCTCGCCAAGGGCGCTGGGCTCGACGCGGCGGCCGAGGAGCGCTCACTGCTCGCGGAGATCATCCACACCGGGGCGATGAACCGCGCGGCGGCGGGTTTCTGGAAGTCGGCGCTGCCCGCGCTGGCCGATGTCGCCGCCGGGGACCGGGCGGTGCGGGAGCGGCTGCTGGCGCTGCTTCCCGCGGCGGGCGGAGACAGCCCGGAGGAGTTCGACGAGTCCTGGCTCGGAGTGCTGGAGCGCTGCGGTTCGGTCGGACTGCTGCTGGACGGGACCGTCCCGGCGGCGGAATGGGTGTCGTCGTGGGCCGGGCACCGGCAGCGCGGCTGGCGTGGCACAAAGCGCCTCGCGGCCGAACTGGCGCTGGTGGAGCGGCTCGCGGACCGGCTGATCGCGGACGGCACGCCGGTGCGGCTGCTGCGCGGCGGCGGCTGGCGCACCACCGTCGACCTCGATCTGCTCGATCTCTGCCTGGCCCTCGGCGTTCCGGTCGAGGCCCCGTCGGACGAGATGGAGAATCTTGAGCTCGCGCCCTGGCTGTCCGACGACCGCGCAGGGCGCCGGGATCTGGCGGCGCTGGCCGCCGACGCCCGGTTCGCCGGTGCGCTGCGCGGCGGAGTGGAGCGCCTGGCGGGCAATGGTGACGCCTCGGCCCAGCTGAACCGGGTCGTGGAGCACCCCGCGCTCCGCTCGGTGCTCGCGGGCTGGCTCGCCGACCGCGCCGAGGATCTCTCCCGGCCGATCGGTCTGGTGGAGCTGGACAGCCAGCTCAGCCGACTCACCAGGTTCTCCTCGAAACCGGTGCTGGCCGCCGCGCCCGAGGCAGTGGCCCGTATCACCGCCTTCTCACCCGCCGGCGCCCTCGCGCGCACGCTGCGCTCCGGCATCCTCGACGAGCTCGGCTGGCCCGCGCTGGAAGAGGCGCTGACGGAGCTCGGCAAGGTCAACCCCCAAGCCGCCGGGCAGATGTACGGCCATCTCGCCGACCAGTGGTACCGGCTGTCGGACGCCTGGCCCGCGCTGGTCGTACGGGTCGGCATGCAGGCCGCCGCGGTCGGGCCGAATGCCGTGCTGGACCGGCAGACGCTCTCGCTGCCGGTGCGGTCGGCCAACTCCTGGGACGTGCCCACCGTCCGCTATGTGGGCGGCCAGTGGCTCATCGCCAGTGGCAACGGGACGGACCGGCGGGCGCGTTGGTCGGGCCGGGCCGCCGATGTCTTCAAGCCGGACGGTCAGCTGGCCGATCACTGGACCTCGTACCAGATGCCGTCGCTGCAGCTGCCCGACGGCAGTCGCACCTTCGGCGGACGGCCGGTGCACGCGGGCGACACCTCGTTCGCGGCGGAGCAGCGGCCGGTCGCGTCGGACGGCATCTCGGTCTGGGTGCTGCACGAGAACCGGTGGTGGGATTACGACCCGGAGTCGGCCCGCAGAGGCAGGATCTCCGTGCCCGCGTTCTTCGACTCCGCACTGGCGGAGGTGCCCGGCGGCACCGCCACACTGATGGAGGGCTCCTGCCGCCTGCTGCCGGTCCAAGCAGGCCTGGAATCCTCGCCGTTCGGCAGCAAGGACGGGCTGATCGGCTGGTGGGTCAGGCGCGATCAGCAGACGGGCACGCTGGTCGCCTGCTCGGTGGACGGCAGCCGCTCACCGGCGGTCGAGATGCCCAAGGGCAGACTGATCAACCATGCGACGCTCAGGATTCCGCTGCCGCCGCTGCGGCTGCCCGGCGGTGCGGTGCTGCATCCCCGTGAGACGCGCGGCTTCCGCTCGAGGATCGAGCTGTACGACGCCGACGGTGTCTGCCTGGCCGCGTTCGAGGAGGGCAACAGCGGCGGAGCACATGCGGCGGGCACGCCGCTGGTGCCGCCGATCGGCCACTGGCACGCACTGCGGCCGCGCGACTCGCGCGGTTCGGCCGCGCTGCGGGCGGTGACCGAGGCTGATGCGGCGGCGCTGCTGGCGGCCGTCGCGGGCGGGGCCGAACCGGCCGAGGCCGTGCGGAAGCTGCTGCCGGAGATCGCGCATCCGGGGCTGCTGGCCGGTGTCGCCGGGCTGGTCGAGGAGGCGGCGCGGCATGCCAAGCGCATCGGCGTCCTCGCCGAGCGTGCGGTGAAGGGCCCGCGGGCGAAGGCCGAGGCGGCCGAGCCGACGGTGCGGCATGCGTACGACGGCACGCTGCGGGACGCGCTCGCCGGGTTCCTCGGCTCACGGCACTTCTACAGCCACTCCTGGGAGCGGGACACCACATCGACCATGGGCCAACTGGCCGCGCTGCGGCAGGCGCTGGCGTCCGGAGCCGAGGAGGGCCGCGGACAGCTGACGGGCGCGAGCGTCGGATGGCTGACGCTGCCCGGGCTCGGGCTGTCCGCCCTCGCCGTGCGAGCGGCCTCGCCGACGACGTCGCAGGAACACCGCGCGGCCCTGCTGGAGTTCCTCGACGCGGCGCTGGAGGTCCGGGCGGACGGAGACGCGGTCCTGGTCGATCCGCGCGGACGGCTGCGGCTCGTCCAGCTCAAGGCGGAGCGGCCCGCGAACCCCGCCGAACTGCTGGGAACGAGTCGGCACTCGGGTCCGCGGCGGCTGCTGATCGTCGCGTGCCAGCGGGTGGACGAACAGCACGCGTACTGGAACGGCATCGAGTACGACCCGTCCGGAGCCTTCGGCCGCTGGGACGGATTCACGCTGGAGGAGTCCGAGACGCTCGGTGCGCCGGACGATCCGGTGCGGGCGGACGCGGTGCACCGGCTGGTGGCCGCCGTGCGGGAGCACGGACCGCTGCTGTACCGGCCGGAGCAGGCGCGGGAGTTCGCCGACCGGGTCGGAGTGAGCTCGGTGACCGGTGCGCTGCTGCAGCTGGGGCTGCCCGGTGTGAGCGCGTACGGCCGGGACGGACTGCTGCCGGCGGAGTATCTCGCGCCGCTGGAGGTCAAGAGCGCGGAGGCGCAGACCGGCCGCGCGGTGCTGAGCGCCATGTCGCCGGCCGAACGGCAGCTGTTCACCGGCCTGTTGCTGCCGGTGGAGCCGAAACAGGTCGACGAGCTGTGGACGAAGGGCTTCGGTCTCGAGCCGCTCATCGAGGCCTGGCTGGCGGCGCGCGGCAAGCGGCGCGTCGCGCCCTCCTGGCTGATCAGCCGGGTGGTCGCCGAGGTCGGTACCGGCACGATGCTCGACGCCGCACTCAACCCGGAGGCGAACAGCGAGCTCGTGGGCCGCACCGAGCAGCGGCCCGGCGACGACGGGCTGACGCCGGCCGAGCCGGAGAAGCTGCTCACCGGCTCCATGCTGGTGTCGTACGTCTCCATGCTGCGCTGGCTCGCGTACCGGCTGCCGTACGGCGATCCGCTGCGCGAGGTGCTGCCGGTCACGCTGCGGACGCTGCGGGAGCGGCTCGCCGATCCGGGGCTGCATCTCGACCTCGGCGTGGACTGGGACACCGAGGGCAGTGCGACCTCGGTGCGGCTGCGGGAGGCACACGGGCTGGGGTTCCGGGAAGGCGGCGCCAAGGACGGTCTGGTCGAGCTCTCGGACGCACTGGTGCTCGCGCCGATGCGGTACCGGCCGGAGTGGGACTCGGTGTGGGTGCGGCCCGCGGCGCTGATGACGGGCCAGACCGCGGGGCCCGGTCATCCGGCCTTGAAGCTGCTTGCCGGGCTGGCCGGGGAGAAGGCGGCACTGACGGCGCTGCGCACGGTGCTGAGCGAGGAGTTCGAGGCACTGGTGACGGCGAACGACCGGGCCGCGGAGGCGATCTTCTCCCCGCAGTGTCCGGCGCACAGCGTGCCGGAGTTGGTCGCCGCGGCGGTGGAGCGGTTCGGGCTGTCGGAGGATGCGGCTGCGCTGTATCTGATGCTGCTCGCGCTGCCCGATCCGACCGACCGGAACCAGGCGGAGTGGACGGGCTGGAAGCCCGCCCGGCTGAAGAAGGCCCGCGCGGAGCTGGCCGCCACCGACCTGGTGGTGGAGGCCAAGCGGGCCAGGGCTGGACGTTCGCTGTTCCTGCCCGGCGGCTGGCGCGAGCAGAAGACGCCGATGCTGCCGGCGGAGACGTGGAAGGCGCCGCTCGTGCCGTGGCTCGGACAGGGCTTCGTGGTGCCGGACCGTCCGGTGCCGGAGCTGTTCGCGGCTGCGTGGCGGCGGATCGTGGCGGGCGACGCGCCCGGGTTCGAAGAGTTCAAGGGCCGTGGCGCCAGGGGAGGTTCGCGATGAACGGGAGCGACGCGACGGCCGGTGCGCGGCAGGTGGAGCTGCCGGAGGACAAGTACGGCGAGGAGCTGGCGTTTCTCGCGGCGTACGACGACGGGCCGCGGCCGCCGGGCTGGCGCATGACGCCGCGCGCCGCCGTGCTGTTCGTCTGCGGCTCGGACGACCGGCCGCTGCGCACGGCGGACGGACAACAGCTGGTCGTGTCACGGAAGTTCGTGGGCGACCGCGCGCTGGTCGAGCGGTGCGTGGTGACGCTGGCGGGCGAGCGCGGGCTGCTGCTCGTCGGCGAGCCCGGCACGGCCAAGTCGATGCTGTCCGAGCTGCTGGCCGCGGCCGTCTGCGGCGCCAGCACGCTCACCGTGCAGGGCACCGCGGGCACCACCGAGGACCAGCTGCGCTACGGCTGGAACTACGCGATGCTCCTCGCCAAGGGCCCGAGCCGGGAAGCCCTGGTGCCCTCCCCGGTCCTCACCGCGATGACCCGGGGAGCGGTCGCCCGGGTCGAGGAGGTCACCCGCTGTCTGCCCGAGGTGCAGGACGCGCTGGTGTCGCTGCTCTCCGAGCGCCGGATGTCCGTGCCCGAACTGGCGGGCGGGGACGGCGCGGACGGCACCGTGCACGCCGTGCCGGGCTTCACTCTGATCGCCACGGCCAACCTCCGCGACAAGGGCGTATCCGAGATGTCCGCCGCGCTGAAGCGGCGGTTCAACTTCGAGGAGGTCGGGCCGATCGGCGACCTCGACGCCGAGACGGCGCTGGTGCGCGGCCAGGCCACGGCCGCGCTGGCGCGCTCGGGCGCGGCGTTCGGGGTGGACGACGCGGTGCTGGAGGCGCTGGTGACGGCGTTCCGGGATCTGCGGTCCGGACGCAGCGCGGAGGGCTGGGAGATCGAGCGGCCCTCGACGGTGATGTCGACGGCGGAGGCGGTGCACGTGGCCACGTCGATGGGACTGGGAGCGGCGTATCTGAGCGACGGCCGCGATGTCGTGCGGAGCTTGCCGGGTCATCTGCTGGGCACCGTGCGCAAGGACGATCCTGCCGATCACGCACGGCTGCTCGGCTACTGGGACGGTCCGGTGCGGCGTCGGGCGGAGAGCGGCGCGCCGCTCTGGCGGACGCTGTGGGAGCTGCGCGATGAGCTCGCCTGAGGAGAATCCGGAGGGCGCGCTGGCCAGTTTGGCGGGCTGCCGCGATCCGTATCTGATCGGAGTGCGGCACCACTCCCCCGCACTGGCGGCGGCCGTTCCGGCGCTGCTCGCCCAGGCGGCGCCGGAGGTGCTGTTCGTCGAGCTGCCGGAGGAGTTCGCGCCGTGGCTCGGGCATCTGGCCGATCCGGCGACGGTGCCGCCGGTCGCGCTGGCGGGCAGCGGCGCGGGGCTGGTGTTTCTGCCGTTCGCGGAGTTCTCGCCGGAGCTGGCGGCGATCCGCTGGGCGCGGGAGGCGGGCGTGGAGGTGGTGCCGTTCGATCTGCCGCTGGGGGCGCGTGCAGAGGGCCAGGCGCGTTCGGAGGACCGGTCCGAGGGATCGCGTTCCGGCGAGGGTGGGCTTGCGGCCGCACTGCGGGCCCGAGTCGGCGGGCGGCCCGGAGACGATCTGTGGGACCGGCTCGTCGAGGCGACCGCTCCCGGCGGCACGGCCGAGGCGCTGCGCCGCGCCGCGCTGCTGGTCGGCTGGGCGCTGCGGACGGACGCCGGCTCTGTCGACCCGCACGACCTGCGGCGCGAGGCGAATATGCGGCGCAGGCTGGCGGAGCACGAGGGGCGGCGGGCGGCGGCGGTGATCGGCGCGTTCCATGCGCCCGCGCTGACGTCCTGGTCCGACTTCCGTGAGATGGAGCCGCCTCTCCCGGAGTCCGCCGACGTCGTCACGTCGCTGGTGCCGTACTCGTACGCACTGCTCGACGAGCGCTCCGGCTATCCCGCGGGCATCCGGGATCCCGAGTGGCAGCGCGGCGTCTTCCACGCGGCGGGCGACCCCGCCCTGCTGGACGAACTGCTGACGTCGACGGCCGTACGGATCTGCGCGGCCGTACGGGACTCCGGTCACCCGAGCGGGCCCGCCGACGCCCGTGAAGTGGTCCGGCTCGCCCGGGACTTGGCCTCGCTGCGGGGGCTGCCGGCCGCCGGGCGCGGAGAGCTGACGGAGGCCGTGCAGACCGTCCTCACGCAGGGCAGGCTGCTGGGGCGTGGCCGGGTGGTGGCCGCCGCGATGGAGCGCGTGCTGGTCGGCGGGCGGCAGGGGCGGCTGGCGCCGGGCACGCCGCGCTCCGGGCTCGGGCCCGCGGTGGAGGGGCTGCTGGCCGAGCTGAGGCTGCCGGGACCGGACGCCTCCGAGCGCCGGGAGCTGCGTCTGGACATGCTCCGCAGCGACCTCGACCGGCGCCGGGAGATCTGCCTGCGGCGGCTCTCGGTCTGCCGAGTGCCGTACGGAGAGGAGTCGGAGGTCGCGGGCGTCGGCGAGGCGGCCGCGCTGACCACGCGCTGGTCGGTGGCCTGGTCGCCGTCGACGGCCGCAATGCTCGACGTGGCCGGTCTGCACGGAGTGACGCTGGAGCAGGCGGCGGCAGGTGTGCTGCGGCAGCGGCGGGCCGACGAACTGCGGCGCGGCGGACCGACCGCGGCCGAGGTCCTTGACGGCCTTGCGGAAGCCGCTCGGTGCGGGCTGCCGGAGCTTGCCGCGGAACGGCTCACGGAGACCGCCGAGCTGCTGCCGGCGACCGGGACACTGCCGGAACTGCTCGCCGGGACGGCCCTGTTGGACCGGATCCGGTCCGGCCATCTGCCCGGTCTCGACGAGAAGTGGGAGCGGGCCGCGATCGACGCGGCGTACGAGGAGCTGGCCGCGGCGGGCGTACGGGCGCTGGACGGTCTCGCGGGCTCCACGTCAGCGGACGATGCCCGCGCATTGGTCGCGCTGGCGGACCGGGCCGCCGGGATCGGCGGAGGTCTGCGCCTCGCCGACGCGCTGGCCCGCCTGGACGCGGACGCGACACCGCTCATGCGGGGCGCGGCGGGCGCGGCGCGGGTGCTGCTGGGGCAGCGGGACGCGGGCGAGTTCGGCACGCGGCTGGCGTCGCTCGCGGATGCCGCGACATCGCCCGAACTGCGGGCGCATCTCGCCGACTTCCTGCGCGGCACGCTCGTCGCCGCGGGCCCGCTGCTGGAGACGGGCCGCGCGCTGGACCCCCTGCTGGAACGGGTGGAGTCCCTGCCGGACCGCGCCTTCCTCGACCGGCTCCCGGCACTGAGAGCGGGCTTCGACACGCTGCCACCGGGGGCGAGGTCCCGCCTCCTGTCGGTGGTCGAGGACCGGACCGGCACGTCGGCGGGCACGCTCACCGGCCCGGTGTCGGACCCGAGAGCACTGGCGCTGCTGGCAGCGGCGGACTTGGCGGGCCGGGAGGCCTTGGCGGCGAAGGGCCTGCGGCCGGCGGAGAGTGCGGGGGACACGTGCGATGCCGCGACCGGCGATCACAGCCCGGGCGCGGGCACGGGCGCGGGCACGGCCTCGCGCGCTGACGCGGAGCCGGGCTCCCGCCCGGGAGCGGACTCCGGACAAGGCCCGGGAGCGGGCGCGTGGCCGGACCACGGCACCGAAACGGGCACCGACCACGGCACCGGCACCGGCGCCGACAGCAGCGCAGTCTCCCGCCCCGGTGCGGGCGGCGGCGGCCGTTCGGCCGGGCTCGCGGCCGGAGAGCGGTGGCGGCTGCTGCTCGGGCGGGGGCGGGAGTTGACCGGGCGGGCCGCTCGCTACGCGACCGCGCTCGACGAGTTGTACGGGCGGGGCCGCGGTGAAGGCTCGCGCGGGGCGGACGGGGACGGCGGCGGGTCCGGGGGCGGGAGTGAGGCCTCGTATCCGGATGTGCGCGCCTGGTCCGACGAGCTCGCCGCGCTCTTCGGGCCGGGGGTCCGCGAAGAGGTGCTCGCCACGGCCGCCGACTCCGGGCGGCTCGACGCCGCGCTCGAACTGGACCCCGGGTCGGCACGGCCTTCCGTCGAGCTGCTGCGGACCGTGCTCTCGTACGCCGGCGGCCTCCCGGAACAGCAGCTATCCCGCCTGCGGCCGCTGGTGGCGCGGCTGGTACGGGAGTTGACCGAGGCGCTCGCCAACCGGCTGCGGCCCGCGCTCACCGGTCTCGCCCACCCGAGGCCCACGCGGCGGCCCGGCGGGCCGCTCGATCTGCCGCGCACGCTGCGCGCGAACCTGGCGACCGCCCGCCGTGACCCGGACACGGGCGCGGTGACCGTCCTGCCGGAGCGGCCGGTGTTCCGTACCCGTGCCCGCAGGTCGACGGACTGGCGGCTGGTCCTCGTCGTGGACGTCTCCGGTTCGATGGAGGCCTCGACGATCTGGTCCGCGCTCACCGCGTCCGTGCTCGCCGGAGTCCCCGCCCTGAGCACGCACTTCGTCGCGTTCTCCACCGAGGTCCTCGATCTCACAGACCATGTCGACGATCCGCTGGGCCTGCTGCTCGAGGTCCGCGTCGGAGGCGGCACCAGCATCGCCCGCGGCCTCCGTCACGCACGCGAGCTGGTGACGGTGCCGTCCCGCACACTCGTCGTCCTGGTCAGCGACTTCGAGGAAGGCGGGCCCATCGGCCCGCTCCTGTCGGAGGTGCGGACGCTCGTGGACGCGGGCTGCCATGTCCTCGGCTGCGCCTCGCTCGACGACGAGGGCCGGCCGCGCTACTCGACGGGCGTGGCGGGCCGGCTGGTGGCGGCGGGCATGCCGGTCGCCGCACTCAGTCCTCTGGAGCTGGCCCGCTGGGTCGGCGAGCGGGTAGGAGGTACCCACCGGTGACGACCCCGACGCTCCCTCCGGTGGCCGCCGATGTGGCGGCCGCGGCGCTCGATCTGCTTCCCGCGCGGCTGCGCAAACGGGTCGACGGCGCGACGGCCAAGGTGTCCGGCTGGCCGGTGGAGGCCACGCCCGACGGAGTACGTGTGCGGGTGGACGAGGACACCTCGGTGACGCTCAGGGTCACCGACGGGATCGTCGCGCACGCGGACGACGCGGTGTGCGGCTGTCTCCTGGCCCCGGCCTGTCTGCACCGCGCGGCGGTGCTGTCGTCGGCGCCGCTCGCCGAGGACAACGCGACCGCGACAGGGCCGGAGGTGGAGCCCGCGCCCGCCTCCGATGTGGTGCCGGAGGCCTCGGTCGAACCGGAAGCCTCGGTCGAGCCATCGGCCTCGGCGGAGCAAGCCACCGCCCTCCGAACTCTCCGTACCGCCGCAACCGCCGTCCTCGTCGACGGAGTTACCGGTTCCGGCGCGGGCCGGCGGGCTGAGCTCCTGCATGCCGCGCACTCAGCGCGCCTCGCCGGGCTCCATCTGCCGTCCGCCGGGGCGGTCCGGATCGCGCGGATGCTGGGCGAGGCGCGCTCCGACGACCCGGCGTTCCGGCTGTCCGGGCTCTCCGCCGAGCTCGCCGGGCTGCTCGATCTCGTCCGCAGACCGGCCGACGCGGTCACACCCGCCCGCCGCGCCTATCAACCGGCCAAGCCGCTGCGGCTGTACGGGCTGTTCACCGAGCCCGTCGTCACCGCGTCCGGCTATGCGGGCGCGACGGCGTACACACTCTCGCCCGACGGCACGATCCACACCGTCTCGGACATCATGCCGGGCGGTCCGGAACGGGCCGTCCAGGCCTCGGGCGCTCCCGTGCCCGGCGGATGCGCGCTCCCGCTGCGCGAGCTGGGCGACGGAGGCGGTGTGATCCTGACCGGCCCGACGGTGTCGCCGGACGGCCGGATCGGCGGCGGGTCCCGGCTCCGTTCCGTACGGGCGTCGGGCGCGCGGTGGCACGAGCCGCCGCTCGACGCGCTCTGGCAGCGAGCGCCCGCCGATCAGCTCGCGGCCGCGCTCGACTGGCTGGCGCAGCCCGCCGATGCCCGGCCGGGCGGCGGCGACCTGCTCTTCCTCACCGGCACCGTCACCGGCCACGGCTTCCGTGTCACCGGCGGACCGGCCCTGCACCTGCCGGCTCCGGACGAGCGGCCGGAGCTGGCGTACGCGGAGAATCTGCGGCTGCTCGCCTCCCGGCCCGGACTTGAGGTGCGGCTGATCGCAAGGGTCGTGGCGGACCGTCCTGGCGGCGTTCAGGCGCTGGCCGCGGGCTGGACGGTGCGCGAGGGCGAGTGGATCCACGCGGACCTTGGGCTGCGCCAGCTGAACCGTTCGCACCTGCCCGCGGTGTCGGCCGCCGCCCGGCCGACCGACCCGGCCCCCGGCCCGCCCGCACTCCCGGTGGAGCTGGACCTCCTGCGTCGCGCGGTGGACCGCGCGGTGGCGGGCGGCCGCGCCGTCACCGCCGTGGCGGCCGACGGCGAACTCCCGCGCCGTCTGCGGTCGGTGGGCCTGACCACGGGCGCGGAGTGCGCCCGGGCGCTGGCCGAGACCGCGGCGGACCGCCGTCACGACGCGCTCGGCAGGCTGCTGCCCGCGGACCCTGACGCCTTCGCCACGGCCTGGCTCGCGGCGTCGGTCTATGCCTCGTCCGCGGCCCGTTCGCTGCTCCCCGCGGCCTGGCTCACGTCCTCATCTCAGTCGACGTCTCAGTCGACATCTCAGTCGACGGACCGAACCGAACCCGTCCCATCCGCGTCTGACCTGCCGTGAAGGGATCAGGACTCGTGCCCCGCCCGAGAAAGCCCCGCGTGCCGAAGCTACGGCTGCCGGCACTCCGGCTGCCCAAGCTCCGGCTGCCGGCGCTCCGGCTGCCCATGCCGCGATTGCCCAAGCCGCGGCTGCCCCGCACCCGGCGCGCACAGCGCCGGACCGTGCAGGCCGTCATGCTCGGCTGCGTGCTGGCGCTCGCGCCCGCGACCTGGATGCACGCCGTCGCCGACAGCCGGGTCCGCACCGTGGCCGAGGTGCCCGCGCAGGACGTCGCCGTCGTCTTCGGAGCAGGTCTGTGGCGGGGCAGGCCCACGCCGTATCTCGCGCACCGGCTGGATGCCGCCGCCGAGCTGTACCGGACGGGCAAGGTCAAGGTCGTGCTGGTCACCGGGGACAACAGCCGTGTGGAGTACGACGAGCCGGACGCCATGCGCACCTATCTCACCGCGCGCGGCGTGCCCGACGGCCGGATCGTGAGCGACTACGCCGGGTTCGACACCTGGGACTCCTGCGTACGCGCCAAGAAGATCTTCGGCGTCGACCGCGCGGTCCTGGTGACGCAGGGCTTCCACATACGCCGGGCGGTCGCGCTCTGCCGGTCGGCCGGGGTCGAGTCGTACGGCGTCGGCGTCACCGAACCGCACGACGCGACCTGGTACTACGGAGGCGCACGCGAGATGTTCGCGGCGGGCAAGGCGGCGCTGGACGCCACGCTGCGGCCGGACCCGCGGTTCCTGGGGGCCGAGGAGAAGGGCGTACGGGAGGCGCTGGCCGCGGCCGGGCGCTGAGGCGGGCCGTGACACGTTTGCGACGGATTTGTCGTGACACTCGCGTCCGCATCCGCGGAGGACGACAGTGAGCCCTATGGAAAACGACGTAGCCACCCTGCTCACCCGGCACACCGAGGCACTCAAGCTCTTCAGCGAGCGGGTGCACGCCGTACGGGCCGATCAGTGGGACGACCCGACGCCCTGTACCGAGTGGTCCGTACGCGATCTCGTCAACCATCTCACCGCGGAGCAGCTGTGGGTGCCCGATCTCGTGAGCGACGGCGCGAGCATCGAGGACATCGGCGACGCGTACGACGGCGATGTCCTCGGCAGACATCCGCGGGCCACCTGGGACGCCGCCGCGCGCGACGCACGCAAGGCCTTCGGCGAGCCGGGCGCGCTGGCGCGCACGGTGGAGCTGTCGTACGGCGAGACCCCGGTGGTCGCCTACTGCGCGCAGATGATCACGGACGCGGTGGTTCACAGCTGGGACCTGGCGCGGGCGATCGGCGCGCCGGAGCGGCTGCCGGACGCGCTGGTGATCTTCGCGTTGGACGAGGTCACTCCGTATGCATCGGCACTGGCGAAGACCGGTCTGTTCGCCCCGCCGATCGAGCCGCCGCCGGGTGACAGCCACCAGACACGGCTCCTGGCGCTGCTGGGCCGTCGCGCCTGACACGCCCGTACGGACCTCACGGGGCCGGGGTGCCGTCGCGGAGGACCGCGTACCCGGCCCGTAATCGGGCGCGCGGGGCGGTGTAACACGGGCGTCGCACCCTGGCGGCATGTCCGACGCCACGCCCCTGACCGCGACCACCGCCACGCACTGTCCGTACTGCGCGCTCCAGTGCGGCATGAATCTGCGCGAGCCGCAGTCCGAAGGCGGCCTGGTGCAGGTGGTCGAGCGGCCGGACTTTCCCGTGAACCGGGGCGCGCTGTGCGGCAAGGGCCGTACCGCGCCCGCGTTGCTCTCCTCCCGGGTGCGCCTGACCGAGCCCCTGGTTCGTCGCCACGCCACAGGCAGGCTCGAGCCGGCCACCTGGGAGGAGGCCTTGCAGACGATCGCGGCGGGACTGCGGCGCACGAGGACGGTGCACGGCCCCGATGCCGTCGGCGTCTTCGGCGGCGGCGGACTCACCAATGAGAAGGCGTACACGCTCGGGAAGTTCGCCCGGGTCGTGCTCGGCACCTCGCAGATCGACTACAACGGACGTTTCTGCATGTCGTCGGCCGCGGCCGCGCACCAGCGGGCATTCGGCCTCGACCGCGGGCTGCCGTTCCCGCTGGAGGACATTCCGCGCACCGGCTGTGTGATCCTCGTCGGCTCCAACCTCGCCGAGACGATGCCGCCGGCGCTGCGTTACCTGACCGAGCTGCGGGAGAACGGCGGCACCTTGATCGTCGTCGACCCACGCCGGACCCGGACCGCCGAGCAGGCCGATCTGCATCTCGCGCCGCGCCCGGGTACGGATCTGGCGCTCGCGCTCGGGCTGCTGCATCTGGTGGTGGCCGAGGGGCGCGCGGACGAGGAGTTCATCCAGGACCGCACGAGCGGCTGGCAGGAGGCCAGGTCGGCGGCGATGGCCCACTGGCCGGAGCTCGTGGAGCGGATCACCGGCATCGGCGTGCCCCAACTGCGCGAAGCGGTACGGATGTTCTGCGAGCCCGAGTCGGCGATGGTACTCACGGCGCGCGGACCCGAGCAGCACTCCAAGGGCACCGACACGGTGAGCGCGTGGATCAACCTCTGTCTGGCGACGGGCCGCGCGGGCCGGCCGCTGTCCGGCTACGGCTGTCTGACCGGCCAGGGCAACGGGCAGGGCGGCCGCGAACACGGCCAGAAGGCGGACCAGCTGCCGGGCTACCGCAAGCTGGACGACCCGGCGGCGCGGGCGCATGTGGCCGAGGTGTGGGGCGTGGATCCGGACTCGCTGCCGGGGCCGGGGCGCAGCGCGTACGAACTCCTCGACGCGCTGGGCGGCGACGTGAAGTCCCTGCTGCTGATGGGCTCGAACCCGGTGGTGTCCGCACCCCGCGCCGGGCATGTGGAGGAGCGGCTGCGCTCGCTGGACTTCCTCGCGGTCGCGGACGTGGTGCTTTCGGAGACGGCGGCGCTGGCGGACGTGGTGCTGCCGGTCACGCAGTGGGCCGAGGAGACGGGCACGACGACCAACCTGGAGGGCCGGGTCCTGCTGCGCCGCCGCGCGGTGTCCCCGCCGCCGGGTGTCCGCAGCGACCTGGAGGTCCTGGGCGCGCTGGCGGGACTGCTCGGCCACGAGAAGGGCTTCCCGGCGGACCCGGAGGAGGTCTTCGACGAACTCCGCCGAGCGTCGGCGGGCGGCCCGGCGGACTACTCGGGCATCACGTACCGGAGGATCGCGGAGGAGGACGGGGTGTTCTGGCCGTGCCCGGAGGCGGGCGCGGTCGTCGACGCCCAGGACCCGGCCGGTCCTGCGGGTCCTGCCGGCGCGGCCGGCACCTCGGGGGCGTGGCCCCGCGCGGGCACGATCGACCAGCCGCCCGCGGGCGCGCCGCATCCCGGCACACCCCGGCTCTTTCTCGAGCGCTTCGCGACGCCGGACGGGCGCGCCCGCTTCGTCCCCGTCGTCCATCGCGTCGCCGCCGAGGAGGCCGACCGGGAGTATCCCGTGCTGCTGACCACCGGACGGGTCGTCGCGCAGTACCAGTCGGGTGCCCAGACCCGGCGCGTCGACGAGCTCAATGCCGCCGCGCCAGGGCCCTTCGTCGAGTTGCATCCGCTGCTCGCCGAGCGGCTCGGCGTCGGCCAGGGCGATCAGGTCGCCGTTGTGTCGCGGCGTGGGCGGGCCCAGGGGCCCGCGCGGATCACCGATGGGATCCGGCCGGACACCGTGTTCATGCCGTTCCACTGGCCCGGCGAAGGCAGAGTCAACTCGGTGACGAACCCGGCGCTCGACCCGACGTCCCGCATGCCGGAGTTCAAGGTGTGCGCGGTCCGGCTGGAGCCCGTCACGCCGACCCCGTAGGGCGGCGGCCGCACCAGTCGCCGCCGCGGATCGGCGTGCCCTGCGCTCGGAGCCTGCGGGCCACGTCGGGTGCGGCGACGTACACCCAGGCCCGTACGGCCGTGCCGTCAGGCAGCAGGACGTCGCGCGCCACGCGCTCGTACAGATTGCGCGGATGGCCCGGAGCCACGTACTCCTCCAGCCGGTCGAGCACGGCGAGCAGCTCCCCGTACTCCCCCGGCGCCGCGGTCACCAGCTCACCTGCCACGGAACCGGCGTCTCCCGGCGACTCGACGGCGTACGGATAGCCCGGCCCCTCGTACAGCACCGCTCCGGCCAGCCGCGCCGGCTGCTCGACCGCCGTGCGGCCGTGCAGGAACAGGTCGTGGTTGCACTCACCCGGCCGCAGCGTGCCGTAGACGAAGAAGGGAAGCTTCTGAGCGGTCATGGCTCCATGGTCCAACGAGGACGGGCCGTGCGGCCACCGACGCTCAACCCGCGTACGGATGAGCGGACTTGGCGTCCCGCAGCGCGTGACCCCACCAGGCGAGCTGGTCGAGCATCGCCTTTGCGGCGGCGTCGCAGGCCGCCGGGTCCTTGTGGCGGCCCCGGTCGTCGAAGTGGCTGTGGGCGTGGTGGAAGGAGACGGTGTCGCGGACGGTGACGGCGTGCATTTCGGCGAAGACCTGGCGCAGCTGCTCCACGGCGCGCAGGCCGCCGGACATTCCGCCGTAGGAGACGAAGCCGATGGGTTTGGCCTGCCATTCGGTGAAGTGCCAGTCGATGAGGCTCTTGAGGGCGGCGGGGAAGGAGTGGTTGTACTCGGGAGTGATCACGACATAGGCGTCGGCGCCGGCCAGCGCGGGCGAGACCTTGGCGAGCTCGGTGCGGACGGCGGGCGCGGGCTTGTGGGAGAGGGCGGTCGGGAGGTGTACCTCGCCGAGGTCGATCAGCTCGGCGGCGTAGTCCTCCCGCCCGGTGGTGCGGGACATGAACCAGTCGCCGACGACCGGGCCGAAGCGGCCTTCGCGGTTGCTGGCGAGGATCACGGCGAGCTTCAGAGGAGAGGCGGGCGAGTGCGGGTTCTGCTGCGTGGTGAGGTCCATGAGGAGAGCCTCGTACCTCAAGTTTGATTGAGGTCAAGCCGTCACCGGGCGACCGGCCCAAGAAAGATCATCCGACGCACCGTCACCCGTTCAGCATGCCGGAACGCGCGCGCCATCTGATTCCTCGTCACCCGCTCTGACCTGCGACAACGCCCGGCGTCCAGCGCGACACGCCGCACGGGTCCAGCGAATCTGATGCTCCATCAGCAGGCGTGGTGAGCGGGCTGCGCCTTATCTCGGAGAAGACGGACCCAACGGTCCCAGTCGCATCACCGACGCATCACCGCCGCATCAGACGCAGCACCGCGCTTTTCCGGAGGATCACCATGCGCACCACCGCCCGCCTGCTGACCACTGCCGCGCTGGCGGTCGCCGCCACCATAGGACTCGACGCCCAGGGCGCATACGCCGGCGACTGGGAGTCGACCCTCGAAGTCTTTCCCTCCACCGCTCCTCCGGGCACGACCATCACCGTGAACACCACCGCCTGCGGCCCCGGCGGCCGTGGCGTCGGAGACGCGAGCGAGCTCGGCGCGGGCGAGTTCCGGGTGGCTCCCGGGACGCACAAGGAGGTCGCGGTCGGCCAGTTCACCATCCCGCACCACACCCGGCCGGGGTTCTACGGCATCAGCGTGACCTGCAGAAACGGCAGGACCGCCACCGGCGATGTGACCGTGCAGCACACGGGGCCGCGCGGGCACGTGCGGACCGGAGTCGGCGGCAGCGTCGGCCCCGACACCGCCCAGATCGCGGCGGGTGTGGCCGTACTGGCCGCGGCCGCCGTCGGCGGGACGCTGTTCCTGCGCCGCCGGGCGAGCGGCGCGCAGGGCGGCTGACGGGCCGGTCTCGGACCGGCCCGCGTACCGCCGTGTCCCCGTTCCCGTCAGGCCTGTCCCGGCCTGCCGGGAGCGGGGGATTCTTCCGGAGGAACCGATGAGCGCCACGAGCAAGGGCAAGGGCTGGCTCATAGCCGTCGCCGTCGGCGTCGGCGTATGGCTGGTGCAGAACGGCGCGGAGAACGTGACACCTCCGGTCCCTTCCGCCGCCGAGGCCTTCGCCGCCGGTCCGCGCGCGCACACCGACGCGGCAGCCGACCCGCTGCCGCCGTCCGCTCCCCTGCGGCTCCGCATCCCCGACATCAGGGTCGACACCCCGCTGATGCCCCTCGGCCTCGTCAAGGACGGCAGCCTGGAGGTACCGCCGGACGGGAACCGTAATCTCGCAGGCTGGTACGGCGACGGCACGCGGCCGGGCGCGAAGGGCACGGCCATCGTCGCCGGGCATGTCGACAACGCCAAAGGGCCCGCCGTCTTCTACAGTCTCGGCGCGCTGAAGAAGGGACACAGGATCGAGGTGACCCGCGCCGACGGCCGTACCGCCGTGTTCACCATCGACGCGATCGAGGTGTACGAGGCCGACGCCTTCCCGGACAAGAAGGTCTACGGCTCCAAGGGCCGGGCCGAACTCCGGGTCATCACCTGCGGCGGCGGGTTCTCCCAGAAGACCGGCTACCAGGGCAATGTGGTGGCCTTCGCGCATCTCATCGGCGTACGGACCGCCGGCCAAGGCGCCTGACGCTCACGCCGTCCACTGGTCGAAGGCCAGCTTGGCGACCAGCGAGAAGACGACCACGAGCAGCACCCCGCGGACGAACTCGCTGCCCTTCCTGAGCGCCATGCGCGCGCCGAACATGCCGCCCGCGAGGTTGAACACCGCCATCAGCGCCGCCAGCTGCCACAGCACCGTGCCCTGGTAGGCGAACATCGCGAGGGCCCCGCCGTTGGTGCAGACATTGACGATCTTGGCGGTGGCGGACGCCGTCACCAGGTCGAGATGGAGCACCGCGGTGAGCGCCAGCACCAGGAACGTGCCGGTACCGGGCCCGAACAGCCCGTCGTAGAAGCCGATCCCGCCGCCGACGAGCACAATCGCGGTGACCGTCCTGGCGCGCGTGACGGGCTTCTCGCCGTCGTCACCGCCGGCGCCGAACGTCGGGCGCAGCATCACAAACGCGGCGACGCCGAGCAGCACCACCATGATCACCGGACGGAGCACATCGCTGCTGATCCCGGCCGCGAAGAACGCGCCGCCCATCGAGCCCAGGAGGGCGGCGAGTCCGATCCGTACCGCCGTTTTGAGCCGCACCGGGGCCTTGCGCGCATACGTGATCGCGGCTCCGGACGTGCCGACGATGGCCACCGCCTTGTTGGTGCCGAGGATCTGCGCGGCCGGGACGTGCGGCAGTCCGAGCAGCAGGGCGGGCAGAAGCAGCAGTCCGCCGCCTCCCACCACGGCGTCGATCCAGCCGGCGGCCGCGGCGGCGATACAGAGGACGACGAGCATGGTCAGCGATATGTCGGGCACAGGTAAGGACCCTACGTACCTGACGGGTATGACGTCCATCAATATCCGGGGAGTTGAGCGAGCTCTGAGGTTCAGGCGTCCACCGGTCTGGTTCCGATCACGACCGTGGCCCACAGCTCCTCCGAAACGGCCACCTCCGGGACCAGCCCGGAGCGGGCGAAGGCCTCGACGGCGTACGGCGCCTGCCGCTCGCTCGTCTCCACGAGCAGAGACCCGCCCGGCGCGAGCCATTGCGGCGCCTGTGCCGCCACCCGCCGCAGCACGTCGAGCCCGTCCGCGCCGCCGTCGAGCGCAACCCGCGGCTCGTGGTCGCGCGCCTCCGGCGGCAGGAACTCGACCTCCTCGGTCGGTACGTACGGCACATTGGCGGCCAGTACGTCGACGCGGCCGCGCAGCGCGGCGGGCAGCGGCTCGAAGAGGTCGCCCTCGAAGACCTGCCCGCCGGCGGCCCCGACATTGCGCCGGGCGCAGCGCACGGCGGCGGGGTCGACGTCGGATGCGTACAGCTCGGCCGACTCCAGTGCCGCCGCGAGCGCGACGCCGACCGCGCCGGAGCCGCAGCACAGATCGACGACGACCGCGGAGGGCCCGGTGAGGCCGGCGGCGCGCCGGACGAGGAACTCGGTGCGCCGCCGCGGCACGAAGACCTCGGCGTCCACGGCCACCCGCAGTCCGCAGAACTCGGCCCAGCCGAGGACATGTTCGAGCGGCAGCCCGGCGGCGCGCCGGTCCACCATGGCGGCGAGTTCGGCGGAGGTGCCTGCCGTGGAG
The DNA here is from genome assembly GCF_044334895.1 of Streptomyces sp. NPDC020681. Classification (NCBI taxonomy): domain Bacteria; kingdom Bacillati; phylum Actinomycetota; class Actinomycetes; order Kitasatosporales; family Streptomycetaceae; genus Streptomyces; species Streptomyces sp. NPDC020681. The sequence continues at coordinate 67,477 of NZ_JBIRTX010000021.1, read as the reverse complement.
ATGAGCAGCCGCGCCTCGTCCTCGGCGAACACGCAGCCGGCGGCGCGGAGCCTGGAGACGACGGCGGGCGGAGTCAGAGCCGACGAGGAGGATGACCGGGAAGAGGATGACCGGGAAATCGACATGTGAGCCTTTCGGGATGCCTGAGGGCGCTCCCGCGAGCGGTCACCTATGCCGGGTGAACCGCAGGGCCATGAGAGGGGAGCACCCAGCCTGCTGCAGCGTTGATGGGTCTCACCTCCTGGGTCGGTCACTGCCTGAAGCGCTCACCTTACCCGAGCGGGCCCCCTCACACCGGGCACTCGGCCGCGCTGAGCGCAGCGTTCCTCTCGGGAAACAGTGGCGCACCCGCCGGGTAACACCAGGCCCGCACGCTGCGGACATGGGACTGGAAACCGTGGTGATCGGCAGCGGGACGGCAGGGGCCCGGCTCGCGGCCCGGCTCGTCGCCGCCGGCGCGGCCGTCACCGTGATCGGCGAGGAGCCGCACGCGCCGTACAACCGTGTGCTGCTCGCCGAGGTGCTCGCCGGGCGGTACGCCCCCGAGGTGATCGCGCTGCCCGACATCCCCGTGCGAAGCGGTGTGCGGGCGAGCGCCGTCGACCGGGAGCGGCGGGTGGTGCACTGCGCGGACGGCACGTCCCTCCCGTACGACCGGCTGGTCTTCGCCACCGGTTCGAACCCGGTGCTGCCGCCCCTGCGCGGCCTGGCCGGGCGACTCCCGGACGGTGTCCACCCGTTCCGCACGCTCGACGACTGTGCCGCCCTGTCCGCCGCCGTACGCCCCGGCCTGCACGCGGTCGTGGTCGGCGGCGGGCTGCTCGGCGTCTCGGCCGCCCGCGCGCTCGCCGCACGCGGCGCGCACGTCGTGCTGGCGCAGCAGGGCGAGCACCTCATGGAGCGGCATCTGGACGTGTCGGCCTCGCTGATGCTCCGCAGCCATCTCGAAGAGCTGGGCGTGGAGGTGCACACCGAGTGCCGGGTCCGGGGACTGCACGGCACGGCCGTCGAGCTCGCGGACGGCTTCGTCCTCGACTCCGAGCTGGTCGTGCTGGCCTGCGGCGTTCGCCCGAGGACCGGTCTCGCGGTGGAGGCCGGGCTCGAGGTCCGCAAGGGCATCGTCGTCGACGACGAGCTGCGCACCTCGGACCCGAACATCCACGCCATCGGCGACTGCGCCGAGCACGACGGCCGGGTCTACGGCCTCGCGGGCCCGGCACTCGACCAGGCGGACGTCCTGGCATCCGTGCTCACCGAGACCCCGGCCCGCTACACCGGCACCCGCGCCCTGACCCGGCTCACGCTCGCCGGACAGGGCCCCTTCGACCTCGCCTCGTTCGGTGAGACGACCCCGCTGCCCGGCGACGACGTCGTCCGGCTGGCCGATGCCACCCGTGGCGCGTACCGCAAGGTCGTCGTCCGCGGCGACCGGCTCGTCGGCGGAATCCTGCTCGGCGATCTCGGGGCCGTCGGCGAACTGGCCCGTACCTGGGAAGGCGACGAGCCGCTCCCTTCCACCCCGTTGCTGCACCTGCTTGGAGGCTCCTGACATGTCGACGATGTCCACGCTGCCCATAACGTCCACGCCCACAATCGTGGTCGTCGGCCACGGCATGGTCGGCCAGCGGTTCCTGGAGGCCCTCGCGGAGCGCGGTGTGACCGGGCGGGCGCGGATCGTCGTGCTGTGCGAGGAGCCACGGCCCGCGTACGACCGGGTCAAGCTGACCTCGTACTTCTCCGGCAGCACCCCGGACGAACTCTCCCTCGTCGAGGGCGACTTCATCGAGAGCAACGGCATCGAGCTGTATCTCGACGACGCGGCCGAGTCCGTCGACCGGGCCGCGCGGACGGTCACCTCGCGGGCCGGCCGGACCTTCGCGTACGACACGCTCGTCCTCGCCACCGGCTCGTACCCCTTCGTACCGCCGGTGCCGAACAAGGACGCCGAGGGCTGTTTCGTCTACCGCACGATCGAGGACCTGCTCGCGATCGAGGAGTACGCGAAGACCGCGAGCACCGGTGCCGTCGTCGGCGGCGGGCTGCTCGGTCTGGAGGCGGCGGGCGCGCTCAAGGGGCTCGGACTCGACACGCACATCGTGGAGTTCGCGCCGCGGCTGATGCCGGTGCAGGTCGACGAGGGCGGCGGCGCTGCGCTGCTGCGGACGATCGAGCGGATGGGACTCACCGTCCACACCGGCACCGGAACGCAGGAGATCACCGTCGACGAGGCGGGGATCGTCAACGGCATGGCGCTGTCGGACGGTTCGGTGCTCGCGACCGATCTTGTGGTCTTCTCGGCGGGTGTACGGCCGCGGGACCAGCTGGCCCGCGACGCGGGTCTGGCGGTGGGCCAGCGCGGCGGCATCATCGTCGACGAGCAGTGCCGTACGTCCGATCCGGCGGTGTTCGCGATCGGCGAGTGCGCGCTGGCCTCGGACGGCCGGGTGTACGGACTGGTCGCGCCGGGCTACGAGATGGCCCAGACGGCGGCGGCCACGCTGGAGGGTGAGGTCAAGGCCTTCACCGGTGCCGACATGTCGACGAAGCTGAAGCTGCTCGGTGTGGACGTGGCGTCGTTCGGCGATGCGCACGGCACGGCCGACGGCTGCCTGGACGTCGTGTATTCGGACTCCCGTTCCGGCATCTACAAGAAGCTGGTCGTCGACCCGGACGGGACGCTGCTCGGCGGCGTACTGGTCGGCGACGCCGATGCGTACGGCCTGCTGCGGCCGCTCACCGGCTCCGTCCCGCCGGTCTCGCCGGAGCAGTTGGTGCTGCCGGCCGGAGCGGGCGCGCCGGTCGCGCTCGGCCCGTCGGCGCTGCCGGACGACGCGGTCGTCTGCTCGTGCCACAACGTCACCAAGGGCGAGATCTGCGCCCACACCTCCCTCCCCGAGGTGAAGAAGTGCACCAAGGCCGGTACCGGCTGCGGCAGTTGCGTCAAGGTCATCGGCCAGCTGCTGCCGCAGTCCGGGGACAAGGGCCTGTGCGGCTGCTTCCCGTTCACGAGGAGTGAGCTGTACGAGATCGTCCGCACACTGCGGCTGACCTCGTACGCGCAGGTGCTCGACGGCCACGGCCGCGAGGAGGCGCGCGGCGGCGACGGCTGCGAGATCTGCAAGCCGACGGTCGGCTCGATCCTGGCGTCGCTGGCCCCGACGATCGGCGTGGACGGCTATGTCCTGGACGGCGAGCAGGCGGCGCTTCAGGACACCAACGACCACTTCCTGGCGAATCTGCAGCGCAACGGCTCGTACTCCATCGTGCCGCGCATCCCGGGCGGTGAGATCACTCCGGAGAAGCTGATCGTGATCGGCGAGGTGGCACGGGACTACGGCCTCTACACCAAGATCACCGGCGGTCAGCGGATCGACCTCTTCGGCGCCCGGGTGGATCAGCTGCCGGGCATCTGGCTGCGGCTGGTGGAGGCGGGCTTCGAGTCGGGGCACGCGTACGGAAAGGCGCTGCGCACGGTCAAGTCCTGTGTGGGCCAGACCTGGTGCCGCTACGGAGTGCAGGACTCGGTCCGTATGGCGATCGATCTGGAGCTGCGCTACCGGGGCCTCAGGTCACCGCACAAGCTGAAGTCGGCGGTCTCGGGGTGCGCGCGCGAGTGCGCGGAGGCGCAGTCGAAGGACTTCGGAGTGATCGCCACGGCGAGCGGCTGGAACCTGTACGTCGGCGGCAACGGCGGCGCGACGCCGCGCCACGCCGATCTGCTCGCGCAGGACCTCTCGGACGCCGAACTGGTGCGGCTGATCGACCGGTTCCTGATGTTCTACATTCGCACCGCGGACCGTCTCGAGCGCACCTCGACCTGGCTGGAGCGGCTGGAGGGCGGCCTCGACCATCTGCGGGACGTCGTCGTGCACGACTCGCTCGGGCTCTGCGACGAGCTGGAGGCGCTGATGGCGCAGCATGTAGCGGGCTACCGCGACGAGTGGGCCGAGACCATCAACGACCCTGAGAAGCTCGCCCGGTTCGTGTCCTTCGTGAACGCGCCGGAGACGCCGGACCCGACGGTGCAGTTCGTCCCGGAGCGCGGCCAGATCAAGCCCAACCTCACCATCCTGACGCTGGAGCCACTGGAAAGGGCCGCCCGATGACGCTTCAACTCCGCCTGGAAGACGAGTGGTTCACCGTCTGCGAGGCGTCACGGCTGACGCCGGGCCGCGGGATGGCGGCGCTGCTGCCGGACGGTCGGCAGGCGGCGGTGTTCCTGGACCGGGCAGGAAGGGCCTACGCGATCGACAACCGGGACCCGTTCGCCGGGGCCCAGGTGCTCTCGCGCGGCCTCATCGGCTCGGCGGCCGAAGGGCCGTTCGTCGCGTCACCGCTGCTCAAGCAGCGCTTCGATCTCACGACCGGCCGGTGCCTGGACGACGATTCGGTGTCGGTGACGGCGTACGAGGTGCGGCTGAACTGACGCGTGGCCGCACCTGCGTCACCGCGAGCACCGAGCCCACGAGCAGCACCAGCGCGCCCGCCGTCTGGAGCGTGCCGAAGGACTCGCCGAGGAAGACCATGGCGCAGGTGGTGGCGGAGATCGGCACCAGGAACATCATCACGGACGCCGATGCGGGTCCGACCGCGCCGACGCCCCGGTAGTAGAGCAGGTTGGCGAGGGCGGTCGGGCCGACGGCCAGGAAGACGACATTGAGCCAGAGGCCCGGCGTCAGCTCGCTCCACGCCACCTCGCCCAGGTCGGGCGCGGAGTAGATGCCGAGGAGCGCGGCGCCCGCGACCGTTGCGTACGCGGTCGCACGCAGCGGCTCGATCCCGGCCAGCACCCGCGGTCCGGCGAGGGTGAACGCGGCCCAGCAGGCCGCGGCGGCGAGGAACAGCAGATCGCCGCTGAGCTGGGTCGCGCCGCCGCCTCCGGAGCCCGCGCCGATGAAGAAGACCACCGCTCCGCCAACGCCGAGGCAGAGTCCGGCGATCCGCGCGGGCGAGCCGCGTTCACGGCGGGTGATCAGCAGGAAGGCGGCGGTGAGCACCGGGCTCATGACCGGGATGATCACGCCGCCGTCCGCGGACGGCGCGAGCGAGAGGCCCCAGAAGAAGCAGAGGTTGTACGCGAAGACGCCGAGGATTCCGGCGAGCGCGGCCCGTCCCCGGTCACGTGCCGTGACCACCCGGTCGCGGCGGCCGAAGAGCCGCACGGCGAGCAGCAGCGCGAGTGCGCCGCCGCCGAAGCGGAGCAACGCGCCGACGCTGTGCGGCACCTGCTCCACGACCACTTTCGAGCTGCTGAAGGCGCTGCCCCACAGCATCATCGTGACGGTGAGCATGAGGTACGGGCTGTTCAGGCCCGTGGATCTGTCTGTGGGCGTGTTCACGATGCGATGCTCCGCCGCCGGGGCCCGGCCCGTATTGAACGCTCGTGCGGAGGGACACTGAACGGGTGGACATCGCGCAGACCACAGGCACGAGAGGCGCCGGCCGTGACGGCTGGGCGCGCTACTGGCGCGACCCGGACCGCCCGCTGGAAGCCATGCACGCACACTTCTTCCGGCACGTGTACCACCTGCACAGCCATGACGCGTACTCCTTCGGGCTCACCGAGGCGGGCGCGCAGGCCTTCAGCTGCCGCGGCGCCGCGCACACCAGCGGCGCCGGGATGGTCATGGCGTTCAACCCGGACGATCCGCACGACGGACGGGCCGCGGCCGAGCTCGGTTACCAGTACCGGATCGTGCACATAGGCCCCGACGTCGTACGCGAGGTGCTGACCGATGTCGCCGGCGGCCGGGCCGCGATGCCCCTGTTCGCCGAGCCCGCCTTCGGCGATCCGGTGCTCAGAACCGCCCTGCTGCGGCTGCACACCGCACTCGTCGGCGACGCGGATCCGCTGGTGCGGGACGAGCGCCTGACGGCGGCGGTCGTCGCGATGGTCGCCCGCGGCACCACGCGCCCGCCGCGTGCGCGGGACCTGGAGGTGGGCGGCCGTACCCGCACGGCCGCGCGCCGGGCACGGGCGCTGCTGGAGGAGTCGTACGCCGAGCAGATCCCGGCGGAGCGGCTGGCGCAGGCCGCCGGTTGCAGCCGGTTCGCGCTGTACCGGGCCTTCCACGCGGAGTACGGCATGTCGCCGAGCGACTGCCAGCGGCTGCTGCGGCTGCGCCGGGCGCGGAGCCTGCTGGCGGAGGGCAGGTCACCGGCGGAATCCGCGACGGCGGCCGGTTTCGCGGACCAGAGCCATTTCCACCGCTGGTTCGTGCGCTGCTTCGGGGTGACTCCGGGGGCGTACCGGAACGCGGCGCCGATCGTGACCGCCGGTGGATCGGGAGGAGAGAGTCCGGCCCGCGCTGACATCCGCTGACGACCGGCCGAATTTCCGCACGGATCCTGTCAGCGGCGGTGGCTCGCCGGTCCGCTCCATGAATACGCTGCTGTCGCAGCAGGTTTCCCACATCGAGGGGCGCAGCAATGGCGGGCTGGAACGCGAACGACATTCCGCGTCAGGACGGGCGCACGGCCGTCGTCACCGGAGCCAACAGCGGCCTCGGACTCGTCACCGCCAGGGAGCTGGCCCGCCACGGCGCACGCGTGATTCTCGCCTGCCGCAGCGAGGCCCGAGGCAAGCAGGCCGAGGCGCAGATCGCGAGCCAGGTGCCGGACGCGCAGGTGGAATTCCGGCCGCTCGACCTGGCCGACCTGGCGTCCGTGCGGGAGTTCGCGGCGTCGTACCCGTACGGCAGTCTCGACCTGCTCATCAACAACGCCGGGCTGATGGCTCTGCCGTACGCGCAGACGGCCGACGGCTTCGAGATGCAGTTCGGCGTCAATCACCTCGGGCATTTCGCGCTGACCGGGCTGCTGCTGCCGAAGCTGCTGGACACACCGGGCGCGCGGGTGGTGAGCCTGTCCAGCTTCATGCACGCCAGGAGCAATGTCGATCTGAGCGATCTCAACAGCGAGCGCCGCTACGGCCGTTGGACCGCGTACTCCCGTTCCAAGACGGCGAACCTGCTCTTTGTGCACGAACTGGCCAGGCGTCTTGCGGCGGCCGGCTCTCAGGTCGTCGCAGCCGCCGCGCACCCGGGCTACTCGGACACCAATCTGCAGACGGCGAGCGCGCGGCTCGAGGGCAAGAAGGCGGCCGAGAAGATCACGGCGATCGGGAACCGGATCTTCGCGCAGTCCGCCGAGACGGGAGCGCTGCCGACGCTGTACGCGGCCACCGCGCCCAACGTGCGGCCGGACTCCTTCACCGGGCCGAGGCTGCTGGGCTGGCGGGGCGCTCCTGTGGAGTCGTGGCGGCTGAAGTACTCGCGCGACGACAGGACGGGCGAAGGGCTGTGGGCTGCGTCGGAGCAGCTGACCGGAGTGGTGTACGAAGGCCTCAAGCCCTGAGGTCGCGGTCCCTCCACGGCTGACGGGCCGACCGGGAGGCGTCAGACCTTCGCGGTGTGGGCGAGTACCGCTTCGGCGAGCGGTCCGAGCACCGGACGGGGCAGTGCGTGCCCCATCCCCGGAATCTCGACGAGCGCCGCGCCTCCTACGGTCACCTGAGCTCCGGTCACCTGGGCCAGATGCCGCGGGTGCGGCAGCGGGAAGACCGGTTCGGCGTCGGCCTCGACGACGAGCACCGGGACCCGGGTGGCCGCGAGGGCCTCCGTCCGGTCCATGCCGGAGTGGTCGGCCCGGCCGTGGGCGAAGGTGGAGTCGTAGCGGCCGGTGTGCTCGATGATGCGTCGCTCCTGCGCGCGGAAGTACTCCGCGTCGTACGGGATCGCATCGCCGTGCAGCAGCTGCCAGTGCCGGACCCTTCGGTCCAGTTCGGCCTCGACGCCGTGGTCCTCCACGGGCTGGGACCACTCCTGAAGGATCCGCGGGTCGATGCCCGGCAGGTCCTCGGCCGCGGTCGTGGTCCCGTCGGGACGGACGTAGGGGGCCGTGCTCAGCGCGTTGGTGCCGATCAGGGTGGCGCTGAGCACCCGGTCCGGGTGGTCGCAGAGCACCAGTTGGGCGAGCATGCCGCCGAGGGACATGCCGACGAGATGCGCGCGCTCGATGCCGAGGCCGTCCAGCACCGCGATCACGTCGTCGGCGAGATCCGTGATGCGGTACGGCTCCTTGTCGTACGACCAGGTCGAGCGGCCGGTGTCGCGGTGGTCGTAACGAACGACCTGATGGCGGGCGGCGAGCGCGTCGCACAGCTCGTCGGGCCAGCCGATGCCGGACGCCTGGGCGCCCATGATCAGCAGCAGCGCGGGAGCGTCCGGGGCACCGCGGCGCTCCGTCCACAGACGCACGCCGGGTGCGGGTTCGACGTACTGGACGTGTGGCTGAGGCATGGGGTCCCTCCGACGGCCTGCGACTCGGTCAAGGTTCGATCACTTGGTTCGATCATCCCTTAATACGAGACGTATCGTCTCGCGATCAAGCCGTCCCGTCAAGGCCCGGACTGGACCGCTGTACGTCACCACTTGTTGACGTTCTGTCAATTCGGTAGTCCTAGGTTGCATCAGCGCGCGACCCCGTGGCGTCGACCGGCGCTGCGGGGCGGTCACCAGCCCACCTTGGAGCGATTTCGTGGAACGTCGCAGTTTCCTGCGCGGAGCGGTCATCGGTACCTCGGCAGCCGCCCTCGGCGGCACCCTGTGGCGCGGCGCTGCCCTCGCGGCACCCGCGCAGCCGGGCCCCGGCCCCTACGGCGCACTCCAGCCCGCCGACGGCAACGGCATCCTGCTGCCGAACGGCTTCAGCAGCCGAGTCATCGCCCGATCCGGGCAGACGGTCTCCGGCACGTCCTACACCTGGCACAACGCACCTGACGGCGGCGCCTGTTACGCCGACGGCTCCGGCTGGATCTATGTCTCCAACTCGGAGATCAATCCGTCGGGCGGCGCGAGCGCCGTCAAGTTCGGCTCGACCGGCGCGATCACCGGCGCGTACCGGATCCTGTCGGGCACCCGGCAGAACTGCGCGGGCGGCAAGACCCCGTGGAACACCTGGCTGTCCTGCGAGGAGGTCAGCCTCGGCTACGTCTACGAGACCGACCCGTGGGGCGTGAACGCCGCGGTACGCCGGGACGCCATGGGCAAGTTCAAGCACGAGGCCGCCGCCGCCGACCCGGTGCGCCAGGTCGTCTATCTGACCGAGGACGAGTCCAGCGGCTGCCTCTACCGGTTCATCCCCACCACCTGGGGCAACCTCGCCTCCGGCACGCTCCAGGTGCTCAAGGCGGGCACAGCCACGTCCGGCAGCTTCACCTGGGCCAATGTGCCGGACCCGGACGGCTCCCCGACCGCGACCCGCAACCAGGTCTCCGGCGCCAAGAAGTTCAACGGCGGCGAGGGCTGCTACTACGCCGACGACAAGGTGTGGTTCACCACCAAGGGCGACAACCGCGTCTGGCAGCTCAATCTGACGAACTCCACCTACGAACTGGCCTATGACGACTCGCTGGTGAGCGGCAGCGCGCCGCTGACCGGCGTCGACAACGTCACCGGCAGCTCGTCCGGCGATCTGTTCGTGGCCGAGGACGGCGGCAACATGGAGATCTGCATCATCACTCCGGACGACGTGGTGGCGCCGTTCCTGCGGATCAGCGGCCAGTCCGGGTCGGAGATCACCGGACCGGCCTTCTCGCCGGACGGGAAGCGGCTGTACTTCTCCAGCCAGCGGGGCACCAGCGGTTCCTCGTCGGGTGGCATCACGTACGAGGTGACCGGCCCGTTCCGGGCCTGATCCGCAGGGCTCCTAGCCCGCGGCCTCCGCTGTGGCGCCGCCCCTCAACAGGGCGGCGCCCAGCGGGGTGAGCGTGTGCAGTACGGCGTTGCCGTGGCGCAGGGTCAGCACCAGGCCCGCTTCCCGCAGGACCGCGGCGTGCTGGCTGGCGGAGGCGAGCGACACGCCTGCCCTGCGGGCCAGTTCACTGGTCGTGCAGCCGTAGCGGATGGCCTGCAGGACGGCCGAGCGGGTGTGGCCGACGAGCCTGCCGAGCGACGGGCCGCCCGCCTCGCCGAAAGCCGGGGCGGGCGTGTGGTCGGCCGGGTAGACGAGCACCGGCGGCAGCGTCGCGTCGCGGTAGACGACCGGAGTGCCGCGACAGAAGAACGACGGCTGGAGCAACAGCCCCCGTCCGTCCAGGTGCAGTTCGCGCTCGACGGGATAGTCCGCCTCCAGGACCGGCGCCTTCCAGCGCAGCACGGGCGGCAGCGAGGCGAGCAGTTCACCCGCTCCGCCGTCGAGCAGCGCCCGGCCGCGTACGGCACGGTCGGCCTCGACGCGGGCCTGGATGTGCGGCCAGTACGGCTCAACGGCGGCGCGGTGGTAGCTGCGCAGCACCGTGACGAGCCGCGCCAGGGGCTCAGGCCTGCCCTCGGCGAGTGCGGCGAGCCGGGCCGGCAGTCCGGGGGCGGCCGCCCGTCCCGAGGCGACGAGGGCGAGTTCGGCGTGCAGGCGCCGGGGCGGGGTGTCGCGTATCGCCTCGAGTCCCGGCTCAAGTCCGCAGCCCGCAGCGGGCGGTGTCAGAAAGTCGGGGAAATAGCCGTGCGGCGGCACCAGCGCGGACAGCAGTTTTGTTTCACCATTCAACCTGGTCCGCGTTTCAGAACGCCATTCACCGAAGGCCAGAGCGCGTCTCCGCTCCCGCAATCGGTGAAAGCTGAGAATGGTCTCCCACAACACATCCGGTCTGACCGCCATCCGCACTCTGGCCAGATCGTCGCCCGTGAAATGGATACGAAGCACCGAACCCCCACCTGTTGCACCCGCAATCACCCCCGATCACTGAGTATGCACGCAATCACTGCACGTCACCACGGAGTTTCAGCCACAGTTGAAACGCCTGGCCGGAGCACGGTGCCAACCGAAAGGCTGTGGGTCGTCGGGCAGGAACCTTCTGTCACCGATGGACGCGACGAAGGCCGTGGGGGGCTTTGTCCGTCCGGCGGCGGGCGACAGAGGGTGCGGCTCCCTGTCCCGGCTGGGGTAATGGGGCGCGGTCGGCGGGTGGGGATCCGCGGGCCGCGCCCCGCCCCGTTGTTTGCGCAGTGAACAACAGGAAATAGCGGGACCCCGGCATCCGTCAAAGGCCGTAATTTGACAGGCACTTTGTGGAAACGTGAAAGAAGCAGAAGGGGCCGGACGCCCCGCACATGGGCGTCCAGCCCCTTCTGCTTCTTGCGTTCCGGAACCGTCACCGGGTCGGTGAGGGTGTGAGTACCGGTCCCTGCGGGCGAGCCCGCAGAGGGCCGATGACGGCTCCGGCGTCCTAGTGCACCTTGAGGTCCTACCGGGAGTCGCTGCCCTTCGAGACGGCCGCCGCACGGCCGGCCTCCAGGCGCGCCACGGGGATGCGGAACGGCGAGCAGGACACGTAGTCCAGGCCCACCTCGTGGAAGAAGTGCACCGACTCGGGGTCGCCGCCGTGCTCACCGCAGACGCCGAGCTTGAGGTCGGGGCGGGTGGCCCGGCCGGCCTCGACGGCGCTGCGTACGAGCGAGCCGACACCGTCCTTGTCGATGGTCTCGAACGGCGAGACCCCGAAGATGCCCTTCTCCAGGTACGCGGTGAAGAACGAGGCCTCGACGTCGTCGCGTGAGAAGCCCCACACCGTCTGCGTGAGGTCGTTGGTGCCGAAGCTGAAGAACTCGGCGGCCTCGGCGATCTGGCCGGCCGTCAGCGCGGCCCGCGGCAGCTCGATCATCGTGCCGAGCGCCAGCTTCAGCTCCACACCCGTGCGCTGCTCGACCTCGGCGATGACCTGCTCGGCCTCGTCGCGGACGATCTCCAGCTCCTGGACGGTGCCGACGAGCGGGATCATGATCTCGGCGCGCGGGTCGCCCTTGGCGTCCTTGCGGGCCGCCGCGGCCTCGGCGATGGCCTGCACCTGCATGGTGAACAGGCCCGGGATGACCAGACCGAGGCGTACGCCGCGCAGACCCAGCATCGGGTTCTGCTCGTGCAGCCGGTGCACGGCCTGCAGGAGGCGCAGGTCGTTCTCGTTGTGGTCCTTGCGGGACTCGGCGAGCGCGACGCGCACCGACAGCTCGGTGATGTCCGGCAGGAACTCGTGCAGCGGCGGGTCCAGCAGCCGCACGGTGACGGGGAGTCCGTCCATCGCCTCGAAGAGCTCGATGAAGTCCTTCTTCTGCAGGGGCAGCAGGTTCTTGAGCGCGTCCTCGCGCTCCTCCTCGGTGTCGGCGAGGATCAGCTTCTCGACCATCTCGCGGCGCTCGCCGAGGAACATGTGCTCGGTGCGGCACAGGCCGATGCCCTGCGCGCCGAACCGCCGGGCACGCAGCGCGTCTTCGGCGTTGTCCGCGTTGGCGCGTACCCGCAGCCGGCGTACTCGGTCCGCGTACGCCATGATCCGGTGCACGGCGGCGACCAGTTCGTCGGCGTCGTCGGCCCCGGCGTGCATCCGGCCCTCGAAGTACTCGACGACCGGCGACGGCACGACCGGCACCTCGCCGAGGTACACCTTGCCGGTGGAACCGTCGATGGAGACGACGTCGCCCTCCTCGACGACGATGTCGCCGGGCGCGGTCATCCGCCGCCGCTTGGTGTCGACCTCGAGCTCCTCGGCGCCGCAGACACAGGTCTTGCCCATGCCGCGGGCGACGACGGCGGCGTGCGAGGTCTTGCCACCGCGGCTGGTCAGAATGCCCTCGGCCGCGATCATTCCGTCGAGGTCGTCGGGGTTGGTCTCACGGCGGATGAGGATGACCTTCTCGCCGGAGCGCGACCACTTGATCGCGGTGTACGAGTCGAAGACCGCCTTGCCCACGGCGGCACCCGGCGATGCGGCGATGCCGCGGCCGATCTTCTCCATCTTGGTGTTCTCGTCGAAGCGCGGGAACATCAGCTGCGCCAGCTGGGCGCCGTTGACCCGCTGCAGCGCCTCGGCCTCGTCGATCAGGCCCTGGTCGACCAGCTGCGTGGCGATGCGGAACGCGGCCGCGGCCGTCCGCTTGCCGACGCGGGTCTGCAGCATCCACAACTGGCCCCGCTCGATGGTGAATTCGATGTCGCAGAGATCCTTGTAGTGGGTCTCCAGCGTCTCCATGATCTGCATGAGCTGGTCGTACGACGCCTTGTCGATCGACTCGAGCTCGGCGAGCGGGACGGTGTTGCGGATGCCCGCGACGACGTCCTCGCCCTGCGCGTTCTGCAGGTAGTCGCCGTACACGCCCTGGTGTCCCGAGGCCGGGTCGCGGGTGAAGGCGACGCCGGTGCCGGAGTCGGGGCCGAGGTTGCCGAAGACCATGGAGCAGATGTTGACGGCGGTGCCGAGGTCGCCGGGGATGCGCTCCTGGCGGCGGTAGAGCTTGGCCCGGTCGCCGTTCCACGAGTCGAAGACGGCGTTGACGGCGAGGTCCATCTGCTCGCGCGGGTCCTGCGGGAAGTCGCGGCCCGCCTCGGACCTGACGATCTTCTTGAAGTGCTTGACCAGCTTCTTCAGGTCGGCGGCTTCGAGGTCCGTGTCGACGGTGACCTTCTTGGCGGCCTTGGCGTCCTCGAGGGCCTCCTCGAAGAGGTCGCCGTCGACGCCGAGGACGGTCTTGCCGAACATCTGGATGAGGCGGCGGTAGGAGTCCCAGGCGAAGCGCTCGTCGCCGGCCTGCCGGGCCAGGCCCTCGACGGACTTGTCGGAGAGGCCGATGTTCAGGACGGTGTCCATCATGCCGGGCATGGAGAACTTCGCACCGGAACGTACGGATACCAGAAGCGGGTCGTCGGCCTGGCCGAGCTTCTTGCCCATCTTCTGCTCGAGGGCGTCGAGATGGGCGCTGACCTCGTCGCGCAGCGCGGGCGGCTCGTTGCCGCTGTCGAGGTAGACCTTGCACGCCTCGGTGGTGATCGTGAAGCCCGGAGGGACGGGCAGACCGAGGTTGGTCATCTCGGCGAGGTTCGCACCCTTGCCGCCCAGCAGGTCCTTCAGGTCCCTGTTGCCCTCGGTGAAGTCGTAGACGAACTTCTGATCTTTGTTTTCCGACACGGGTCTCGACTCCTCGAGGACTCGGTGGCTGCCCTGACGGCGAGGAACATACCCAGATCGAAGGCGCCTGGGTACGTCCACTTGGCGGTCATACGGCTGTAACCACGCGTCCGCCAGCAGATCGAAAGTAGCTGACGGGTAGGCAGGCGATGGAGTCGCCTTCAGGACTTGAACGCATCACCACCTTCCGCGACCGCCTGTCCGCTTGATGTCCACTCACGGCAATGGATCGCTTGATCAACTGAACTCACGAAGGGTGGCACTGGGTGCCACTCCTCCGAGAGTCGCAGTCGTTGTCAATTCGCTCATCTGAGCGCCACCCCTATCAAGGGTGGCGAGAATCACGCGGTGGAACAAGGCTGCGTTCCATCATCCGGACCCGCGTATCACGTCCGAAACACAACGGCTGAGCATCTCGAGATCCACATCCTCCAGACTCTCGGCGAACACCCGGCCCTGCAACGCCGGTACGGGCAGCAATGAAGGCACCACCAGTACCGGACACCCCGCGGCCTGCGCCGAGTCACTTCCGTCCGGCGAGTCCTCCACCGCCACACACGCACCAGGGTCGGCCCCGAACCGCTCGGCCGCCACTCGGTACGGATCGGGATACGGCTTGGTCCGTACTGTGTCGTCGGCCGAGAGCGTGAAGGAGAACGGCACATCCGCGAGCGCCCCGTGCACCACCGAGTCGACGACGATCCGCGGCGAGGCGCTGACCAGGGCGAACGGCACCCCATGCTGTTCCAGCTCGGCCAGCAGCCGCCGTACGCCGGGACGCAGCGGCGCTCCCGCCTCCACCCTGCGGTGGAAGGAACGGGTCAGCGCCTCGGCCACAGAGGTGGCACTGAGGGCCACCCCGGCTGCGCCGCCGACCCGTATCAGATGAGCGGCCGTGTCCTGGACGGCCCGGCCCACCACCTCCCGGGCGTCCGAGTCGCCGAGCCGGTGCCCGAGCGTGGCGGCGACCTCCTCGGTCGCCTCCCACCACAGGACCTCGGTGTCGACGAGCGTGCCGTCCATGTCGAAGAGGACGGCCGCCGGGACGGTGGGTGCCGGCGCGCTCATGCGGCCGCCGGTACGACGAGGACCGGACGCTGCGCCAGCCCGACCGTGGCCCGTACGCCGGGAACGAGCGCACCGGCGTCCCTCGACGGCAGATCGGCCTTGACCGAGTGGCCTCCCGGCAGATCCAGCAGCACCCGGGTGACCGAGCCCAGGAAGGAGGCGGAGACGACGGTGGCCTCGCCGTCCGGGTCGGCGGCGACCGTGACGCTCTCGGGCCGTACGAGCACCTCGACCTCGCCCGCGGTCCCCGGGACCTCGCCGTCCACGGGCAGCGTGCTGCCCGCCACTTCGACGCGTGCGCCGTCGGTCAGCCGGCCCGGCAGCCGGTTCATGGTGCCGACGAACTCCGCGACGAACGCGGTCGCGGGACGCTCGTACAGCTCCGCCGGAGGCGCGCACTGCTCCAGCTTCCCGGCGTTCAGGACGGCGACCCGGTCCGCCATCGACAGGGCCTCCTCCTGGTCGTGGGTGACAAAGATGGTGGTGATGCCGAGCGAGAGCTGGAGCCGGCGGATCTCCTCGCGCAGGCTGAGCCGCACCTTGGCGTCGAGCGCGGACAGCGGCTCGTCGAGCAGCAGCACACGCGGTTCCAGCGCCAGCGCGCGAGCCAGCGCGACCCGCTGCTGCTGGCCGCCGGACATCTGGTGGGGATAGCGGTCGCCGTGGTCGGGCAGGCCGACGAGCGCGAGGAGTTCGGCGGCCCGCGCGTTGCGCTTGGCCGCGGACACCTTGCGTACGCGCAGGCCGAAGGCGACGTTGTCGCGGGCGCTGAGGTTCGGGAAGAGGCTGTACGACTGGAAGACCATGCCCGCGTCGCGGCGGTTCGCCGGGACCCGGGTGATGTCCTCGCCGTCGACCAGCACCTCGCCCGCGTCGGGCTGTTCGAACCCGGCGACGACCCGCAGCGCGGTGGTCTTTCCGCAGCCCGACGGTCCGAGCAGCGCGATCAGCTCGCCCGGCTGCACGGTCAGATCGAGCCCGTCGAGAGCGACGGTCGCGCCGAACGCCCGGCGCAGACCGCGGAATTCGACCCGGGCGCCGGTGGAGGCGGACGCCTCGGCCGCTCCGGCCGCGACGGTTGTTGCTGTCATGACTGGTCCTTGCTGGAGGAAGGGGCCCCGGCCACGGCGTCCGCGGTACGGGTGCCGTTGCCCGCGCGGGACAGGAGCAGCAGCAGCGCCCAGGTGATCAGAAGGCTGAGGATGGAGACCGCGACCGACATCCGGGCCTGCGCTCCGGAGACGGTGACGATCCACACCGCGAAGGGCTGGAAGCCCAGCAGGGCCGCGATGGTGAACTCGCCGAGCACCAGCGCCAGCGTGAGGAACGCGGCTCCGGCGAGCGAGGTGCGCAGATTCGGCAGGATGACCCGGCCGATGACATGGAACCAGCTCGCACCGCAGTTGCGGGCGGCCTCGACGAGCGTCGGCACATCGATCGCGCGCAGTCCGGCGTCCAGCGAGCGGTACACGAACGGCAGCGCCAGGACCGTGTACGCGAGGACGAGGACGAGCGGGAAGTTCTCGTCCTGGACCGCGAGGAAGGTCTGGTAGAGCGGCGTACGGGACAGGTGCTCCGGGCCCCAGCGCAGCACCGTGCTGATGCCGGTGACCAATGCGATCGGCGGCACCACCAGCGGGAGCATGCAGAGCACTTCGACGACGGGCCGCAGCCTCGGCGCACCGAGGCGTACCGCGACGAGAGCCGGGACGGCGAGCAGCAGGACGAGCGCGATGGTGGCGGCGGCGAGGCCGAGCGAGAGCAGCAGGCTGTCGGTGAAGCCTTCGGCGCCGAGGATTCCGGTGTACGCCTGGACCGAGATGCCCTGGCCCGGCGTGTGCACGGTGAAGACGAACGAGGCGACCAGCGGCACGACGAAGTACAGCCCGGCGAGGGTCAGTACGAGTCCGCGCCAGACGCGCGGCCTGCGCCGGGGCCGGACGCGGGCCGGGTTCTCGATCGCCGGGGCTTCGGCGGTCATCGCAGCCATCGGGCGCTCCGTCGCTGGAGGGGCAGGTAGACCGCCATGACCAGGCCGGCGATCACGATCATGTCGAGGCTCAGCGCCAGCGCCACATTCTCCTGGCCGACCAGCACATTGCCGGACAGCGCGTCCGCGATCTTCAGCGTGACCAGCGGCACGGAGCCGCCGACCAGGGCCGCGGCGGTGGCGTGCGCGGCGAACGCGCTGCCGAAGAGCAGCACGAACCCGCCCAGCAGCGACGGCGCGAGGACCGGCAGGGCCACCATCCGCCAGTACTGCCAGGAGCTCGCGCCGGTGTTCTGCGCGGCCTCACGCCACTGCGGACGCAGCCCGTCCAGCGCCGGGACGATCACCAGCACCATCAGCGGAGTGAGGAAGTAGAGATAGACGACGGCGAGCCCGGTGAAGGAGTACAGATTCCAGCCGAGCCGGTCCAGTTCGGCGAGCTGCGTCAGCACGCCGGAGATGCCCGCGGTCGCGATGAACGCGAACGCCAGCGGTACGCCGCCGAAGTTGGCGAGCACACCGGACGCGGTGAGCGCCGCGCCGCGCAGCCACTGCCTGCGCGAGGTGACGATCGCCTGCGCGATGAGCAGTCCGGCGAGCGAGCCGATCACCGCGGTCAGCGCGGAGAGCTGGACACTGCCGGCCAGCGAGCCGAGATACGGGCCCTGCAGCGAGCGCTCGATGTGCTCGCCGGTCAGCGCGGTCGCGCCGGTCGCCGGGTCGGTGCGGGTGACCGCGCCGTGAAGCAGGGCCGCCAGCGGCAGGCCGAAGCACAGGCCGGTGAAGACGATCAGCGGGAGCGCGGCGAGCCAGGTGCGCGGGCCGCGCCGCCGGCGGCGGATGCCGCCGGCGGGCCCGGTGAGGGACGGGGAGGGTGCGGACATCAGGAGAGTGCCTTGTCCCAGTTCTCCGCGAGGACGGCCTTGGCCTTGTCGAGTTCGGCGGACGCCGGGAACTTCGGGGTGCCGGCCACCTGCGGCAGCTTGGCCACGAAGGACTTGTCGGCGGTGCCGTCGGCGGTCATGCCGGGCAGCAGTACGGGGCGGGCGTAACCCTTCAGCCAGAGGTTCTGGCCCTCGGTGGAGTAGAGGAACTCCATCCACAGGCGGGCGGCGGCCGGGTTCGGGGCCTCCTTGTTGATGGCCTGCGAGTAGTACTGGGCGTAGACGCCGTCGCTCGGTACGGCGACCTTCCAGTCG
Organism: Streptomyces sp. NPDC020681; assembly: GCF_044334895.1. Lineage (NCBI taxonomy): Bacteria > Bacillati > Actinomycetota > Actinomycetes > Kitasatosporales > Streptomycetaceae > Streptomyces > Streptomyces sp. NPDC020681. Next base: position 49,266 of record NZ_JBIRTX010000021.1, on the reverse strand, counting down.
ACGCCCTTGCCGCGGAACTGGTCGGCGTAACCGGCGTTCAGGTAGTCCCAGTCGATGGAGATCGGGGTCTCGCCCTTCTCGACCGTGGCCGGAGTGGACTCGACGGGGATGAAGTTGCCGCTCTTGCGGAGCTTGGCGAAGAAGTCGATGCCGGGCTGGATGTCGGCGAACGAGCCCTTGTTGGCGAGGGCCGCCGCGTACACGCCGCCGAAGGCGGAGCCGGACTTGGTCGGGTTGCCGTTCAGCGCGACCTTGCCCTTGTACTCGGGCTTGAGCAGATCGGCGAAGGTCTGGGGGCAGTTCTTGATGCGCTTGGCGTCACAGCCGATGGAGACATAGCCGCCGTAGTCGTTGAACCAGCGGGCCTCCGGGTCCTTCTGGTCCGCCGGGATCTTGTCGAAGGCTTCGACGCGGTACGGCGCGAACAGGCCCTCGGCCGCGCCGCTGCGCGCGAAGGCGATGCCCAGGTCCAGGACGTCGGGGGCGCGCTTCTGGCCCTTGCGCGCCTTGACGGCGGCGATCTCGTCGGCGCTGGCGGCGTCCGGGTTCTCGCTGTTGACCTTGATCTTGTACTTGGCTTCGAAGGCCTTGATGATCTCGCCGTAGTTCGCCCAGTCCGGCGGGAGGGCGATGACGTTCAGCTGCCCCTCCTTCTCCGCGGCTGCGACGAGAGCCTTCATTCCGCCGAACTCGGCGGCCGAGACGGTGGCGTTCGCCTTGACCTGGGCGCCCGCGGCGGCGCCGTCGGGCGCGGCACCGCAGGCCGTGAGGGTGGTGAGCGCGGCGACGCCGACGAGGGCGGCAGCGGCGGAGCGGGACGGTCTGAACACGGTCTCTCCCGGAGACGAAGTGAGGGAACTTGTCTGAACAAGCTGGAGTCAGTTCGCCCGGAGGAGCTGTCCGGATCATGAACGCGACATGGCCGGAACCGATCACCCGCCGGAAAAGCCGATGCTGTTTCCGCCCGGGTCCGATGCGCGTCAGGACCGTCGGCCCGAAGGTGGCAGACAGTGGCCGTCCACCCCGGTTAGGGTGGCCGGGAAAGCTTCGGTCGCGCAAACAACTGCGCACAGTTCACGGCACGGAGGGCGTTCGCGTGGGCACGGCGCGTTATCTGGAGATCGCGGAGGCGCTGCGGCGGTCCATCCTCGGCGGCGAGTACCCGGTCGGAGCTCAGCTCCCGTCCGAGAGCGACCTCGCGGACCGCTGGTCCGCGTCCCGCGGCACGGTGCGCCAGGCCGTCGCCGTGCTCGCCTCCGAAGGCCTGATCGGCTCACGGCAGGGTGCGCGCAGAATCGTGCTCCGCCACGAACGACGGCACAGCTTCGCCGAGTTGAACAGCTTCGCGCAGTGGGCCCAGTCGATGGGCTACGAGGTCTCCAGCCGCATCCTGACCCGCTCCCGCCGCCCCGCGACACCGACGGAAGCCTCGCGTCTTTCGGTCCCGACAGGGTCCGGAATCCTCTACGTACTGCGGCTGCGGCTCCTCGACGGCGAACCGGCGATGCTGGAGCGCACGGCGTACGCGGAGTGGGCCGCGCCCGCGGTGGAGGCGCTGCCCGAGGACTGCGTGTCGATCATGAACAGCCTCGCCGAGGAGCACGGCATAGTCGCCCACTACGGCGAACACCTCATCGACGCGGTGGCGGCGGGCAGCGTGGACGCCCGGATGCTCAGGGTCCGCCGCGGCAGTCCGCTGCTGCGGCAGCGGCATCTGACGACCACGGCGACGGGCCGGCCGATCGAGTGGACGGACGACCGCTATGTGGCGGGCAGCGTGACGTTCAGCGTCAGCAACTCGGCGGACACCGCCCCGCTTTCACGGCATGCGGGCAAGCTGGACGCGTGAGCTTCGCGCCGGGCGAAGCACCGGGCCCGGGGCAGGCCCCAGTGGTCACCCACCGCTCGTGTCGAGCTCCGCTTCCTCGCTCACACCCGCGCAGTCGTACGGGTCCTTCAGCCAACCCTCAGGCAGGACAACCCGGTTGTTCCCCGACGTACGGCCACGCTGCCCGTCCGCGCCCGCCGGCCACGGCTGGTCCAGGTCCAACTCGCCGAGCAGCGCGTCCAGTTCGGCCAGCGACGAGGTGATCGCGAGCTTCTTGCGCATCTCGGAGCCCACCGAGAAGCCCTTCAGATACCAGGCCACATGCTTGCGGAAGTCGATCACTCCGCGCGCCTCGTCGCCGATCCACTCCCCCAGCAGCTCCGCGTGCCGCCGCATCACGGCCGCGACCTCCTTGAGCGTCGGAGCCGCATAGGAGCCGACGCCTTCGAACGCCGCCACCAGATCGCCGAACAGCCACGGCCGCCCCAGGCAGCCGCGCCCCACCACGACCCCGTCGCACCCGGTCTCGCGGACCATCCGCAGCGCGTCGTCCGCCGACCAGATGTCGCCGTTGCCGAGCACCGGGATCTCCGGGACATGCGCCTTGAGCCGCGCGATCGCGTCCCAGTCCGCCGTGCCGCCGTAGTGCTGCGCGGCCGTACGCCCGTGCAGAGCGATCGCCGTGACACCCTCGTCGACCGCGATGCGCCCGGCGTCGAGAAACGTGATGTGGTCGTCGTCGATGCCCTTGCGCATCTTCATCGTCACCGGCAGAACGCCCGCGTTGGTCACGGCCTCGTGCAGGATCGCCCGCAGCAGCGGCCGCTTGTACGGAAGCGCCGAGCCGCCGCCCTTGCGGGTCACCTTCGGGACCGGGCAGCCGAAGTTCAGATCGATGTGGTCGGCCAGGTTCTCGTCGACGATCATGCGGACGGCCTTGCCGACGGTCACCGGATCCACGCCGTACAGCTGGATCGACCGGGGCGTCTCCGTCTCGTCGAAGTGGATCAGCTGCATCGTCTTCTCGTTGCGCTCGACCAGCGCCCGCGTCGTGATCATCTCGCTCACGAACAGCCCCTTGCCACCCGAAAACTCCCGGCAGAGCGTGCGGAAGGGCGCGTTCGTGATGCCGGCCATGGGCGCGAGCACCACTGGCGGTTGTACGGCGTGCGGGCCGATCTTGAGCGTCGGGACGGACGGGGCAAGCGTGGTCATCGGTCCATTGTCGCGTACGTGGCGTACGACAGGAGTCGTTAGTGAGCCGTACCATCCGCGTTATGTCCGAGCTCACACAACGGCGGCGGCTCCTCGTGCTGGCGATCTGCTGTATGAGCCTGCTGATCGTCAGCCTCGACAACACCATCCTCAATGTCGCGCTGCCGGCGATGCGCCAGGAGTTCGGCGCCACCGTCGCCGGAATGCAGTGGACGATCGACGCGTACACGCTGGTGCTCGCCTCGCTGCTGATGCTCGCCGGATCCACCGCCGACCGGATCGGCCGCCGCAAGGTCTTCCAGGCCGGGCTCGTCATATTCACGCTCGGCTCGCTGCTCTGCTCGCTGGCGCCGAACCTCGAATCACTGGTCGTCTTCCGCATGGTCCAGGCCGTCGGCGGCTCCATGCTCAACCCGGTCGCGATGTCGATCATCACCAACACCTTCACCGACCCGCGCGAACGCGCCCGCGCGATCGGCGTGTGGGGCGGCGTCGTCGGCATCTCCATGGCGGCGGGACCACTCGTCGGCGGCGTGCTCGTGGACTCGGTCGGCTGGCGTTCGATCTTCTGGGTCAATCTGCCCGTCGGCCTGGCCGCACTGCTGCTGACCTGGCGCTACGTCCCCGAGTCCCGCGCTCCGAAGGCCCGCCGCCCCGACCCCGTGGGCCAGCTCCTGGTCATCGGCCTGCTCGGCTCGCTCACGTACGCGATCATCGAGACGGACCTCGTCTTCGCCGGGGTCGCCGCGCTCTGTCTGGCAGGACTGCTGCTGTACGAGCCGAGGCGCGCCGAGCCCCTGATCGAGCTGCGCTTCTTCCGCAGCGCACCGTTCAGCGGGGCCACCGTGATAGCGGTGTGCGCGTTCGCCTCGCTCGGCGGATTCCTCTTCATCAACACGCTCTATCTGCAGGACGTCCGCGGTCTGTCCGCGCTGGACGCGGGCCTGTACATGCTGCCGATGGCGGGCCTCACCTTCGTCTGCGCACCCTTGTCGGGACGGCTGGTCGGCAGCCGTGGCCCGCGTCTTTCGCTGCTGATCGCCGGGATTGCGATGGCGGCGAGCGGGGTGCTGTTCGCCGCGTTCGAGGCCGAGACCTCGCAGACGCTGCTGTTCGCGGGTTACGTCCTGTTCGGGCTCGGCTTCGGCATGGTCAACGCGCCGATCACCAACACCGCCGTCTCCGGAATGCCGCGCGCCCAGGCGGGCGTGGCCGCGGCGGTCGCCTCCACCAGCCGCCAGATCGGGCAGACGCTCGGCGTCGCGGTGATCGGAGCCGTACTGGCCGCCGGTCTGTCCACGACCACGTACACCACGGGCTTCGTCGAGGCGAGCCGTGCCGCCTGGTGGATCATCACGGGCTGCGGTCTGTGCGTCCTGGTGGTCGGGGCGCTGACGAGCGGCGCCTGGGCGCGGGAGACCGCGCGGCGCACCGCCGAGCGGCTTCAGACGCCGGACCGTGAGCAGTCGCCGTTCACAGCCGACGCATAGGAACCGTGGGGCGTGGCTCACCTTCGCCCGAGACGGTGGTGCCGACGGAGTCCGGTGGGCAAGGATTCGACGGATGAGCCCGACGCGAGCGTGCGAGATGTGCGGGACCGAACTGCCCGGCAGGGGCCGGCGTCCGGGACACGAGCCGGAGCAGGGCGGCAGGCCCGCCCGCTACTGTTCCGCCGCCTGCCGTCAGCGCGCTTTCCGCCGCCGCGCGGCACAGCCCGGACGAGGCCCGACCCGGCTGGAAGGCAACCGGCTGCCGAAGGCGCTGGACTCCTTCGTGGGCCGCCGTCGCGAACTCTCCCAGCTGCGCACCCTGGTGAAGTCCTCGCGGCTGCTGACCCTCACCGGACCGGGCGGCGTGGGCAAGACCCGCCTCGCGCTGGAGTTCGCGGCGGGTCTGCGCGGCGGCGGGGATGGCCGGGCAGCCCTGCTGGTCGAGCTGGACTCACTCCATGAGGGGGCCAGGCTGCCCCAGGCGGTGGCTGCCGCGCTGGGCATCGGCGAGCGTGCCGGGCGGACCGGCGTCGACGCCCTCGCGCATGCCCTGGGCGACCGTTCCCTGCTGCTGATTCTGGACAACTGCGAGCACCTGGCGGAGCCGTGCGCCCGGCTGGCCGCCGCCCTGCTGAGCCGGTGCACCCGGCTGCGTATCCTCGCCACCAGCCGCGAAGTGCTGCGCGTGCCCGGCGAAGTCGTCTTCCGCGTCGGTGAACTGTCCCTGTCCCCGGCCGCCGACGAGGACGACCCGGCAGCCGTGCTCCAGGCCGACGCCGTACGCCTCTTCGTGGAGCGCGCCGCGAGCTCCGCACCGGGATTCGCGCTCCGGTCGGGCAACGCCCGTGCCGTCGCGGAGATCTGCCGCCGTCTCGACGGCATGCCTCTGGCCATCGAACTCGCCGCGCGCCGCACGGGAGCCCTCCCGCTGAGCGACATCCTGGCCGGTCTCGACGACCAGCTCTCGCTCCTGACGGACGGCAGCAGGACCGGGCCGGGGCGTCATCGGGAGCTGGTCGCCGCGATCGACTGGAGCCATCGATTACTGGACGCGCAGGAGCAGACACTCTTGCGCCGTCTCTCCGTCCTCGCCGGTGGTTTCGACGCGGCGGCCGCGGCCGCGGTCTGCGCCACAGGCTCCGTACAGCCGGGGCAGGTCCTGCGTGTGCTGTGCGCACTGGAGGCCAAGTCGTTGATCGTGCGGCTGCCGGGCACGAAGACCGAAGGCACGGCGCGATTCCGGCAGTTGAGCGCCATCCGCGCTTACGCCCTGGACCGGCTGACCGACTCCGGCGAGCTGCACGACACCTGGCAGCGGGCCGTCGGTTGGCTGAGCGGGCTTGCCGAGGCAGCAGCGGAGAAGGTCTTCGCCGACCAGATGGGCGGGCCACTGACCGAGGAGCGGGAGAACCTCGCGGCCGCACTCGCCCACACCGCCGGTGACGGGGACGCCACCTCACACGCCCGGCTGGTCCTGGCACTGGCGCGGGTCTGTTTCCAGCAGGAGCAACCGACGGCCGCCCGCTCGCTGTTGTCCGGCCTACTGGCACAGGACAGCAGCTCCGGACGCAGTGGCGCGGCCCTGGCGCTCGCCGCCCGCGCCGCCTGCCAGCAGGCCGACCACGAGGCGGCGCTGCGTTTCGCGGAGCAGGCGGTGGCCGTCGAGCGTCGTCGCGGCTCTCCCGCCGCTCTCGCGGGCGCCCTCGACGCGAGGGCGGCCGCCAGGCTGTGCGGCGGCCAATTCTCGCGTGCTGTCGACGACTTCGCGGAGTGCCTGGACATCGTCACCACGCTCGCCGACCCCCGCGACACGGCCTGGTGCAGGCATCACCTGGCCTGGGCACTGCTGCATGTCGGCAAGGCGGCGGAAGGCGATGCGCTGATGGCCTCCTGCCTGCCGCAGCTCCGGGGGCGCTCGCCCTGGTGCCAGTCGGCAGCGGCACTGCACACCGCGGGTGCGATACGGCTCGCGCTGAGCGATCTCGACGCGGCCGAAGGTCTGTTCGCCGAGGGGCTTCGCGCCGTGCCGGGCGAGAGCTTCCACGCGCTCTATCCGCTCGAAGGGCTTGCCCTCGTGGCGGCCGAACGGGGCGATATGAAGCGGTCGCTACGACTGTTCGCGGCGGCAGCGCAGGCGCGCCGGCGGATGGACACCGAGCCGGAGACCGAGTGGCGGCGGCAGGTGGAGGAGGCATCGGCACGCGCGGCGGCGGCGCTGACCCCGGCGGCGCGGGACACGGCGGTGGCGGGTGGACGCCGGATGCGCTGGGAGCGGCTGCTCACGTACGCACTCGGCGGCACCGACGACGCCGCTCAGGCGGACCGGTCTCCGCTCACCGAGCGGGAGATGAGCGTTGCCGCACTGGTCGCCGAGGGACTGACCAACCGGGAGATCGCCGCCCGCCTCGGCCTGTCGGCGAGCACCGTCTCCACCCACCTCGACCATGTCCGGGACAAGCTCGGCCTGCGCTCCCGTACCCAGATCGCCCTGTGGATGGCCACAACCCGGCGGCGCTCCGCACACGAGGTTTCGTAACGTCACGAAGTCGACGGTCATCCGATCGATCCGCCCGCCCGCCGCAGCGGCCAAGCTGACCCGGAACAGGGCATTCCAAGGACCCGTCGGCGTGGATCCGGGTTTCTTCCCCCCACGGAATGCCCTGCCGAGCAAGTCGAATCCGGCAAGGAGACGCGATGCGGCACGACCACGATGCGGGCGGCGAACACACGAGCTCGAGGCGGGCGTTCATCAGAACGAGTTCGGCGGGAATGACCGCCGCCCTGGTGGCGACGAGCGCGGCCGGTTCCGCCCTGGCGGCACCGGTGAGCCCGGTGCAGGAGGCACGAGCGGCGGGCCGCCCGTTGGCCGTCACGCCCGCCTGCGACGGTCATGAGACCCCGGCGGCGGCAGAAGGCCCGCTCTTCAAGCCGCAGTCCCCGGAGCGGACGGACTTCATCACCCCCGCGATCCGCGGAGTGCGGCTCGAGCTGAGCGGCATCGTCTACGACACCGCCTGCAAGCCGCTGCCCGGGTCGCTCATCGAGTTCTGGCAGTGCGACCAGAACGGCGACTACGACACCACCGGCTTCTCGCTGCGCGGACACCAGTACACCAACAGCAGGGGTGCGTTCCGGCTCGCGACGATCATCCCCCGGGACTACTGGGGCCGTTGGGGCCAGCGGGCTCCCCACATCCACGCCCAGGTCCAGGCCCCCGGCGGACCGGTGCTCGTCACCCAGCTGTACTTCCCCGACAACACCCAGGCGTACGGCCGGGACTTCGCCGCGCTCAACGCCGCGGACCGGCTCCTCAACCGGGCCTGCACGATCACGCTCGCGGGCCCGCAGGGCGGCGGATACACCGGCGCCTTCGACTTCGTCATCCAGACCACGGCCAAGTAGCCGACCGCCGATCACTCAAGGATTTCCGTGATGAATACGAGCACGTCATCCCGGCGCCTGCACCTCGGACGGCCGCTGGTGGCGGCGCTGGCCGCAGGCGCCATCGCGGCCGGGGGCCTGATCGCCGCCGGCACCGGCTGGGCCGGACCCGCGCCCGCCGCCAAGGACGCGGCGGCCGCACCGGCGCGCGTCGCCGGACAGTGGCAGTCGACCGCGGTCCCGGTGGCCAAGGGCGACATCACCGCCGTGGCCGCGCTCAGCGACAAGCAGGCCTGGTCCGTCGGCTACCGGCTGAAGAGCGACACCGAGCTGGAGGCCCTGGCCCTGCACTGGGACGGCACGTCCTGGACGCAGCAGTCGACGCTGCCGGGCGGCAGCTTCCCGCAGGCGCTCGCCGTACGTTCGGCCAGTGACATCTGGGCGGTCGGCGCGACGGCGGTCCACTGGGACGGCACCTCCTGGACCACGCGCAATCTCGCCCGTGACCCCGTAGGCCGGATGACACCCGACGCCGTCGTGACGACGTCCGACGGGAAGGCCTGGACGGCCGGCCGCGCGGTGCCGCAGGGCATCAAGAGCGGCGTCCCCGCCGTCCAGGCGTGGGACGGCACGGCCTGGCGCCGGCAGACCCTGCCCGACGTCGGGAAAGGCGAACTCACCAGCCTCACCGCCGTCGCACCGGACGACATATGGGCGGCCGGCACATCCTTCGCCACCGACAGCACAGCGCAGACGGCCCTGCTGCTGCACTGGGACGGCACCTCCTGGACGCGGGTCGCCGCGCCCACCGCCGCCAAGGACGAGCACCACTGGCTCAGCGGCATCACCGCACTGGGTGCCGACGACATTTGGGCGGTGGGCGGCTCGACGGCCGAGGGAGGCGATCGGCCTTACGCGGTGCACTGGGACGGCAAGAAGTGGACCGACACCACAACACCCGATGTCGCCGACGGCCGGCTTCGAGCCGTCGGCAGGGCCGGGGACGGCAAACTGTGGGCGGTCGGCGGCAAGGGCGCCGTCTCACTCGCCCTGCGCTTCGACACACAGCAGCGCCGCTGGGAGAAGGCAGCCGACCCCGGTGTGGTGGTGCGAGCGTTCACCACTGTGCCGAACTCCGCAGACCTGTGGACCGTGGGCATCGCCAAACAGGGCGACCTCGTCCCGGCGGTGACCCGCTTCACGGGCTGACCGGCACACCGAACCCGGGCCCGGACCACACGCCACGGTCCGGGCCCGGATCCGCGGACGGTCATGCGCGCTCAGACCGCGGCGAGCGCCAACGTATGGAGTTTCTCGAGCCGTTCGCGGCTTTCCGCGTCGAGAGGTACGTAACTGATCAGGCGCGGGCCCGCGCTCGGCCCCAGCCACAGGTTGTTGTGCTCCAGGCGCAGCAGCCCGACATGGGCGTTGCGGATGAGCTTGTTCCGGCCGCCGAGGCCGACCACCTCGTGCCGCGCCCACACCTCGCGGAACTCCGGGGACTTCTCCAGCCGTGCCAGCAGCGACTTCCACGCGGGCTCGGCAAGATGCTCGGCCATCGAGGCGCGGAACTTGGCCGCCATCATCCGGTTGGCATCGCCGAGTTCGGCGACCGAGGCCCGCCAGTCGTCGTTGGTGAAGGCCAGGATCATGCAGTTGCGGTCCTCGGGCGGCAGCGTGTCGAGGTCGCACAACAGCCGTCCGTACGTGCGGTTGTAGGCGAGGATGTCGTACCGGCTGTTCTGGATGCAGGCCGGGATCGGCTCCAGCTGTTCGAGCATCTTCCGCAAGGACGGAGTCACCGTCGGGCAGGGAGTGCCGGGCGCGGGATCCGTGGCCCCTGCCAGGGCGAAGAGATGGGTGCGCTCGCTGGGGTCGAGGAGGAGGGCGCGGGCGATGGCGTCGAGGACCTGCGGGGAGACCTGGATGTCCCTGGCCTGTTCCAGCCAGGTGTACCAGGTGACGCCGACGGCGGAGAGATGGGCGACCTCCTCGCGGCGCAGGCCCGGAGTGCGCCGGCGGCGGCCGCGCGGCAGGCCGACCTGCTCGGGAGTGATCCGCTCACGGCGGCTGCGCAGAAAGTCCGCGAGCTCGTGCCTGCGTACGTCGGTCTCCTCGGCCATCGTGGTCATACCCCCAGGGTGCCGAACGGGCCGGGCCGTTGCCAGGTAGTGCTTGTACCAGGATAAAGACACTCTGGTACCAGGCTACGGGGAGAGCGATCGTCGAGGACGTGAGTGAGACCAGAGTCCTTCCCTCAGTCCCCGTGCGAGCCGCCGCCGCACCCGTCCTCGGCCCGCTCGGGCTGTTCACCGTACTGCTCGGCGCCGCTCTGCCACTGATCGACTTCTTTATCGTCAATGTCGCGCTGCCGACGATCGAGCACGACCTGGCCGCGGGCCCCGCGCTGCTGGAACTGGTCGTCGCGGGCTACGGGCTCTCGTACGCCGTGCTGCTCGTCCTCGGCGGACGGCTCGGCGACATGTACGGCCGCCGACGGCTCTTCCTCGTCGGCATGGCCGCCTTCGGACTGACCTCGCTCGCCTGCGGACTCGCACCGGACGCCTGGACGCTGGTCGGGGCACGGGTGGCACAGGGCGCCGCGGCCGCGCTGATGCTGCCGCAGGTCCTCGCCACCATCCAGTCCGCGACGGCAGGATCGCGCAGGGCACGTGCGATGGGCCTGTACGGAGCGACCGCCGGGCTCTCGATGGTCGCCGGGCAGATCCTCGGCGGTGTGCTGGTCGCGGCGGACATCGCGGGGACCGGCTGGCGGGCGATCTTCCTGGTGAATGTGCCGGTGGTGCTCATCGGCCTGGTGCTGGCGGTCCGCTCGGTCCCGAAGACCCGCGCGGCCAACCCCGCCCCCGTCGACATCCCCGGGACGCTGCTGCTGACCGTGGCCCTGCTGACCCTGCTGGCGCCACTGACGGAGGGCCGGGCGGCGGGCTGGCCGCTGTGGACCTGGATCGCACTGGCGATCTTCCCGATCGCGGCGGTCGCCTTCTACCGCGTGGAGCGCAGCGCGGACCGCCGCGGCCGTACGCCGCTGGTGCCGCCGAGCCTGTTCGCCCTTGACTCCCTGCGCCGCGGCCTCGCCCTCGTCCTGCCCTTCTCGATCGGCTTCGGCGGCTTCATGTTCGTCATCGCGGTGGCGCTCCAGCAGGGGCTCGGCATGGGGGCGATCGCCGCCGGACTGGCGCTGGTGCCGATGGCCCTGGCCTTCTTCTGGGCGTCGCTGATGGGGCCGAAGCTGGTCGTCCGGTACGGCACGCGGATCGTCACGGCCGGAGCGCTGCTCCAGGGCCTGGGCATCGCGGTCCTCGTGCTCACGGTCTGGCGCGGCTGGCCGCACCTGGGGTTCTGGGAACTGCTGCCTGGCGTCGCGCTCGCCGGCTTCGGCCAGGGACTCCAACTGCCGGTGATCTTCCGGATCGTGCTCTCGGAGGTGCCGATGGAGCGGGCCGGAGTGGGCAGCGGCGTGATGGTCACGACCCAGCAGTCCGCGCTGGCACTGGGCGTCGCGACGCTGGGCTCGCTGTTCCTCTCGCTGGCCGCTTCGGGCGGGATGCGCCAGGCGCTGACGGTCACGCTGCTGGTCCAGCTGGCCATGATCGCGCTGACGGCGCTGCTGAGCCTGCGCCTGCCGCGGACGCTGAGCTGACGCGGAAGGGCCCGGACCGCATGATGCGGTCCGGGCCCCGGAAATCGCTGTGGATCAGGACTGCTTGGCCTGCGGCTCCTGCGCGTCCTGCGGCTGCTGCTCGTCCTGCGGCTCCTCCGATGCGGCCTGCGCGCGTTCGCGCATCTTGCGGAGGAGTTCCTGCTTCTGCTCGTCGGCAGTCTTGCGGTCGGCGTTGCGCGCCGGGCCGTTGCCCTGCTTGTCGGCGCGGGACAGCTTCTTTCGCTGTCCACCGACGCCGAGGAGGTTGTTACGGCTCTTGGCCATGGGGGTTCTCCCATTGGGGTGAGAAGTGACTCGGGAAACGTCAGACGGGGGCGGGAGCTGACCGCCGCCCTCTCACTCGTAGATCTGGAAGAACGAAGACATGGAGTGACGGTACCCCGCCGGAGGAGGGCCGGGCACCAGTTTTCCGGTGCGGAACGCCACCCTGACAGAGTAATGACTGACAGATATTGAAATCTGTCAGCCGTCATGCCATAGTTGGCGGCATCACCACCACTCCCCGAGGAGCCCTCATGACCTCCCTTCGCACCCTCGGAGCCACCGGCCCCCAGGTCTTCCCTCTCGGCCTCGGCGCCATGGGCATGTCCGCGCTGTACGGCGACGCCGACCGCGCCGAGTCCATCGCCACCGTCCACGCCGCCCTCGACGCCGGGATCACGCTGCTCGACACCGGCGACTTCTACGGCATGGGGCACAACGAACTGCTGATCAACGAGGCCCTGCGCACCGCGCCCGCCGCCGCCCGCGAGAAGGCGCTCACCAGCGTGAAGTTCGGTGCGCTGCGCGACCCGCACGGGGGCTGGGTCGGCATCGACGGCCGGCCCGCCGCCGTGAAGAACTTCGTGGCGTACTCGCTGCAGCGCCTGGGCACCGGCCACATCGACATCTACCGCATCGCCCGCGTCGACCCCGCCGTACCCATCGAGGAGACGATCGGCGCCATCGCCGAGCTCGTCGAAGCGGGCCATGTCCGGCACATAGGCCTGTCCGAGGTCGGCGCGGAGACCATCCGCCGGGCCGCGGCCGTGGCCCCGATCGCGGACCTCCAGATCGAGTACTCGCTGATCTCCCGCGGCATCGAGGACCGGATCCTGCCCACGACGCGCGAACTGGGCATCGGCGTCACGGCGTACGGAGTGCTGTCCCGCGGTCTCATCAGCGGCCACTTCACCGCCGACCGCGCGCTCGCACCCAATGACTTCCGCGGCATGAGCCCGCGCTTCCAGGGCGAGAACCTCCAGCACAACCTCGGCCTGGTCGAGCAGCTCCGGAAGATCGCCGAGCAGAAGGGCGTCTCCGTCGCGCAGATCGCGATCGCATGGGTGCTGTCGCGCGGCGAGGACATCGTGCCGCTCGTCGGTGCGCGCCGGCGTGACCGGCTCACCGAGGCGCTGGGCGCGCTCGACGTCACGCTGGACGCCGCCGATCTGGCCGCGATCGAGCAGGCCGTCCCGGCGGACTCGGCAGCGGGCGACCGTTACCCGACGGCCCAGATGGCTCACCTGGACAGCGAGCGCTGACCGAGATCCGAGCGAACCGCCCAGGTAACGTCAATGCCATGTCCACCACCGAGACGCTGACGACCGAACGCATCCTGGAAGCCACCGAGGAAGTGCTGCGCCGCTACGGCCCGGCCAAGGCCACGGTCGTCGACGTCGCACGGGTCCTGGGCGTGAGCCACGGAAGCGTCTACCGGCACTTCCGTACCAAGGCGGCGCTGCGCGAGGCCGTGACCGCGCGCTGGCTGGGCCGGACCGAGGCTCTCCTGTCGGAGATCACGGAGGGTCCGGCCGCCACGGCCGAGGAGAAGCTGCGGAAGTGGCTCACGGGTCTCTTCGAGGCCAAGCGCCACAAGGCGGGTGACGACCCGGAGTTGTTCGCCACGTTCTCCGCGCTGATCCCGGAGAGCAGCAATGTGGTGGACCAGCATCTGACCGAGCTGGAGAGCCAGCTCACCCGGATCATCGAAGAGGGTGTTGCCAAGGGCGAGTTCGAGGCGCCGGCGCCGGCTTCGGTGGCGCATGCCGTGTTCGCCGCGACGGCCCGGTTCCATGATCCGTCCTATGCGCCGGAGTGGCGGAAGCCGACGATAGACGACGAGTTCGCGGCCGTGACGGACCTGTTGATGCGCGGCCTCAGCGCCTGAGCAGCCGGCCCGGGCAGTGCCTCAGGCGGCGTCTCAGGCGCTCGGGTCGACGGTCGCCTGGTGCGCCTCGGCGAGGTGTTCCTCCGCCTTGAGCCAGGGCAGGAACTGCGCGCCCTTGCGCCAGCCGCAGGTGTCGCAGGTCAGCATCCGCTGCATGCCCGACTTCTGCACATGCACGACATGTTCTCGGCCGTGCTGATCCCATCTGCTGACCTTGCTGCTGGTCATGGACGGCATCGTGTCCTCCTGGTGACGATTGCGCCCAGTGTGCAGTAAGGACAACATCAACAGGGGCATCTCGTCGCGCTGTTGCTCACCAGCCACCTGAGGTTCAAGCACACAAAGGCGGACAAGCGAACACAAAGGCCGACCGGGCCCGAGGGCCCGGCCGGCCTTTTGCAGGTCCAGCGCGTTGAGAGCGGGTTCAGCAGCCGAGCAGGCGGCTGCCGAGGTACGTCTGGATCTGGTCCAGGGAGACGCGCTCCTGCTTCATGGTGTCGCGCTCGCGCACGGTGACCGCGTTGTCGTCGAGGGTGTCGAAGTCGACGGTCACGCAGAACGGCGTCCCGATCTCGTCCTGGCGGCGGTAGCGGCGGCCGATGGCGCCGGCGTCGTCGAAGTCGATGTTCCAGTTCTTGCGCAGGTCGGTCGCGAGGCCCTTGGCCTTCGGCGACAGCTGCGGGTTGCGGGACAGCGGCAGCACGGCGACCTTGACCGGCGCGATGCGCGGGTCGAGGCGCATCACGGTGCGCTTCTCCATGACGCCCTTGGCGTTGGGGGCCTCGTCCTCGTTGTAGGCGTCGAGGAGGAAGGCGAGCATCGCGCGGCCGACACCGGCAGCCGGCTCGATGACATACGGCGTCCAGCGCTCGCCGGCCTCCTGGTCGAAGTACGACAGGTCGTTGCCGGAGGCCTTGGAGTGCGCGGAAAGGTCGAAGTCGGTGCGGTTGGCGACGCCTTCGAGCTCGCCCCATTCGCTGCCGCCGAACTGGAAGCGGTACTCGATGTCCGCGGTCCGCTTGGAGTAGTGCGAGAGCTTCTCGGCCGGGTGCTCGTACCAGCGCATGTTCTCCTCACGGAGACCAAGGTCGCGGTACCAGTTCCAGCGCTGCTCCATCCAGTACTCCTGCCACTTCTCGTCCTCACCCGGCTTGACGAAGAACTCCATCTCCATCTGCTCGAACTCGCGGGTGCGGAAGATGAAGTTGCCGGGAGTGATCTCGTTGCGGAAGGACTTGCCCATCTGGGCGATGCCGAACGGCGGCTTCTTGCGCGAAGTCTGCTGAACCTGGCCGAAGTTGGTGAAAATGCCCTGCGCGGTTTCCGGGCGCAGGTACGCGACGGAGCCGGAGTCCTGGGTCGGGCCGAGGTGGGTGGAGAGCAGG
Source organism: Streptomyces sp. NPDC020681 (assembly GCF_044334895.1). Lineage (NCBI taxonomy): Bacteria > Bacillati > Actinomycetota > Actinomycetes > Kitasatosporales > Streptomycetaceae > Streptomyces > Streptomyces sp. NPDC020681. Next base: position 34,133 of record NZ_JBIRTX010000021.1, on the reverse strand, counting down.
CCGGAGAACTGCTTGGGCTCGGTGAAGGTGCCCTTGTTGCCGCAGTTGGGGCAGTTCAGGTCGGCGAGGCCGTTCGCGGGGACCTTGCCGTGCTTGGCCTCGTAAGCCTCTTCAAGGTGGTCGGCGCGGAACCGCTTGTGGCAGGAGGTGCACTCGGTGAGCGGGTCCGTGAAGGTGGCGACATGGCCGGAGGCCTCCCAGACCTCGGTGGCCAGGATCACCGACGAGTCGATACCCACGACGTCCTCGCGCGCGGTGACCATGTAGCGCCACCACTGGCGCTTGATGTTCTCCTTCATCTCGACGCCCAGCGGCCCGTAGTCCCAGGCGGCTCGCTGGCCGCCATAGATCTCGCTGCACGGGTAGACGAAGCCACGGCGCTTGCTCAGGCTGACGATGGTGTCGATCTTGTCGGCGGCCACGGTGCTCTCTTCATTACGACGACGACGAACGGCGAATGGTTCAGGTTACCGGCGGCCGCACCCCCTGGATCAAATCGGTGGGGGCCAGGGACCGGCCGGCCACTTTGTTGACAATCGTTTCCAGTTTTGTTGAAAATGACTGTCATGAACGTACGACGCCTCCTCCCTACCACCGTCGCCGCCGGAGCCGCCGCTCTCGGCCTCATGGCCGTGTCCGCGTGCTCCTCCGCCGGGGCCGACGACAGCGCGGGCGGCGACAAGCTGAAGGTGGTGACGTCGTTCTATCCCATGCAGTATCTCGCCGAGCAGATAGGCGGCGGCCATGTCTCCGTCTCGACCCTCACCCCGCCCGGAGTCGAACCCCACGACCTCGAGCTCAAGCCCCGCCAGACCGCCGAACTGAACGAAGCCGGCTACATCCTCTACCTCAAGGGCATCCAGCCCGCCGTCGACGAGGCCATCGACCAGTCCGAGGCAAAGAACAAGGTCGACGCCGCCACCCTCACCAAGCTGGAGCACCACGGCACCGAGGGCGGCCACAGCCACGAGGGCGAGGAGGAGCACGCCCACGAGGGCGAGAGCGAGGCCGGCGCCGACCCGCACATCTGGCTCGACCCCGTGAAGTACGCCGAGGTCGCCAAGGGCGTCGGAGCCTCCCTCGAGAAGGCCGACCCGGACCACGCGGCGGACTACAAGAAGAACACCGAGGCGCTGGTCAAGAAGCTGGACGGGCTGAACGCCAAGTTCCGGACGGGCCTGCAGAACACGGCCACCAAGACCTTCATCACCACGCACGCCGCCTTCGGCTACCTCGCCGAGCGCTACGGCCTGGACCAGGAGGGCATCGCGGGCATCGACCCGGAGTCCGAGCCCAGCCCGGCCCGTATCAAGGAACTCCAGACGATCGCGAAGGCCGACAAGGTCTCCACCGTCTTCTTCGAGACCCTTGCCAGCGACAAGACGGCGAAGACCCTCGCGGCGGACGCCGGCCTCAAGACGGACGTCCTCGACCCGCTCGAGGGAATTACGGACAAGTCCAAGGGCGATGACTATCTGCAGGTGATGGAGTCCAACCTCGCCGGGCTGCAGAAGGCCCTCGGCGCCAAATGACAGCAGTGGTCACGTGACAGCAGCATCGGAGACACCAGTGAGCGAGCCCGTCATATCCGTTCGGGGGGCCAAGGCCACGCTCGGCTCGCGCACCGTGCTGCGCGGCATCGACCTCACCGTCCAGCACGGTGAGGTCGTCGCGCTGCTCGGCGCCAACGGCTCGGGCAAGTCCACGGTCGTGCGCTCCGCGATCGGCCAAGTGCCGCTCACGGAGGGCAAGATCGCCCTGTTCGGCACGGAGCTGCGCAGCTTCCGTGCCTGGTCGCGCATCGGCTACGTACCGCAGCGCACCACCGCGTCGAGCGGTGTGCCGGCAACCGTGCGCGAGGTCGTCTCCTCGGGCCGGCTCTCGCGTACGAGGCTGGGCTGGCCGTCCAAGGCCGACCGGGCCGCGATAGGCCGCGCCATCGAGCTGGTCGGGCTGAGCGACCGCGCCAAGGACTCCGTGAACCATCTGTCCGGCGGCCAGCACCAGCGGGTGCTGATCGCCCGCGCGCTCGCGAGCGAACCCGAACTGCTGATCATGGACGAGCCGATGGCCGGCGTCGACCTCGCCAGCCAGGAGATACTCGCCGGCACGCTGCGCGAGCAGGTCGCCGCCGGGACGACGGTGCTGCTCGTGCTCCACGAGCTGGGCGCGCTGGAGCCGCTGATCGACCGCGCCGTGGTGCTGCGCGACGGCTGTGTGGTCCATGACGGGCCGCCGCCGAAGGCCGTGGGCCAGCATGCGCTGCCCGGCCACGACCATGTACATCCGCATGCGGCCGACGAGCCGCTCCGCACGGGACTGCTGACCTGATCATGGAAATCCTCGAGACGGCCTTTATGCAGCGGGCGCTGATCGCGGCCGTGCTGGTCGGCATCACCGCGCCCGCCGTCGGCGTCTATCTGGTGCAGCGCCGGCAGGCGCTGCTGGGCGACGGCATCGGCCATGTCGCGATGACCGGCGTCGGCCTCGGCTTCCTGCTGTCGACCAACCCGATCTGGATGGCGACGCTCGTCTCCGTCGTCGGCGCGGTCGCGATGGAGCTGATCCGGGCGTACGGACGCACCCGCGGCGACATCGCGCTGGCGATGCTCTTCTACGGCGGCATGGCGGGCGGCGTACTGCTGATCAACCTGTCGGAGAGCGGGTCCACGGCCAATCTGAGCTCGTATCTCTTCGGCTCGCTGTCCACGGTCTCCGACGAGGACCTGACCGCGATAGCGCTGCTCGCCGCCTTTGTGGTGCTGGTGTCTCTGGGGCTGCGGAGGCAGCTGTTCGCGGTCAGCCAGGACGAGGAGTTCGCGCGGGTGACCGGTCTTCCGGTGCGTGCGCTGAATCTGCTGATCGCGGTCACCGCGGCGGTCACGGTCTCGGTCGCGATGCGGGTCGTCGGGCTGCTGCTGGTCAGCGCGCTGATGGTGGTGCCGGTGGCGGCGGCGCAGCAGATCGCCCGCTCGTTCCGGGCCACGTTCGCGATGGCGGTGGTGATCGGCGTCGCCGTGGCCCTGGCCGGGACCACCACCTCCTACTACCAGGATGTGCCGCCGGGCGCGACGATCGTGCTGCTCGCCATCGCGGTCTTCATCACGCTGACCGTGCTGGCGGTGCCGCTTGCCCGGCGACGGGCGCGCACCATGGAGACAAGCGCCGCGGAATGCGATGTGGACATGCCCGGCAACCGGCGGTCGGGCGACGACGTCAAGGTCTGACCCGGGACGGATGCCGGGCCTGGCAGAATTGGGCCGGACATCATGTGCGGCGAGACGAGGAGGCAGCTGTGGTCACGGCCCCAAGCGGCGGGAACACCGCCCCAGTGCGAGGCCGGTCGACGCGGCAGCGTGCCGCGGTGGCCTCGGCCCTCGACGAGGTGGACGAGTTCCGCAGCGCGCAGGAGCTGCACGACATGCTCAAGCACCGTGGCGACTCGGTCGGACTGACCACCGTCTACCGCACCCTGCAGTCGCTCGCGGACGCGGGCGAGGTGGATGTGCTGCGCACGTCCGACGGCGAATCGGTCTACCGCCGCTGCTCGACCGACGATCACCACCACCACCTGGTGTGCCGGGTGTGCGGCAAGGCGGTCGAGGTCGAGGGGCCCGCGGTGGAGCAGTGGGCCGAGACGGTGGCGGCGGCGCACGGGTATGTGAATGTGGCGCACACGGTGGAGATCTTCGGCACGTGCGCGGAGTGCGCGGCGGCGGTCAAGTAACCGGGAGTTCCGCCCCGGACCCGTGGGTCCGGGGCCGCTCTCCCACGCCTTGTCTCACGCCTTGTTGAGCTGGTCCTCGTTCGGGATCGCGCCGCCGAAGCGGCGGTCGCGCTGCGCGTACTCCAGGCAGGCACGCCACAGGTCGCGGCGGTCGAAGTCCGGCCACAGAACGTCCTGGAAGACCATCTCCGCGTAACTGCTCTGCCAGATCAGGTAGTTGGACGTGCGCTGCTCGCCGCTGGGGCGCAGGAAGAGGTCGACGTCCGGCATGTCCGGGTAGTACAGGTACTTCTGGAACGTCTTCTCGTTGACCTTCGACGGGTCCAGCTTGCCTGCCGCGACGTCCTGGGCGATCTTCTGCGCGGCGTCGGCGACCTCCGCGCGGCCGCCGTAGTTGACGCAGAAGTACAGCGTCATCGCGTCGTTGTTCTTGGTCTGCTCCTGGGCGATCTGGAGCTCCTGGACGACCGACTTCCACATCTTCGGCATCCGGCCGACCCAGCGGATGCGGATGCCGAGCTCGTCCATCTCGTCGCGGCGGCGGCGGATCACGTCCCGGTTGAAGTTCATCAGGAAGCGCACCTCGTCGGGCGAGCGCTTCCAGTTCTCGGTGGAGAAGGCGTACAGCGAGAGGTTCTTGACGCCCATCTCCAGGCAGCCCTTGAGCACGTCGAGTACGACGCCCTCGCCGACCTTGTGGCCCTCGGTGCGCGGCAGACCGCGCTCCTTGGCCCAGCGGCCGTTGCCGTCCATGACGCATGCCACATGGTTCGGCACCAGCTCGCCCGGGATCTTCGGCGGGCGGGCGCCGGACGGGTGCGGCTCGGGGACCTTGTACTCGCGGCGGGACCGGCCCAGGATTCCGCGTCGTGCCATGCGGCTCACATCTCCTATTTCTCGCTATTTTTCGACGTACCGAAGCGAGCGCAGGCCGCGCTCCAAGTGCCAGTGCAGATAGGCGGACACCAGCCCGCTGCCCTCCCTGACGTGGCGCGCCTCGCACGCGTCCGCCGTGGGCCAGTCGCCGGTCAGCAGCGCGCTGAGCAGACCGATGGCCTCCGCAGAGGGTACGACGCTGCCGGGCACCCGGCAGTCGCCGCATATGACGCCGCCGGCGGCGACGGAGAAGAAGCGGTTCGGGCCGTGCAGCCCGCATTTCGCGCAGTCCTCGAAGCTGGGCGCGTAGCCGTTGACGGCGAGTGAGCGCAGCAGGAAGGCGTCGAGGATGAGATGGGGCGCGTGCTCGCCGCGGGCGAGGGAGCGCAGGGCGCCGACGAGGAGGAGGTACTGCTGGACCGCGGGTTCACCTTCGTGGTCGGTGAAGCGTTCCGCGGTCTCCAGCATGGCGGTGCCGGCGGTGTAGCGGGCGTAGTCGGTGACGATTCCGCCACCGTACGGAGCGATGGTCTCGCTCTGGGTGCACAGCGGGAGTCCGCGGCCGACGAGTTCGCTGCCGCGGGCGAAGAACTGCACATCGACATGGGAGAAGGGCTCGAGCCGGGCCCCGAACTTCGACTTGGTCCGCCGCACCCCGCGCGCGACGGCCCGCACGCGCCCGTGACCGCGCGTGAGCAAGCTGATGATGCGGTCGGCCTCGCCCAGCTTCTGGGTGCGGAGGACGATGCCGTCGTCACGGAACAGGCTCATGCGGCCATTGTCCCGTACCAACGGCCGCCGGCCGCCATCGGATGCTCAATCCTCCAGGCGCTCCTGGAGCCGTACGGTCACCGAGTCGCCGGCCTCCTTGCCGATCGCCTTGCGGACGTCCGCCTTCACCGGCAGCTTGTGCCTGCCGTCGCCCAGAGCCATGAAAGAGCTCCGGAACGGATGGCCGTCGATGGTGCCGCGGACCTTGACCAGGCCCCGAGTCCCGAAGTACTCGACGGACTCGGGCCACACCAGGTACGTCCAGCCGCCCTTCTCAGGGCTCTTCTGCAGCGTTGCGCTGAATTGCTTGTCCATGAAGGTGGGACGGCCGGCCGGAAGAAAACTCATCGCCGACTCGGCGGCACCGCTACGGCAGCTCGCCCCGGCTGCGCGCGTTGACATACGCCGTCGTCGCGCTGATCCGCTCCGCCGCCGTCGCCGGCCGGACCTTGTCCGGGTCGCACTCCCACTCCCGGCCGCCGCCGACCGGTCTCAGCCGGAGTCTCGCTCCTGTCTCGCCCATGAAGCGGCCCACCTTTCCGGTGCGGATGTCGACGACGTACGAGCCGATGGGCGGCGTCACCCGGGTTCCTCCTGGCAATTGGTTTTCCTTGCCCGCCATTGTTTCCCGGCCCGCTCCGATTTCACGTTTCGCATTACAGCGGCGGGGCCGCGTGGCTACGCTGGACAGGAGTATGCGCACTTCAACGCATCTGCTATTTCTTCGGAACCGAGTTCGGCCCACTCGAACAGGCTATTCGCGGACGGCAATTGGACATTGTCCTAGAGGGATTCAGCGGGATTTGCCCGGCGTCGCGGCACGCGTCCGTCAGCGCAGCTTGCCGTGGTACCGCCCGCGCCGCGAGCGGCCGCCGTTCGGTCGCGTCATCTCCGCGTCCTTGTTGATGGCGCGGGCCAGAATCACGCCGATGAGGATCAGCCCGACGCCGAACCAGGCCGCCGCGGCGTCGAATATCAGCGAGACGACGCCCACCGGGATGATCAGGGCGGCCAGCGGGATCAGCAGATTGCGCACCGGCGGCGGAGGCTCGCCCGTGCGGACCCGGCTCCGGACCACCTTGGGATACCACTCGGTGAAGCTGAGCGCGGCGACGATCGCCGCGATCTGGATGATCCACGCGGTCCACAGATTGCTCGGGTTGTGCAGGACGAGATCACCGAAGCCGCCGGCGAGCGCGGCCACCAGGAAGGCCAGGCCCCAGACGGCGGTGATCACATCGTTGGCGTGCAGGAACTCCCGCGACTTCCAGTACTCGGGCCCGACCCGCTCCCGTCCGTACTGCATGGTGAACGGCGTGCGCACGGCGATCGAGCCGAAGGCGATGAGCATCAGCGCAAGATTGGAGACCTCGCCCGCGTACGTTTCCAGCCATCGGTGCGTACCGGGCGAGGCGAAGGCTCCGACCACGGCGAGCACGGCGAAGAAGACGACGTCCGTCACTTCGAGGATCTTGAGCGAGCTGCCGCGGTAGACCATCCGCGAGGCGACGAAGAGGGCTACCGACACCGCGAGGGCGAGTCCCACCGCCAGCTCGAAACGGCCCGGGCCGACGACGACCGAGAAGACGATCCACGGGGACAGAGCGACGACCGGGCTCTCGACCGCGGCGGCGAGCCGGCCACCGGGTGCCGTTCTTGCGACAGCGTTCATGGCGGCCCCTTCACCAGGTCCCCCAGGGTCCAGCGTGCCGCGTGACGCCCCGACGCGCCAGACGTTGCATGCCGGGTCACCATGGAAGGGGATCTCGCTATGGGAGCTGCCGATGGTGCACACCGATGTGCTGGTCGTGGGCGCCGGGCCGGTCGGGCTGACAGCGGCGGCGGAACTCCGGCGGCGGGGAGTCGACTGCCGGATCGTCGACCGGCTGCCGGCCCGGCTGCCGTACGCGAAGGCCGTGGGCATCCAGCCCAGGACGCTGGAGATCTGGGACCGGATGGGCATGGTGCGCGAGGCCCTGGACGCCGCCGTGCCGATGCGCGGGCAGCTGCTGTACGTCAACGGTGCGGAGCAGATGCGCATCGACCTGAAACTGCCGCCGGACGTCCCGTACGGCTTCGCCGCGCTGCCGCAGTACGAGACCGAGCGGCTGATCGAGGAACACCTCGGGCGCTGGGGCACCCGGATCGAGCGCGGCACCGCGCTGGTGTCGTTCGAGCGGGACGCGGACGGGGTCTGGAGCCGGCTCACCACGCCGTCCGGCGCGGAGGAGATCCGCTCACGCTTTCTGATCGGCTGCGACGGCGCGCACAGCGCCGTACGCAAGGGCCTCGGGCTGTCCTTCGAAGGCGGCGCGTTCCCCGAGGAGTACATGCTGGCGGACGTGGAGGTCGACTGGAGTCTGCCGCCGGGCTACGGAGTGCGCTCCATGCACCGGACCGACGGCGACACCGACGACCTCCTCGTCTGCATCCCACTGCCCGGCCACAACCGCTACCGCATGTCGATGCTGGTCCCGCCGGAGCTCTCCGCGCAGGAGCAGCCGGGCGGTGACGAGGTCACGCACGGCCTGGAAAGCGGCCGCGCACCCGGGCTGGAGCACATCCAGGCCGTCCTCGACCGGCTCTCGCCGGAGCCGACCACCGCGTCCGCGCTCCGCTGGTCGTCCGTGTTCCGGATCAGCCACCGGCTGGTGGACCGCTACTCGGACGGCCGGGTCTTCGTCGCCGGGGACGCGGCGCACATCCATCCGCCGACCGGCGCCCAGGGCATGAACACCGGCATTCAGGACGCGTACAACCTGGCCTGGAAGCTGGCCCTCGCGGTGGCGGGGACCGCGCATCCGCGGCTGCTCGACAGCTATGACCTCGAGCGCAGGCCGGTGGGTGAGGAAGTGGTGGGACGGACCGTGCGGCACGCCAGGGCCGGCGTCGAGTCGGACGCCGACGACCCGGCGACGGTCATGCTCCGGGAGGCACAGCTGCTGATCTCCTACCGCGGCAGCACGGTCGTCGGAGCGCCCGACCCCGGGCAGGACGGACCCGATGCGGGCGACCGTGCGCCGGACTGCGGCGGCCTCGTCGGCGCGATCGCCGCTTTCCCGGTGCGGCTGTTCGACCTCATCCGCGACCGCGAACACATGCTGCTGCTCTACGCGGACACGGCGGGCACCATGACGGAGTACGGCGAACTGGCCGCCGCCGCCCGGCACTTGGCCCATGGGCAGGTGGACGCCTGCGCCGTTCTCGCCGCGGACGTCCCGGCGGACGGTATGGAGCTGCCCGCCTTCCACGACAGCCGTGGGGAGTTCCGGCGGGGCTACCACGCACAGGGGCCGACGGGATTCCTGATCCGGCCGGACGGCTATCTGGGTCTCCGGCTGGACCTGGGACAGGGGCTCGGGATGGGACTCGGACAGGTCCCCGCGGCCGCCGCCGCGTTGTCGGCGCACCTGGGCGGCGTCTTCCGCACGTGACTTCCGGATCCCGCCGGACCAGGGCCTGTCGTCTGGATCAGGCCCTAGACGTCGCCGGGAACGACGAGGCCCGACTCGTAGGCCACGATCACCAGTTGGGCCCGGTCGCGGGCCGCGAGTTTGCCCATGATGCGGCTGACATGCGTCTTCGCGGTGAGCGGGCTCAGGCCGAGCGCCTCGCCGATCTCGGCGTTGTTCAGGCCACGCGCGACCAGCGCGAGGACCTGGCGTTCGCGGTCCGTCAGGTCTTCCGGGCCACCGATCACAGGCGTGTCCGGTGTGCGCAGGACGCGGGCGATCAGCCGGGACGTGGGGCCCGGAGAGAGCAGCGACTCGCCCGCCGCGACCGTCCTGATCCCGGCCAGCAGGTCGGCCGGCTTGGTGTCCTTCACCAGGAACCCGGACGCGCCGGCCCGCAGCGCTTCGAGGATGTGGTCCTCGGTGTCGTACGTGGTGAGGACCAGCACCTTCACCCCGGCGAGGTCGTCGTCGGAGGCGATCAGGCGGGTCGCCTCGATGCCGTCGAGCTCCGGCATGCGGATGTCCATGACGACGACGTCCGCGCGTTCGCTGCGGGCGAGTTCGACGGCCTCGGCGCCGGTGCAGGCCTGGCCGACGACCTCCATGTCGCGGGCGGACTCGACGAGCATCGCGAAGGAGGCGCGCACCAGAGCCTGGTCGTCGGCGAGCAGTACCCGAATCGCGCTGATCGCGCTCATGCCAGAGCCTCCGTCTGCTGAAGCGGCAGGGCCGCCGCCACCTCGAACCCGCCGCCGTCACGCGGTCCGGCTGCCAGTGTGCCTCCGACGCTGCGGGCACGCTCGCGCATCCCGATGATGCCGTAGCCGGAGTCGCTTCCCGTGCCGCTCCCGTTCCCGGTTCCGTTGTCGCTGACGGTGACCTGGAGGCGGCTGTCGGCCGCCTCGACGCTGACCCGGATACGTACCCCGGGCCCGCCGTGGCGTACGGCGTTGGTGAGCGACTCCTGCACGATGCGGTACGCGGCGGCCCCGACGGCCGGCGGGATGCGGCGGTCGCCGGTGCGGACGTCCAGGTGCGCGTCCGCGGCCCGTACGAGATCGGGCAGCCCGGCCAGGTCGGGCAGCGGGCCCTCGGCGTCCGTGCCGTCGGCGCGCAGGACTTCGAGCGTGGTGCGCAGTTCGCCGCGTGCCGTGCGGCAGGTCTCGGCGATGTCGTCGAGGGCCTTGGCGATGGCGGCCCGGTCCAGGCGGTCGGGGTCGACGGTCAGCACATGGGAGGCGACGGAGGTCTGCACGCCGATCAGGGTGATGGAGTGCGCGAGGAGATCGTGCAGATCGCGGGCGATGCGCAGCCGCTCCTCGGCGACGCGTCGGGCGGCTTCCTCCTCGCGGGTGCGTTCGGCGCGTTCTGCGCGGCCGACGACGGAGGCGATGTAGCGGCGGTAGATGCGTACGTCCACGCCGAACACGAGGACGGAGATGATCCAGCCGGAGGTGCGCAGCGCCTCGAGACCCTCGTGGGTGCCGACCCGGAACATCACCGACAGAGCCAGGCCGATGACGCCCGAGCCGATGAGGAAGGTGTGCAGCGGTCGGGCGATGGCGGCCACGGTGTAGAGCGCGAGCAGCGACGCGGGTACCGGCGCGGCATGGGTGTTGTCGAGCGCGTGGTACGGAGCGACGCAGCACAGCACGGCCGCGAGCACCAGGAACGGCCGTGCCCGGCGCCAGGCCAGCGGCACGGCGGATCCGGCGAGGAGCACCCAGCCGAGGGCGTCCGGCCGCCGCCCGTCCTGCACGAACAGGGCCAGCACGAGGGCGAGTACGGCCACGGCGGCCGCGAGGAGGACGTCGTTGCGGAACCGGTGCGGCGCGGCCAGGGGGTCGCGGCTGACGGCGGTCAGCACGCGCTCCCCCAGCCGGGGCGGGTTGTGGTGTGGTTGCTGCACGTTCTCCATCCTCGGTCACCGGGCCCGCGGCGGGCGCCGCATCAGACTCCGGCGGGACTGGATGTGCGCTCCGGCTCGGGGTGCGGCGCCCTTCCGCGCTTCGACAGCGCGCCGGGCCACCACACTCCGCGGCCCAGCAGCAGGCTCGCGGAGGTCACCAGATACGTCCGTACCAGGAAGGTGTCCAGCAGGACGCCGACCGCGACCACGAAGCCCATCTCGACCAGCGGCACCAGCGGCAGGTTCATCAGGACCGCGAAGGTCGCCGCCAGCACGATGCCCGCCGAGGCGATGACACCGCCCGTCGTCCGCAGCGCGGTCAGCGCCGCGGTCGCCGGATCCGCGCCGGTGAGTGCCTCCTCGCGCATCCGGTGCATCAGGAAGATGCCGTAGTCGACGCCGAGCGCGACGAGGAAGACGAAGGACAGCAGCGGCAGCCCCGGATCGGTGCCGTTGAAGCCGAAGAGAGGCCCGAAGACCAGGCCGCCGAGTCCCATCGCCGCGCCCCACACCGCCACGACCGCGACGACGAGGATCAGCGGGGCGACCAGGCTGCGCAGCAGCGCGATCAGGATCAGCAGGACGGCGGCGAGGACCAGCGGGACGACGACCAGGCGGTCACGTGCGTTGGTGTCGTCGAGGTCGAGCTGCTGTGCGCTCAGGCCGCCGACGTACGCGCCGTCGAGTCCCTTGCGCAGGGATTTGATGGTCTCGGTCTCGCCCGGGGTCTCCGGCGCGTCCTCGGCGAAGACGGAGAGTTCGGTCCAGCCGTCCGCGCTACGGCCCTGTTCCACGGCCGCGACGCCGTTCGTCGCGCGGGCCTTGTCGAGTACGGCCTGTGTGTCGGAAGTGCGGGCGACGACGCTGATCGGCTGGCTGCTGCGTTCCGGGTAGGCGTCCGCCAACGTCCGCATCGCGGACACCGATTCGGGCCTGCTGGTGAAGGTGTCCTCCTGCTTGAGCGTGCCGGGCAGGCTGAAAGCGCCGAGCGCGAGCGCGCCGAGCAGCACCGCTCCGGAGGCGAGGACGGCGACCGGCCGCCGCCCGGCCGAGCTGCCCATCGCCGCGAACAGCGAACGCCGCTGCTTCGGCTCGCTCCCGTACGCCGGGACCAGCGGCCAGAACACCCGGCGGCCCAGCAGGACGAGGACCGCGGGCAGCAGCGTGAGCATCGCGGCGAGCGCGCAGACGACACCGACCGCGCCGACGGGTCCGAGCCCGCGGGCACTGTTGAGATCGGCGGCCAACAGGCACAGCAGCCCGGCCGCGACGGTCCCGGAGGAGGCGAGGACGGCCGGCCCGCAGCCGCGCAGAGCCGCACGCATCGCGTCGTACGGCTGCGGGACGCGGCGCAGCTCCTCGCGGTAGCGGGCGACGATCAGCAGGGCGTAGTCGGTGCCCGCGCCGAAGACGAGCACGGTCATGATGCCCGCGCTCTGGCTGGTGACGGTGAGGTCGAAGCCCTGGACCAGGCCGTAGATCAGGGCCCTGGTGGCGACGGCGGCGACACCGACGACGACCAGCGGGACGAGCCAGAGGAACGGGCTGCGGTAGGTGAGGATCAGGAGCACGGCGACGACGAGCACGGTGGCGAGCATCAGCGCGCCGTCGATGGACTCGAAGACCTCCTCCATGTCGGTCTGCAGAGCGCTCGGCCCGCCGACGTCGACGCTCAGCCCGTCGCCGCCGGCGACCCTTTCGCGTACGTCCTCGACAAGGGCGGTGCGCTTCGCCTCGTCGCCGCCGGGCTCGGTGGAGGAGAGAGGCACCATGAGGGTGGTGCCGTCCTTGGACGGCACGGCCGGAGGCGCTTGAGTGCCGGTGAGTTCGTGGGCCGCGGCGATGTCCGCGACCTGCCGTCCAACCGCCGCGCGGTCGGCGGCGGTGAGCCCGCCGTCGCGGTGGTAGACGAGCACCAGCTCGGTGGCCTCACCGCCGGGCAACTGCTGCTGGATCCTGGCGACCTGGGTGGAGTCCGCGCCGGCGGGCAGATAGTCGACGGCGTTGTCGCGCTGTACGTCGCCGAGTTTGCCCGCGAACGGCACGGCGAGGGCGACGACCGCGATCCACAACGCGAGCACGGCCCATGGCAGAGCGCGCCGTTTCCTGATTCCGGCCACGGTGGTGGCCCTCCCCTCGGCTGGGTGTCTGGTTGGGTCCAGACTCCCGCCGGGAGGTGGAGGATTCGTCGCGCGCGAGGGCGAGATGGGAGGTACTGCCGGAGGTGACGGGGAGGCGGCCGTACTCCCCGGGGAGTATCGCGGCGTACGCCTGCGGCGGATTTGTTCGCCTCCACGCCCTCCCCCCGTAACCGGGGGCCCGGACGGGCCGGGCTTCGCCGGCCGTGGGCAAAGAGACCGAGGGCTTGAGGCGGAGGCCCTCCTGGTTGGATCAGAACGGCGTGCGCGCTGCCGCGAGGAGTCTGGACGTATCGTCGGCGCACAACTGGAGCGCCGTGCCGACCGTCGTCAGGACCTCTCGTTCCGCAGGGCTGTACGGGCCGTCGGCGAGGGCGATGCGGGCGCCCTGGAGGAGGATCGACTCACGGCCCGCGGGGGCCAGATGCGGGGCCAGGGGCTCCAGCGCCTCGTGCAGTTCGATCGCGAGCGCCGCGCCGTACGGGCCGGTGTCCGTGACGAAGCGGCCGGTGTCCGCGGCGAGTGCCTCGATCAGGCCCGTGAGCTGGTCCTCCGTGCAGTCGTCGAGGCCGGCCGCGCGGACGATCGCGACGGCGGTCTCGCGGACCTGGCGCGAGGACGTGCCGCCGGAGGCGAGGACGGCGAGGGCGACGGTGTGGACCGCGTCGCGGAGCATCGCGGAGAAGCGGGAGGTGGTGGGGTGGTCGAGCGCTTCCATGCCGAAGTGGCTGTGGCAGGCGGCGCATTCGACGACCGGGCCCGCCGAGCCGCGCGGCAGCAGCGGAATGCCGAGCAGGGTGAACCGGCGGCGGCCGGTGCGACGCCGGTAGTTCCGGTCGCCTCCGCAGTCCGAACAGAAGAACTCGCCGTCACCAACGGTGTTCCAAGAGGTGTGAACGCCGCAGACCAGCATTTTCCGGCCGAAAAGCCCTCGGTCTGCCCGCACTGCGCACCTCCGTAACCGTCCGGCAACATTGCCGCGTTGACGTGATGTTAGCCACACCGATGATGTGGCGTCAGCACCCCGGCGGCAGTACGCCAGGACATGGCTGATTCCTCGCCCTGCGCCAGCACGTGGTCACCCCCCGCGAACAGCGCCGCACCCCCGGCCGTTCCGTGGGAAACGGCCGGGGGCGCGGCGGAAGATGTCAACCGGTTCAGCGGGCCGCGCGGTTGACGGCGGAGACGACCGCCTTCAGCGATGCGCGCGTGGTGTTGGCGTCGATGCCGATGCCCCACAGCACCTTGCCGTCGATTGCGCACTCGATGTACGACGCGGCCTGCGCGGACGCGCCCTCGCTCATCGTGTGCTCGGTGTAGTCCAGCAGCCGCGCGTCGACGCCGACCGCGTTCAGAGCGTCGAAGAACGCCGAGATCGGTCCGTTGCCCGAACCGGTCAGCACGGTCTCCGTGCCGTCCACGACCGCCTCGACGGTCAGCGTGTCGATGCCGTCGGTGTCGGTCGTGGTCTGGCCGGAACGCAGCTGGATCCGGCCCCATCGAGCCGCGGCGTTGTCCTGGTTGGGCAGGTACTCGTCCTGGAAGACCTGCCAGATGTCCTTCGGCGTGACCTCGCCGCCCTCGCTGTCCGTCTTCGCCTGGATGATCTTCGAGAACTCGATCTGCATCCGGCGCGGCAGGTCCAGCTTGTGGTCGTTCTTCAGGACATAGGCGATTCCGCCCTTGCCCGACTGCGAGTTGACCCGGATGACCGCCTCGTACGACCGGCCCACGTCCTTCGGGTCGATCGGCAGATAAGGCACCGCCCACTCGATCTCGTCTACGGTCTTGCCCTGCGCGGCCGCGTCGGCCTCCAGTGCGTCGAAGCCCTTCTTGATGGCGTCCTGGTGGGAGCCGGAGAAGGCGGTGTAGACCAGATCGCCCGCGTAGGGGTGGCGCGGGTGGATCTCCATCTGGTTGCAGTACTCGCTGGTGCGACGGATCTCGTCGATCTGCGAGAAGTCGATCTGCGGGTCGACGCCTTGGGAGAACAGGTTCATGCCCAGCGTCACCAGGTCGACATTGCCGGTGCGTTCGCCCTGCCCGAACAGGCAGCCCTCGATACGGTCCGCGCCCGCCATGATCGCCAGTTCGGCGGCGGCGACGGCGGTGCCTCGGTCGTTGTGCGGGTGCACGGACAGGCACACGTACTCGCGACGGGACAGGTTCCGCGACATCCACTCGAAGCGGTCGGCGTGCGTGGACGGCGTCGAACGCTCCACCGTGGCAGGCAGGTTGAGGATGATCTCGCGGCCGGCCTCCGGCTGCCACACGTCGCAGACCGCCTCACAGACCTCCAGCGCGAAGTCCAGCTCGGTGTCGGTGAAGATCTCCGGGCTGTACTGGTAGCCGAAGGTCGTCTCCGGGCCCAGCAGCTTCTCGGCGTACTCCATCACCAGCCGCGTGCCGTCCACCGCGATCTGCTTGACCTGCTCCTTCGAGCCGCGGAAGACGACGCGGCGGAACGTCGGCGCGGTGGCGTTGTACAGGTGGACCGTGGCCCGGTGCGCGCCCTTGATGGACTCGACGGTCCGCTCGATCAGCTCCTCGCGGGCCTGCGTCAGGACGGAGATCGTCACGTCCTCGGGGATCGCGCCCTCTTCGATGATGGAGCGTACGAACGCGAAGTCGGTCTCGCCGGAGGAGGGGAAGCCGACCTCGATCTCCTTGTAGCCCATGCGTACGAGCAGGTCGAACATCTCGCGCTTGCGGGCCGGCGACATCGGGTCGATCAGTGCCTGGTTGCCGTCGCGCAGATCGGTCGACAGCCAGCGGGGCGCCTTGGTGATCCGCCGGCCGGGCCAGGTGCGGTCGGGGATGTCCACGGCCTCGTACTGGCCGTACTTGTGGATCGGCATCCCGGACGGCTTCTGAGTGTGGGTCGCATTGGTCACGGGCGTGGGGCGACCGACAGATGTGTCAGACATTTTGCGTAGGGCTCCTCGGGGTCCAGAAGTAGGACGGCCGACGGATCGAAGCAGCACCAGATCCCGCGGGGAGGGGGTCGGCCTACGACTACAGGCCCTCGCCGCGGCAGCTAAGAAGAAGCAGCCCGAAACGCATGATGAGAGGCAGCGTAGCCGAGTGGTGCGGGAACGGCGGTCCCGTATCAGTATGCGGGACGCCCGTCCGGTTACGCCGAAACGTGATGGATCACTCCATTTCGTCAATCATGGTGGCAACTAGTGACAGCTCCATGACCCAGTGCCACATTGCCTGCCATGGCTGACTTCCATCCCACTTTCTGCACCATCGTCCCGCCGCACGTCCTCGACAAGCTGGCGCGTGCCGAGGACCCCGTGCTCTCCGCCCCCGCTCGACACACTCTCGAGGCGGACGCCGCACAGCGCACCCGGCGCCGGCTGACCACCGTGATCGGCGCACCGGCGGCTGTCGCGCCGCGCGGTGCGGCGCCGGAGCAGCCGCAGCGCACCATCCACGACTGCCGGAACCGCACCGAGCTGCCGGGCCAGAAGGTCCGCGGCGAGGGCGACGAGCCGGGCAAGGACGCGACGGTCAACCGTGTGTACGCGGGCCTCGGAGCGACCTTCGAGCTGCTGCTGAAGTCGTACGGCCGCAGCTCGCTCGACGGTGAGGGCCTGCCGCTGACCGCGAGCGTCCACTACGACCAGAAGTACGGGAACGCGTTCTGGGACGGCGAGCAGATGGTCTTCGGCGACGGAGACGGCGAGATCTTCCTCGACTTCTCGATCCCGGTCGATGTGATCGCGCACGAGCTGACGCACGGACTGACGCAGTACACGGCGAATCTGAGCTACTTCGGCCAGCCGGGCGCGCTGAACGAGTCGATGTCGGACGTGTTCGGCTCGCTGGTGAAGCAGTACACGCTCGACCAGACGGCGGAGCAGGCCGACTGGCTGATCGGCGCGGGCCTGCTGGCGCCGCGCGTGACGGGCAAGGCGCTGCGCTCGATGAAGGAGCCCGGCAGCGCGTACGACGACGATGTGCTCGGCAAGGACCCGCAGCCCGGCACGATGGACGACTACGTCCGTACGGGCCGGGACAACGGCGGAGTGCACATCAACTCCGGCATCCCCAATCACGCGTTCTGCCTGGTCGCCGAGCAGCTCGGCGGGAAGGCGTGGGAGCGGGCGGGCCAGGTCTGGTTCGACGTGCTGACCGGCGGGGAGCTGGCCGTGGACGCGGACTTCGCGTCCTTCGCACGGCTGACGGTGGCGGCGGCGCGGACCCGGTTCGGGGACGGCGATGAGCAGGAGGCGGTCCTGAAGGCGTGGTCGCAGGTGGGCGTCCCGGCGACCTGACCGGTCGGGGCTCCGCTCCGGCGGAGCCCCGGGCGTCCGGTTTCGCGCCGCACGGATCCGTACTAGAACGGGACTCATGCGTATTCAGGTACGACGCACCGGCGGCTTCGCCGGGATGGAACGATTCGCCGAGGTCGACACCACCGGCCGGCCCGACGCCTCCGACTGGCACACCCTGGCCAAGGAGGCGGTCGAGGGCGCGCGCGAGACGCCGCCGGTGGGGGTGCCGGACGGGTTCAACTACCACCTCACGGTCGACGAGCACACCGTCTACTGCTCCGATCCCCGGCTGACGGAGGCCCAGCGGAAGCTGATCTCGCTGGTGCTCAACGAAGGCTCCTGACTCTCACGGGTTCCCGGACGCGCCGGGGGCCCCGGGGACGGACGCGGTCGCCGCGTCCGGGCTGTCGCCCAGGCCGACGGCGAAGTCCCGGACGAGTGCGGACAGGGTCTCTTCGGCGGTGTGCGCACCGCCGAAGTAGCCCGCCCGGTCCAACTGGACGAGGCCGTGCAGCTGGCACCACAGCTGCCAGGCGCGCAGGGACTCGTCCCCGTCCCGGAAACGGCCGGCGGCCGTGCAGCGGCGGATCGCGTCGTACGGGACCCGGAGCATCCCGGTGCCCATCGCGCGGTCCTCGTCGGTGAGCGTGAATCCGGCCAGTTGCGACCCGCCGAACATGACGGCGTACACGTCCGGCTCGGCGCGGGCGAACTCCTGGTAGGCGCGGCAGATCGCGTACAGGTCGGCGACCGGGTCGTCGGTGGGAGCGACGAGGTCGGTACGTGTCCTGAAGCGCTCGAACCCTTCCCGCATGACCTCGCGCACCAGCGCGGGCATGGAGCCGAAGTGCGTGTAGACCGCCATGGTCGACGCGCCGACCTCTTTGACCAGGCGCCGGGCGCTCAGCGCGGCGGGGCCCTGTTCGGCGAGGACGCGGGCGGCTGCGTCCAGGAGTCGCCTGCGGACGGAAGCTGCGGCTGCTGCGGCTGACACGGGAGCAGCATAACGCTGTTATCGCGAGCCGCTGCGGCCGACGGCGGACGACGGGAATCCGTCAGGACCGCGGGCGTCCGTCAGAAGCCGAGCTTGCGGAGCTGCCTCGGGTCCCGCTGCCAGTCCTTCGCGACCTTGACGTGGAGGTCCAGGAAGACCGGCGTCCCCAGCAGCGCCTCGATGTGCTTGCGGGACTTCGTGCCGACCTCCTTCAGACGCTTGCCCTTCGGGCCGATGATGATGCCCTTCTGGCTGGGGCGTTCGATGTAGACGTTCGCGTGGATGTCCAGCAGCGGCTTGTCGGCCGGGCGGTTCTCGCGCGGCAGCATCTCCTCGACCACCACCGCGATCGAGTGCGGCAGCTCGTCCCGTACGCCCTCCAGCGCCGCCTCGCGGATCAGCTCGGCGACCATGACCACCTCGGGCTCGTCCGTGAGGTCGCCCTCCGGGTAGAGCGCGGGGCCTTCCGGCAGCAGCGGGATCAGCAGGTCGGCCACCAACTGGATCTGCTTGTCGCCGACCACCGAGACCGGGACGATCTCGGCCCACTCGAAGCCGAGTTCCTTGCCGAGCCGGTCGATCGCGATCAGCTGCTCGGCGAGCGTCTTGGAGTCGACGAGGTCGGTCTTGGTGACGATCGCGACCTTCGGCGTCTTCTTGATGCCCGCCAGCTCCTTGGCGATGAAGCGGTCGCCGGGGCCGAGCTTCTCGTTCGCGGGCAGGCAGAAGCCGATCACGTCGACCTCGGCCCAGGTGGTGCGTACGACGTCGTTGAGCCGCTCGCCGAGCAGCGTGCGCGGCTTGTGCAGGCCCGGGGTGTCGACCAGGATCAGCTGCGCCTCGGGGCGGTGCACGATGCCGCGCACGGTGTGCCGGGTCGTCTGCGGCCGGTTGGAGGTGATCGCCACCTTCTGGCCGACCAGAGCGTTCGTGAGAGTGGACTTGCCCGCGTTGGGACGGCCGACGAAGCAGGCGAAGCCGGCCCGGTGAGGGGCCTCGGAGGACTGGGTAGGAACGCTCATGGCGCCCATTGTCCCTGATGTCAGGCGCCCCTGGGCACGCGCGCCCGGACATGCCGCACTCTGGCCCACACACCCGTGCCCGCCAGCGCGGCTCCGAGGACCGCGGCCACCAGCCACGGCAGAGCGAAGAAGGACGCGCCCGCCGACTCGCGCACGTCCCGCGCGGTGGCCGTGAGCTTCACCTCGCCCCACTCGAGCTGCGGTGCGCCCGACCAGCGTTCGGTGAGCCGGATCTTCTGGCGGGGCAGCAGTTCGGAGGGGATCTTCGTCAGGTCCCGGTGGAGCAGATCGCGGCCGAACAGGCCCTCGGCCTTCAGCGCGACCTTGGGGTTGAGCGTGACATTGCCGCGGTTGTAGAGCGTGTACGAGATCAGTGCGCTGCTCTCGCCGGTGCCGGGGACCAGCGGCTGGTCGTGGCTGAGGGTGACGTCCTCGACGGAGAGCGCGGGCACGGTCGGTCCGTTCACCCGGAGATACACGCGTGCGCCGACGGCCTGCTGGATGCCGACGGCGACGGAGCCGGACGCGGCGGCGATGCGTTCGTCGAGCGCGACGAGCGCGCCGGGGTGGTCGCCGGGCTCGGCTCCTTCCGGGACGGTGAGCGTGTAGGGCACGGTGACCGAGCCGTGCGCGGGGACGCTGACGCGGTCGCGCGCGGGCCTGGCCCAGGCACCGACGCCGCGCTGCTTCTCCTTCGGCGTGCGGACGGCGAAGCCGCCGTCGCGTTCGGTGTTGTACGCGTCGGCCGCGTACAGCCGGAAGGTGAGCGGGGCGGCGGTCTTGTTGGTGACGGTGACCTGGTCGGTCAGGGTCGTGCCGGGGTCGGCGGAGAGATAGAAGTACGGCCGCCTGCCCAGCTCCGAAGAGACCGGATAGACGGACCAGTTGCCGTTGTCGGCGGCGTGAGCGGCCGGAACGCCGAACAGTCCGGACAGCAGTGCGGCGAGGATGACGCAGAGCTTGCGCATGTGCGGAGCCCCCAGGCAGGGAAAGCGGGCCGAGGGGTGCGCCCCGGCCCGCTGGATGATCACGTAAGGGTGAGGGTCAGCACGCCGGCATACGCGCCGGGTGCCGTGAACGCCGGGACGTTCAGCGAGAGCTTCGCGTCCACGGTGAACTCACCGCCGGTGAGCGCCCCGTTGGGGGTCGAGGCGAGCGTCGCGCCCGCGCTGCCGACGGTTCCCGCCGAACCGGCCGCGCAGGTGCTCGGACTGCCCTGCTTGGTGGTGCAGGCCGGCGTCCAGCCGAGCGCGCTCGCGCCGATCGTGCCGCCGGGGCCCGTGAAGTCGGTGACCTTGCCGGTCAGGGACCAGCCCGCGGGGCCGCCGCGGAAGTCCTTGACGGTCACCGTCTGAAGGTCGCCGGTGGACGCACCGCCCGTGCCGAAGTTCACCGCCGAGAGCGCGACGGTGTCACCGGCCTGGGACATGGACAGAGTGCCTGCCGCGACCGAGGAGTTGAGCTTCTGGCTGCCCGCCGGCAGTGGTGTGTCGTCGATGACGGTGTACGCCGCAGGACCCGCGCCCTTCTCCGCGGTCCAGGCACTGCCTTCGTACGCGACGACGCCGGTGGTCGCCTTGTCGTTGACCGTGAGGCGGGCCGTGAAGCCGCCGTTGGCGTCGGACTTGAACGTCATCTTGTCGGCGGTCTCGGCCGCTGCGGCCCGTCCGGCGACGGTGATGTCGGCGAGCGGAGTGAACTTGGCGCCGGTGACGGTGACCCGGTCGCCCACGTTCCCGGAGGCGGTGGCGAGCTGGATGCTGCGTTCATTGGCACCCGGCACGTCCGTGGCGACGATCGTCTCGGAGACGGGCGCGGGCGGACTGATCACGGTGCAGGGGGTGTCCAGCTCCATGATGTAGCTGGTGTGGATGTTGTAGTCGCCGGGCGACAGCGTGATCGAGCCGGGCGCGGTGACCGTGAACGTGCCGGTCATCGAGAACGGCGGGAAAGCGCCCTTGCCGGGCACGGGCGGGTTCTTCTTGGGCCCGGTGACCGTGACGCTGCCGGGCTGCGCGCCGCCGAGCGTGACCTTTCCGGTGGGCGTCATGATGTCGGCCGGGAGCGCGAGGTCGACCGGGTTGCCGGCGGCCGGCTTGCTGACCGTGTAGGTGACCGTGACCGTGTCGCCGACCTTGGGAGCGGCGTTGTCGACGGTGATCTCGGCGGTCGTGGTGCCGTCGATGGGCGGGATGCCCGCGATGGGCGGCGGCACGCAGTGGGTCATGAAGTCGACCGGCGCGGCGGCCGTGGCCAGCGCGTGTGCGGGGCCGGTGAGGGCCCCGGCGCCCGCGGCCAGGGCGAGGACCCCCAGCACGGCGGTCCACCGCCGTCGTCTGACGGCGGACCTGCGGGGTCTTCGGGTGGCTGAAGGCATGACTGCCCCCTTCTGATGTGTGCGGACGCGGCGGCTCTTCCGCGGCGGCAGGGGACATTGACGGGCGGGGGCCTCGAGAAGTCAATGGAATCGAAATGCGCCGTCTGATGACCCATCAGATACTGTCAAGATCCGGACGGCACCCGCCTCAAGATCCTCGTTTCCGCAGGCCGGAAGGGGAACCGGCGCCACCGGAAAGGTGACGCCGGCCAGAGTCCGAGTCAGCGTGCGCGTCCGCTCAGTCGAACACGAACGGTCCCGGCGACTGCGCCGTCGTGGCGTCGCAGCTCACACCAACTCCGAAGATCGTCATCTGCAGCGCCGTGCCGTCGAAGTACGAGTCGAGGCTGTCGCCGGAGGCGACGGTCCCGCTCAGCGGGCCGATGGTCACCGGCGAACCGGCCTCGAGCTCGGGGTTCTTCTTGCCGGTGAACTGGGTGGTGCCGGTGCCGTTCTTGGCGAGCGTGAGCGTCGCGTCGATCTCGTCGGGCCCGACGGCCACGGGGGTCGTCACCGCCGAGGTGAGCGTGATCGTCACCGCCGTGCCGTCCTGCGTCGCGGCCAGCGTCGCCGCGCCGCCGCCCCAGATCCCGCAGTCGTACGTGGCCGTCGCCGAAGCGGGCGCGACGGCCGCCGCGGCCGGGGCGAAGACCAGAGTGGTGACGGCGAGCGCGCCCGCCGCCATGGCCGTGCTGATGCCTAACCTGCTGCCTCGCATTGGTTCCCCTTTCCCGTTGAGGGAGTCGTTGGCAGCCGTACTGCCACCCACCGCGCGGGCATGAGGACATGCGGGCACGGCGCGGCAGGGCTGCATGAAGGGTGTGCGCGGACCGACGGGTGACGAGCTCCACGGGCGGGGTGCGCACGCCACGCGGAAAGAAGGGACGGCCCGCTCGGTGCGGGACCGCGGCTCGGGCCCCGGACCAGGCCGTCCAGCGAATCTGACGGTCCGTCGGTTGCGCTGTTAATTGATGCGTAAACAGCTCACGATTGCAAGGGGAAGTCCCGTGATTCTTAAGGGACGTGGAGATACCGGTGATGCTGCCCCGGCACCTCAGCCGGCGGTGACCGAAGCCTTCAGCAGACCGTCCGGGCCGGCCAGCAGCACGGGCGTGCCGGGCCCGCCGAGGTCACGTACCGCCGCGCGGTCGGCGTCCGACGCCGCGTCGGCCTCGGAGACGACGGCGGCGGCCTCCAGGGACTTGGCGCCGCTGGCGACGGCCATGGCGACCGCGGCCTGCAGCGCGCTCAGCCGGAGCGAGTCCAGCGCCACGGTTCCGGCGACGTAGGTGCGCCCGGTCTCGTCCCGTACCGCCGCGCCCTCCGGCACACCGTTGCGGGCACGTGCGCTGCGTGCCAGCGTGATGATCTTGCTGTCCTCGGGGCCGAGGTTGGTGCTCTGCGTCATGCCCCGAGCATAGATCGGCCGCCCGGAACGGGTCCGGGCGGCCGGTGTCTCTACGTGGTGTCGCTTCGGGGTGTCTCTACGGGCCGTGGGCGATCAGCCCTGGACGCCCTTGACGAACTTGTCGCCGGCGCGCTTGGCCAGGTCGTCGAACGGGGCCGCCTTGGTGGGGTCCGCCGAGCTGTGCGCGAGCCGGACGACGCCGGTGCCCTGGCGGGCCACCAGGAGGTCGCTCGTGAAGTTCACGCCCAGCTCCGGGATCGGCATGGTCATCCGGAACGCGTACGACTCCTCGCCGACCTTGGCGGTGGACAGCTTCGCGATCGTGACGGCCAGCTTCTCGCCCTCGGCGTCGAAGCTCGCCTTGGTGCAGCTCTCCAGCGCGGTGCCGATCGCCTTCACGAAGTCCGCGCCGCCGGTGGCGGGGAAGGTGAAGACATGCTCGCTCAGGCCGCTTTCGTCGCCCTTGCCCTCGAACTCCGCGGCCTGGCCCATCGTCGCGCCGGGGATCTTGTCGGCCATCAGGTCGGCGATCGGCTGGCACTCGGGCTTGTCCGACTTGGGCGCCGGGTCGTCGGTGGAAGTGACCGTGCCGGCCTTCCAGCCGGTCGGCAGGTCCTTGACCTCCAGCGTCGCGGCCTTCATCTGCGCGGCGGTCAGCGGCGTGACCGGCGCCTCGGCCTTGTCGGTGGCCTTGTCGGTGGACTGCTCCTGGCCCGCGGCCGGCTTCTTCTCGTCGTCGGACGAACCGCCGCACGCCGCGGTGAAACACAGCGCGGAGACGGCGACAGCGGCGGCCATGCCGCGGCGCATGCTGGTACGCATATTGTGGTAACTCCCCTGAATCTGACTCAAAGCGCCCTTGCGGGCTCCCTTGGGGAGCTTCCCCCCTCCCCTGTAACGCGCAGAGGATATCCATACGCGGAGGTCAGCCTGCAATCGGATACATCGAGCCGCGCCTGCCCTCCGGGCTCGCCAGCCACTGGAGCTTCTGCGCGGTGTCCGCCTCCGGCAGCGCGGTGTGCATCACGATCGCCAGATCCGGGCGGGCCGGGACCCTCAGCTGTGTCGACTCCATGAACAGCGTCCCGACCAGCGGGTGCTCCATCTCCTTGCTGACCTGGCCGCCGGGTGCGATGTCACGCCGCTCCCACAGCTCGGCGAACTCCTGGCTGACCACCTTTGCTTCCGCGACGATCTGCTGGAAGCCCTCGTCGTCGGGGCACTCGGAGCATGCGGCACGGAACTGTGCGACCACGTCCGGCGCGTTCAGCTCCCAACTCCTCGCGCGTGCCCGGTAGATGGGATCGGTGAAGAAGGCGATCAGACAGTTCTGCACAAGACCGGGCCGCATGCCGAGAACCATGCCGGCCGCCTCGTTGTACATGATCGTGTTCCAGTACGAGTCCATGATGTGCGCCGGGAACGGCATCCACGCGTCGATCAGCCGCCGCAGCCCGGCGCACATGTTGGCATCGCCCGGATCCACCTCGG
This sequence comes from Streptomyces sp. NPDC020681, assembly GCF_044334895.1. NCBI lineage: Bacteria > Bacillati > Actinomycetota > Actinomycetes > Kitasatosporales > Streptomycetaceae > Streptomyces > Streptomyces sp. NPDC020681. The sequence goes on along the minus strand of NZ_JBIRTX010000021.1, from coordinate 9,682 downwards.
GCGCGGGCGGGTTGAGCCCGGCCAGCACATAGAGGTGGCGGCGCTCGGCGCTGCTCAGCCGGAGCACCCGGCCCACCGAGTCGAGCACCTGCGGCGAGACCGTGATGTCCCGGCCCTGCTCCAGCCACTGGTACCAGGAGACGCCGACGCCCGCGAGGACGGCGACCTCCTCGCGGCGCAGCCCGGGGGTACGGCGGCGGGCTCCGCCGTCCGGCAGGCCCGCCTCCGTGGGGCTGACCCGCGCACGCCTGCTCATCAGGAACTGGCGCAGCTCACCGAGGCGGTGCGCCTTCATCGCATCGTGCTCGGCCGACGTGGCCACGTACTCCCCCTGTCCGTATGCCTGGTGGTGCCGCCAACAGGATAAGTTCCCGCTCCCCACGGCTGTTCCCGCCGCCGGAGGCTGTCGACCATGGCTATCGACACCTCCGCCCCTACTCCCGGGACGGCCGCTCCGGCACCGCTGACCGGCCGCGCCCGACTGATTCTCTTTGTGCTGTGCGCGGCCCAGTTCATGGTCGCGCTCGACTTCTCCGTACTCAATGTGGCCCTGCCCGTGCTCGGAAAGGACCTGGGGCTCAGCCAGTCGGCACTGCAATGGGCCGTCACCGCCTTCGCGTTGCCGTCCGGCGGCTTTCTGCTGCTGTTCGGCCGGATCGCCGATCTGTACGGGCGGCGCAGGCTGTTCCTGTCCGGACTGGCGCTCTTCGGCGCGGCGTCGGTGCTGGCCGCGCTCGCCTGGGACCCGGCGTCGTTCCTCACGGGCCGCGCGCTGCAAGGGCTCGGCGCCGCGGTCATCGTGCCGACCGGCATGTCCTTGCTGACCACCACGTTTCCCGAAGGGCCGCAGCGGGACCGGGCGTTGGGCATCAGCAGCACGCTGCTGTCGCTGGGCTTCACCATCGGCATGGTGCTGGGCGGCGTGATGACCGACACGCTGGGCTGGCGCTCGACGATGGGCCTGCTGGCCCTGTTCACCCTGATCGTGCTGCCGCTGGCGCCGGGCCTGCTGCCGGAGTCCCGTACGCCGGACCGGCCGCGGCTCGATGTGCCCGGCGCGGTCACCGTCACCGGCGGTCTGCTCGCGGTGATCTACGCCCTGTCCACGGCGGCCGAGCGCGGCTTCGGCGGCACGGACGTACTGGTCACGCTGATCGCCGGTATCGCGCTGCTGATCGTCTTCGGGATCGTCGAGTCGCGCAGCCCGGCGCCGCTGGTGTCGCTGCCGATGCTGCGGCGGCGGACGGTGGCCTGGGGCAATCTCGGCGGTCTGTGACGTTCTCGATGATGAGCACGGTCGTGTTCGTGCTCACGCTGTATCTGCAGGAGACGCTGGGCCTTTCGGCGTTCCGCACAGGGCTGGTCTTCGGCGTCCAGGGCATCGCGTCCGTCGCCGCCGGCGCCTACGCCCCGAAGATCATCGGCCGGCTCGGCGCGCGCCGCACGCTGGTCCTCTCCCTGCTGGGTCAGGGCCTGTTCGGCGCGGCACTGCTGGGCCTGGGCCCGGGATCGGGCGCGGTGCTGGCGACGGTCGCCGTCTCGCTGGCGAGCGTGTGCCATCTGGGCGCGATCATCTCGTACGGGCTGACGGTGACTTCGGGCGTCCCGGACGACGAACAGGGCCTGGCGACGGGTCTGGTCACGACGACGCAGCAGGTGGGGATCACCGTGGGCATCCCGCTGCTGGGGGTGCTCGCGACGACGGGCACATCGCTCTTCGACGGGGTGCGGACGGTGCTGGCGCTGGATGCGGCGATCGTGATGGGAGCGGCGGTACTGGTGGGGCTGGTCCTGCGCCGGTCGAGGGCCGCCTGACGTCAGGCGGCCTGGCCCGGCGTCAGGCCCGGTCGAGGCGCAGCCGCTCCGCCTTCGGGAGGCCCGCCACCACCAGGTCGTACGAGTCCTCGATCAGCTCCCGGACCAGTCGGTCCGGGAGCTCGCCGACCGTCACCGTGTTCCAGTGGCGCTTGTTCATGTGATAGCCCGGGACGATCGCCGGGTGCTCCGCCCGCAGCCGGACCGCGATCTCCGGCTCGCACTTGAGGTTCACCTTGAGCGGCTCGCCGTCCAGCGCGGTGAGGGCGAAGAGCTTGCCGAGCACCTTGAAGACCGAGGTCTCGGGCCCGAACGGGAACTCCTCCACCGACGCGTTGAATTCGAGGCAGAAGGCCTTCAGCTCCTGCGGGGTCATGCCGTCCGTCCCTCCGCGCTCCCGGCCACCGGCTCAGCCAGCACCGTCACGATCTTGTTCCGGCGGCCGGCCGGCGACTCCGCCGTCAGCCGCAGCGTCCGGCCGTCCGGGAGTTCGACCACGGCCGACGCGCCCGCGATCGGCACCCGGCCGAGCGCCTTCGCCAGCAGACCGCCGACCGTCTCCACGTCCTCGTCGTCCAGTTCGTCCAGGCCGTAGAGCTCGCCGAGGTCGCCGATGTCGAGCCGGGCGGTGACCCGGAAGCGGCCGCCGCTGAGATCCTCGACCGGCGGCAGTTCACGGTCGTACTCGTCCGTGATCTCGCCGACGATCTCCTCCAGGATGTCCTCGATGGTGACGATCCCGGCCGTGCCGCCGTACTCGTCGATGACGACGGCGACATGGTTCCGCTTCTGCTGCATCTCGCGCAGCAGATCGCCCGCGTTCTTGGTGTCGGGCACGAAGACCGCGGGCCGCATCGCCGTGGAGACCAGATCGGCCTCGGCGTCGCGGTTGATGTGCGTCTTGCGCACCAGGTCCTTCAGATAGACGACGCCCACTATGTCGTCCTCGTTCTCGCCGGTGACCGGGATGCGCGAGAAGCCGGAGCGCAGCGCGAGCGTCAGCGCCTGGCGGACGGTCTTGTAGCGCTCGATGCAGACCAGGTCCGTGCGCGGCACCATCACTTCGCGTACGAGGGTGTCACCGAGCTCGAACACGGAGTGCACCATCCGGCGCTCGTCGTCCTCGATCAGCGACTCCTGCTCGGCGAGGTCCACCATCGCCCGCAGCTCGGCCTCGGAGGCGAACGGGCCCTTGCGGAAACCCTTGCCCGGGGTGAGCGCGTTGCCGATGAGGATCAGCAACTGCGGGATCGGGCCCATGATCCTGGCGAGCGGCAGCAGGACGTACGCCGCGGCCGTCGCCGTGTTCAGCGGGTGCTGGCGGCCGATGGTGCGCGGCGAGACGCCGACCGCGACGTACGAGACGAGGACCATCACGCCGATGGCGACGGCCAGCGCCTCCCAGGTCTCGGAGAACTCCTGGAGACAGGCGTAGGTGACCAGCACCCCGGCCGCCATCTCGCAGGCCACCCGCACCAGCAGGGCGACATTGAGATAGCGGGTCGGGTCGGCGGCGACCTGCTCCAGCTTCGCCGCGCCGCGCCGGCCGGAGCGTACGGCCTCGGCGGCGCGGAAGCTTGAGGTGCGCGCGATGCCCGCCTCGGCGCACGCCGCCAGCCAGGCGACCACGACCAGCAGAACCGCGCCGAAGACCAGTGGGCCGCTCATGAGACGGTCGGCGCCGGGGACGGACCGGTGAGGCCCTTCTCCGCCCGCCAGCCGTCGATGATCGCCGCCTGGAGGCCGAACATCTCGGCCTTCTCGTCCGGCTCCTCGTGGTCGTAACCGAGCAGGTGCAGCACTCCATGGACCGTCAGGAGCTGGAGCTCCTCGTCCATGGAGTGCTCCGTCGGGGCTTCCTCGCCCTGCCTCTTGGCGACCTCGGGGCAGAGCACGATGTCACCGAGGAGCCCCTGCGGGGGCTCCTCGTCGTCCTTGATGGGCGGGCGCAGCTCGTCCATCGGGAAGGACATGACATCGGTCGGACCGGGCAGGTCCATCCACTGGATGTGCAACTGCTCCATGGCTTCGGCGTCCACGACGATCACCGAGAGCTCGGAGAGCGGGTGGATGCGCATCCGGGCCAGCGCGTAGCGGGCGACGTCGAGAACCGCCTGCTCGTCGACTGCGATCCCGGACTCGTTGTTGACGTCGATCGACATGGCGCTTGGCTACTTCTCTCGGTTCAGTGAGACAGCCCGTTCTGGCCGTCGTACTTCTCGTACGCGTCGACGATACGGCCGACGAGCTTGTGCCGTACGACATCGTGCGATGTGAGACGGGAGAAGTGGACGTCCTCGACGCCCTCCAGGATGCCCTGGACCTGACGGAGACCGCTCTTAGTCCCGCCCGGCAGGTCGACCTGGGTGACGTCGCCGGTGACGACGATCTTCGAGTCGAAGCCGAGCCTCGTCAGGAACATCTTCATCTGCTCGGCGCTGGTGTTCTGCGCCTCGTCGAGGATGATGAACGCGTCGTTCAGCGTCCGGCCTCGCATGTACGCCAGCGGCGCGACCTCGATCGTGCCCGCGGCCATCAGCCGGGGGATCGAGTCGGGGTCGACCATGTCGTGCAGCGCGTCGTACAGCGGGCGCAGATACGGGTCGATCTTCTCGTAGAGCGTGCCGGGCAGGAAGCCGAGCCGCTCGCCCGCCTCGACGGCGGGCCTGGTCAGGATGATCCGGGTGACCTGCTTGGACTGCAGGGCCTGGACCGCCTTGGCCATGGCGAGATAGGTCTTGCCGGTGCCGGCGGGGCCGATCCCGAACACGATCGTGTGCTTGTCGATCGCGTCGACATACCGCTTCTGGTTGAGGGTCTTAGGGCGGATGGTGCGGCCGCGGCTGGAGAGGATGTTCTGGGTGAGCACCTCGGCGGGGGTCTCGGCCGCGCCTTCGCCATTGCCGTTCTCAGTGGCTCTGAGCATGGCGATCGAGCGTTCCACTGCGTCCTCCGTCATCGGCTGCCCGGTGCGGAGCACGAGCATCATCTCGTCGAACAGGCGCTGGATCATTGCGACTTCCGCCGCGTCGCCGACCGCGCTCACCTGATTGCCCCGGACATGGATGTCGGCCGCCGGGAAGGCCTTCTCGATCACGCGCAGCAGGGCGTCACCCGAGCCGAGGACCGTCACCATCGGATGTTTGGCGGGGACGGTGAAGTGGGCTCGCGCCTGCCCCGGCGCCGGGTTCTGGGCTGTGGGTGTCTGAGTCATGGGCCGGCTCTGTGGCCTGCACATACCTCCCGTTGCAGGGTTCTCGCTGCTCGACAACCTCTGGAACACCAAGCGTACGACGCGGCACTGACAAGGCCGAGGGCTTTTTCGCCCGGATGCCGTGCCGCTCGCGCTGCCGCTCGCCCGGAGGCCGGCCGGACACCGGCCCGCGGGTGGCCGGGCACACTCAGGACGGGCTGCGGAAACCGATCGTCGGGACGGCCCTGCGCAGCGGCCACGGCCTGGCCGGCGCGGGCAGCAGCGCCTCCAGGAAGGCGTACCGCCGCAGCGCGGCCGGGTCCTGGTCGTCCACGCCCTGGACGTGCTGCCACCAGGCCGCGATCTCCGACCAGGAGGGGGACGAGAGCGACCCGCCGAACTCCTGCACCGACAGCGCGGCCGTCAGTCCTGCCAGGGCCAGGCGGTCGGCGAGTGGCCAGCCGGCCAGCGTCCCGGTGACGTATCCGGCCACGAAGACGTCGCCGGCGCCTGTCGGGTCGAGCGCCTCCACCTCGATGGCCGGAACCTGTGCGGTTTCGCCGGTCGCGCCGTCCACGGCGTACGCGCCTTCGGCACCGAGCGTGACGACGGCGAGCGGAACGCGCTCGGTCAGCGCGTGCGCCGCGGCCCGCGGGCAGTCGGTGCGTGTGTAGCGCATCGCCTCCTCCGCGTTCGGCAGAAAGGCCTCGCAGTGCTCCAGGTCGGCGAGGTCGGCCGGGTCCCAGCGGCCGCTCTCGTCCCAGCCGACGTCGGCGAAGACACGGGTGCCGGTGCCGGCGGCCTGGGCGATCCACTCGGCGCGGCCGGGCGTGAGTGAGGCGACGGCGGCCCGGGCGGGCGGCGGGCACTCGGGCGCGGGCTCGGGCGGCGGTGCTTCGTGCCCGTGCGAGACCATGGTCCGCTCGCCCTCGTACGCCATGGAGACGGTGACGGGCGAGTGCCAGCCGGGCACGGTGCGGGACAGCGACAGGTCGATGCCCTCGCCCTGTTCGAGCGCGTCCCAGCAGTACTCGCCGTAGTGGTCGTCCCCGAACGCGGCGGCGAGCGAGGTGCGCAGGCCGAGCCGGGCGAGCGCGGTGGCCATGTTGGCGACGCCGCCCGGGCTCGATCCCATGCCGCGGGCCCAGGACTCGGTGCCGCGGACGGGAGCCGAGTCCAGGCCGGTGAAGATGATGTCGAGGAAGACACTGCCGGTGAGGTAGACGTCGCAGTCCGGATCGCCGGGGGCACGCAGGGCGGCGAGGGGGTCCAGGCAGGTGGGCCCCCCGCCGTCCGCCTGCTCTCCGTAACGAGTGCTCACCGTGCCGCTCCCCATATGTGGTGCAGATCAGGACAGTCTGCCTGATGTGCCGGGAAGCGGCGGGGTGCGGCACGTGGCCGCCGGCCGGGCTACCAGCGCGGCACGGGAGGCGCCGTCCAGCCGGGCTCGGCCACCCGCATGGCCGCCGCGTCGTCGCGGTCGCGCATCGTCCCGTCGTCGTCCAGCCACCGCCGGTGCAGGCGGGCCAGCTTCACGCGGTCGAGTTCGACGCCGAGGCCCGGCAGATCGCTCACCGCGAGGCGGCCGTCCTTGAATTCGAGGCGTTCGGTGATCACGTCCTCGGTCTGCCACGGGTAGTGGCTGTCGCAGGCGTAGTCCAGGTTGGGCACGACCGCGGCGACATGGGTCATCGCGGCCAGGCTGATACCCAGGTGGGTGTTGGAGTGCATGGACAGGCCGACGCCGAACGTGCGGCAGATCGCGGCCAGTTCACGGGTGTTGCGCAGCCCGCCCCAGTAGTGGTGGTCGCAGAGCACGACCTGCACGGCCCCGCGGGCGAACGCCTCCGGGATCTCCGCGAACGTGGTGACGCACATGTTGGTGGCCAGCGGCACCTCGGTGGCGGCGGCGACCTGCGCCATCCGCTCGGTGCCGCTCGCCGGGTCCTCCAGGTACTCCAGCACGTCCGCGAGCTCCGCGGCGACCCGCAGCGATGTCTCCACCGACCAGGCCCCGTTCGGGTCGAGCCGCAGCGGCCGGCCCGGGAAGGCCGCCGCGAGCGCGCGGACCGCGGCGATCTCCTCGTCGGGCTCGAAGACGCCGCCCTTGAGCTTGAAGGAGCCGAAGCCGTACTCGCGCGCGAAGCGCCGGGCCTGCGCGACGACGCCTGCCGGGTCGACGGCCGCGCCCCAGTCGTCCGGCTCGCCCGCGCCGCCCGGGTGCTCGGCCCAGCGGTAGAAGAGATAGGCGCTGTAGTCCACGGCGTCGCGGACCTTGCCGCCGAGCAGCGCGTGCACCGGCAGCCCGAGCGCCTTGCCGAGCGCGTCGAGCAGCGCGACCTCGAAGCCGGAGACCACCGAGAGCCGCAGCTTGTCGGAGGTCTGCACGCCGCGCAGTCCTCCGGCGTCGACCGCGTCCGCGCCGGTGGCCTCGGACGAGTCCGGGCACACCAGGTCCGCGAGCTGGTGCAGCCCGTTCACGTCGCCGACCCGGAAACCGGGCAGCGCGTCCGCCAACGGGGCCGCCAGGTCGAGGTACTTGGTGTCGCCGTACGTCTCGCCGACGCCGGTGATCCCGTCGGCGGTGACCACCTCGACGATCAGCCGCGGAGTGTACGGCTGGTGCACGCCCTGGGTGTTGAGCAGCGGCGGGTCGGCGACGAGGATCGGGGTGAGACGTACCTCGGTGATCGTCAGGTCCTGCGTCATGCCGTGGCTCCTACCAGGTCGAGTCCGTCTGCGAGCAGAGCTTCGAGGTCCGCGAGATCGTCGGGGCCGGGTTCGGTGAGCGGCGGGCGGACCGGCCCCACCGGCTTACCACGCAGCCGGGCCGCCGCCTTGACCAGCGAGACGGCATATCCGGGCACCCGGTCGCGCAGCTCCACCAGCGGTACGTAGAAACCGCGCAGCAACCGCTCGACCGCGGCATCGTCGCCGTCGCGGTGTGCGGCGAAGAAGGCGTCGGCGATCTCGGGCGCGAAGGCGTGGACGGCGGAGGAGTACGCGCTCACGCCGATGGAGGCGTACTGCCGTGCCTGGATCTCCGCGGTGGCCGCGCCGTTGAAGAACAGGAACCCCTCGGGTGCGGCGAGACGCTGCCGCTGCACCAGGTCGAGGTCGCCGTGGCCGTCCTTGAGCCCGATGACGCCGGGCAGCTGGGCGATGCGGCGTACGGACGCGGCGGAGTAGGCGACCTGGTCGCGCTGGTAGGCGATCAGCGGCAGCCGGGTGGCTCCGGCGACCTTGCGCAGCTGCTCGACGAGTCCGTCCTGCGGGCCGCGCACCAGATAGTGCGGCAGCACCAACGCGGCGTCCGCACCCGCCTGTTCGGCGATCCGCGCGAAGCGGGCGGCCTGCGCCCAGCCGTAGCCGATGCCCGCGACGACGGGCAGCCGGCCGTCGGCGGCGGCCGCCACGGCGGCGGTGACGACCTCGCGGTACTCGTCCTCGTCGAGAGAGAAGAACTCGCCGGTGCCGCAGGCGGGGAAGAGCGCGCCGGGTGCGGTGGCGGCCTGCGCCGCGAGGTAGTCGCGGTAGCCGTCGCGGTCGAGTCCGCCGTCGGCGCGGAAGCTGGTGAGCGGGAAGGAGAGTACGCCGCGTGCCATGCCGTCGCGCAGCCGCGTGACGACGTCCACTTCCGTGCCTTGATACATACCGTCTCCCTATGTAGATGACGTACACGGATGAGAACTGAGATTAGATACGCGGACGAGGGCCGTCAATGGGACCCGGCGGGCCGCATACGATCGGCGCATGCCGGAGACGGAGTCGGAAGCGCAGCTGGAAACGGGGACGGAGACCGGCGGCGTACGCGAGGTGAAGTCGGCGGCCCGCACCGTCGAACTGCTCGAACTCCTGGCGGCCCGCGGCGACCGCCCGGCGCGGCTGCGCGAGCTGGCCGAGGAGCTGGGCGTGCCGCGCAGCTCCATGTACGCGCTGCTGCAGACGCTCATCGACCGCGGCTGGGTCCGCACCGATGTCACCGGCTCGCTCTATGGCATCGGCATCCGCGCGTTGCTCACCGGCACCAGCTATCTCGACAGCGATCCGTGGGTGCGGGCCGCGCGCCCCTTCCTCGACGAGGCCTCCGACGCGCTCGGCGAGACGATTCATCTCGCGCGGCTGGACGGCGGGGACGTCGTCTATCTCGCGACCCGCGAATCACATGAGTACCTGCGCACCTTCAGCAGGGTGGGCCGCCGGCTGCCGGCGCATGCGGGCGCGCTGGGCAAGGCACTCCTCGCCGAACGGCCGGACGCCGAACTCCCGCTGCCCGAAGGCGAGTTGGAGCGCCTCACACCCAACACCCGTACCGACAGGGCCGCCCTCACCGCCGATCTCGCGGCGATCCGCGAACGCGGCTACTCCGTCGACCGCGAGGAGGGCGTGCTCGGCATCGTGGGCTTCGGCTTCGCACTGCGCCACGACGACCCGGCGACGGACGCGATCAGCTGCTCGGTGCCGGTGGCGCGGCTGACGCAGGAGCACGAGAGGCAGATCGTCGCGGTGATGCGGGAGATCCGCGCGAAGATCGAGTCGACGGCCCCGGCGCGGGCGGCGGGCTCCCCGGAGTGGCGCGCCTAGGGCCTTTCGTCTGGATCAGGCCGGATGAGTGAGCGGGCTCTGGTGCCGTGGATCGCAAGGCGGAGGAGGGAGGCATGGCGGAGCCATGCC
>NZ_JBIRTX010000020.1:0-128100 GCF_044334895.1 Streptomyces sp. NPDC020681 | reverse complement strand
CCCGCCCCCCACACCGGGCCCACAACGGCCCCCCCGGGCGCGGGGGGGGGGGGGGCGGCCCCGCCCCCCCCGGGGGGGGGGGGGGGGGGGGCCCCCGCCCCCCGCGCCTCAACGCCGGCGAGGCGGGTTCTCCGGCCTGACTCGGCTCCTGCCGACGGGGCTGGTTCTCCGGCTGAGCCCGGCTCCTGCCGTACGTGGCTGGATTCTCCAGCCACGTACGGCGAGCGCGGCGAGTGCGGCGAGTGCGGCGAGTGCGGCGAGGCGGTACGGGGCCTGGCGGCTCCGCCGTCCAAGCCTCCTCGCGCCGTGCCGAGGGCTCCGGCCCGTCCGGCGCTTGAGGACACGGCCGAAGGCTGTACGGGGCCTGGCGGCTCCGCCGCCCAGCCCCCTCTCGCCGTGTCGAGAGCTCCGCTCGTCCCGGCCGGTGCAGCTCGGCCGCCGCCGGACGACGTCCCAGCCGCGTCCGGCGAGTACGGCGAGTACGGCGAGACGGTACGGGGCCTTGCGGCGAGTACGGCGAGGCCGTACGGGGTTTGGCGGCTCCGCCGCCTAGCGCCCTCTCGCCGTGTCGAGAGCTCAGCCACGGCCGGAGGCCGTACGGGGTCTGGGGCGGAGCCCCAGTTCGGGAAAGGGCGGGGAGGGGAACAGGCCCGCGCAGCGGCACCCCCGGCACCGGGTCCGGGCCCATACCGCTCGCCCACACCCCAACTCCCCTCTTCCGCACCGCAGTACCACTTTCGGGTCCGGATCGTTGAGCATCCCGGCACCTCACCCGGTCCACGATCAGGCTGGTGGTGTCCGCCGCACACACCCGAAGGACCCCGCATGAGCACCCCGCCTCTCGCCGGCGGCCCCGCCGGCCCCGACGCACTGCGTCCCCTCATCGCCGTCGTGCTCGACGCACTCCGCGACGGTGCGGCCGCCCGCGGCGGGCCGTTCCCGGCCGGCGGGCCCGAGGCCGTCGCGGAACGGGTCGTGCGCGCGGCCGAACCCGTGCTCCCCGACACCGGCATCGGCGCCGACGAGGCCCTCCGCACCCTCGTCCGCACCGTCACCGAAGGTGCCGCCGATCCCGCCGACCCCCTGTGCGCCGCCCACCTCCACACGTCCCCCCTCGCACTCGCCGTCGCCGCCGATCTCGCCGCCTCCGTCCTCAACCCGTCCCTGGACTCCTGGGACCAGGCCCCGTCGGCCACCGAGCTGGAGGCCGCCGTCACCCGTGCCCTCGGCGCGGAAGTGTTCCCCGAGGGAAGGGACCCCGACGCCCTCGTCACCACCGGCGGCACCGAGTCCAACCAGCTCGCCCTGCTCCTGGCCCGCGAGCGCCACCGCACCGCGCTCCAGGTGATCTGCGGAGCCGCCACACACCACTCCGTTCGCCGCGCCGCCTGGCTGCTCGGCATGCCGGAGCCGGTCACCGTCCCGGCGCCTTCCGGCATCCTCGACCCGGCCGCGCTCGACGAAGCGCTCAGCAGCCTGCCGGGCTCCCGCCTCGTCGTCGCCACCGCCGGCACCACCGACACCGGCCAGATCGACCCGCTTGCCGAGATCGCCGACCTGTGCGCACGCCACGGCACCGAACTCCATGTGGACGCCGCCTACGGCGGACCCCTGCTGTTCAGCGCGGCACACCGGGGCAGGCTCGCCGGCCTGGAGCGCGCCCAGTCCGTCACCCTCGATCTGCACAAGCTCGGCTGGCAGCCGGTCGCCGCGGGCCTGCTCGCCGTCGCCGACCGGGCCCGGCTCGCTCCCCTGAACGTCACCGCCGACTACCTCAACCCCGACGACGACACCGAGGCCGGGCTCCCCGATGTGCTGGGCCGCTCGCTGCGCACCACGCGACGGCCCGACATCCTCAAGGTCGCCGTCACCCTGAAAGCGCTCGGCCGCACCGGTCTCGGCGTGCTGGTCGACCGGACCTGCGCACTGGCCGAGCAGCTCGCCGAGCTGGTCGACAAGCATCCGCGCCTGGAGCTGTACCGACGCCCGACGCTGTCCACCGTGCTGTTCCGGCCCGTCGCGGCGACCGACGAGGAGACCGCCGCGATCCGCCGGAGGCTGCTCACCGAGGGCCGGGCGGTCCTCGGCCGGGCCCGTGCGGACGACCGCCTCTGGCTCAAGGCCACTCTCCTCAACCCCCACGCCACCACCAGCGACCTGGAAGCCCTGCTCGAACTCGTGGAAGAACTCGTGGAAGGCACCACCCGATGACCGGTACGCCCGCACCAGAACGCGACCAGGCACGCGGCCATGAACTCGGCCAGGAAGCCGACCAGCCGCACGACCTCGTCGGCATCGGCATCGGCCCGTTCAACCTCTCGCTCGCCGCCCTCGCCGACGGCGTCCACGGCGGCCTGTGCACCGCCTTCTACGAGCAGCGGCCCGCCTTCACCTGGCATCCCGGTCTGCTGATCGAGGGCGCGACCCTCCAAGTCCCGTTCCTCGCCGACCTGGTGACCCTCGCGGACCCGGCCAGCCCGTGGTCGTTCCTCAACTATCTGCGCGCCCGCGAGCGGCTCTTCCCGTTCTACTTCGCCGAGAAGTTCCACATCCTCCGCGCCGAGTACGAGGCCTACTGCCGCTGGGTCAGCGACAACCTCCCCGGACTGCACTTCGGCCACCAGATCGACGCCGTCCGCTGGAGCCCCGAACGCGCCCTGTTCGAGGTCGACTTCACCCAGCTCGACAAGGACGGCGAGGCGGAGGCCCTGGGCCGCGCGTACACCCGGCACATCGTGCTGGGCGTCGGCACCGAGCCGTACGTCCCCGAGCCGCTCAGACCGCTCGCCGACGCGCCGACCGTCCCGGTGATCCACTCCGCCGACTATCTCGACCACCGCGAACGGCTGCTGGGCGCCGAGCACATCACGGTCATCGGCTCCGGCCAGTCCGGCGCCGAGGTCTTTCTCGATCTGCTGCGGGAGCGCCCGGCCGGCGCCGAGCGGATCCACTGGCTGACCCGTACCGACGCGTTCGCGCCGATGGAGTACTCCAAACTCGGCCTGGAGCACTTCACACCCGACTACACCCGCTATTTCCACGCGCTGCCCGAGCAGACGCGCGACGGGCTGGTCCCGCGCCAGTGGCAGCTCCACAAGGGCATCGACGCGGACACCATCGCCGCCATCCACGACGAGCTCTACCGCCGTACGCTGCGCGGCGGCTGGCCCGACGCGGTCCTCACGCCCGGTGTCAGCGTCCGCACCGCCGGCCGGGTCGCCACCACCAAGGTGGAGCTTCATCTGGAACACGGCCAACAGGGCACCCGTTCCCGCCTCACCACGGACGCGGTGGTCCTCGCCACCGGCTACCGCGAGCGCCCGGTCGACCGGATGCTCGCCGGACTGGACCCGTATCTGCGCCGCGACTCCTCCGGACGCCACCGGATCGACGAGGAGTTCCGGCTGCTCCTCGACCCCGCGGTGACCGGCTCGGTGTACGTACAGAACGCCGAGAAGCACACGCACGGCGTCGGCGCGCCCGATCTCGGCCTCGCCGCCTGGCGCAGCTCCCGTATCCTCAACTCGCTCACCGGCAAGGAGCCGTATCCGATGCCCCGGCGCACCGCCTTCACCAGCTTCGGTCTGGAACGCGAACAGGCCCGCCCGGCACACGTGCCGGCGGGCCTGCTCCCACTCGTGGAACGAACCTGATCAGAAGGACAGGACCTAGAACACCGGCGTGCCGTCCCGCGTCAGCTTCCACTCCACCGAGGCGAACTTCGCCGGGTCGATCGAGCCGTTGGCCTTCACCCACGTGATGATCGTGTTGCGGATCTCGTCGGAGTTGGCCCACAGCTGCTTCGCCGCCGCGACATGCGGGAAGTTGCCGCCGCCGCTGGCACGGTAGTTGTTGACCGCGAACACGAACTGCGCGGCCGGGTCGATCGGCTGGCCCGCGAAGGACAGCCCGGTGATGCGCGAGCCGGTCGGCTTGGCGATGTCGATGTCGTACGTCAGGCCGTACACCGCGTCGTAGTTGTAGTCCGGGGTGTTGTCGGCGTTCGTGAGCTTCGCCGGGTCCACCGGGGATCCGGCCGGCGTCTGGACGAAGTACCGCGCCGAGAACTCCAGATAGTCCTTCAGCTGCGCGCCGGTCAGCAGCCGCGCCTCCAGCGTGTTCTCGAAGACGTACAGGCCGGCCGCTTCGCGGATGGTCACCTGTCCGGCCGGGATCGCCGCCGTCCGTGAGAAGCAGGAGGCCTGCGAGACGACCGGCAGCGCCGCGTACTCGCCGCCCGCGAGAGCCGCCTTCACCGTCTCCGCCTGGACGTGGTTGATCAGATCGATGATCGGGACGTCCTTGTACGGGCCCTCGGTCGCCGCCATCGCGGTCGTCGACGTGCCGATGACCTGGTTGACGTACGCGACGACCTTCTCGTGCTCGTCGGCAAGCAGCCCGACGATCTTCGGGTCCTCGGCGACCGTGTTCGAGTTGAGCACCTGCGCCCCGACCTTCTCGACGCTCCAGCGGCCCTTCTCCCACACCAGGTCGAAGTCGAAGAGCGTGAGCCGCTGGCCCCACTTCAGCGGCTCGGAGAGCACGACCTGCTCGCCGGTCTCCCTGTTGGTGACGAAGTACTCGGCGATCTCGGTGTGCGCGTGGCCGACGAGGATCGCGTCGATGCCGGGCACCTGCTCGGCGACAAGACCTGCGGCGTTCTCGATGTACGGCAGCTGGTCGCCGTACGACGAGGTGCCGCTGGAGCCCGAGTGCGCGGAGACGATCACCACGTCCGCGCCCATGGAGCGCAGCTTCGGCACCCACTTCGCGGCCTGCTCCTCGAGCCCGGGAAAGACCATCTTGCCCTGGACGTTCGCCTTGTCCCAGATGGCGATGCCCGGGTTGGTGAGGCCGAGGACCGCGACCTTGACCTCACGTCCGTGCGGGGTGCACAGCCGGTGGATGCTGTACGGCGGGAAGGCCGGGCGGAGCGTCTTGGCGTCCAGCGCGTTGGCGCCGAGCAGCGGGAAGCGGCACTGCTCCTCGAACTTCCGCAGCACCGGTATGCCGTAGTTGAACTCGTGGTTGCCGAGCGCGGCGGCGTCGTATCCGATCGCGTTCATGGCCTGCGCCATCGGGTGCACAGGACCGCGCTTCGCGGTGATCGGGTCGACCTTGGCGTAGTAGTACGACAGCTGCGTGCCCTGGATCGTGTCGCCGGCGTCGATGAGCAGCGTGTTGCGCCTGCCCTTTACCTCGCGGATCTGGTTCACCAGCGTGGAGATCTTCGCCAGGCCCACATCGTTGTGCGTCTTGTCGTCGAACTCCTTGTCGGTGAAGTAGTCCCAGTTGAAGACATTGCCGTGCAGGTCAGTGGTGCCCATGACGGTGAAGGAGTACCGCTTCGGCGGACGTCCGTGGCCCGACGCTTCCGCGGGCGCGGCGGTGGCTCCGGCCAGCGCGACACCGGCGCCGGTGGCAACCGAGGTACCCAGGAACGTCCTTCGATCGAGCGGCATTTCGTCTCCCTCTTGCTTCCCTCTTGAGATTGCACAACGCGCGTAGATTGTGGCGCAGCAGCCACATGGGACAACACCCTTTGCGGGTTTCGATCTGGTGACCGCAGATTGCCGGACCCGGGTGGGAGAGTGTTGGTGACGACCCAGATACGAGGGAGCCTCCCGTGACCACCGACGCACCCACCACCGCAGCGCCGTACGGCACACCGGAAACGCCGCGGGTTGCCGTGCGCGGCGAGGCCCGCCTCGAGTTCGACCCGGAGATCGCGCGGATCGGTGTGGCGGTCAACGCCCGCGGAACCGACCGGCGCAGTGCTCTGGAAGACCTCACCCGCCGCAACTCCGCCGTGCTGGACCTGATCAAGTCCTACGGCGATTCCGTCGAGAAGCTGGAGACCGGGGCCTTCTCCATCACTCCGGAGCTGACCCGGCACGGCCGCGGCGAACGCGTCCGCGCCTATCACGGCCGCGTCCACATCACCGCCGAGCTCACCGACTTCACCGCGCTCGGCGAGCTGACCACGCGCCTCGCGGATCTCGACCTCACCCGTGTCGACGGTCCGTGGTGGGCGCTGCGCCCCGACTCGCCCGCCCATGGCGAGGCCCGCCGTCAGGCGGTGCTGGAGGCGGTCCAGCGGGCCCGTGAATACGCGGAGGCGCTCGGCGCGCAATTGTCCGCTCTGGTGGAACTCGCGGACCTCGGCGCGGAGAATGCAGATTCTTACGCAGCGTCAGCGCCCGCGGGCGGAATGCGCATGGCGGCGTTCGCCGGCGCAGACAGCGCGGAAATGGCCCCGGCGCTCGATCTCGAACCTCAGCGCCAGACGGTCTATGCGCAGGTCAACGCCCGTTTCACGATGACTCCGCCGAGGCTCTAGCGCTGTTGTGAGCCGGTGTCAGCGATTGCTCATCGGAGCACCCCCGCGCACAATTCAACACTTGTCAATAACCCTTCACGTAAAGGTTGTTGAGTAGTCATGCGCGACTGATTCTCTACCCGCCGGTAAGCCATAGGCTCGAGCCATGCGCCGAGCAAAGATCGTCTGTACTCTTGGGCCCGCCACCGACACATACGACCAGATCAAGGCATTGGTCGAGGCCGGAATGGACGTCGCCCGCTTCAACCTCAGCCACGGCTCGTACGCCGACCATGAGGAGCGCTACCACCACGTACGAAAGGCATCCGACGAGGCGGGCCGCAGTGTCGGCATCCTCGCCGACCTTCAAGGTCCGAAGATTCGACTCGGACGGTTCCGTGAAGGTCCCGTACTCCTTGAACGCGGCGACGAGTTCACCATCACCGTCGAGGAGGCCGAGGGCGACCGCAACATCTGCGGCACCACCTACGACGGCCTCGCCGCCGATGTCACCGCCGGTGAGCGCATCCTCGTCGACGACGGCAAGGTGGCCCTCGAAGTGATCGCGGTCGACGGCCCCCGGGTCCGCACCAAGGTCGTCGAAGGCGGCATGATCTCCGACAACAAGGGCCTCAACCTCCCCGGCGTCGCCGTCTCCGTCCCCGCTCTCTCCGAGAAGGACGTCGAAGACCTCCGCTGGGCCCTGCGGATCGGCGCCGACGTCATCGCGCTCTCCTTCGTCCGCAGCGGCAAGGACATCGAGGACGTCCACCGCATCATGAAGGAGGAGGGCCGCCGCCTCCCCGTCATCGCCAAGGTCGAGAAGCCGCAGGCCGTCGAGAACATCGACGACATCGTGGCCGCCTTCGACGGGATCATGGTCGCCCGCGGCGACCTCGGCGTGGAGATGCCGCTGGAGCAGGTGCCGATCGTCCAGAAGCGCGCCATCAAGCTCGCCAAGCGCAACGCCAAGCCGGTCATCGTCGCGACCCAGATGCTGGACTCGATGATCGACAACTCCCGGCCCACCCGCGCCGAGGCGTCCGACGTCGCCAACGCCGTCATCGACGGCACCGACGCCGTGATGCTCTCCGGCGAGACGAGCGTCGGCAAGTACCCGGTCGAGACCGTGCGCACGATGAGCCGCATCGTCGAGGCGGCCGAGGAGGACGTGCTCGCCAAGGGCCTGCCGCCGCTGACCGAGCGCAACAAGCCCCGTACGCAGGGCGGCGCGGTGGCCCGTGCGGCCGCGGAGATGGGTGACTTCCTGGGCGCGAAGTTCCTGGTCGCCTTCACGCAGTCCGGCGACACCGTCCGCAGGCTGTCCCGCTACCGCTCGCCGATCCCGCTGCTGGCCTTCACTCCGGACCCGGCGACCCGCTCGCAGCTCAATCTCACCTGGGGTGTGGAGACCTTCCTCGGCCCGCACGTCGAGTCCACGGACGCGATGGTCGCTCAGGTCGACGAGGAGCTGCTGAAGATCGGCCGCTGCCAGAAGGGCGACATCGTGGTGATCACGGCCGGCTCGCCGCCCGGAGTCTCGGGTTCCACGAACCTGGTCCGTGTGCACCACATCGGCGAGGACGACAGTCCCAGGTAACGCACCGGGGCTGCCCCGGAAAACGCGGAGAGGCCCCTCTGTGGAGGGGCCTCAAATCGTGACCTTGGAAAGTCAGGGAAAGTACCCCGGGTGGGATTCGAACCCACGCTGGATGGTGTTTGAGACCATTGCCTCTACCGCTGGGCTACCGGGGCGCCTTGGAAACAAAGGATGACGAACACCCTTCGTGTCCCAACCATACAGGAGCTGGGTAGGCTCATGGGGAGCACCCTGCCTTGGAATGAGGAGTCCCGTGACCGCCCCCGACTCGCACCAGCCCGTCGCCGACGACGACAAGTCGCATGTCCCTCCGCTGACGACCCGCGTCGTGATCGCGGAGGACGAGGCCCTCATCCGGCTCGACCTCAAAGAGATGCTGGAGGAGGAGGGTTACGCGGTGGTCGGCGAGGCCGGCGACGGTCAGCGCGCCGTCGAACTCGCCCGTGAGCACCGGCCCGACCTGGTCATCCTCGATGTGAAGATGCCCGTCCTGGACGGCATCTCCGCGGCCGAGAAGATCGCCGAGGAGTCCATCGCGCCGGTGCTGATGCTGACCGCGTTCTCGCAGCGCGATCTGGTCGAGCGGGCACGGGACGCCGGTGCGATGGCGTATCTGGTCAAGCCGTTCAGCAAGAGCGATGTGGTCCCCGCGATCGAGATGGCGGTCTCGCGCTTCACCGAGCTGAAGCAGCTGGAGAAGGAGGTCGCGGACCTCTCGCAGCGTCTTGAGACGCGCAAGCTGGTGGACCGCGCGAAGAGCGTGCTGCAGACGCAGTACGGGCTGAGCGAGCCGGCCGCGTTCCGGTGGATCCAGAAGACGTCGATGGACCGGCGGCTGTCGATGCAGCAGGTCGCGGAGGCGGTCATCGAGGACGCCGAGGAGAAGAAGGCCGCGAAGGGGCAGTAGACCTCGCGCGAAAGGGCCCGCCCCCGGGATCGGGGTGCGGGCCCTTTCGTCTGCGTACGGCTCTGCGTACGGCTCAGTTGCGTACGGCTCAGTCCTCGCCGAGGTACGTCTTGCGGACGTTCTCGTCGTGCAGCAGATCCTGGCCCGTGCCGGTGAGCTTGATCTCGCCGACCTCCATCACATGGGCGTGATCGGCGAGCGAGAGCGCGGCCTGCGCGTTCTGCTCGACGAGCAGGATCGTGGTGCCCTGCGCCTTCAGTTCGACGATGGTCTCCATGATCTTCTGCATCATGATCGGGGAGAGACCCATCGACGGCTCGTCCAGCATCAGCAGCTTCGGCTGCGACATGAGCGCACGGCCCATCGCTAGCATCTGCTGCTCGCCGCCCGAGAGGGTGCCGGACGCCTGCTTCCTGCGCTCCCCGAGGATGGGGAACAGGTCGTAGGCGCGCTGGATGTCCCGCTCGATGCCCGCCTTGTCGGTGCGCAGGAACGCACCGAGCTGGAGGTTCTCGGCGATCGTCAGCCGCGGGAAGATGTGCCGTCCCTCGGGGGAGTGGGCCAGGCCCAGCGACACGATCTTGTGCGCCGGGACTCCGGCGAGCGGCTTCCCGTCGAAGAGGATCCGGCCGCCGGACGGCTTCAGCAGCCCGGACAGCGTCCGCAGCGTGGTGGTCTTGCCCGCACCGTTGGTGCCGATGAGGGTGACGACCTGACCGGCCTCGACGCTGAAGGAGATGCCCTTGACGGCCTCGATCTTGCCGTAGGCGACCCTGAGGTCCTCGACCTCGAGCAGAGCGGTCACTGGGTTTCCCCTTCCTTGCTGATGGCGCTGGTGTTGCTCTGCGCCTCGGCCGCCTCGACCTCGGCGACCTCCGCCTCGCCCGGCGCGCCCTCGAAGGGCGTACCGAGGTAGGCGGCGATGACGCGCTCGTCGCCCTGCACCGTCTCCGGCGTGCCCTCGACGAGCTTCTCGCCCTGGACCAGACAGGCGACGCGGTCGCACAGATTGAAGATGAACCGCATGTCGTGCTCGATGACGAGCACGGCGATGCCCTGGTCGCGGATCGCGAAGATGAGCTCCTCGGCGGCCCGGGTCTCCTGCGGGTTCATGCCTGCGGTCGGCTCGTCCAGCAGGATCAGGCCGGGGTCGCTGGCCAGGGCCCGGGCGATCTCCAGCTTCCGCTGCTCGCCGTACGGCAGGTTGCGGGCCAGATGGTCTGCCTTGTGGGCCAGGCCGATGAACTCCAGCAGCTCCATGGCCCGTGCGTGCGAGAGGGCTTCGGCCTTCTTGAAGCCGGGGCCGCGCAGCAGAGCGGACCAGAGACCTTCCTTGGTCCGGGTGTGGCGTCCGACGAGGACGTTCTCCAGGACCGTCATGTTGGCGAAGAGCCTGATGTTCTGGAAGGTCCGGGCGATGCCCGCCTTGGTGACCAGGTGCGGCTTGGGCGGCAGGACGGTGCCCTTGTACTGCACCTTGCCTTCGGTCGGCACGTACAGACCGGTGAGGCAGTTGAAGAAGGTGGTCTTGCCGGCCCCGTTGGGACCGATGAGACCGACGATCTCTCCGGCCCGGACCGTGAGGTCGACCGAGCGCACGGCGGTGAGACCGCCGAAGCGCATGGTGACCCCGCTGGCGTCCAGTACGGCCTCGGCCTGGGCCGCGGTGTCCTTGGTGGCGGTTGTCATTCCGTTCACACCCCCGCCTTGGCGATGCCGACGCCGGCGTCTTCGTCCGGTACGTCGAGCTGGTCGGTCTCGTGGTATTCGAGCTTTGCGCGCCGGTTGGCGATGAGGCCCTCCGGACGGAAGCGCATCAGCAGGATCAGCGCGATGCCGAAGCCGAGGAGCTGGTAGTCCTGAAGGAACTGCAGCTTCGCCGGGATCATGTAGAGCAGTGTCGCGCCGATGATCGGGCCGCTGATGGTGCCCATGCCGCCGAGGATGACGGCCGCCAGCAGGAAGGCGGAGTTGGGCGGGACCGGACCGGCGAACTGGTACATCTCCGGGACCACGGTGTGCTGGACGTGTGCCTGCACGGTGCCGGCGAGGCCGGCGAGCGTGGCGCCGAGCGCGAAGGCGATCAGCTTGACCCGGAAGCCGTTGATGCCCATGGCCGTCGCGGCGGTCTCGTCCTCGCGGATCGCGACCCAGGCACGGCCGATGCGCGAGTTGCCGGCCCGGCTGAAGACCAGGACGACGAGGACCATCGCGAGCAGCATCAGCAGGTAGTAGTTGGCGTAACTGCCGAGCTCGACGCCCAGGACCGTGTGCGGCTCACCGAAGTTGAACCCGAAGAACACGAGGTCCGGGATGTTCGGGATGCCGTTCGGGCCGTTGGTGACCTGCGGACCGGAGACACCGTCGAGGTTTCCGACGGTGATACGGAAGATCTCACCGAAGCCCAGCGTCACGATGGCGAGATAGTCGCCGCGCAGCCGCAGGGTCGGAGCGCCGATGACGACGCCGAAGATCAGTGAGACGACCGCGCCCAGGAGGACGGCGGCCCAGAAGGGGAACTCCACGTCGAACGCGGAGGCCGTCGATCCGGAGACCAGCGCGGCGGTGTACGCGCCGACGCCGAGGAAGGCGACGTATCCGAGGTCGAGAAGGCCGGCCAGACCGACGACGATGTTCAGACCGAGAGCGACGGTCGCGAAGATCAGGATGTTGACCGCGATCAGGGTGTACGTGTCGGTGTTCTGCGTGAACGGGAAGGCCGCGGCAGCCGCGAAGGCGGCGACCATGGTGACCTGCCGGTACTTCATGGTGAGCCCGGACAGGCGCGCGACGAGCCCGGACTTGACGAGCGCGGCCCCGGCGAACCCGACGGTGATGAGGTAGCCGACGAAGAGCTCGGCGTACTCGGTGTCGATGCCGTAGGTGACGACGTACATGCCGACCGCGAACGCGGCGACGATGATCAGGATCTCGGCCCAGGAGGGCAGGTCCTTGGGACGCCGGGCGATACGGGCGTCATCGGGGAGCATGAACGCGGTGGCCACGGGAATGGCCGAGGCCACCGCCGCGACATAGCCGCCCGGCTCCAGGTTGGCGAGCCCGCCCAGCTCCACGGCGATCGCGATCACCGTGTACCAGGTGGTGCCCATGGCACCCATCGCGATCAGCTGGAGCGCCTTGGTCGTACCGGCGGGCGCGAGCCAGCCCAGGCCCTTGGTGCCCAGCGAGGCCAGCGCGTACAGGACGACGATCAGGCCCGCGACGAGCGTGAGGACCTGCAGGCCGCCCGGGTAGCCGTAGACCGTGAGGTCACCGGGGAACTCGGAGGTGTACGTCCAGGACAGGAAGGTGCTGGCGATGGTGGCGACGCCGCCGCCGACCGTGAGCCAGCGCAGTGCGGTGGCGCGGGAGTCGCTGTCCCCGGCGGTGACGTCGTCGGCCGTCTTGGTGATGTCCGTCATCGTTCTCACGCCCGATCCGCGACGCGCTCACCGAGCAGACCCTGCGGCCTGACCAGAAGCACGACGATGAGAAGTACGAAAGCCCAGACGTTGGACCAGGCGCCACCGCCGAGCTGCTGCATGCCGGGGATCTCTTCGATGTAGGCGATCGAGAGAGACTCCGCGAGGCCCAGGACGACGCCGCCGACCATGGCTCCGTAGATGTTGCCGATGCCTCCGAGGACTGCCGCGGTGAACGCCTTCAGTCCGAGGATGAATCCCATCTCGAAGTTGATCTGGCCCTTGTCCAGGCCGTACGCGACCGCCGCGACCGCCGCGAACGCGGCGCCGATGGCGAACGCCATCACGATGATGCGGTCCGTGTTGATGCCCATCAGCTTCGCCGTGTCCGGGTCCTGCGCGGTGGCCTGCATGGCGCGGCCGCTGCGGCTCTTGGAGACGAACAGGCCGAGGCCGAGCATGCACAGCGGCGCGAGGATCAGCACAAAGGCGTCGGCGCGCTGGATGGCGAGGTTCTCGAAGATCTTGAAGGAGTCACCCGTGAATTCCGGGAAGCTCCGGGCCTTCTTGGCGTCCGGGTAGAAACCCCAGATGAGCTGCTGAAGGGCGATGGAAAGGCCGATCGCGGTGATCAGCGGGGCCAGCCGTGGTGCGTTACGCAGCGGCCGGTAGGCGAAGCGTTCCGCGGCGGTGGCGACGGCGACGGAGGCGATGGCGCCGCCGATGATCATGAGCGGAATCGCCACCAGAAGTGAGACTCCGCTAGGGAGCCATATATAGGTGGTGAGGGCGCCGAAGCCCCCGATCATGAAGATCTCGCCGTGGGCGAAGTTAATAAGCTGGACGATGCCGTAGACCATGGTGTACCCGATGGCGATGAGGCCATAAAGGGCACCGAGGGCAAGGCCGTTGGCCAGCTGTTGCGGCAGTTCGTTCACCGCAGGGCCTCCGATGAGCGTGTCGGATATGACTCCGCGCGAGGGCGCTGTTTGCGCCCTCGCGCGGCCTGGTTCATTTGATGCGGGGCAGTGCGGTTTTTCAGTCCTCGAACGTGGCGCTCTTGACGTCCGCCCAGTTGCCGCCCTTGACGGCGTAGACGGTGAGCTGCTTGTTCGTGGTGTCACCGAACTCGTCGAAGGCGACCTTGCCGGTCACACCGTCGAAGGAGACCTTGGACATGGCCTCGGTGACCTTGGCGCGGGCGTCGGCCGGCACCTTGCCGTCGTTGGCGGCGACAACTGCCTTGACGGCCTGGATGATCGCCCAGCCGGCGTCGTACGAGTAGCCGCCGTACGCCGCGTAAGCGTCCTTGTAGCCGGCCGCCTTGTAGTCGTCGATGAACTTCTTGGCGGTCGGGAGCTTCTCCACCGGGTAACCGATGGAGGTCGCGAGGTCGCCGTCGTTCGCCTCACCGGAGGCCTTGATGAACGCCGGGTCGTAGATTCCGTCGCCACCCATGGTGGGGATCTTCGCTCCGGCCTTCTTGACCTGGTCGGAGAGGAGACCGCCCTCGGGGTACTGGCCACCGAAGTAGACCGAGTCGGCGCCGGAGGCCTTGACCTTGTCGGCGGTGGAGGAGAAGTCGGTCTCCTTCACGGTGACGTGGTCGGTGCCGGCGATGGTGCCGCCGAGGCGCTTGAACTCCGCGGAGAAGATCGCGGCGAGGCCGGCGCCGTAGGTCTGCTTGTCGTCAACGACGTAGACCTTCTTCTTCTTGGCGTCGTTGTACAGGTACTGGGCGGCGAACTTGCCCTGGATGACGTCCGTGGTGGCGGTACGGAAGTACGTCTTGAACGCACGCTTCTTCTCGCCGGTGCCCCACTTGTCGCCCTGGGTCAGCGCGGGGTTGGTGTTGGCCGGGGAGACCTGGGTGAGGTTCGCCGCGCCGAAGACGCCCTGCATCGACTGGGAGACGCCGGAGTTCAGCGGGCCGACGACGCCGAGAACGTCCTTGTTGCCTACGAGTTTGGTGGCATTGGCCTGGCCAGAGGCAGGAACTGCCTGGTCGTCATAGGATTCGACCTTGAATTCAACGCCCGGGACCTCGTTGTTCTTGTTCGCGGTCTTCGCCGCGAGGTCCACGGAGTTCTTGATCCCCTGCCCCAGCGCGGACAGCGAGCCCGTCAGCGGTGCGTCGACACCGATCACGACGGTGGTCTTGCTCCCGCTGTCAGTGCTCTTGTCTTCGTCGCGCGAGCCGCAGGCGGTCAGAGTGAGTGCTCCCGTTGTGATCACGGTAGTGAGAAGGAGCAAGGAACGGTTGCGCACGATAAGTCCTTTCCCTGGCGCGGCCCCTCCTCTGAGGTGCCGTTTGGTCGCCGGGCCGTACTGGGGGTACACGGCCGTGCTTGTGATGCGCCCGGCGGCGCGGTGACTGGCCGTGACTCTAAGCGCAGCGGACGGGGTCGGGCAGTCGGGACGGCAGGATGTGACGCTCTTGTTATGCCAAGGCCAAGACTTGGTGGGGGAGCGGGGGCGGATTCGGCACAAGTTGCGCCGAGGTTTCTGCTCACATCGTGAGAACGCCCAGTTCCGCTAAGGGGCCCCAGTGGATCTTGTGGCCGGCTGCGGGCAGATCGTGCGAAGGGCCTCGGCGAGATCGTCCGAGTAGGCGCGGCTGAGCACGAAGCCCGTATTCTCGACCGCTCCCCTGCTACGCAGAGTCACATCGAGGAAGGGAAGCTCCATGTCGCGCGGGATCCCCGCGCAGCTTCGCACCGCGACCCGAAGTGTGATGTACCGGGTCGTACCAGGGCGTACGTCGAACGGTGGTTCCGGACGCACGCTGGTCCGCATCATGGCATACGGCTGCCGGATCGACTGCACCG
The DNA here is from genome assembly GCF_044334895.1 of Streptomyces sp. NPDC020681. NCBI lineage: Bacteria > Bacillati > Actinomycetota > Actinomycetes > Kitasatosporales > Streptomycetaceae > Streptomyces > Streptomyces sp. NPDC020681. Next base: position 113,024 of record NZ_JBIRTX010000020.1, on the reverse strand, counting down.
TGACAGGTGATCCACGGACGACGGTGATGCCCACGCCGAGGGTGAAGACGTGGGCCCGGACGTCGGGTTGGCCGGCCATGCCCTGGTAGGCGATGCGGGTGACCAGCCCGGGAGCGGGTTCCGGCGCAGGTGCGGGGCGCTCTGCGAAGAGCTGGGCCGCGGCCAGGGCCAGAGCGGCGGCGACCGCGCCCACCAGCGCCGGCCGGTGCCAACGGGACGCCGGACGGCCGGAGTTGGCATCGCCGATGATTTCGGCCGGTTCAGCGGGCCATCCGCCGCCCGCCGGCTCGACCGGGCCGATGCCGCCGCTCATGTCGACGGACTCGGCGACTTCGGCGGACGCCAGTTCTCCGAGCTGCCGGTTGCGCCGTTTTGTTCCGTGCACTTCTGCCGGGCCCGGACGTCGATCAACGTCAGTGCCGCGGCACGGCCTTGGCGCTTCTCCTCGGCACGGGCCGCGGCGACGATCTCCTCGTGGATCGCGTACTGCTCGTTGGACAGCCCCTTCTGCTCCCAGTCGATTCCGGACCACTTGCTGCCCTTGAGGGCCTCTTTGGCCCAGTAAGAGACCAGACTTGTGCATATATCCGCAGGTGAGGACTTTTGCGGTACGGGGGTTGACGTGGCGGGCCGCGAGGACGGCTGGGCGGACGGGGAGGACTCCGTGCAGCCCGCGACGGCGAGCGTGAGAAGAAGAGCGCAGGTGGCGTACCCGACCGAGGCGTGCGGCTTGGTCCCCATACGGGAACGCTAAGCCGTCACGATCGGTGACACAACAAGCCCGCGGGCAGTCAGCTGCCCGCGCCGCCGGCGTCCCGCAGCAGGCAGGTCAGCCGGGCCGTGCAGACCCTCTTGTCCCGCTCGTCGGTGATCACGATCTCGTACGTCGCCGTGGAGCGGCCCCGGTGCACGGGCGTCGCGACCCCGGTGACCAGGCCGGACCGTACGCCTCGGTGGTGGGTGCAGTTCAGGTCGACGCCCACCGCGATCTTGCTCGATCCGCCGTGCAGCATCGAGCCGATCGAGCCCAGCGTCTCGGCCAGCACGGCCGAGGCGCCGCCGTGCAGCAGTCCGTAGGGCTGGGTGTTGCCCTCGACCGGCATGGTGCCGACGACGCGGTCCGCCGACGCCTCGACGATCTGCACGCCCATGCGATTGCCCAGGTGCCCGGCAGAGAAGAGCGCGGGCAGGTCGACGCCGAGCGCGGCGTATTCGTCGATGACCTCTTGCGGGAACTTCACAGTTGTCTGCTCGCCCATGGGGCCCGGCTCCGATCTCAGCTCAGTACATTGCATGCCGACGTTGCGTGTCGTGTGCACCGTCTTATCAGATGCCTGAGCAACCGCTTAGACCGGTGGTCTCATTCCCCGAGCCCGGTCACCGGCCGTGCTCGAACCGCACGACCACCGACTTGCTCACCGGTGTGTTGCTGGTGTCGGCGGTGGAGTCCAGCGGCACGAGCACATTCGTCTCCGGGTAATAGGCGGCCGCGCAGCCCCGGGCGGTCGGGTAGTGCACCACACGGAAACCGGGCGCCCGCCGCTCCACCCCGTCCTTCCACTCACTGACCAGATCGGTGTACGAGCCGTCCGCCAGGCCCAGCTCCCGGGCGTCGTCGGGGTGCACCAGAACGACCCGGCGGCCGCCCTTGATGCCGCGGTAGCGGTCGTCGAGGCCGTAGATCGTGGTGTTGTACTGATCGTGCGAGCGCAGGGTCTGCAGCAGCAGCCGGCCCTCGGGCACCTTCGGGTACTCGACCGGCGCCGCCGTGAAATTCGCCTTGCCGGTGGCGGTCGGGAAGCGTCGCTCGTCGCGCGGCGCGTGCGGCAGGGTGAAACCGCCGGGACGCGCGATCTTCGCGTTGAAATCCTCGAAGCCGGGCACCACGCGCGCGATGCGGTCGCGGATCGACCCGTAGTCCTTCTCGAACTCCTCCCACGGCGTCGTCGACGCCGGGCCCAGCACCGCCCGCGCCAGCCGGGCGACGATCGCCGGCTCGGACAGCAGATGAGGGCTCGCCGGGGTGAGGTTGCCGCGGGAGGCGTGCACCATGCCCATCGAGTCCTCGACGGTGACCACCTGCCGGCCGCCCGCCTGCACATCCTTGTCGGTGCGACCGAGGGTGGGCAGGATCAGCGCCCGCGTGCCGGTGACGGCGTGCGAGCGGTTCAGCTTGGTCGACACATGGACGGTGAGACGGGCCTTGCGCATGGCCGCCTCGGTGACCTCGGTGTCCGGCGTCGCGGCGACGAAGTTGCCGCCCATCGCGAAGAAGACCTTCGCTTCACCGTCGCGCAGCGCCTGGATGGACCGTACGACGTCGAAGCCGTGGTGGCGCGGCGGAGCGAAGCCGAACTCCTTCTCCAGCGCGTCCAGGAATCCCTGCGCGGGCCGCTCGAAGATGCCCATCGTGCGGTCGCCCTGGACATTGGAGTGCCCGCGCACCGGACAGACGCCGGCACCGGGACGGCCGATGTTGCCGCGCAGCAGAAGGAAGTTGACCACTTCGCGGATGGTCGCCACCGCGTGCTTGTGCTGGGTCAGGCCCATCGCCCAGCACACGATGGTGCGCTCGGACGCCAGCACCATCTTCAGCGTCTGCTCGATCTCCGCCCGGTCGAGGCCGGTCGCGGCGAGCGTCTCGTCCCAGTCGGCGGCCCGCGCGGCGGAGGCGAACTCCTCGTACCCGTGGGTGTGTTCGCCCACGAACTCCTCGTCGACGGCGCCTTCCGTCTCGACGATCAGCTTGTTCAGCAGCCGGAACAGGGCCTGGTCGCCGCCGATGCGGATCTGCAGGAAGAGATCGTTGAGCGCGACGCCCTTGAACATGCCCTGCGGAGTCTGCGGGTTCTTGAACCGCTCAAGTCCCGCTTCCGGCAGCGGATTCACCGAAATGATCTTCGCGCCCGCGGCCTTCGCCTTCTCCAGCGAGCTGAGCATCCGCGGATGGTTGGTGCCCGGATTCTGCCCCGCGACGATGATCAGATCCGCCTGGTGCATGTCCTCCAGCGAGACGCTGCCCTTGCCGATGCCGATCGTCTCGTTCAGCGCCGAGCCGGACGACTCGTGGCACATGTTCGAGCAGTCGGGAAGGTTGTTGGTGCCGAACTCGCGGGCGAAGAGCTGGAGCAGGAACGCCGCTTCGTTGCTGGTACGGCCCGAGGTGTAGAAGAGCGCCTCGTCCGGTGACTCCAGCGCCGTGAGCTCCTCGGCGATGATCGCGAAGGCCCGCTCCCAGGTCACCGCCTCGTACTGGTCCGCGCCCTCCGGCAGATACATCGGCTGTGTGATCCGGCCCTGCTGGCCCAGCCAGTAACCACTGCGCGAGGCGAGGTCGGCCAGCGGGTGCGCCGCGAAGAACTCGGGCGTGACCCGGCGCAGCGTGGCCTCCTCGGCGACCGCCTTCGCCCCGTTCTCACAGAACTCCGCCGTGTGCCGGTGGTCGCCCTCCGGCCAGGCGCAGCCAGGACAGTCGAAGCCGTTCTTCTGGTTGACCTTGAGCAGGGTCTGAGCGGTACGGCGCACGCCCATCTGCTGCTGGGCAATGCGCAGCGTGTGGCCGATCGCGGGAAGCCCGGCAGCCGCGTGCTGAGGTGCCGCGACCTGCGGTGCGTCCTGGACCGGGTCACCTGTGGGCGGCTTGCTGGCCATCGCGCTCTCCCTCGAGCCTGCGGTTCTGCTTCTGCATTCCTGGTACATCTCCGATCCTGTCACGCGCCACCGACAACCGGGCCCGTGAGGTGCGGGGAAGGTGCACGGCGGTCAGGAATGTCAGTGGTCCGTGGCAGGATCGGACCCGTGGCTGAGACAGCATCGAAGAATCCCGCAGACAACCGACCGCGCCTGCTCCTCATGGACGGGCACTCCCTGGCGTACCGGGCGTTCTTCGCGCTGCCCGCGGAGAATTTCACGACCGCGACCGGCCAGCCGACGAACGCGATCTACGGCTTCGCGTCGATGCTGGCGAACACGCTGCGCGACGAGGCGCCCACGCACTTCGCCGTCGCGTTCGACGTGTCCCGCAAGACGTGGCGCTCGCAGGACTTTCCCGAGTACAAGGCGAACCGCTCCAGCACGCCGGACGAGTTCAAGGGCCAGGTCGAGCTGATCGGCGAGCTCCTGGACACCATGAACGCGGTGCGGTTCGCGGTGGACGGCTTCGAGGCGGACGACATCATCGCCACACTCGCCACCCAGGCCGAGGCGGCCGGCTTCGACGTGCTGATCGTCACCGGCGACCGCGACTCCTTCCAGCTGGTCAGCGAGCACACCACGGTGCTCTACCCGACCAAGGGCGTCTCCGAGCTGACCCGCTTCACACCGGAGAAGGTCCAGGAGAAGTACGGACTGACCCCGCAGCAGTACCCGGACTTCGCCGCCCTGCGCGGCGACCCGTCGGACAACCTGCCGGGCATTCCCGGCGTCGGCGAGAAGACCGCCACGAAGTGGATCAGTCAGTTCGGCTCGTTCGCTGAGCTGGTGGAGCGCGCCGACGAGGTCAAGGGCAAGGTGGGCCAGGCCCTGCGGGACCACCTTGAGGCCGTCAAGCTCAACCGCCATCTCACCGAGCTGGTACGGGACGTCGAGCTCCCGAAGGCCGTCGCGGAGCTGGAGCGCGCGCCGTACGACAGGGCCGGGCTGAAGGGGTTCCTGGACGTTCTGGAGATCCGTAACCCGAGCCTGCGCGAGCGGCTGCTCGCCGTCGACCCCGGTGCGGAGGAGGACCAGCCGCCGGCCCCGGCCGCCGGCGTCGAGCTGGACGGCTCGGTCCTCGGCACCGGCGAGCTCGCCCCCTGGCTCCAGGAGCACGGCACGCAGCCGCTCGGCGTCGCGATCGTCGACACCTGGGGTCTGGGCACCGGCAGCGTCACCGAGATCGCGCTCGCCACCGCCGCGGGCCCGGCCGCCTGGTTCGACCCCACCCAGCTGAACGAGGACGACGAGCAGGCCTTCGCAGGCTGGATCGCCGACCCGGACCGGCCGAAGGTCCTGCACAACGCCAAGGGCGTGATGCGGGTCTTCCCCGAGCACGGCTGGAGCGTCGACGGCGTCACCATGGACACCGCGCTCGCCGCCTATCTGGTCAAGCCCGGCCGCCGCTCCTTCGCGCTGGACGCGCTCGCCATCGAGTACCTCGGCCGCGAGCTCGCCCCGGCCGTGAGCGCCGACGGCCAGCTCGCCTTCGGCACGGACGAACAGGCCGAGGCCGAGGCCCTGATGACGCAGGCCCGCGCGGTCCTCGACCTCGGCGAGGCGTTCACGGCCCGGCTGATCGAGGTCGGCGCCGCCGATCTGCTGCACGATGTGGAGCTGCCGGTCTCCGAGCTGCTGGCCCGCATGGAGCGCCACGGCATCGCCGCCGACCGGGCCCATCTGGAGGCCATGGAGGTCCAGTTCGCGGGCGCCGTGCAGCAGGCGGTGAAGGAGGCGCACGCCGCCGTCGGGCACGAGTTCAACCTCGGCTCGCCCAAGCAGCTCCAGGAAGTCTTCTTCGGCGAGCTGAACCTTCCGAAGACCAAGAAGACCAAGACCGGCTACACCACGGACGCGGACGCCCTGGCCTGGCTGGCGGCCCAGACCGAGCACGAGCTGCCGGTCATCATGCTGCGCCACCGTGAGCAGGCCCGGCTGCGCTCCACGGTCGAGGGCCTGATCAAGACGATCGCCTCGGACGACCGGATCCACACGACCTTCAGCCAGACGGTCGCGGCGACCGGCCGCCTCTCCTCCACCGACCCGAACCTGCAGAACGTGCCGGTGCGCACCGACGAGGGCCGCGCCATCCGCCGCGGCTTCGTCGTCGGCGAGGGCTTCGAGTCGCTGATGACCGCCGACTACAGCCAGATCGAGCTCCGGGTGATGGCGCATCTCTCCGAGGACGAGGGCCTGATCGAGGCCTTCACCTCCGGCGAGGACCTGCACACCACCGTCGCGTCCCAGGTGTTCTCGGTGGAGCGGTCCGCCGTCGACGCCGAGATGCGCCGCAAGATCAAGGCCATGTCGTACGGACTGGCGTACGGCCTCTCGGCGTTCGGCCTCTCGCAGCAGCTGAACATCGATGCGGGCGAGGCCCGTGGCCTGATGGACACCTACTTCGAGCGGTTCGGCGGGGTCCGCGACTATCTGCGCCGCGTTGTGGACGAGGCCCGCGCCACCGGCTACACGGCGACGATGCTGGGCCGCCGCCGCTATCTGCCGGACCTGAACAGCGACAACAGGCAGCGTCGTGAGGCGGCCGAGCGGATGGCGCTGAACGCCCCGATCCAGGGCACCGCGGCGGACATCGTCAAGGTCGCCATGCTCAATGTGGACAAGGCGCTGCGGGAGGCGAAGCTCTCCTCACGGCTGCTGCTCCAGGTCCACGACGAAATCGTGCTGGAGATCTCGCCGGGCGAGCGCGAGCAGGCGGAGCAGCTGGTGCGCCGGGAGATGTCCGCGGCGGTGTCGCTGCGGGCGCCGCTGGATGTGTCGGTGGGCGTCGGCACGGACTGGCAGTCCGCGGCGCACTGAGCCGGCTGAGCCCTGGGCTCGCCCTGACCGGACCGTACGGCAGGCGAGCCCAGGGCTCAGGAATCTGGGCCCAGGATCTGGGCTCAGGGTCGGTTCTCGCCTGCGCTCTCAACTCCGCGACGGCTCAGACCCGTTCCACCGCGCGCCCACGCAGCCGCATTCCGGCTCCGTACACCATCAGACCCACCGCGAGTCCCGCGCCCGCCCCGAAGCAGGCCGTCGGGATGATGTCGAGCGGCGAGTCCGCCTGGCCGTAGTACGCGTACCAGCGCGCACACCGCTGTACGACGCCGAGGAGTACGCACCCTCCCAGCAGCCACACTGCGAGCAGCCGCCCTCGCCGGTCGAGCACCGGGACCGCCGCGGGTGGCGCGGTCGGCGCGGTCCGAGTTCGGCGGCGCAGCCCGGAGGCGGTGAACCAGCCGAGCGCCACCAGGGCGAGCGCCGAACTGCCGTACTGCGCGTACTGATAGAGCCGTAGCCCCGCCATCGACTCGTTGAGCACGGGCAACAGCCGTGTACCCCAACGGTCGTGGTGGGTGAAGGCGTCCCAGACGACATGCGTGAGCGCGCCCAGCACCGCCGAGACATAGAAACGCAGCACGAGCGCGGGCCTTGCGTCCGTGGGCCGGCCGCCGCCGCGCAGCCAGGCGTGCACCCGGCCCTGCCATGCGACGGGCAGCAGCGCCACCAGCGGCTCGCGCACCATCAGCCACAGGGCCAGCAGCGCCGCCGTGATGGCCACATCCACGGTCAGCACGCCGACCGGGGCATGAGTGAACTTTCCGAACTCCATGGCTCCCGGCACCGCGGTGGCCGCAAAGTACGTCATGTCCGGCGCGAACGACCCCATGACAAGCGCCGAGGCGAGCAACGGGCCGCGCGCTGTTCCGTCTCTGCGGATGCCCGGCAGGACCGCGGCGGCGTGGCTCAGCGTGAACGGCATACGTCGTGCCCCTAGGTCGTGTCCCACAGTGTTGCTGTTGATCAACAGCGCCCAGTATGCGGGACAGCGCCATTCCGGAATCTGGGCGTCCTGGAGGTGGCGAACTAGTGAAAACCGGTCAGGAGCTGGTGTCCTGGGGCTCGTAGTTGTCGTAGGGTCGCCTGAGTCATCGCGCTGGGGAGCGCGGGTCGCTCCGGGGAGGGAACAGACGTATGGCAGCGCAATTCGGCCGCCGGCTTCGCAGGGGAGCCATCACGACCGCCGCGGCAGCGGCCGCCGTGGCCGCCCTCTCCGCCTCCCAGGCCCCCGGCGCCCCGCCGGCGCCCGCCCCCTCGGGCGGCAGCCAGGAGGCTTCGGACGCGGCTCCGCCGCCCGGCACCGCGGTCACCGGCAACTCCCCGTACTACACGGACCTTCCACCGCTGAACACTCCGGACAAGCCGGCCACTTCCATCAATCTGCCGTCAGGTGCTGCGGAAGCGGGCATACCGGCCACCGTCCTCGCCGCGTACAAGCGGGCCGAGTCCACCATCGCGGCCTCGAACCCCGGCTGCCATGTGCCGTGGCAACTGCTCGCCGCGATCGGCAAGGTGGAGTCCGGCCAGGCGCGCGGCGGAAAGGTCGACGACAACGGCACCACGTTCTCGCCGATCCTCGGCCCGGTACTCAACGGCGTCGGCTTCGCGAACATCTCGGACACCGACGGCGGCCTGTACGACGGCGACACGGCGCACGACCGCGCGGTCGGCCCGATGCAGTTCATCCCGTCCACCTGGGCCCGCTGGGGCCAGGACGGCAACGGCGACGGACGCAAGGACCCGAACAACATCTACGACGCCGCGCTCGCCGCCGGACGCTATCTTTGCGCCGACGGCCGCGACCTGTCGGTCAAGGCCGACCTGGACCGCGCCATCCTCGGCTACAACCACTCGCGGGAGTACCTGCGTACGGTCCTGTCGTGGTTCGAGTACTACAAGCGCGGCACCCACGAGGTCCCGGACGGCTCCGGCGTACTGCCGGTCTCGAACGTGCCGGACAGTTCCGGCTCCACCGGGTCCAGCTCGCCCACGCCCTCCCCGGACAACTCCGGCAGCCCCAGCCCCAAGCCGACTCCCAGCCCGCCCAACCCCGGTGGCTCGCCCACGCCGACTCCGACGCCGTCCCCCACACCGACGCCGACTCCGACGCTGCCCGCCACCCGGATCGAGGACGCCGGCACCGGCGAACTGACCGCTATGGCGGGACGCGACTTCACCGGCCGCGTCAGCGTGCGGGTGAAGAACGCCCTCGGGCAGTCCGTCGCCAAGCAGGACGTGCGCTTCGAGATCGTCGGCGACACCCAGGCCCGCTTCACCGGCGGCAAGGTGAGCGTGGTCCTCCCCTCCGGCGCCAATGGAACGGTCACCGCGCCCGCGCTGCAGGCGGGCGAGAAGACCGGCGCGTTCACGGTGCGGGCCACGGTCGTGGGGCGCTCGGTGCCGGCCGTCGACTTCACCGCGACCGTCACGCCCCGTGTGGCCGACGCGATCGCCAGGACCGACGAGAAGGCCCTGACGTGCGTTCCTAACGCGGAGTTCGCCGACATCGTCGAGGTCAAGGCCACTTACCAGGGCGCCATCGCCTCGGGTGTCGCGGTCACGGCCACGATGATCACCGCCGCGGACAACCCGGCCGCCAACGACAAGGGCCCGTACTTCAAGGACGCCGAGGGCAAGACGGTCCGCACGCTCACGGACCTCAAGACCGACGCCGACGGCCTGCTGAAGCTCCCGAAGATCTTCGCGGACGACCAGACGGGCACGTTCATCCTGCGTCTCACCGCAGAAGGCGGCAAGAGCGTGGACATTCAGCTCACGGTGGCCGCGCCGGCCGCCTGACCCTCAGTACTCCCGCACCGCCCCTGTGCCGCCGGCCGGCACAGGGGCGCTGTCGTGTGTGGTGAAACGTGTTCTCATCTCGCGGCCGGATTGCTACGGTGCCCCCGCCCTGACGCCGTATCAGATCCCAACGGATCCGAGCTCCCCGGGAGGCCGAGCATGCGTGCTCTCGTCGCCGCCGCCATCGGGCTGGCCGCCGCCCTCGCTCTCGTGCTCACGATCTCGGCCGTCGGCGCGCCGCCCGGCGAGACCTCTCCCGAGCCGCTGCTGACCACCGTCCCCGGCCCCAAGAAGTAGGAGGCCAGCCCATGCGCCGCCGTGCGAGCCTCGTACTCCTCGCCCTCGCCGTCTTCTTCGCCGCGCTCTCACCGCTGCTGCGCTGGTACGCCTTCCCGCGGCTGGCGAAGATCCCGCCCGGCCAGTACCAGGAGATGGTGCTCGAGGCCAAGCCCGCGACCCTTCTCGACTACGGCACCCTTCAGGCGAAGGAGGTCGAGAAGGTCACCATCGTGCAGACGCTCAAGGGCAATGTGGAGGAGTCCGAGAAGATCGAGCGCAGCGCCGGCCGCGATGTCGTCGTCTGGGACGGGCTCTCCTACGTCCAGGGCCCTGACGGCAAGATGGTCTCCCAGATCCCGGAGCGCTACATCTTCGACGCCCACAGCCAGGCGCCGGTGCACGCCACCGGCGAAATGGTCGACGGCGACGCCGTCCGGCGCGAGGGCATCGAGTTCAAATGGCCCTTCCTCACGGAGAAGCGGGACTACGACTACTTCGACGCGCAGGCCCGTACGTCCGCCCCCATCCACTACAAGGGCACACAGAAGTTCCGCGGCCTCGACGTCTACTACTTCGAGCAGACGATCCCGTGGACGAAGGTGCCGTACCCGAAGAAGATGCCCATCCCCGGCGTCGACGCGACCACGCTGGAGAAGCAGACCGGCACCACCCGCTGGTACACGACGAAGCGCATGTTCTGGGTCGACCCGGTCACCGGAGCGCCGGTCAACGGCGAGGAAGTCCACAAGGAGGAGCTGCGCGGCGGCACTTTGCTCGGCGGCCGGGACAAGGTCACCGCGTTCGCCGGCCATGTGAAGATGCGCCCCGACTACATCGACTACACCGTCGACCTCGTCAAGTCCCAGCGGCAGCTGGTGCTGCTGATGACCTCGTACCTGCCCTGGAGCTTCCTGCTCCTGGGCGGCGGCTTCCTGGCGCTCGCCCTGGTCCTGGAGGCGCGCGGCCGACGACCGCAGGAGCCGGCGGCGGACCGCGAGCCGGAACCGGTCAGCGCTTGACCCCGCGTGTCGGCTCGGCCGTCGTCGGGTCCTCGGGCCAGGGGTGCTTGGGATAGCGGCCGCGCAGCTCCGCACGTACGGAGCGGTAGCCGGCCTTCCAGAAGGACGCCAGGTCCGCGGTGACGGCCGCGGGCCGGCCCGCCGGGGAGAGCAGATGGACCAGCACCGGCACGCCCGCGACCGTGGGCGTCTCGCGCAGGCCGAACAGCTCCTGGAGCTTCACCGCAAGTACGGGCTGCGCGCCGCCGTAGTCGACGCGGATACGGGAGCCGCTCGGCACCTCGATGCGTTCAGGTGCCAGTTGGTCGAGGCGGGCCGCGTCGCCGCCGGCCCACGGCAGCAGCCGCTGAAGGGCCTGGCCCGCCTGGACGCGGCCGAGATCGGACCGCTTGCGCGCCCGCGACAGCTCGGGCTCCAGCCACTCGTCCGGGTGCTCGAGCAGCGCCGCGTCCGACACGTCCGGCCACGGCGCGCCCAACTCCCGGTGCAGAAACGCCAGCCGCTCGCGCAGCCCCTCCGCGTCGCGGGTCCAGTGCAGCAGGCCGAGACCGTCGCGCCGCAGCCCGTCCAGCAGCGCGGCGCGGACGAGGGCGGGGTCCGGCGTTCTGAGAGGGCGTACGGAAAGCTCCACCGCACCCAGCCGCCGGACCTTCCGGGCGACGGCATCGCCGTCCTCCCAGTGCACCTCCTCGGCGTCGAGGAGCAGGTGGGCGGCGGCTGCGCGGGCCGTGTCCTCGTCGATGACGGCGGCGAGGCGGACCCGCGCGGATGCGGCGGTGGCGGGTCGGTCGGCGACGGCGACGGCAAGCCAGGGGGCGCTGCGCAGCCCTGAGCCGTCCGCAAGTTCGGCGCCTGTGCCGGAAGCCATGAGGAAGGCTCCTTCGCCGCGGGTGCGGGCCACCCGCTCGGGAAACGCGAGAGCGGTGACGAGTCCGGCGGCGTGGTCGTCGGAGGTGTTCGTCCGCGGCTGCTCCTCGGGCCCCGTACGGGCTCTGTCCAGCCGGGCCGCCTCCGCGCGCCAGCGAGCCGCATACGCGTCGCCGCCACGTCGGGCCGAGCGCCACGCCGCGGCCAAGTCGTCGCCGTAGTCCCGCGGTGGCTCCTCGCTCAGCAGTGCCACCACCTCCGCCGCCCGCCGTGCGCCCACCGCCGGTGCGCCGTCGACGAGTGCGCGAGCGAGGCGCGGGTGTACGCCCAACCGGGCCATCCGTGCGCCCCGTTCGGTCGCCCGGCCCTCCGCGTCGACCGCGCCGATCGCGAAGAGCACCGAGCGCGCCGCCGCAAGCGCGCCGGAAGGAGGCGCATCGAGCAGGGCGAGGTCCGTGGCCGACGGGTCGCCCCAGCACGCGGCCTGGAGCGCGAAGGCCGTCAGGTCCGCGACCTTGATCTCCGGTGCGGGGAACCGGACGAGGCGGCCGTCCTCCGCCTCGGACCAGCAGCGGTAGACCGTGCCCGGGGCCTCACGGCCGGCCCGGCCCGCGCGCTGGCGGGCCGCCGCCTGCGAGACCCGGACGGTGGTCAGCGCGCTCAGCCCTCGCGCGTGGTCCATCCGCGGCTCGCGCGCCAGGCCCGCGTCCACCACGATCCGTACGCCCGGCACGGTAAGCGACGACTCGGCCACCGACGTCGCCAGCACCACCCTCCGTACGCCCGTGGAGCCCGCGAGCACCGCGTCCTGCACCGCGGCCGGAGCGCGCCCGTGGACCTGGAGCACCTCGGCGCCGACGCCGCCCAACTGGCCCGCCACCCGGCCGATTTCACCCACTCCGGGCAGAAAACACAGCACATCGCCGGTACGCTCCGCGAGCGCCCGCCGGATCACCGAGGCCACATGGGTCAGCAGCGCAGGATCGACCCGCATGCCGTGCGGCGGCCGCACCGGCCTGGCCGGCGGCGCCCACACGGCCTCCACCGGGTGCGCGACGCCCTGCGCCTCGACCACCGGCGCATCGCCCAGCAGCCGCGCCCAGCCCGCGGCGTCAGTGGTCGCCGACGCCGCCACCAGCTTCAGCTCCGGCCGCAGTGCGGCACGTACATCCAGCAGAAACGCGGCCACGGTGTCCGCGTCGAGATGCCGCTCGTGGCACTCGTCGAGAATCACCACATCCACGCCGGCGAGCTCCTGGTCGCGCTGGAGCCGCTGCAACAGCACACCGGTGGTGACCACCTCGACGACCGTCTCGGCCGACACGGCACGCTCGCCGCGCACCGTGAAGCCGACGCGCCTGCCGACCTTCTCGCCGAGCAGCCACGCCATCCGCCGCGCGGCCGCCCGCGCCGCGATCCGGCGCGGCTCGGCGACCACGACCCGAGCGCCGCGCTCAGCCAGCACCAGCGGCACGAGGGTCGTCTTGCCGGTACCGGGCGGCGCGCACAGCACCGCGGCCCCGTGCTCGTCCAGCGCCCGCTCCAGCGCGGGCAGGGCGGTGCGTACGGGCAGCCGGTCCATGGCGTCTTCGCAGATCACTGCTTCAGTCTCGTACGCAGACGAAGATCGCCGTGCCCGGGATCAGATTCCCGCGCAGCGGAGACCAGCCGCCCCACTCCTGGTTGTTCCAGGCCGGCCACTCGGGCTCGACCAGATCCACCAGCCGAAAGCCTCCGGCCACCACGTCCCGCACCCGGTCGCCGATCGTCCGGTGGTGCTCCACATATACGGCGCGACCCCGCTCGTCCTGTTCGACATACGGAGTGCGGTCGAAGTACGAGGCGGCTACGCTCAGGCCCTCCGGGCCCGGCTCGTCCGGGAAGGCCCAGCGGATCGGGTGCGTGACGGAGAAGACCCAGCGCCCGCCCGGCCGCAGCACCCGCCGCACCTCGGAGAACACCTGCACCGGGTCCGCGACGAACGGCACCGCGCCGTACGCCGAGCACGCGATGTCGAAGGCGCCGTCCCGGAACGGCAGCGCACCGGCGTCCGCCTCCACCAGGGGGACCGCGACGCTTTCGGGGGCGTCGCCGATCCGCAGCGCGTGCTGGAGCTGGCGGTGCGAGAGGTCCAGGGCCACCGGACGTGCGCCCTGGGCGGCCAGCCAGCGTGAGCACTGGGCCGCGCCGGCGCCGATCTCCAGGATGTCCAGCCCCTTCAGCGACCCGGCGGGACCCAGCAGCCCGGCCTCTGCCTCGTCCAGCCCTTCGGGTCCCCATACAAAGCGGTCGTCGCCGAGAAACGGGCCGTGCTCGCTCTGGTACTCGTCCGCGTTCCGGTCCCACCAGCCCCGGCTGGCCCGGCTGCTCTCCGCGTCCCCGGCACTACGGCGAGTGGCTTCGGGCTCGAACTCTTGGATCATCTTCACCGTCGTTGTAGTTTGCGTGGAGCGCGACCAATGGCGGCCGTCGTGGCCTCCGCAAACATTAGTTGTGCCGGGAATGGGGTGATGCGCCCCGGGTGTGCGCCTTCGCGCATTGACCCTGTCCGGCTGCCCCCGTATGCTACAAGTTGCGCTGCGAGCCTGCGCGCCTCAGACGGAGCAGGCCGCGCTCGCGTCTGTATGTATGTCCCCTCGGTTCACGAGGCGCCCTCAGGCATGGTTCGTTCAGAAGCATGAGTGAGTCGGCGCTTCCTAGGCTGTCCGGCTTCTGCAGCTGCGATAAGGGCTCTCGGCGTAGCAGTACCTACGACTCACTGTCCGTACCGGAGCCCTTTCCCACATGACGAGCAGCACCGAGACCACCGCCACCACCCCGCAGGTAGCGGTCAACGACATCGGTAACGAGGAAGCCTTCCTCGCCGCGATCGACGAGACGATCAAGTACTTCAACGACGGCGACATCGTCGACGGCGTCATCGTGAAGGTCGACCGGGACGAGGTCCTGCTCGACATCGGTTACAAGACCGAAGGTGTCATCCCGAGCCGCGAGCTCTCGATCAAGCACGACGTCGACCCGAACGAGGTCGTCAAGGTCGGCGACGAGATCGAGGCCCTTGTTCTCCAGAAGGAGGACAAGGAAGGCCGCCTGATCCTCTCGAAGAAGCGCGCCCAGTACGAGCGTGCCTGGGGCACCATCGAGAAGATCAAGGAAGAGGACGGCATCGTCACCGGTACCGTCATCGAGGTCGTCAAGGGTGGTCTCATCCTCGACATCGGCCTCCGTGGCTTCCTGCCGGCATCTCTCGTCGAGATGCGACGTGTCCGCGACCTCCAGCCCTACGTGGGCAAGGAGCTCGAGGCGAAGATCATCGAGCTGGACAAGAACCGCAACAACGTGGTCCTGTCCCGCCGTGCCTGGCTTGAGCAGACCCAGTCCGAGGTCCGCCAGACGTTCCTCACGACCCTGCAGAAGGGTCAGGTCCGTTCCGGCGTCGTCTCCTCGATCGTCAACTTCGGTGCCTTCGTGGACCTGGGCGGCGTCGACGGTCTGGTTCACGTCTCCGAGCTCTCCTGGAAGCACATCGACCACCCCTCCGAGGTTGTCGAGGTCGGCCAGGAGGTCACCGTCGAGGTTCTCGACGTGGACATGGACCGCGAGCGTGTCTCCCTGTCGCTCAAGGCGACGCAGGAAGACCCGTGGCAGCAGTTCGCCCGGACCCACCAGATCGGCCAGGTTGTTCCCGGCAAGGTCACCAAGCTCGTTCCGTTCGGTGCGTTCGTGCGCGTCGACGAGGGCATCGAGGGCCTGGTCCACATCTCCGAGCTGGCCGAGCGCCACGTGGAGATCCCGGAGCAGGTCGTCCAGGTCAACGACGAGATCTTCGTCAAGGTCATCGACATCGACCTCGAGCGTCGCCGGATCTCGCTGTCGCTGAAGCAGGCCAACGAGTCCTTCGGTGCCGACCCGGCCTCGGTCGAGTTCGACCCGACGCTGTACGGCATGGCCGCGTCGTACGACGACCAGGGGAACTACATCTACCCCGAGGGCTTCGACCCGGAGACCAACGACTGGCTGTCTGGCTTCGAGACGCAGCGCGAGGCGTGGGAGACCCAGTACGCCGAGGCGCAGCAGCGCTTCGAGCAGCACCAGGCTCAGGTCATCAAGTCCCGCGAGGCCGACGAGGCCGCTGCTGCCGAGGGTGGCACCGCCGCTCCGGCCGGCGCCCCGGCGGGTGCCACCGGCGGTTCGTACTCCTCGGAGTCGGACGACAACTCCGGCGCCCTGGCGTCGGACGAGGCGCTGGCCGCCCTGCGCGAGATGCTGGCCGGCGGCCAGAGCTGACGCTCTGCCCCAGCTGGTGACTAGCTGAAAGTAAGGCCCGCTCCCTTTGGGGAGCGGGCCTTACCGCGTTCTGAGGTACGGGCACAGTCAGGGCGTGACGGGGATGTTCGTCAGGCCCTTGCCGCCGGTGACGGTGTTGCTCGCATAGACCGTCGTCGGGCAGCTGCCGCTGAAGTTGGTGACATTGACGGCCAGCCGCTTGTCGCCGCTCGCGCCGTTCAGATCGGACTTGTTGCCGCGGAACACGGTTCCGCAGCCCCAGCCGCTCTGCTGGGTGTGGGTCTCGTAGCCGTTGTTCGTGGTGTTCTTGCCGGTGTTGTTCTCGACGAGGACGTTGTTGCCTTTCACGTCGACCCAGGAGTCGTCGTAGTTGGCTCCGGTCAGGCCGCGGCCGTCGAAGGTATTGCCGATGATCTTCGCGCCAGTGGTGCCTTCCTTGATGTCGATCGCCTCGCCGCCGACGTCCGGGCCGATGATGTTGTTCAGGATCTGCGCGTTGTCGCTCTTGTCGGAGGTGCCGCCGGCGGAGCCGACGTACACGCCCTCGCCCATGCCCCTGCCGTTGTTGCCGGTGTCGTAGATCCGCGAGTTCTTGATGACGCCGTTGCGGCTGGACTTGCGGAAGTGGACGCCCTCCATGTCGAGGCCGTGCACGGTCACGGAGTCGATGACGACGCCATCGGCCGTGTCCGTCATGATCCCCTTCTGGCCGCCGGTCACGGTGATGCCCTTGACGGTCCAGTACGAGGCGCCGTTGAGGTGCAGTCCATAGCCGCCGCCCGCCGTGAGCACGGCCTTCGACGAACCGGTCAGCGTGATCCGGTTGGAGGAGGTGCCGGCCGCGGTGGTCTTGAAGTTCCCGGTGTACGTGCCGTCCGCGAGCTGGATCGTGTCGCCGGGCCTGGCGGCGGTGAGAGCGGCCTTCAGCTCCGCGGCCGTGGTCACATCGATGACCGCGGCTGCTTTCGCGGGCGTGGCGAGCAGCGCCAGGCCTCCTGTCGCGATGACGCCGGACAGCAGGGCGGGGAGCAGCTTTCGAGTACGCATGTGGGGGTCGCCTTCCCGGTGAGGGGATTTCTCATATGTGAACGATGGGCGAGGTTCTGAACGCACGAGCTGCCCCGTGACGGTAGGGACGGCCTCCGGACCTGTCAAGGTCCGGACCAAAAGGCGTCGCTGCAAGGGGACTTGGCCTGCGTCCGGATCGCGAACTGGGCCTCTGCTTCCCGGTGTTCGTTCCGTACGAGGGGAATGCCGGTGCGTCACCACGCGTTCTTGTCTAGGAACACGAGGAGGAGCGGTAATCGTGCTTGATCCGCAGGATTTGTACGAATGGGAGCCCAAGGGCCTCGCGGTCGTCGACATGGCTCTCGCGCAGGAAACAGCCGGCCTGGTGATGCTGTACCACTTCGACGGCTACATGGACGCGGGTGAGACCGGCGACCAGATCGTCGACAACCTGTTGGACACGCTGCCGCACCAAGTGGTGGCCCGCTTCGACCACGACCGGCTGGTGGACTACCGCGCCCGCCGCCCGCTGCTGACGTTCCGGCGTGACCGCTGGACCGCGTACGAGACACCGGGCATCGATGTCCGGCTGGTCCAGGACGCCACCGGCGCGCCCTTCCTGCTGCTGTCCGGACCCGAGCCGGACGTCGAGTGGGAGCGCTTCGCGGCCGCCGTCGGGCAGATCGTCGAGCGCCTCGGAGTGCGGCTCTCGGTGAACTTCCACGGCATCCCGATGGGCGTCCCGCACACCCGCCCAGTGGGCCTGACTCCGCACGGCAACCGCACGGACCTCATGCCGGGCCACCTCAGCCCCTTCGACGAGGCACAGGTGCCGGGCAGCGCGGAGTCGCTGGTCGAGTTCCGCCTGATGCAGTCGGGCCATGACGTCCTGGGCGTTGCGGCGCATGTGCCGCACTATGTCGCCCGCTCCTCCTACCCGGACGCCGCGCTGACCGCCCTGGAGGCGATCACCGCCGCGACGGGCCTGGTCCTGCCGGCCGTCGCGCACTCCCTGCGCACCGAGGCGCACCGCACGCAGAACGAGATCGAGCGCCAGATCGGCGAGGGCGACGAGGAGCTGGTCGCCCTGGTGCAGGGCCTTGAGCACCAGTACGACGCGGTGGCGGGCGCGGAGACCAGGGGCAGCCTGGTCGCGGAGCCGGTGGATCTGCCGTCCGCGGACGAGATCGGCCTCGAGTTCGAGCGCTTCCTCGCGGAGCGCGAGGGCGACGCGTAACCGAACGGGAGCAGGGCCTAGGCTGCCGGTCATGCTGAAGGTGGGCCTGACCGGCGGAATCGGTGCCGGCAAGAGCGAAGTCTCCCGGCTGCTCGAGTCGTACGGAGCCGTACTGATCGACGCCGACAAGATCGCCCGCGAGGTCGTCGAGCCCGGAACTGCCGGGCTCGCGGCCGTCGTCGAAGCCTTCGGCCCGGACATCCTGACCGCCGAAGGCAACCTGGACCGGCCGAAGCTCGGCTCGATCGTCTTCGCCGACGCGGACCGCCTGGCCACGCTCAACGCGATCGTGCACCCGCTGGTGGGCGCGCGCTCCCAGGAGCTGGAGAAGGCCGCGGGCCAGGACGCCGTGGTGATCCACGACGTACCGCTGCTCACCGAGAACAACCTGGCCGCCTTCTACGACCTGGTGATCGTCGTGGACGCATCGCCCGAGACCCAGCTGGACCGGCTGGTACGGCTGCGCGGAATGACGGAGCAGGAGGCCGGGGCGCGGATGGCGGCCCAGGCGACCCGCGAGCAGCGGCGGGCCATCGCGGACCTGGTCATCGACAACGACGGGCCGCTGGAGAATCTGGAACCCCAGGTCCACAAGGTCTGGGCGGAACTGACGAAGCGGGCGGCGGAGAGCTCCCGTTAGGGCCCGGGGGCACTGTCGGCCGCCCGTCAGGTTTCCGAGTACGACCCGGAAGACCCGCGGGACGTGCTGGTCGACGGCCTTTCGGAATACCGCTGCCCGGAGCTGTGTTGGAACCCTGCAGCGAGGGGAAGGATGCTGACCGTGCCCAAGAGCAATCCGGAGACACACGTCATCGACTACCGCGCGGCGGAGCAGTTGCTCGCCGCGCGTGATCCGCGTGGAGCCGTGAAGCTGCTGGACTCGGTCATCGCCGCCCACCCGGAGAACACAGCCGCCCGTCTGCTGCGGGCCCGCGCCTTCTTCGCCGCGGCCCAACTGCGCCCGGCCGAGCTCGAGTTCGAGATGGTCCTGGAGCGCGAGCCGGACAACGCCTTCGCGCACTTCGCGCTGGCCCGTACCTACGAACGCGCGGGCCGGCCCGAACAGGCCCAGCGCCACTTCCGGCTGGCGGCGGCGCTCGACCCGAAGCCGGAGTATCTGAAGGCCGCCCGCTTCGACACGGGAGCCTGAGGACTCGGGCGGGAGCCGGCGCTAGCGCCGAGGGCCGCCGTGGTCCGGTTCGTACGGCGGTATGTCACGGCCCGGCTGATAGTGCGGCCCCTGCCGGATATGGCGCAGGACCAGAGACAGATCGACGGTGACGATCAGCAGCAGCACACCGCAGGCCGCCGCCCAGCCGGGGCGCGCCGCCAGCGCGAAGGCGGCCGTTCCCGCTGCGGCCCAGATCAGGCCCCATACACTCAGCCAGAACCGCATCCGCAGGGGACTGCGTGCAGTTGTCGGTTCACTCCCAGTGCGCATGGCAATCGCATCTCCCACTCAAGGATGCACCCGGACCCGACGTCGAGGAGCCGAGCAAGTGGACAAGCAGTCATGGGAGAGCACGGCCGTCCGCCGGGCCAGGATCCGGGGGTGTCTGGTCGCCGGGGCGGTCGGCGACGCCCTGGGCAATCCCGTGGAGTTCCTCTCTCTGGACGCGATCCGCAGGACCTACGGCGAGCACGGCGTGACGGGACTCGTGCCGGACGCCGAGGGCGTGACCGGGCGGATCACGGACGACACCCAGATGACGCTGTTCACGGTCGAGGGCCTCGTCCGCGCGCGGGCCAGAGCGGCAAGCAAGGGCACCGGCGGCGCCGAGACCGCCTGTGTGCGCAATGCGTACCAGCGATGGCTGGACACACAGACCAATCCGGCGCCGCCGCCGCGGGCGGAGAACGACGTCGTCAGGACGGGATGGCTGCGGGAGCAGCCGTTTCTGTATGCGCGCCGCGCGCCCGGCAATGCGTGTCTGAGCGGGCTCGCGCAGCAGTATGTGCCCGACCCGAGGCGCGAGTTGGGCGATCCGGGGCCGGTGAACACCGCGTCGAAGGGATGCGGCGCCGTGATGCGGTCCGCGCCGTTCGGGCTCGTCGGCGCGCCGCCGCGGGTGGCCTTCGAGCTCGCAGCACACTGCGCGCAGATCACACACGGCCATCCGACCGGGTACTACGCGGCGGGCGCGTTCGCCGCGATCATCGCTCATCTGCTGGAGGGCGACTCCGCCGAAGGGGCCGTACTGCGCGCCATGGAGCTGCTGCGCGGCTACCGCAACCACGAGGAGACGCACACGGCCCTGCGGGCCGCCGTCGGCCTGGCCGCGGCGGGCGGCGGGCCGACCGCCGAGAAGGTGGAGACGCTCGGTGCGGGCTGGGTCGCGGAGGAGGCCCTCGCCATGGCCGTCTACTGTGCGCTCGCCGGTACGAAGGACGTGGCCGAGGCTCTGCTGCTCTCCGTCAACCACTCGGGCGACAGCGACTCGACGGGTGCGATCTGCGGCAATCTCCTCGGCGCGCAGTACGGCGGGGTGCAACTGCCAGCATCCTGGGTGGTGTTGACCGAGGGGCGGGGCGTCGTCGCCGAGCTCGCGGAGGACCTCTCCCTGCAGATCGAGCAGGCCGCCGCGGGACACGGCGAACCGGTGCACCCGTACGACAGATATCCGCACAACTGACCCGGAGGGGGAGTCGCACGTGACAAGCGCGTGGGCGGAGCTGCCCGAAGCGGACGATCTGGCGGAGTCGCTGTTGGATCTGGCGGTGCCGCACGAGGACATCAACGAACTCCTCGCGCTGCGCGGCCGGATGACGGCCGATCCCTTGCTGCGGCGGACCCTGGAGGCGAGCGTCCGGGAGCTCGTGCGGGACATGGGGAAGATCGACGGCCGCTGGGAGGCGCCGAGAAGCGACGATCACCCGGGCCCGACCGGTCGCTATCTGCCGGTGTTCGTACTGCTCGCCGCGCTCCCGCAGATCCGGGCGTACCACCGTGAGCGGTCCGTTCCGGCCGATGTCTCCCGCCGCACACTCGCCGACCTCGGCCGCCAGATGGCCGTGCACCGCAGGCGGCGCGGCACGGGCGGGCTGCTGATACCGGGCTGGCTCGGCCTGCACTTCCGCGGCGAGATCTACCAACTGGGGCGGTTGCAGTTCGAGCGCTCCCGGCTCAGCAGCCGTACCGGCGCGGCCGTACGGGCGGCCGGACTGCCGCTCGGGCCCGGGGACTTCGTACTGGACATGCACATTCCGGACTTCCTGGGGCCGATCACACCCGAGGCCTGCAACCGGTCGCTGGACCGGGCCCGGGAGTTCTTCGCGCGGCACTTCCCGGCGGAGCGCTATCGCGTGGCCACCTGCCACTCCTGGCTGCTCGATCCGCAGCTCGCCGAGTATCTGCCGAAGGACTCCAACATTCGCCGTTTCCAGGACCGGTTCCGGCCCGCGTACGAGGAGAAGGAGGCCGACGACGAGAGCCCGGTGGCCTTTGTCTTCGGCGATCCCGAGGTGCCGCCGGTCGCGCTGCCGCGGCGCACCAGCCTGGAGCGGGCCATCGGTGACCATCTTCGGGCGGGCCGTCACTGGTACGGCGGGCACGGCTGGTTCGAGCTCTGAGCGATTTGCCGGCGTGAGCTCTGAGCGGTTCGAGCTCTGGGGTTCGAGAACGGGACCTGAAAGAGCCGAAATTCGTGTGCGGGCGAGCGATGAGTCCGCCGCGCCCTCCCGGTCTACCTCCTCGAAAGCGCTACGGACCGCAAACCGGAGGAGACCACCATGTCCGCCACGAACACCGCCGCCACCGCGAGCACCGCCCCCGCCGCCGTTACCGGAACGCATCTGAGCCGCCGCGCGGACATTGCCACGCGCGCGCTCCAGATAGTGCTCGCACTCTTCATGGGCGTCGCGAGCGCGGCCCCCAAGCTGGTCGGCCACTCCTCCGCGGCGGAGTCCTTCGACAAGATCGGCTACGGCGACTGGTTCATGTATCTGATGGGCGGTCTGGAGCTGGCCGGCGCGGTCGCGCTGCTCATCCCGATCCTCTCCGGAGTCTCGGCGATCGCCTTCATGGGCCTGATGATCGGCGCGTTCACCTATCAGGTGACCGTTTTCGACGGCCAGTACGCGATCACTCCTGTGATCCTCTTCTTCGTCTTCGCGGGGATCGCCTGGGCGCGGCGCAATCACACGGCTGACCTGGTCGCGCTCGTCCGCAAGCGCGTCTAGCCGAGGGGCGTCCGGCCCACTGCCGCGCCTCAGGAAAAGCCGCATCCGCCCAGGGTGCGGCCTTCCTGCATTCGCCCGGAATGGTGTGATAATGGAAATCCGGCTCGGACGGTAGGGGGTGCCCTGATGGTCGAGGAGCTGGTGGTCGCGGTGGTGTCCGCCGCGTCCGCGGCGCTGGTGTACACAATGGCGGCGGCGAAGGTGGTCAAGCAGTACGAGCGTGGCGTGGTGTTCCGCCTCGGCCGGCTGCACGGAGGCGTGCGCGATCCGGGATTCACCATGATCGTTCCGGCCGTCGACCGGCTGCGCAAGGTGAACATGCAGATCGTGACCATGCCCGTGCCCGCCCAGGAAGGCATCACCCGGGACAACGTGACGGTCCGCGTGGACGCGGTCGTCTACTTCCGGGTGGTCGACGCCCCGAACGCGATCATCAACGTCGAGGACTACCGTTTCGCGGTCTCGCAGATGGCGCAGACGTCGCTGCGGTCGATCATCGGCAAGAGCGATCTGGACGATCTGCTGTCCAACCGGGAGAAGCTGAATCAGGGGCTGGAGTTGATGATCGACAGTCCGGCGATCGGCTGGGGTGTGCAGATCGACCGGGTGGAGATCAAGGACGTCTCGCTGCCCGAGGCGATGAAGCGGTCGATGGCGCGGCAGGCGGAGGCGGACCGGGAGCGGCGGGCCCGTGTGATCAACGCGGACGCGGAGCTCCAGGCGTCGAAGAAGCTGGCCGAGGCGGCCGGCGTGATGTCCAAGGAGCCGGCGGCACTTCAACTGCGGCTGCTCCAGACGGTGGTGGCCGTCGCGGCGGAGAAGAACTCCACGCTGGTGCTGCCCTTCCCGGTGGAGCTGCTCCGCTTCCTGGAGCGTGCTCAGATGCCCGTACCCCCGGAACAGGGCAGGGCGCAGGCGCCCGCGCCGGTGGTCGAGGCGGAGAAGCCGGACAAGTTCGAGACGTCGGCGCTGGAGTCGGAGTCGGAGTCGGAACTGGAGCTGGAGCTGGGCCCTCCGGCCGTTGACACGGAGCCGACCCATCCGCTGCCGCCCGCGGCGTGAGCCCGGGTCGGGCGCCGGGTGCTGGGCACCGGGCGCCGGGCGTTGGGTGCCGAGTGTCCGAGACCGGCGCTGACCAGCTGTGGAGCCCCGTTGTCAGACCCCGCCCGTAAGGTCGTAGATCGAGTACTCGAGTACTTCGTTACACGACCGGTGGGAGGGAGGTGACCCGGTGACGTCCGCGACGCCGTATTCGCCGCTGCACAGGTGTGCCGCCGTCTTCGTCCCGGCGGCGCTGCCGCGTGAGGGCCGGATCGCCTTCTGGGACCCCGCCGGCGAGCTGCTCCAGGACGCCACCGCCGAGATCACCGTCGTCCATGCGGCAGCCACCGTCGTCCACCAAGCGGATACCGCGGTCACCGCCGTCGACACGGCGGATCCCGTGGACACCGGCGTCCGCATCACGCCCGTGCCCGCCGTGCTGCTGCCCGTCGCCGAGGCCGTGCCGCTGCTGGCCCGCGCACGCCAGGACGCCGCCGCTCACCCCGCAGCGGCCTGCTGGGGAGCCGCCGCCCTGCACGCACTGCATCTGGTGGCCCGCGGCAGGCTGCTGCCCGGCCTGACCCCGACCGACCACGACGCCTGGCGCGCGGGCCCGCTGGACGCGGACGACATCGCTCAGCTGCGGGCCATCGCCGCCGCCATGCCGTACGAGGCGTATGCCACCCCGGTCGAGGGGCTGGGCCCGCCGCGGCTGCCCGACCCCGAAGCGCTGGTGCGGTCCTTCTTCGACGCGGTGGCCGACACGCTGCCGCGTACGCCCGCGGCGGCCCACGCGGCCGGAGCGCCGTTCGCGGCCGTCGCCGCGCAGTATCTGCCCGGAGCGCGGGAGTGGGCTGCTGAGGCGGCTGCGGGCATGGACGCGGGCGTGCGGGTCTCGCTGCGGCTCGACCTGTCGGCGTTCGAGCTCTTCGACACCGCGGACGGCAAGGCGGAGGAGGGTGCCGAGCGCAGTGCCGGAGCGGCCCTCGTCCAGGTGCACAGCCTCGCCGATCCGACTCTGGTCATCGACGCCGCCAGACTGTGGGCGGGCGACGGCGAGGAGCAGTTCGGCCCGCGCGCCAGGATCGACGCGGTACTGGCGCTGCGCCGCGCGGCCAGGGTCTGGCCGCCGCTCGCCCGGCTCCTCGAGCGGGCTGTGCCGGATGTGCTGTCGCTCACCGAGGACGAGTTGTACGAGCTGCTGGGACCGGGCGCGGCACGGCTGGCCGCCGCCGGAGTGGCCGTGCACTGGCCGAAGGAGCTGGCGCGCACGCTCTCCGCCGCCGCGGTCGTACGGCCCGCGCCAGGTTCGGCGACGGACGGCACCCCGTTCTTCGACAGCGAGGAACTGCTCAAGTTCAACTGGCAGTTGGCGCTCGACGGCGAGCCGCTGACCGAGCGCGAGATGGACGTGCTGGCCGAGTCGCACCGGCCGGTCGTGCGGCTGAGGGACCAGTGGGTGGTGGTCGACCCGGATCTCGTACGCAAGGCGCGCAAGCGGGAGTTGGGCCTGCTTCAGCCGGTCGACGCGCTGGCCGTGGCGCTGGCCGGGACGGCTGAGGTGGACGGCGAGACGGTGGAGGCCGTGCCGACGGGCACACTGGCGGCGCTGCGCGACCGGCTCACCGCCGGCGCCAAACCCCTGCCGCCGCCGGCCGGCCTCACCGCCACGCTGCGCGACTACCAGCTCCGCGGCCTGGCCTGGCTGGACCTGATGACCTCGCTCGGCCTCGGCGGCTGCCTCGCCGACGACATGGGCCTCGGCAAGACGGTGACGGTGATCGCCCTCCACCTCCACCGCGACCGTCCCGCGCCGACGCTGGTGGTCTGCCCGGCCTCGCTCCTCGGCAACTGGCAGCGGGAGATCGTCCGGTTCGCGCCCGGCGTGCCGGTCCGCCGCTTCCACGGCGCCGACCGCACCCTGGCCGACGCCGACGGCGGCTTCGTCCTCACCACGTACGGCACGATGCGTTCGAGCGCGGAGCGGCTGGCCGGACACACCTGGGGGATGGTCGTCGCCGACGAGGCGCAGCACGTGAAGAACCCGTTCTCGGCGACGGCCAGGGCACTGCGCACCATCCCGTCCCCCGCCCGTGTCGCGCTGACCGGCACCCCCGTGGAGAACAACCTCTCCGAGCTGTGGGCGCTCCTGGACTGGACGACCCCCGGCCTCCTCGGCCCGCTGAAGGCCTTCCGCTCGCGCCATGCCCGCCTGGTGGAGAACGGCGAGGACGAACACGCGGTGGAGCGGCTGTCCCGGCTGGTCCGGCCGTTCCTGCTGCGGCGCAAGAAGTCCGACCCGGGCATCGTGCCCGAACTGCCGCCCAAGACCGAGTCGGACCATCCCGTCGCGCTCACCCGCGAGCAGGCGTCGCTGTACGAGGCGGTGGTACGGGAGACGATGGCGGCGATCGCGGGCGCGGAGGGCATCGCGCGCCGCGGGCTGGTGATGAAGCTGCTCACGGACCTCAAGCAGATCTGCAATCACCCCGCGCAGTTCCTGAAGGAACACAGGACTGGGAACGCCGGGCCGGCGGTGGGGGTACGACTCGCCGGCCGCTCCGGGAAGCTCGCCCTGCTCGACGAGTTGCTGGAGACGATCCTGTCCGAGGAGGGCTCGGTCCTGATCTTCACCCAGTACGTTTCCATGGCCCGCCTGATCTCGGCGCACCTGACGTCCCAGGCGATCGGATCCCAACTCCTGCATGGGGGAACGCCGGTGGCGGAGCGCGAACGCATGGTGGACCGCTTCCAGTCCGGCGAGATTCCGGTCTTCGTGCTCTCGCTCAAGGCGGCCGGCACCGGTCTGAATCTGACCCGGGCAGGCCATGTCGTCCACTTCGACCGCTGGTGGAACCCGGCGGTTGAGGAGCAGGCCACCGACCGGGCCTACCGCATCGGCCAGACCCAGCCGGTGCAGGTCCACCGGCTGATCGCCGAGGGCACGGTGGAGGACCGGATCGCGGACATGCTCGCCTCGAAGCGGGCGTTGGCCGACGCGGTCCTCGGCTCCGGAGAGGCCGCGCTGACCGAGCTGACCGACCGCGAGCTGGCCGATCTCGTCTCCCTGCGGAGGCCGTCATGACACCGCGCGACCGCCGCGGCGGCTTCCCGCAGTCCGGGCACGACGACCGCAGGCGCACCTTCCCGGCGCTGGAGCCGCTCACGGGCGAGGAGTTCGCGTCCAGCTGGTGGGGGAACGCGTGGGTGGAGGCGCTGGAGGACACGGCGCTGGACGCCGCCAGGCTGGCCAGGGGCCGGGCGTATGCGGGCCGCGGCCATGTCGACGCGATCACGGTCACACCGGGACGCGTCATGGCGTACGTCCACGGCAGCCGACCGCGCCCGTACCGCACGGAGATCCGGCTGCGGACCCTCACCGACGACGACTGGGACGACTTCCTAGCCGCGGCCGCCGCCCGCCCCGACCACATCGCGGCG
This sequence comes from Streptomyces sp. NPDC020681, assembly GCF_044334895.1. Lineage (NCBI taxonomy): Bacteria > Bacillati > Actinomycetota > Actinomycetes > Kitasatosporales > Streptomycetaceae > Streptomyces > Streptomyces sp. NPDC020681. The sequence goes on along the minus strand of NZ_JBIRTX010000020.1, from coordinate 86,333 downwards.
CTGCTCGACAAGGACGTGCCGCACGGGCTCGCGGCCGCGGTGGATCTGCTGCCCGCGCCGGGCGATCTGATCCCCGACTGCTCGTGCCCGGACGACGGTTACCCGTGCAAGCACGCGGCGGCGCTCTGCTACCAGACGGCGCGGCTGCTGGACGAGGACCCGTTCGTGCTGTTCCTGATGCGCGGGATGGGAGAGCGCGAGATCCTCGCCGCGCTCTCCCGGCGCAACGCCACCCGGTCGGCGGCCGAGCGCACCGCCGCCGCCACCGCGACGCCCATGCCGACGGTCCCCGCCCACGAGGCGCTCGCCGCACGTTCGCTCCTGCTCCTCCCGCCGCCCTTCCCCGTCCCCGCCCACCCGGGCCGCCCGCCGGCCTACCCGCACTCGCCCGGCGCGCCCGACCCGCTCGCGCTGGACCTGCTCGCCACCGAGGCCGCGGCCCGCGCCCATACGCTCCTCGCCACCGGCACCGATCCCACCGCGGAACTCAGCCCCTGGCAGGACGCGGTCCGGCTGGCCGCGGCCCATCCCGGCTCGGGGCTGACCGCGTCGACCCGCGCGCTCTACCGTGATCTCGCCGCCGCCACCGATCACAGCCCCACCGACCTCGCCCGCGCGGTGGCCGCTTGGCGGCAGGGCGGCCGGGCCGCCCTGGACGTACTGGAAGAGCCCTGGGATCCGCCGGCCGGCCCTTTCGACCGCGCCCGACCCGCCCTCATAGCGGCCGACTTCCCGCACTTCCGCCCTTGGCGCAACCACCTGTCGACGCGCTCGCTCCAGCTCCGCTTCGGCAGAGACGGACTCTGGTACGGCTACGAGTCGGACCCGGACCGCGAGGACTGGTGGCCCCGCGGCACCCCGGACGCCGACCCGGTGGGCGCGCTCACCGCACTCCTCGACAGGTGAGCGGCTAGGCTTCTACGGGGACCTGCCAACGGCCGAAGGAGGCCTCGTGGAAGCCGAGTTGGTGTCGCTGGCGGCGGCGGGAGCGACCGCGCTCGTCCAGGGGATGGTCACGGACGGCTGGGGTTCGGTGCGGGACCGCGTCGTGCGGTTCTTCGCACGGGAATCGGCCGACTCCGAGATCGTCGGCGCCTACCTGGACGAGTCCCGTGCCGAACTGGCTGAAGCACAGCAGGCCCAGGACGAGGAAGCGGCAGCCGACATCCAGGCCGAATGGCGCTCCCGCATGCGCCGCACGCTCCGGGCCGACCCGCAGGCGGCGGCGGAACTACGCGCCCTGCTGGACGAGTTGGCACCCGGCGATTCTCATACGCCCACGGTCAACGTCCACAACACGATCAGCGGCGGCACGCAGCACGGCCCGGTCATCCAGACGGGCACGATCGGGAACATCCACATCGGCGGCCAGGGCGGCTGACCCGCGCGTCACGGACAGACCGCAACAGCAGGGCGCCCGCGCCCGTATCGACAGGCTCACAGCCCCTGCGCCCACTCCCGCAGTGTCGTGAAGTCCGCAGCCCGCAGCCCTCGCCTCGGATGAATCCGCAGCAGCAGCGCCGGTGCGTCGTGATGAGCCGCGACATGCGCCGTGTCCAGGTCCGTGATCATGTCGTCGACCCAGGCGAACGGACGGCCCGCCGCCCACTCCAGCAGCGGCCTGGTCTTCCAGTAGAGGCCGTCGGGATCCTTGGCGAAGAGTTCCGGCCATTCGATCACCGGAAGGTCGGCGGGCAGGCCGACGCCCGGCGCGATCATGGTGTTGGCCTCGTGCATCCAGGTGGTCGCCCAGGCCAGTTCGAAGGGCAGTCCGGTCAACCGTGCCCCGTGGGACGGATGGAGATACACCCGCAGCCCCCGGCGGTGGCTGCGGGAGCCGGGGGTCTGGCGGGAGAGCCAGTTCGCCGGGTGGAGGCGGTGGGTGGCGTAGCCGCGCAGTCGCGGCAGGCGTGCCGCGTAAGGATTGAGCGGGCCGTCGACGTCGAGGAGCAGGAGCGGGCGATCCGTCATGGGAGAGAACTGCCCTGCCCGAGGCGGATCCATAGCACTCAACGACCCGGCGAACGAGCTGACGACCGACCCGGGCGGTCAGAAGTCCGCGAGCGTCGCCTCGTCCAGCCGGAGCACCGACTCCTGCCCGTACTCCTTCATGTACGCCTCGCGGATCCGCTCGATCAGCGGGCCGCGCGCGCGTGCCTCCTTGGCCGGGTAGAGAAGGATCAGTTCGTACGAACACTCCCGCTCGATCGTGCCGTTGGCGTCCCGCCACTGCCCGCGGCCGTCCTGGATGGTCAGCCCGTCCGGAAAGCCCGGGGTGACCTGGCGGTCGACGAAGGCCATGAACTGCGCGTCGGTCACATCGGGGCCGCCGTCGGGCCGTTCCGTACCGAAGAAGAGCCGCGTCTCGACATACGCACTGGCACGGGCGGCTGCCGACTGAGCCGTGGCCGACCGAGCCGTGGCCGTCTGGACCGTGGCCGCCTTCGGCCGAGCGCCGTCGAGCGCGGCAGTGGCGGACGGCGCGGCCACCGTCAGAACGGCGACGGCGGCACCGGCGACGGCGACCAGAGAGCGCTGCTTGAGCTTGGGCACGTGCGGGATCCCTTCACTGGCCGGCTGAGTGGCGTACAGACCGGCGGACTGACGGCGGGCTCGCTGTGGCAAGCGTTCCGCCGCGCAGCCTGGCCATATGCCAAGTTCGGCCGGATACCACCCACATGAGCGGCGGAACGCGCGGCCCTGTCGCGGACGAACCGACACACTTGAACGTGGACCGCATCAGGAGGAGGCACAGATGGTCGATCTCGTCATTGAGGGCTGCACAGTCCTCGTGCACGGCGAGGACGGCGAGATCCGGTTCGTCGAGGACGCCGCCGTCGTCGTACGCGACGGGCTGGTCGACGCCGTGACGTCCGCCCGCGAGGCGGCCGACCTGCCCGCGGCCGAGCGGCTCGACGCACGCGGACAGCTCGCCATGCCCGGGCTGATCAACTGCCATGTCCACACGCCGATGGTCGCGCTGCGCGGCATCGCGGAGGACCTGCCCGTCGAGGAGTGGTTCAACGACTGGATCTGGCCGATCGAGTCCAACCTCACGGACCGGGTCGTCGAGCTCGGCGCTCAACTGGCCTGCGCCGAGATGATCCAGGGCGGCGTCACCACCTTCGCCGATCACTACTTCTCGATGGACCGGGTGGCCGCCGCCGTCGTCGAGAGCGGACTGCGCGCCAACCTCGGCTGGGCCTACTTCTCCAGCCAGGGGCCCGAAGGCAGGGAGCAGTCGCTCGACTTCGCGCTGCGGATGCGGGGCGCGGCCGACGGCCGGATCACCACCTCGCTCGCCCCGCACGCCCCGTACACCGTCGAGGACGCCGACCTCGAGGCCACCGCCGAGCTGGCGCGCGAGCACGGGCTGCTGGTGCACATCCACGCGGCCGAGAACCGGGCGCAGACCGACAACAGCCTTGAGCGGTACGGGCGTACACCCATCGAGGTGCTGCGGCGCGCCGGGCTGCTCGATGTGGATCTGCTCATCGCGCACGGCACCGGGATCACCGAGAAGGATCTGCCGCTGCTCCAGCACGGCACCGGGCGTATCGCGGTCGCCAGCGCGCCCCGGGGATATCTCAAGTTCGCCTGGGACAGCACGACGCCGATCCGCGGGCTCGCGGCCGCCGGGATCCCCGTCGGTCTTGCCACCGACGGCGCCGCGTCCAACAGCACGCTCGACGTGTGGGAGAGCATGGCGCTCACCGCGCTCGTGCAGAAATCCACGGAGCACGACCCGACCTGGCTGACCGCGCGGCAGGCGCTCGACCACGCCACCACGCAGAGCGCCCGGGCCGTCGGCCTCGGCGAGCAGATCGGCGCGCTCGCGCCCGGCCGGCGGGCCGATCTGATCCTGGTGGATCTGACCGGGCCGCATGTCCAGCCGCTGCACGACACCGCGGCGGCGCTGGTGCACAGCGCGCGTTCCTCGGACGTACGCACGACGGTGGTCGACGGCCGGATCCTCATGAAGGACCGGCGGCTGCTGACTCTCAACGTACCGACGATCGTCGCCGAACTCACGGCGGAGCTGCCCGCGTTGACCGAGCGTCGCCACGGTCGCCGTATTCAGGAATACGAGGGCTAGGTCGTGTCCGCTAGAGACTCTGACACCGCCTTGGCCGTGGGCCGACGAGATCACCCGACCCAGACCCTTGTTCGGTACGGCACACACTCGATGGGGTGAAAGGCCCGCCAGCCGTAACCCGAATGGCCCCACGGCGTCGTTACCCGGATGCGGGCGAGGGCCCGTGAACGTCTCCTGAAGGCAGGAACCCATGAGGCAGGTTCACCGCAAGGGTCTGGCCACCGTGATGCTCACGGGTGGCGCGCTCGCCATGGCGGGTCATGCGCAGGCCGACTCGAACGCGGACGGCAGTGCGGTTGGTTCGCCCGGACTGCTGGCCGGGAACACGGTGCAGCTTCCGGTGAACGTCCCGGTCAACGTCTGCGGCAACACGGTCAATGTCGTCGGACTGCTCAACCCGGCCATCGGCAACAGCTGCGAGAACACCTCGCGCGGCGGCTCCCGCCACGGCCACGGCCACGGAAACGAGGGAGGCGCCACGGCCGAAGGGAGCAGAAAGGATTCCCCCGGCGTCCTCTCCGGCAACGGCGTACAGCTCCCGGTCGACGTCCCGGTCAATGTCACCGGCAACTCCGTGAACGTCGTCGGCATCGGCAACCCCGCCACGGGCAACTCCTCGTCCAACAACCCAGGATCGAAGCCCCCGGCCCGCACGAAGCCCGTCTCACCGCCGAAGACCGTCACCCCGCATCCGCCGTCGCCCCAGGCGCAGGAGCGGACCGCCGGCCTCGCCCAGACCGGCGCCGGACAGCTCGGGTTCGCCGTACCGACGAGCGCCGCGCTGCTGCTCGGCGGCGCGATGCTCTACCGCCGCTGCCGGCCCGCCGGGAAGTGAGCCGGTCCTGTCCCGTCACGCCAGTACGCCAGTACCGCGTCGATCGCCGCCGCCACCCTGGTACGCGCCTCGTGACGGGCCACCCCGGCCATCAGCAGGGCGTCGTACTCGGTGTCGAGATGCCGTACGGAAGCCCGCACCGCGGCCGTGACCGCTCCTTCCTCGAGTGAGCGGCCCGCCGCGGTGCGGCCCACACGGCCGCTGCCGCGCTCCGAGGTGTGTTCGGCGACGTCCCGGGCGCGGTCGAGCGGACAGCCCGGGAACAGCCGCAGGATCTCGGCGGTCAGCTCGGCCGTGAACCGCACGTCCTGCGCGGCCCGGCGGGCCGCGTCCCGGTCCCGGCGACGGGCCCGTACATCCGCGTCCGCCAGGCACGCGGCCTCGGCGCGGGCCAGCGCCGCCTCCTCGACCAGCAGGCCCTGCCGTTCGTACCGCCTGCGGGTGCGGTGGAAGCGCACCACGACCGCGTACAGCGAACTCGCCTCGCGGGCCCGCCGGGTGAGCGCGGCCGAACCTCTGGGCAGATACACCAGATGGGCGAGGTCCGCGCAGTCCAGACAGACCGGCGCGTTGAACTCCAGCAGATGCATCGGCAGCGGCCCCTGACGGCACTCGGCGCAGTGCCGTCCCTTCAGTGGTTCGATCACCACCAGGTCCATGCCCGTACCGTACCCACCAGGTACGCTCCGCTCCCATGACGCTGCACTGTGCCGTGCTCGACGACTATCAGGACGTCGCGCTCACCATGGCGGACTGGTCCACGATCGCCGGTGAGGTCGAAGTCCGGTCGCTGCAGGACCACTTCGGGTCCGAGGACGAGCTGGTGGCGGCCGTCGGCGACTGCGAGATCCTTGTCGCGATGCGCGAGCGGACTCCGTTCCACGAGTCGCTGTTCGCCCGGCTGCCGCGGCTCGAGCTGCTGATCACCACCGGTCTGCGCAATGCCTCCATCGACCTCGAAGCCGCCGCCCGGCACGGCGTCACCGTCTGCGGCACCCCCAGCAACTCCGAGCCGCCCGCCGAGCTGACCTGGGCGCTCATCCTCGGTCTGGCCCGCCATGTGGTGCCGGAGGGCTCGGCGCTGCGGGAGAACGGCGCCTGGCAGTCCACGATCGGCGCCGACCTGCACGGCCGCCGGCTCGCACTCCTCGGCCTCGGCAAGATCGGCGCGAAGGTCGCCCGCGTCGGCCACGCCTTCGGCATGGACGTCATGGCCTGGAGCCAGAACCTCACCGACGAGCGGGCCGCGGAGCACCAGGTAGTCCGCGCGGCCTCGCTCGAAGAGCTCCTGGAAGCCGGGGACTTCGTCTCCGTACATCTGCAGCTCAGCGACCGCACCCGCCATCTGATCGGTGCGAACGAGCTGAAGCGGATGCGGCGTACGGCCTTTCTCGTCAACACCTCGCGGGCGGCGATCGTCGATCAGGCCGCGCTGGTACGGGCGTTGCAGGACGGGTGGATCGCCGGAGCGGGCTCCGACGTTTTCGAGGCCGAGCCACTGCCCGCCGACGATCCGCTGCGCACCGCGCCGAACTTCCTCGGTCTGCCGCACCTCGGCTATGTCACGCGGCGCAACTACGAGGCGTACTTCCACGGGGCCGTCGAGGACATCGCCGCATATCTCGCCGGACGGCCGGTGCGGGTGCTCGGCGTCAAAGCCTGACGAACTCCCCCTGACGAACGCCCCTGGCGAGCTCCACCTAGCGAACGCCCCAGACGCACGCCCCTTAGCGAACGCCCGGTGCAGCCGCCCCGATGAACTCGGACAGCGTCTCGCGGGCCTGTTCCGAACGGCGCGACCGGTCCGCCTCGTCCGGTGCCTCGTGCATACAGTTCGTCACTTCGAAGGCGGACGCGGCCAGCGCCAGCGCCTGCGGGTCGTCACAGACCAACTCGACGCGGATCAGCGCCTGATGAGCGCCCGAGCGCAGCCGGTAGGAATCGATACGGGCCTCCTCGGCCGCCGTGCTGCCGGCCGACTCCTGCGCCCGGTACCACCGGTCGTTCTGGCCGCGCCGGTAGTCGACGAGAGCCCCGGCGAAGGAGCTGTAGGCGGAGATCCGCTCCTGGCGCAGCTGTTCGCTACGGGCCAGGGCAGCGGTGCGGTCGGCCGTCTGACGCTGGAAGAAGTGGGTGATCACCGAACCGAGCAGGGTGCCGATGACCGCGATGACGGCTGTCTCCATGGTGGGAACTCCCCAGAGGGCTCTGAATATTGGTTCGAACGGGCCTGTTCGGTTTTGATAACTTGATCGACGTGGCGAAACTCAATCAGATCATCGCAGTGGAGAAGGGCGTCAAGTCCAAGGCGCACCAGGACCTGACGGCGGCCCATCACGGGCTGCAGAAGCCCGCTCTGCTCGCCGGCATCTCGCGGACCTACCAGCCCAAGGACGAGGAGGGCGAGCAGCTGCCGCCCGAGTCCACCCGGGTCCAGGTGAAGGCCGAGGACGTGCTGCGGGACACCGCGAAAACGCTGACCCGGCTGTTCGACGTGACCGCCACCAAGGACTGGGCGAACTGTGCCGCGCGCGCCGATGTCACCGTGGACGGACGGGTGCTGGTGAGCGATGTGCCGGTGGCGTACCTCCTGTTCCTCGAGAAGCAGCTGACGGACATCAACACCTTTGTGCGCAAGCTGCCGGTGCTGGACGCCTCGGAGTCGTGGACGCAGGATCCGTCGACCGACGCGTGGAAGACGGAGTCGGTGCGCACACTCCGTACGAAGAAGGTGCCGCGCAACCACGTGAAGGCGGAGGCGACGGAGAAGCACCCGGCGCAGGTCGAGGTGTACTACGAGGACATACCGGTCGGTTACTGGACCACGGTGAAGTTCTCCGGTGCGCTGCCGGCCCGGCGGGTGAACGAATTGCTGGAGCGGGTGGAGAAGCTGCAGCAGGCCGTGAAGTTCGCCCGCGAGGAGGCGAACGGCGCGGAGGTCACCGACCAGCGGGTGGGTGACGCGGTGTTCGGTTACCTGTTCGGGTAGCCTCAATGACTCCCCGTCCGCCTGTGTGCGGGCGGGGTGCGCGAGGAGCGCAAGCTGAAGCTGAAGCTTGTCGTGACCGTGCGGTTCCAGTGGAGGTTCAAATCCTCCCCGCGGCATTTCCCGCCGCGCGACGCGTCATGTGACGCTCGCGCGCTGCGGGACACGGGCCGCGGTAGCCCAAGTCCGGCAGAGGCAGACCGCATTCAATCTCAGACTATTGCTCCAGACTCAGCATTCGCCGCCGATCGCCGGATCGAACGGGCCCGAGCCCTGGTACGTCGAAATGCCGGTTCAAGTCCGGCCCGCGCAGCTCGATGTGCGGTGGTCCAAAGGCAGGACGCGACGACATAACGACTGACTCGGGTTCTCAAGCGTGCCGGCGTGTCACATGGGCGGCATCACAGGGCTCGGGAGCCGGCTACGCTCCCGGGCCCGCTCCCATTTCCGGCCATTTTCGCCCGGTCCCGCGCCTTTTCCGATACGTTGAGGCCGTTTTGGCAGAGGCGGTGCGGGAGTTGGAGGATTCCATGGGACTCAAGGAAATGCTCACAGGCGCGGCTGCGGGACGGAAGCGGCGGGCGCGCGGCGCGATGGTCGCCGTCGCCTGTCTGGCGGCGATCGCGACGGTGCCGTCCGCGGCGAACGCCACGCCCGGCAGCGGCGTCACCGGCACGGTGCTCGCGCAGGGTCTCTCCGAGGAGACGCTGAAGCTCAAGGCCAAGGGCCCGACCGACGTGACCTTCCGCGAGATCACCATCGCCCCGGGCGGCTACACCGGCTGGCACTACCACCCCGGCCAGCTCCTCGCCGTGGTCAAGTCCGGCACGCTGACCCGGACCCTGCAGGACTGCTCCGTCGAGGTCACCCCGGCAGGCACCGCCTTCATCGAGCCGTCCGGCGCGCGCCACCGGCACATCGGACGCAACCTCGGCAGCGTGCCGGTCGTGCTGTATGTGACGTATCTGCTGCCGAAGGGCAGCCCGCTGTCGGTCGACGCGGACGCCCCGCCGTGCGCTGGACGATGATGGACGGGTGCGAGTCCAAGCGATCACCTGGGAGCGGATGACTGAGGCCGTCGTCGACCGGGTCATGGAGACCAAGGCCGAGGACGGCAGCCCCTGGCTGCGGATCGGCGTGGACGGTGCGCCGGCTGCACCCGGCGGTGAGTTCGCGGCACGGGTCGGGGATGCGCTGCGCACGCGCGGGCGTGGCGTCCTCACCGTCGGGACCGGCGGATTTCTGCGGCCCGCTTCACTGCGGTACGAGTACGGGCGCGAGGACCCCGACACGTACTTCAGCGGCTGGTTCGACACCGGCGCGCTGTGGCGTGAGGTCTTCGGGCCGCTGGAGGCCGGCGGGAGCGGGCTGGTGCTGCCGGATCTGTGGGATCCGGTGACGGACAGGGCGACCCGCAGTCCGCGGGTCGCGCTGCCGCAGGGCGGTGTGCTGTTGCTGCACGGGCCGTTTCTGCTCGGGCACTGGTTCCCGTTCGATCTGACCGTGCATCTGCGGCTGTCGGCCGCGGCGCTCCGGCGGCGTACGCAGGAGAGCGAGCACTGGACGCTGCCCGCGTTCCAGCGGTACGAGGACGAGGTGGGGCCGGCGGAGGCCGCCGATGTGCTGGTACGGGTCGACGATCCGCGTCATCCGGCGTGGGGCGGCATCGGCTGAGCCGGCCGGCCGCCAATCAGCGCCACCGCTTCCGCGCCCGCCCGGCAGCCCTCGGCCGCGGCCGTCGCCGCGTCCGACCCGGCCAGTCGCGCGGCCAGGAACGCGCCCGTGAACGCGTCGCCCGCGCCCGTCGAATCCACCGCCACGGCCGGGACTGCCGGGACACGCGCCGTGACCTCGCCCGACTCCGCGACCAGCGCGCCGTCCGCGCCGAGCGTGACCACGGTCAGCGGAACGCGGCGGCTCAGCGCGGCCGCGGCCTCGGACGGATCCGGCAGACCGGTCAGCAGCCGGGCCTCGTCGGCGTTCGGGAACAGCACGTCCACGCCGTCGAGCGCCTCCAGCGTCCGCTCCACGCCCAGCTCACCGATGAAGCCGGCGGACGCCGGATCCACGCTCACCGGAATGCCGCGCGACCGCGCCGACTTCAGGGCGAGCAGGGCGAGTTGGCGGCTGGGGTCGGCGAACAGCAGATAGCCGGAGAGATGGAGCTGACCGATACCGTCGAGCAGGGACGGTGACCAGTCGGCGGGCGAGATGCGCAGCACCGCGCCGCTGTCGGTCAGGAACGTACGCTCGGCGGTCGCGTCGACAAGCGCGATGACGGTGGCCGTCGGAACCTCGTCGTCGAGGACGAGGACCGGACGTACGCCGGCGGTCCGGAGCCGCTCCTCGTGCCAGGCAGCCTCGTCGCGCCCGACCCGCCCCAGCAGCCGTACGTCCGGGCTGCCCCAACGCGCGGCCCAGCAGGCCGCATTGGCTCCTGCTCCGCCGGGCAGGATACGGATCCGGGCCGCTGTGTCCGTCCCGTGGGTGAGCGGCGCGGAGTGCCGGGCCACGACATCGGTGACCACATCGCCGATGACCAGCAGGCCGCCGCTCACAGGGCCGCCGCGATGCGCGCCGCCAGCCGCACATTGCCGCGCACCGCCGCCACATTGGCCTCCAGCGAGGCACCATCGGTCCGCCGCATCAGAAAGTCCAGCAGGAACGGAGTCACGGCCTGGCCCACGATGCCCCGCTCCGTGCACTCGTCCAGCGCCTCGCCGAGCACCCGGTCGTGCAGCGTCGGATCCAGTTGCTCGGATTCCGGTACCGGATTCGCCACGATCAGCGCCGACTCCGCCCCGCCGAGCGCGTCCTGGGCCCGGATGATCTCCGCGACCTGCTCGGGGGAGTGGGCGGTCCAGTCGACAGGCTCGCCGGAGGACGTCAGATAGAAGCCGGGGAAACGATCCGTCCCGTATCCGAGAACCCCGACGCCCAGCGTCTCCAGCCGCTGCAACGTCGCGGGCACGTCCAGGACGGACTTGACGCCCGCGCACACCACGGCGATCCGGGTCTGCGCCAGCACCCGCAGATCGGCGGACTCGTCCTGCGAGTGCGCCCATTCGCGATGCACACCGCCGAGCCCACCGGTCGCAAAGACCCGGATCCCGGCCCGCGCCGCCAAGAACGCCGTCGCCGACACGGTCGTGGCCCCGCTCGCCCCGGCCGCCAGCGCGGGCGCAAGATCCCGCTGCCCGAGCTTGCGCACGCCGTTGTCCCCGGCGACCCGCTCCAACTGCCGCTTGTCCAGGCCGACATGGACCTTTCCGTCCAGCACGGCGATCGTCGCCGGGGTGGCCCCACCAGACCGTACGTGCCCTTCCAGCTCCTCGGCGACGGCGAGATTGCGGGGCCGCGGGAGGCCGTGCGCGATGATCGTCGACTCAAGGGCGACGACGGGCCGGTGCGCGGCCAGCGCTTCCTGTACTTCCTCGGTTACCTCGGTGAGCAGCATGTCCCATCCCTGGCACGTTGATCGGCTGCCCAAACCCTGAGGCCGCGTTTGAGATTCATCGGCGTTGTCGGACTGAATGCGGGGGGAGGTGTGCCTGACCGTCGATGCCGTCGAAGGCGTTGACCTGTGCGGTGGGGATGTGGCTCTCGTCGGCCTCGCTGCCCCGTCCGAAGTGGTTCAGGAGCAGGTTGAGGAGGACGGCGACGAGGCATCCCGCCGTGATGCCCGATCCCAGCACCATGGTGACGGGCGCGGGGAGACGGTCGTAGAAGTCGGCCGATGCGACGGGGAAGAGGCCGAAGGCGAGGGCGACGGACACGATGATGCCGTTGTGCCCGGTGGCCAGGGACGCCTTGGCGAGGGTCCGGATTCCGGCGACGGTGATCGAGCCGAAGAAGACGACTCCCGCCCCGCCGAGTACGGGAAGCGGCACGAGCGCGAGCAGCGAGCCCAGGACCGGCACGAGGCCCATGAGGACCAGGATGGCTCCGCACAGGGTGACCGCGTACCGGCTGCGGATGCGACTGATCGCGACCAGGCCGACGTTTTGCCCGTATGCGCAGCTCACGAAGGCTCCCAGGGCGCCGCCGAGTGCGGTGCCCAGTCCCTGGGCGCGCATGCTGCCTGCGATGACGCGGTCGTCGACCGGCCTGTCGACGACCGTTCCCACCGCGATCAGGGACGCGGTGGACTCCGTCATGGAGACGAGCATGACGACGAGCATGGTGGCGATGACCGGCGCCTCGAACTGCGGGGCGCCGAAGGCGAACGGTTCCGGGAGCGCGAACAGCGGTGCCTGGGAGAGGTGGTGAAAGTCGACCTTGCCCATCGGCACCGCGGCGGCCGTGCCGGCGATGAGGCCGAGCAGGATCGCCACCCGTTGCAGGAAACGTCCGCTGAGGAGTCGGTGGAGGAGAAGTGTGAAAGCGAGGGTTCCGGCGGCGAGCGCGAGGTTGGACGGTGAGCCGTAGCCGGAGGACTCGGGGTCGCCGCCCTGGGCCCACTCCCCGGCCACCGGCAGCAGCGAGAGGCCGACCAGCGTGATGACGGAACCGCTGACGACGGGCGGGAAGTAGCGGACGAGCCGGCAGAAGGCCGGCGCCAGGAGGAAGCAGACGGCGCCGGCGACGAGGGTGGCGCCGAACACCAGGGGCAGGGTGTCCTGCTCCCGTGACGCGGAGGCGGCCAGGACCGGGGAAACCACGGCGAACGAGACGCCGTTGGTGACGGGCAGCCCGGCCCCGACACCCCAGAAGCGCAGCGTCTGGGCGACGGTGGCCAGGCCCGCGACGACCAGGCTCGCGGCCAGCAGAACGGTGAGCTGTGCCGCGGTCAGGCCGATCGCGCTGCCGATGATCAGCGGAGGCGCCGCGAGGCCCGCGTACATGCTGGCCACGTGCTGCAGGGCGGCGGGGATCATCCGCCGCATGGGCAGCACTTCGTCCGCGGGATGGGCGGGGAGGGACGGGGCGGAGCGGTCGTGCGTGAAGGGCGTAGGGGAGCGCATGGGGACAGTCCCTCCGAGAGACCGCCCTACCGGCGCACGGCTGGGACGGTCGAGAGCGAAGCACGCCGGACGAGCCGGACAAGTGGACGGACCTGCCCGGAGGGAAACGGAAATCGAGCCGGATTCCCGGGGTACGGAGAACGACACGATTCCTTAATGCGGAATTTACTTTCCGTTGTGGACGACTGCGACCCTACGAACGGGCCCCCTGGTCGTCAACTCCTCCAGGCAGATCGATTGATTCCTGTGAGTCTTTGGAGGTATGCACAATCGCCGTCGGTCAGGAATGTCAACGCGCGTCAACCGGCGTCCTGAGCACCTGTGGAATCCGCAGGTCTTGGCTGGGCAGGCCCCCGGCCCTACGGTGTCCGGCTATGCCATCCCAAGACGCTCTCCACAGCCCGTCCGAGGGTGAAAACTCCGCTTATCCTCCGCTCGAGCCCCGCCGTGCCGCCCGCGTGCGCGAGCAGCTCGGACTCACGCGCGGCCAGGTCGCCCGGGCCGTCTCGGCCTTCCAGGGGCACCCCTTCCACCCCGACACGCTCCTGGCCTGGGAGCGGGGCACGGAGGTGCCGACGGACCGTCAAATCAACGCGCTGGCTGCCGCGTTGTGGTGTTCGCCGGGTGATCTGGTCGGCGAGCCGGCCACGCTCCTGCAGTGCCGGACGCTCCTCGGGCTGACGGTGGAGCAGGTGGCCGCGGGGGTCGGCATGACCCGCGACCGCTACGCCGAGGTGGAACGGCGTAACCGCTGGCGCGGGTCCGGACGGCAGACGCAGGCACTGTTCGAGGTGCTTCGGCCGCCGCCCGCCTGCTTCGTCGGCGCATGCGGCAGAACGGGGCAGCTGCGCGTGCTGCTGCGCGAGGCGGTCACCGGGTGGTGGCCGAACTACGTACCGCCCGTCGCGAAGATCGTCCCTGTGGCGCCGGCGGAGATCCGCCGTGCGCTGGAGCAGCTCCATCTGGCGTATCAGCGGATCGACAACCACGGCCGGACCGGAGCTGCTGCCGAAGCGGTCGAGCGCGAAGCCTTGGCCTTCCTCGACCGGGTCGACGAACAGCTGTGGCGGCGACTGCGCACCCAGGGAGCCTGACCCCAGCAGCCTCCCGGAGCGAGGTCTTGACACGCTCGCCTTCACGTGAGGCACTAGAGCCACCCAGTCATATGGAAGCTGCTTTCCGCATCGTGGACGATCCGTTCATGCAGTCTTCGGCAGGGCCTGTCGGGGCTCGCTCACCCCGCGACACCCCGGCTCGGGCAACTCCCACGTTCCCCGTTCCTCCGGGCATCGCTATGCCCTCGGGCCCTCCTGCCGCCCGCTCGACTGCGTCAACGAACCAGTCCACACGGCCCTCCGAGGCATCGGCCGCTCCCCAGCGCCCCTCCTCGGCGACCGCCGTGCCACAGCAGCCCAGGAGGTACCTTCCGTGTCGCCCACAGCCACCCCCGGCCCCGCCCCGACCCCCGCGCCGGACCCTGCCACGGCCCCCGCCGCGAAGCATCCCGTCGACCAGACCCTGCCGTTCGGAAAGCTCCTCGGCGCCGGTCTCCAGCACGTGGCGGCCATGTACGCCGGTGTCGTCGCCCCACCTCTGGTCGTCGGCATCGGCGTGGGACTGAGCACGGCAGAGATCGCGTTCCTGATGAGCGCCAGTCTCTTCGCCGCCGGTATCGCCACCCTGCTGCAGACCATCGGCTTCTGGAACGTCGGCGCGCGTCTCCCCTTCGTCAACGGCGTCTCCTTCGCCGGCGTGGCCCCGATGCTGGCCATCGCCAAGGCCGAAGGCCCCGATGACGCGCTGCCCGTGATCTACGGCGCCGTGATCGTGGCCGGAGTGTTCGGCTTCCTGCTCGCCCCATGGTTCTGCAAACTCATCCGGTTCTTCCCGCCCGTCGTCACGGGCACCGTCATCACGCTCATCGGCCTGTCCCTGCTGCCCGTCGCCTTCAACTGGGCCCAGGGCGGCAACCCGCAGGCCGCGGACTACGGAGACATCAAGTACATCGGCCTCGCCGCCGTGACACTCCTGATCACCGTGGTGCTCCGCAGAGTTCTGCGCGGCTTCCTCAAGCAGATCTCCATCCTGCTCGGACTCGTCGCCGGCACCCTGATCGCCCTGCCCCTCGGCCTCGCGGACTTCAGCGCCGTCGCCGATGCCGACGTCATCGGCTTCCCCACGCCCTTCCACTTCGGCGCTCCGCAGTTCGCCGTCGCCGCGATCATCTCCATGATCATCGTGATGATCGTCTCCATGACCGAGAGCACTGCCGACGTGATCGCCCTCGGCCAGATCGTCGACAAGCCCGCGGACGAGAAGACCCTCGCCGCAGCGCTGCGCGCGGACGGCCTGGGAACCGCGCTGAGCCCGCTCTTCAACGGCTTCGCCGCCAGCGCCTTCGCGCAGAACGTCGGCCTGGTCGCCATCACCAAGGTCCGCAGCCGGTACGTCGTGGCCGCGAGCGGCGGCATCCTCATCCTGCTGGGCCTGTGCCCGTTCCTCGCCTCAGTCGTCTCCCTGGTGCCGCAGCCCGTCCTCGGCGGCGTCGGCCTCGCCCTGTTCGGCACCGTGGCCGCCAGCGGAATCCAGACCCTCGCCCAGGCCGGCCTCGAACGCGGTGACAACATCCTCATCGTGGCCATCAGCCTCGGCGTCGGCGTGATCCCCATGGCCAGCCCGAACTTCTACCACGCCTTCCCAGAGAGCATGCGCATCGTCCTCGACTCCGGCATCAGCACCGGCTGCGTCGTCGCGGTACTGCTCAACCTCGCGTTCAACCACATCGGCCGCGGCAGTCAGAGCGACACCGCGGACACGGCCACCACGGTGCACGGCACCAACCCGGAAGTGGAGCCCGCGTCGGCCACGTACGTGCACTGACCGCGGGCAGTAAGTGGGGTGTGCGCTCCCGGGGGCGCACACCACCCGCGCGTCCGGGGGAGCGCGGCCGGGGCGGGCGGCCTCGCAGGGTTGGGTGGCGGCTCCACCGAAGGACGTTCTGGCCTGCTGGTTCCAGTGGACCGTGCCACGACCACCCACGGCTCACGAAGCGTCGAAAGCCCCTTCCGCGGCTTCCGTGACCCAAGCCTCGGACCGCCGGACGGTAGGCCCCTCAACGCGCAGGGCGCCGGCGGTGTATGCCGCCCACCGCAGTTCCTGACAGCCGAAGAAGGATTCCCCCCAGCTGTCCACCCAGACATGCACGCGGGACGGTCCGGCCGCTGTGATGTCCCACCACTCCCAGCCCCTGGAGTCCTCGTCGGGGTCGAATCGGTAGAGCCAGTTCTGCAGTTCCCAGGGCTGGTCCACGCGGTCCCTATACGCGTTGCGTCCGTTCTTTGCGAAGTCGGGGGCCCGCCCCTCGTCCCCGGAGCTGATGGCGACGAACCAGTCCGGCACGTCATCGACGGGAAGACTCTCTTCCTCGAAATCGGCAGTGGCTCCCAGGGTCACGGCAGCTGAAAGCACGGACCGTAGGCGATTCACATAGTGCGTGGGATCGCCGGAGACATCCACCGCGAATTCGCAGAGGACGGGCGGGGCGGAGTCGGCGCCGGGGCGGCGCTGAAGACGCTCGAGCTCCGCTTCCAGGCTTTCACTGCTGTGCATCATTAAAGGAGACTTACCCTTCTTGGACTATCCTGCCCGATCCGGGAACCCCTGGGAACGTCGAACGAGACAATCTGGGCGTCGTCGCCGGGGTGGCGCCACGGGCCCGTACGAGCCCTTCTGGCTCCTCGGCGACGGCGAGATTGCGGAGCCGCGGCAGCCCGTGCGCGATGATCGTCGACGGCTACCTTAAACCCCGGATCCGGTGAACTCCGCCCGTGGCGGCCAGTCAGCAGTCCTGTACGCCCGGAATGCCGGCGAGCTCCTTGCTGAATTCCTCGCAGGTTTCGGAGGGGCAGAGAAAAACCACGCTCAGAATGCTTTTGGCCTTGCCGGGGAACTGAGGCTTTGCGGACCAGGTCGTGGCGGCTTCCGAGAGAATCCGAAAGAAGGTCTCGCGTTCACCTGGGCTCCCAGAGAGGATTGATTCGGCGTCGTCCACGATCAACAGATAGCGGTCGGCCTTGATCCAGTTCAGCTCCAGCAGGCAATCGCGCAGCGCATTCCAGTTCCAGCCGAAGTAGTCCGGAAGGCGGAGGGCATTGTAGAACTCGGTGAAAACTCCATCGGCGTCGGTCATCGCCCGGCCTTGCATCCTGGCCACGTGGATCAGTCCGCTCGGCGGCAGGGCGCGTGCGGCAGTTACCGCAGATTCGTCCGGGACGACATGCAGCCAGGGCGCCTGATTCGTCCACCAGGTCATTCCACTCATCGTCCGGGCTCCATCACGATGTAGGTTTGATAGTGGGTGGGAGTATAGTAGGCCGACCCGTCGGAGCCGGTGACGATTCGCTCCCCGCCCCATTTTGGATTCTGGGCGGACTGCACCGTTCCCCACTCGGTATAGCGAACGGGGTTGCCGGAGCTGTCGAATTCGGGCAGTTGATATCCGCCGTTCTTTCCGCTGTTCTCGAAGGGGCGGGGCACCGAGGGGCCCATCAGTTGGGGACCCGCGCCTTGAGCCTCAACTCCGAATTCGCGGATGTCCTGCAGAACGGCCCTTGATTCCGCGGGCACCTCCGTCGGGATCCATCCCTGCAGTTGGGATGTATCGCCGAGTGTCTCCCCGGCCCGGTACGGCGCAAGACCGAGCGGGTCGGCCCACGTGTGCGGGTTGTGGACATACGTCGTCGGGTTCGGGGCCGGCGTCAGGCCCAGCGGATCCGGGGCTGTGTAGCGGGCCGTCTGGGGGTCGTAGTAGCGGTGGTGGTTGTAGTGGAGGCCCGTTTCCGGGTCGTAGTACTGGCCCGGGAAGCGCAGAGGTGTGTACGCCGTGGCGTCGGCGTTCCAGGTGGTCGTGCCCCAGAGCGTCGTGCGGGTGTGCCACGCGATGTCGCCCGACTCCGTGAGGAGTTCGGTAGGTGTGCCGATCAGGTCGGTGGCGATGGCGAAGAAGCGGGAGTCGATCTCGCGCTGGGTGTCCTCGTCGGTGAGGCGTTCCGTCTGGGCCAGGGGTGTCGTGCCCTGGTGGTCCCAGGTGAGGGTCACCGGGTGGGGGAGCTCCGCGGGGTTGGTCGTGGTCTGTTCCGCGAGGACCGTGCCGTCCCAGGTGAAGGTGGTCTCTTCGGTCACCGTCGTGCCGTCCGCGGCCATGCGCTGCTTGCAGGTGCGGCGGCCGAGAGGGTCGTAGCGGTAGCGCCAGAGCGTTCCGTCGGGCGTCGTGACCGCGGCGAGTTCGTTGTCGGCGTTGTACGAGTAGCGCCACGTCGCGGGCTTCTTAGACAGGCGGGTCTTGGTGCGCTGCACCAACCGGCCCGCGCCGTCGTGTTCGTAGCGGTTCGCTCCGGCGCGCAGCACACGCGTGCCCGAGTAGCTGCGCTCGCCGAGCGCGTCGGCACCGGAGTGGCCTTCGGCCCAGGACGCCGAGGTCTGGTTGCCGGCCGCGTCGTAGGCGTACGTCTCTGTCCAGCCGGCGGCCGTCACCTTGGTGACGCGGCCGCCAGCGTCGAGGTCGAAGCGGTGGGAGCCGCGTAGGGCGTCGTCGAGGGCATTGAGGTAGCCGTCCGCGCGGTAGGTGTAGCTGCGGCGGTTCAGGGTGCGGGTGCCTGCGGTGAGGTGCTGGGTGCTCAGGCGGCCGGCTGCGTCCCAGGTCGAGGCGAGGGTGAGGGTGTCGCCGAAAGCCCGCTCGAGTTCGCGGCCGGCCCGGTCGTGGGTGAAGGAGACGCGGTGGCCGCCGGTGGTCAGATGCGTGGGGCGGCCGGCGGCGTCGTAGCCGTAGGTGGTGAGCCGGCCGGTGGGGGTGACCCGGCGGGTGCGGCGGCCGGCGGCGTCGTAGGCGTAGGTGGTGGCCCGGCCGTCGGCCAGTTCCGTCTTGACGCGGCCGCAGCGGTCGTACGTGTGGACCAACTCCCCGCCCGGTCCCGCGGCCTGGACCAGGCGCCCGGCCGGGTCGTACGCGTAGGTCGTCACATCGCCCGCGACGTCCCGGCGGATTACCTGGCCGAGCCGGTCGCGTTCGTAACTGATGGTCTCGCCGAGCGGGGTGGTACGGGCCGTGAGCTGCCCGCCCGCGTTAAGGGCATAGCTGACGGTGCGCTCGTCGAAGTCCGTTTCGGAAGTCAGCCGGCCGGCCGGGTCGTAGCTGTAGGACCAGGTCAGGCCCTGGGGGTTGGTGACCTGGGTCAGGCGCAGCTCGGCGTCATGGGCGTATTCGTGGCGTGCGCCGTCCGGGTCGGTGCGGGCGGCCAGGACGTCGAAGTGGGTGTATTCGAAGCGGGTGGTCCGGTCGGCGGCGTCGGTGTGTTCGGTGCAGTTGCCTTCGCCGTCGTATGTCCAGGAATCGGTCGCGCCGTCCGGGGCCGTACGGCCGCAGAGGTCGCCGTCGGCGGTCCACCGCAGCAGGGTGGCCGCGCCCAGCGGGTCGGTGATGCGTGTGGGGCGGCCGAAGGCGTCCCGCTCGTAGCGGGTGATGCCGCCGAGCGGGTCGGTGACCGCCAGAGGCAGCCCGGCTGCGTCGCAGCGCACCGTGGTGACGGCGCCCAGCGTGTCGGTGACGGAGGCGAGATGGCCGCGCTCGTCATAGCCGTACCTGGTGGTGTGGCCTGCCGGATCGGTGACCGCGATCCGGTTGCCGCGCTCGTCGAACTCCTGCTGCCAGCGGGCTCCGTCGGGGCCGGTGAACTCCGTGACCATGCCCAGCTGGTTGCGTGACGCCTGCAGTTCGCCGCCGTCCGGGCGGGTGACGGCACGAAGCCGACCGTCCTCGTCATAGGTGTAGCCGGTGGTATGGCCCAGCGCGTCGGTGCGGGTCTGCTGTCGGCCGCGGTCGTCATACGTGAAGCGGGTGGTGTGGCCCAGCGGGTCGGTGGTGGCCAGAACCCGGCAGCCGTCGCCGATCAGATGGCGGGTCGTGTGCCCCTCCGCCGTGGTCAGCGCCGTGATCCGGTGTCCGGTGTCCGGGTCCTGGGCGCCGTAGGCGATGGTGACCTGGAAGTGGCCGCCTTCGCCGCCCTCGCCGATGACCCGGTCCCGATCGTCGTACACGTAGTCGTAGCGACGCTCATTGGAGTCGATCCAGGCCGTCACCCGGCGGAGGTCGTCGTACTCGAAAGTGAGGGTTCCGCCGGACGCCTTGGTGACGGTGGTGAGGTTGCCGTCCTGGTAGCCGTAGGTGAGCAGGGGCTGGGCCGATCCGCATTCGCCCGTCCCGGCCAGCGCCAGCGCCGTGACGTGTCCCTCGTGCACGGTCAACGCGAGGTGGTACCCGCCGTCATGCACCACTGCCAGCGGGGTTCCGTCGTTCGCCCGGTCGACGGTGATCGTGTGGCCGTTTCGGTCGCTGACCTGGACCAGCCAGGCATCCCCGTCCTCGCCCGGCTCAGCTCCCGGCGGCGCGCTGAAGTGGCGCACCAGGCC
Source organism: Streptomyces sp. NPDC020681 (assembly GCF_044334895.1). Classification (NCBI taxonomy): domain Bacteria; kingdom Bacillati; phylum Actinomycetota; class Actinomycetes; order Kitasatosporales; family Streptomycetaceae; genus Streptomyces; species Streptomyces sp. NPDC020681. The sequence continues at coordinate 65,988 of NZ_JBIRTX010000020.1, read as the reverse complement.
GGTGTCCGGATCGGTGAGGCGATAGTCCCCGGACTCGTCCCGTACCAGCGAGCGGCGCGCCGTACCGGACTCCGGCAGGGTGGGCAGCTCGGGCACCGGATGCGGATAGGTCAGCAACAGCCCGTCGGCGGTGACGTGGATGACGCCGTTCGCATCGATCTCGAGGCGCTCGTCGACAGTGGAGGACCAGGAAGGGCCGAAGAATCGCCCGGCGGTGTAGCCGGACTCGACGCGGCGGGTGAATTCCAGCGGCAGCGCCCCGGGCAAGGTCACATCGGTCTGCGGCAGGAACATCCGCCCCGAGGCCAGGTCAACCGGGTCCGTGCCTCCGGTGGTGCGCTCGCCGTTGGTGCGGTTGTGGGTGCCGTCCGGGGCGTCGTCAGTCAGTTTCCGGGTCCGGTTGGCCGCGTCGGCGAGTTCGTCGGTGAGGCGCAAGGCCTTTACGCCGGCGCCCGCACCGCCGGTCGCGGCGGTCAGCGCCAAGTCGGGCACGAGCCGCCCGAGGCCCTCAGCCGGGTCCTTCATGAAGTCGGTGACCATCTGCTTGCCCGCGCCCCACGGGTCGTTGGCCACCTGCACCAGTCCGGCCGCGGTGCTGTTCAGCGAGGTCAGATATTCGGCCGGGTGCGTGATGTTGTACGGATCGGTGGGGTTGACGCTGCGTACGAAATTGACCAGACCGGCCGTGCCCTTGACGATGCCGGCGCCGAAGTGGGTCTGCATGACCTGCACTTCTTCGAGGCCGTCCATGGCCTGTTCGGCGTACGAGGGCTTGGGCGGGGCCGCGTCCCGGGCCGCCTGCACCGCGGTACGCGCCGTCTGCGCCGCCGAGTTCCGCTGTTTGCGGGCCTCGGCAAGGATGTCCTGCGCCTCCTGCATCTGCGCCTTGCCCGGATCGCTGAACGTGCCAGGCTTCGCCGGCAGTGACTTCGGGTCCCGCTTGTCCTCCGGCTGCGCGTTGTACCGGTCGACCGCCTGGTTGTAGCCGTCGACCTTCGAGTTGTGCGCGTCCAGCGCGTCCGAGGACGCCTTGGTCCCGGCCTTCCACTTGTCGATGGCCGTCTGCGCCTGGCCCTGCGCCCACTCCACCGTCCCGGCGAAGGACTCCAGCGCTCCGGCGGCCTTCTCGAACGCCATCGCGCCCTTGAACCACTTCGGCGGCTCGATCGCCACCGTCTCCCGGAACGCGTCCGCCGCCTCACCCTTCAGCGCGGACGAGTCCAGGCCCTTCAGCCCTTGACCGACACTGTTGAACGACTTCTGGAAATCCCGCAGATGGGACGCGGTTTCCCGGAGCTTGGACGGGCTGCCATAGATCAGCTTGGTCTTGTCCTCGGTCTGCCCGAGGTCCATCTCGTCGACCTCGGCGCCCATCCGGTTCGCCAGCGAACGGGACTGCTCGCGCACCCAGTCCGCACCGGACTCCCAGCCCACGTCCTCCAGCCGGTCGGCGGTCCAGTTACCGGCGTCCTCGACGCGGTTGCCGGCCCACTCGACGCCGTCCTCGACCGCGTCCTCGACCACGTCCGGCGTGATGTCACTGACGAAATCCCCAATACCCACCGGTCAGTTCCCCCCGGAATCCGGCTGCTGCGGCTGCTGTTGCTGGGCGGCGGCCGCCCGTTCCTCGGGCGACGGGCCGAAGGTGTCGTCCACTGCCCGGTCGAAATCTCCCTGGTCGATGCCGAGCATGTCGTTCAGAATCCGCGACTGGCGGCCGCCGTTGCCCTCGGTCAGCACTGCCCGTCCGGTGTCCTTCCAGGTCTGCCCCATCTCGTCCTTCGCCCGTTCGAACGACTCGGCGCTGTAGTCGGGGGACAGCGCGTCCGGTGTCAGGACGTCACCCCAGTTCTGCTTGACGATGTCGTCCTCGCTCGCGTGCGGATTGCCGACCGCGGCATTCGCGACGATCTTGAAGGTGCCCTCGATGTACTGGTCCTCCTCCCACGTCATACCGGCCGCAAGCCCCAGTTCCCGCGCGATGGTGTTGGCATCCTGGATCAGCGCCCGTACGCCCCACTCCCAGCGCTCGCTGTACTCCTCGAAGTCGACCGACAGACCGTGGTGCCCGGCCTCCATGCCCGTCATCGCCAGCTCCGAGAAACCCTTGCCGAGCACCGAGCCGGAGCCGGTGCCGATGTCCCGCAGCTCGGCAATCGCACCCCGTAGACCCGAGGTGATCCGCCCGACGGTCTCGGCGTCGAGCTTCAGGTCCTCCGCGCCGCCCATCAGACCGCCCTCCCCTGGCGCACGTCCGCGTCGACGGCCACCGCGTCGGGCACGATGCCGACCGACGGCGGAAACAGCATCGACCCTTCGGGATCGGCGACGTTGATGGCCACCCCGGCCGGTACGCCGATCGCCGGGACGATCTCGTCCAGCAGCCGCGCGCCGCGCAGCTCGGCGAACTCCCACTCCTGGGCCGTGGTCCGCCCGTCGCCGCCGTCCCGTGCCTGCGCGAACCGGGCCAGCGCGGCCTCGTCCGTGAACCCGCAGATCCAGCGCACCCCGCCGAACTCCGCGGTCCACAGCCCGCCGTCGGCTACCGGCACCAGGACCAGCGCCCGCCGCAGCTCACCCACCAGCGCGCGGGGATCCCCCACGCCGGCGCGCCGGTCCGCAATCCGTTCCGCAAGCGCGTTCCCCGTTTCCACCCCGGAACCTCCCCCGCATCGCTGCTCTTTGGCCCGTCGAAAGCACCGTAGGACACCACGCGGCGACCGGGCCATACGGTTCCGCTGGTTCGCGGAATAGCCTGTGGGCGTGGATCACTCTGCGACCCGTCGCTTCTACGACGAACTCGCCGCCGGTTACGACCTGCTGTACGCGGACTGGTCCGCCGGGATCGCCGCTCAGGGAGCCGCGCTCGACCGGCTGATCACTGGTGTGTCGGGTTCGGGGGCCTACGACGTGCTCGACTGCGCCTGCGGCATCGGCACCCAGGCGATCGGCCTCGCTTCCCGCGGCCACCGGGTCACCGGCACGGACCTCAGTCCCGTCGCCGCGGCGCGGGCCGCGCGGGAGGCGGCGGCGCGCGGGTTGCGGCTGGCGACGGAGGCCGCGGACATGCGGGCGCTGCCGTTCCGGGACGCCTCGTTCGACGTGGTCGTCTGCGCCGACAACTCCCTTCCGCACCTGCTCACTCCGGCCGATGTGCTCGCTGCGCTGGGAGAGATGCGCAGGGTTCTGCGCCCCGGCGGCCTGCTGCTGCTCAGCACCCGCCCGTACGACCGGCTCCGCCGGGAACGGCCGCGGGCCACGCCTCCTCAAGTCCATGCGGGGCCCGAAGGCCGAGTGATCACGTTCCAGCTCTGGCACTGGCATGCGGACGGGGAACGCTACGACCTGGAGCTGTTCCAGCTACGGCCGGAGGGGATGAAGGGGACAAAGGGGGCGGACGAGGACGGCTGGACGACGCAGGTGCACAGGGCGACGTACTGGGCGCTCACACAGGACGAGACGGCGGGCTTCGCGACGAGAGCGGGCTTTGCCGATGTGACGTGGCACGACCCGGACGACACAGGCTTCTTCCAGCCGCTGCTGACGGCAAGGGCGGCTCGGTCGGGAGCCTGAGCGGTTGGGCGCGAAGGGGCGGCCGCCGGGTCCGGCGCCGGTGGCGCGCGTCGGCCGATCCGCCCTCCGTCAGCGCAGCGCTCGGCGAATCGCCAGCGCCGCCATCGGCAGCAGGAGACAGACACCGACGAGGTTCAGCCAGGCGTAGCTCGCCTGCGCGACGATCAGTCCGGCGACCGCGCCGCCGATGCCCGCCGTCGTGCTCATCGCCAGGTCGGACAGGCCCTGGACGGCGGCGCGTGCGGGCTGTGGCACCGAGTCGGTGAGCAGGGCGGAGCCGGACACGACGCCCGCCGACCAGCCGAGGCCGAGCAGAAAGAGCCCCGCGGCGGTCTGCCCGTGGCTCGCTCCCGCCGTGCCCGCGAGCAGCGCGGCGAGGGAAAGCAGCCCGACCGCGAGTCCGATCACCGAGAGCCGGCCGATACGGTCCGCCAGCCAGCCCATCAGCGGCGAGAACGCGTACATGCCCGCGATATGGCCGCTGATCACCAGGCCGATCAGCTGGATGCCCGCGCCGTGGTGGCTGAGCGCGACCGGAGTCATCGACATGATCGACACCATGGCGGTGTGCGACACGGCGACGGTGACCAGCGCGAGCCGGGCCATCGGGGACTCGCGGACGGCGCGTACCCCGGCCCGCAGCGAACGGCCTTCCGCGGAGCGGTCGGCCGGCGACAGCGCACGCGCGGTCAGCAGCGGGTCGGGACGCAGCAGCACCAGGACCATGACGGCCGACACCAGAAACACCCCGGCCGCCCAGACGAACGGCCCGGCAGCCGGGGGTATGCCGAGTCCGGAGACGCTGCGGCCCGCGGGCGCGGCGATGTTGGGGCCGAGCACCGCTCCGATCGTGGTCGCCCACACCACATTGGAGATGGCGCGGCCCCGCCGCTCGGGCTCGGCCAGATCGGCGGCCGCGAAGCGCGCCTGCAGATTCGCGGACGACCCCGCGCCGAACCCGGCCATTCCGAGGAGCAGCAGCGGGAAGCTCTCCGCCACGGCGCCCAGCACGACCACGCCCGCGCCCAATGCCCCGATCACATAGGCGAGCACAAGACCCGGCCGCCGCCCGCGTGCGGTCATCAGCGCGGCCAGCGGCATGGACATCAGCGCGGTCCCGGCCACGGTCGCGGTCGGAGCGAGCCCGGACAGCGCCTCGGTCCCGCTCACCTGCTGAGCCAGCACGGCGGCAAGTGCGATCCCGGTCGCCACGCCGAGGCCGCCGAGGATCTGGCTGACGACGAGCACGGCGGTGATGCGCCGCCGCAGCGCGGGCAGCTCGTCCTCGGACACGGGTGTGGCAGAAGTGGGTGCCTTGTCGAGCGAGGTCACCGCACGTACGCCGGTATGTCGGTCGTGTCAGGTGCGTAGGGGCTGGTGGTCACTGGCGCAGTGTGCCAGCTCGCACGACCGTACGAAACCGCGCCTGTTCGGCCCACAGAGCTCGTCCCGGAGAGTTGGGCCGGCAGAACCCGGCCCTCCGCGCTCGGCCCGCAGACTCAGCCCGCGGAGCTCGTCCCGCAGAACCCGGCCCTCCGCGCTCGGCCCGTACACCTCGGCCTCAGAACAGCGGCTCCGGCAGCACTCCCTCCAGTGCCAGCAGCTTCCGCTTCGTCTCCAGGCCGCCCCCGAACCCGCCCAGACCGCCGTCCGACTCCACCACGCGATGGCACGCCACCACCACCGGCAGCGGGTTGGATCCCATCGCCGCGCCCACAGCCTGCGCCGCACCGGGCTGGCCCACCCTGGCCGCCAGATCGCCGTATCCCACGACCGTGCCGTACGGCACGCCGGCCGCGAGCTCCCGCAGCACCTCCCGGTTGAAGCCCGCCGACAGCGACCAGTCCAGAGGCAGCTCGAACTCCCGCAGCTTGCCCGCGAAGTACGCCTCCAGCTGACGTATCGGCTCGGCCAGCAGACCCGTCGCGTCCTCCACCGGCTCTGCGCCCAGCCGTCCCGCCAGCTGCTCCAGCGCCTTGTCCCGTACGCCCGCGTGGGCGTGGAACACCACACAGACCAGGCCCTGCTCGGTCGCGGCGAGCAGCAGCGGCCCGATGTCCGTGCCCACGACGGTCCACTCGAAGCTCTTCATGCCGACCACCGTACGACCGGGCACTGACAACGCTGCCAGGCAAGGACTGAACCCCAGGTCAACGCCTGGTCAGCGGCGGTTTCAGTCCTCCACCGCGTCCCGCACCACGTCCGGATTGTTGGTGATGATGCCGTCCACTCCGTACCCCGCCACCCGAGCCGCGTCCGCGGCGGTGTTCACGGTCCAGGTGCTGACCTGGAGCGGCTTGCCGTGGACTCCCTTGAGCCGGTGCACGGCGGCGACGTAGCCGGCGGTGAGCGTGCCGTATGTCGGGTTGATCTGGTCGGTGTACGCGGCGTACGACGGCAGGTCAGCGACCGCGGGCGAGCCGAGGAATCCGGTCGTGATGTCCGGGCGCTGCTGGTGCACCGCCTTCACACTGGCGGCGCCGAAGCTCTGGATGACCAGCCGGCACGAGACGTGCCCGGCGTCGAGCCAGCCTTCCTCGCCCAGCACGCGCAGCGTGTCCTTCTCGATGCCCGGGTAGAGCTCGGGCTTCTTGATCTCCAGGAGCAGCTTCTGGCCGTTTTCGTCGACCCGGTTGAGGTACTCCTCGAGCGTCGGCACCCGCGCGCCCGCCCATTTCGCGCCGAACCAGCTGCCCGCGTCCAGTGTGGCGATCTCGGCGGCCGTGAAGTCCTTGACCTTCCACGGCGCACGGCCGGGGAAGCGCTGCTCGACGTCGGTGGTGCGGGTCAGCGAGTCGTCGTGGATGACGACGAGCTCGCCGTCCTTGGTGCGCTGGACGTCGTTCTCGACCCAGGCGAAGCCCATGTCCGCGGCGAGGTCGACAGCCGCGAGGGTGTTTTCGGGGGCGTAGGCGGACGCGCCGCGGTGGGCGATCACCAAGGGCGTTCCCTGCGGTCCTGGCGACACGGCGGCGCTCTGTTCGGCCCGGGCCACAGGGCCGGGCGCCAGCAGCGCGCCGACTCCCAGAACGGCGGCGGCGGTTGCGGCAAGGGGACGTACGGACACCTTGACTCCTTACGGCGTCGGGTCACGGACGGGCCGAGAGTGACAGCCCTCGGTCAACGAGTAACAGGCTATGTATGGCCAGAACGTGAACGGATCCGCCCAGAACGCATCACGTGTCAGTTCCCATGTCGACAAATCCCCGTTCAAATGTTTGCTTACCGGAGCAGGGGCCATACTCTCGCCCCCGAACCAGACGTTCCGTCAGGGGTCCCGGAATCAAGTAGCGGGGGCACGAGCAGCGAAGGGCGTACGGGCATGCAGGGAACTGTGGACGGCTTCAGCTACGGCCTTGTCACGCCCGTCGTGGCCTATCTGATGGGGTGTCTGGGCGGTGCCCTGGGGCTGCGCTGCACCACCAGGTCCGTCCGCAACCGGCGTTCCTTCAAGGCCGGCTGGCTGGCCCTCGGCGCGACCGCGATCGGCTCCGGCATCTGGACCATGCACTTCATCGCGATGATGGGCTTCACCGTCGCCGAGGCGCCGATCACCTACGACAGGCCGATCACCTTCGCCAGCCTCGGCGTCGCCATCGTCATGACCGGCGTCGGCATCTTCATCGTGGGCTACCGCGGCGCTACGCCCATGGCCCTGGTGACCGGCGGCACGATCACCGGTCTCGGCGTGGCCTCGATGCACTATCTCGGCATGGCCGGGATGCGGCTCCAGGGCCGGCTCGAGTACGACACCCTGACCGTCGCGCTCTCCGTGGTGATCGCCGTCGTCGCCGCCACCTCCGCGCTGTGGGCGGCCGTGTCGGTCCATGGATTTTTGGCCAGCCTCGGCGCCAGCCTGGTGATGGGCGTCGCGGTGAGCGGAATGCACTACACCGGGATGGCCGCGGTCAGCGTCCATCTGCACGGTGCGGCGGGCTCCGCGGGCAGCGGCGACTCGCCCGCCACTCTGCTGGCGCCCATGTTGGTGGGCCCGGTGGTCTTCCTGCTGCTCGCCGGAGTGGTGGTGATGTTCGACCCGCTGCTGGTGCTGGGTGAGCCCGAGTGGCAGCGGCCCGCCAAGGGTGCGGCGCGGCGGCCCGGCGTGCCCGCGCAGCGCACCCGGACATCGCTCGGACGGCAGCCCGCGGGCTGGGCGGCCGACCGCTCCGAGCGGCCCCGGCCGCCGCGAACCGACGACTGGTGACGCCTCGGGGGACCCCGGTCCTGACCCCTCAGTTCTGAGCCCGGGCCGCCGAACTCCCTGATCAACAGCCGATCGGCCCCGGTTGTCAGTGGTGGGTCGTACGGTGGAACCCATGCGGCCAGTTTCCAAGATCGAACGCACGGTGGCGCCCTTCGAGGTCGTCAGTTCCTACCAGCCCAGCGGCGACCAGCCGACGGCCATCGCCGACCTGGAGCGCCGTATCCGCGCAGGTGAGAAGGATGTCGTCCTGCTCGGCGCCACCGGCACCGGCAAGTCGGCGACCACCGCCTGGATGATCGAGAAGCTTCAGCGCCCCACGCTGGTGATGGCACCGAACAAGACCCTGGCCGCCCAGCTGGCGAACGAGTTCCGCGAGCTGCTGCCGAACAACGCCGTCGAGTACTTCGTCTCGTACTACGACTACTTCCAGCCCGAGGCGTACATCCCGCAGTCGGACACCTATATCGAGAAGGACTCCTCGATCAACGAGGAGGTCGAGCGGCTGCGCCACTCCGCGACGAACTCGCTGCTCACCCGGCGCGACGTGATCGTGGTCGCCTCCGTCTCGTGTATCTACGGCCTCGGCACGCCGCAGGAGTACGTCGACCGGATGGTCCCGCTCAAGGTCGGCGACGAGATCGACCGCGACCAGTTGCTGCGCCGCTTCGTCGACATCCAGTACACGCGCAACGACGTGGCGTTCGCCCGCGGCACCTTCCGGGTCCGCGGCGACACCATCGAGATCTTCCCGGTCTACGAGGAACTCGCCGTCCGCATCGAGATGTTCGGCGACGAGATCGAGGCGCTGTCCACCCTGCACCCGCTCACCGGCGAGATCATCAGCGACGACCAGTCGCTGTACGTCTTCCCGGCCAGCCACTATGTGGCAGGCCCCGAGCGCATGGAGAAGGCGGTCAACGGCATCGAGGCGGAGCTGGAGCAGCGCCTCGCCGAGCTCGACAAGCAGGGCAAGCTGCTGGAGTCGCAGCGGCTGCGCATGCGCACGACGTACGACATCGAGATGATGCGCCAGATCGGCTCCTGCTCCGGCATCGAGAACTACTCGATGCACTTCGACGACCGCGAGCCCGGCTCTCCGCCCAACACACTCCTCGACTACTTCCCCGAGGACTTCCTCCTCGTCATCGACGAGTCGCATGTCACCGTCCCGCAGATCGGCGCGATGTACGAGGGCGACGCATCGCGCAAGCGGACCCTGGTCGAGCACGGCTTCCGGCTGCCGTCCGCACTCGACAACCGCCCGCTGAAGTGGGAGGAGTTCAAGGAGCGCATCGGCCAGAGTGTCTATCTGTCGGCGACCCCGGGTACGTACGAACTCTCCCGCGGCGACGGTTTCGTGGAGCAGATCATCCGCCCGACCGGCCTGGTCGACCCGGAGGTCGTCGTCAAGCCCACCGAGGGCCAGATCGACGACCTGGTGCACGAGATCCGGCTGCGCGCCGAGAAGGACGAGCGGGTCCTGGTCACCACGCTCACCAAGAAGATGGCCGAGGACCTGACGGACTACTTCCTCGAACTGGGCATCCAGGTGCGGTATCTGCACAGCGACGTCGACACACTGCGCCGGGTCGAGCTGCTGCGGGAACTGCGCGCCGGCGAGTACGACGTGCTGGTCGGCATCAACCTTCTGCGGGAAGGCCTCGACCTTCCCGAGGTGTCCCTGGTGGCGATCCTCGACGCCGACAAGGAAGGCTTCCTGCGCTCCGGCACCTCGCTGATCCAGACCATCGGCCGGGCGGCGCGCAATGTCTCCGGTCAGGTCCATATGTACGCGGACAAGATCACCGCGGCGATGGAGAAGGCCATCGAGGAGACCAACCGCCGCCGTGAGAAGCAGATTGCGTACAACACGGAGAAGGGCATCGACCCGCAGCCGCTCCGTAAGAAGATCAACGACATCGTCGCCACCATCGCGCGCGAGGAGGTCGACACCGAGGAGCTGCTCGGCAGCGGCTACCGGCAGACGAAGGCGGAGAAACCGGGCAAGGGCGCGAAGGCGCCGGTCCCCGCGCTAGGCGGCAAGGCGGGCAAGAAGGGCGAGGTGCTGACCGACCGGCCCGCCGCCCAACTGGCCGGAATCATCGAGGAGATGACCGACCGGATGCGGGCGGCGGCCGCCGACCTCCAGTTCGAGGTGGCTGCGCGCTTGCGTGACGAGGTGAGCGAACTGAAGAAGGAGTTGCGCCAGATGAAAGAGGCGGGTCTCGCCTGAGGCCCCCTCCCACCTGGTGTGTGTCTCAAGACCGACACAAAAACGAGCCAATTGTGCTGCATCGTTGACGCAACTGCGTAGGGTGCAGGGCAGCCGCACACATGGGCGGTGGCACTCAGGGAGAAGGGGACAGCGCGTGACGGTCAACATGACCAAGGGTCAGGCCATCAGCCTGCAGAAGAGCGACGGGGGCACCCTCACGTCGGTGCGGATGGGCCTCGGCTGGCAGGCCGCACCGCGCCGCGGTCTGTTCGGCTCGCGCACCAAGGAGATCGACCTGGACGCCTCGGCGGTGCTGTTCGCCGACAAGCAGCCGGTGGACGTGGTCTTCTTCCGTCACCTCGTCAGCGACGACGGCTCTGTGAAGCACACCGGCGACAACCTGGTCGGCGGGGCGGGCTCGGGCGGTGACGACGAGGCGATCCTCGTCGACCTGCAGCGCGTGCCGGTCCACATCGACCAGATCGTCTTCACGGTGAACTCCTTCACGGGCCAGACGTTCCAGGAAGTGCAGAACGCCTTCTGCCGCATCGTCGACGAGGCCAACGGCCAGGAGCTCGCCCGCTACACGCTCGACGGCGGCGGCCAGTACACCGCGCAGATCATGGCGAAGGTGCACCGCGTCGGCGGCGGCTGGAACATGACGGCCCTCGGCAACCCGGCCAACGGCCGTACGTTCCAGGACCTGATGCCGTCGATCCTGCCGCACCTGTAGGCACGGCTCGACCGATGGACACGCAGCTCCCGGAAGGCAACAGGCCGCCGGGAGCTGCACCGCTTACCACCACCGCAAGCACCGAGCAGAGCACCGAGGGGACAAGGCGATGACGGCCGAGCTGGTCCGGGGGCAGAACCATCCGCTGCCCCACACCCGTCTGGAGATACGGGTGTCGGCCGGCCATCCGGTCGTGGCCTGCGCCACCTGCTCCGACGAGCAGGGGTCCGTACGCGACGAATGGATCGCACACCCCGGCGCACCCGCCCTGCCCGGCCTCGAGGTGCCCCCGCGCGCCACCGAGGGGCCATGGTTCGCCGTCGATCTGGACGCGGTGCCCGCGGCGGTCCAGCAGGTGAATGTGCTGCTCGCGCTCCCCGAAGGCACCGGCGGCCCGGCCCACTTCGGCGCCACGGCCGCGCCGTTCGTCGCGGTGGTCGGCGAGGGCGACGCCGAGCTCGCCAGTTTCACCATCACGGGCCTGGAGGCCGAGACGGCGCTCGTCGCGGTCGAGCTGTACCGCCGCCAGGGCGCCTGGAAGGTGCGGGCCGTGGGCCAGGGGTACGCGGGCGGGCTCGCCCAGCTGCTCGGTGACCAGGGTCTTGCGAAGGCCCGTGAGAGGGCCGCGGAGATCCAGCAGACGGCAGCGCAGCGCACGCCGCGCGCGGAGCCGGCTCAGCTGCGGACGACCGGCGGGAACGGGGCCTATGTACGGCCGGCCGTGCAACGGCCGAACCAGACACCCGCGTCCGGGCCGGACGGGACGGTTCCGGACGGCCTCACATCGGCGGACGCGCAGGCCGGCACCGGGTCCTCGTCCGGGGATTCCGCCGCCACACCCGACGCGCCGCCCGGATCGGGCGGCCCCATCGACTACTCGCACCCGCGCCGCCGCTCGGCCCCTCCGCCGCCTCCACCGGCCACGCAGCCGGCCCAGCCGGGACAGCCGGCCACGCCCGTCGCGGGCGACGCCACCGGCTGGTCGATGGAGGAGCGGCTCTACAACCAGATCTGGGGCATGTTCGAGGACCTGGCCCGTACCGTCGCCGCGTACCGCAGCGCGGTGGACTTCGCCGAGACGCGGATGGACCAGGAGCTCGACCAGGTCCTGTCCGACCCGCGCAGCCGCATCGGCGGAGCCGGAGACGCCGCCCGCGAGGCGGCGCGCGCCAAGTGCGAGCAACTCACCGGACAGGCCCGCCAGGTGCTCGACCGCGACCTGGCCCAGCTCGCCGCCGAGTCCGATGTCGTCGAGCCCGCGCTGCCGCCCGCCTTCGCCCGCTGGGACAACCCCGTCTGGCATGGGTACCGGGTGCCCATGGAGATCCCGATGGCGCTCCGACTCGGCGACCTCCAGCTGCCGGAGACTCCGGAGCTGCGCATTCCGTTCCTGGTCCGGCTGCCGCTGGAGCGCGGTCTTTGGGTGGACAGCGGACGCACCGGCTCCGAGGCCGCGTTGATGCTCGACGAGGCCCAGCTGCGAAAGCTCGCCATGGACAGCGCGGTCAGCCACGCGGCCCGGCTGCTCGCGGTCTATCCGCCGGGCGAGTTCACCGTCCATGTCATCGACCCGGCGGGCACGGCTGCCACCTCGCTGGCGCCGCTCGTCGAATCCGAGGCGCTCGCGGCTCCGCCGGCGGCCGGCGCCCAGGGTGTGAGCGACACGCTCGCAAAGCTCACGCAGCGGGTGGACCTGGTGACGATGGCGGTGCGCGGCGGGGCCGCCGACGCGCTCCCGCCGGACCTGGACACCGCCGAACAGCTGCTGATCGTCAATGACTTCCCGCACGGCTTCGACGACCGCGCGGTCACTCAGCTGCGTTATCTCGCCGACGAGGGCCCCGCGGTCGGCGTCCATCTGATGATGGTCGCGGACCGCGAGGACGCCAGCGCGTACGGACCGGTGCTCGACCCGCTGTGGCGCTCACTGCTGCGCATCACGCCGGTCCCGGACGACCACCTCGCCGATCCGTGGGTCCGGCACGCCTGGACCTACCAGCCGCTCACGGTGCCGCCGGGCAGCGGCGTGCTGCGCCAGGTGCTGGACCAGGTGACCATCGCCCGCCGGTCCTGGGGCCGCTGAGCTGCACACTTGGGGCTGCCTTTACCAAGCCCTTTACCTTCCCTTGGGTATTCCTGTACTCTGCCTTGAGCGGAGGGGAGTACTCCCGGATGCGGCGTGCCCGTCAGTACGGACCGAATTGAGTCCCGGGGCGCCGGCCCGCGGCGGCAGGGACCGCCCGGGTGGAGGAGACCTCCGGCAGCGACGACGCTGATCAGTTGCCGTACGACGCCGGAGGCGCAGTGGACGTTTCAATGACCCTTTGGGTGCTCACCATTCTTGGTCTGGGTGCCCTGATCGCTGTCGACTTCTTCATCGGGCGCAAGCCCCATGATGTGTCGATCAAGGAAGCCGGAATCTGGACCGTCGTCTGGGTCGTGCTGGCCGCACTCTTCGGCCTCGGCCTGCTGGTGTTCGGTGAGAGCCAGGCATCCGGCGAGTTCTTCGCGGGCTTCATCACCGAGAAGTCGCTCAGCGTCGACAATCTCTTCGTCTTCGTCCTGATCATGGCGAAGTTCTCGGTGCCGTCGCACCTCCAGCAGCGTGTGCTGCTCGTCGGCGTGCTGATAGCCCTGGTCCTGCGGGGCATCTTCATCGCGGCAGGCGCCGCGATCATCGCCAGCTTCGCCTGGGTCTTCTTCATCTTCGGCGCGTTCCTGATCTACACGGCCTGGAAGCTCATCCAGGAGGCGCGCTCGGACGACGAGGAGGAGGAGTTCGAGGAGAACCGCCTGCTGAAGTCCATCGAGAAGAAGTACGGCGTCGCCGACAGGTACCACGGCACCAAGCTCTTCATACGCAACAACGGCAAGCGCATGATGACCCCGCTCATGGTGGTCATGCTCGCCATCGGCACCACCGATGTGCTGTTCGCGCTGGACTCCATCCCGGCGATCTTCGGCCTGACGCAGGACCCGTACATCGTCTTCACCGCCAACGCCTTCGCGTTGATGGGTCTGCGCCAGCTGTACTTCCTCATCGGCGGACTGCTGAAGAAGCTGGTCCACCTCAGCTACGGCCTGTCGGCGATCCTCGGCTTCATCGGCGTCAAGCTGGTGCTGCACGCGCTGCATGAGAGCGGGGTGCATGTCCCCGAGATCTCGATCCCGTTCTCGCTGACGGTCATCTGTGGCGTGCTGATCATCACGACGATCACCAGCCTCATCGCGTCCAAGAGGCAGGCGGAGCGGGAGGCGGCGGCCGAGCCGGTTGCGTTCGGCGAAGAGCCGTCCGGTGAAGTGTCGTCCGGCGAAGAGCCCGAGAAGGAAAGCGTCGAGGCCCGGCAGCCGTAACGCGCAGGGGATTTCACGCAGAGGCCGGAGCGGTCGTCGAGAGACGACCGCTCCGGCCGGTTTCTCAGTACGTGACGGTGATCCGGCGGCCCGGACCGTCCACCCGGACCACGCCGCCGTACGGGATGACGAGCTGCGGGTCGGTGTGCCCGAGGTCCACGTCGAGGACGGCCATCGTCCGAGGGGCGTACGCGGCCAGCGCCCGCAGCACCGCCTCGCGCTGCTCGGTGGCGTAACGCGCGGCCGTGGCAGGGTCATTGGGCTGGTCGAGCGACCAGGTCTTGGGGCGGCCCATCAGCAGCGCGGCGAACTGCCCCAGCAGTCCGCGCTCGCCCATGTTCCGCAGGATGCGGAACACCTCCTCGGCGCGCGGCAGTTCCTCGGAGGTCTCCAGGAACAGCACACGGCCCTCGTACGCAGAAGGGCCTGCCAGGATCTCGCGGTCCGCCATCAGCATCCAGGAGAGAATCTCCAGATTGCCGCCCCAGCTCCGGCCCTCCACGACCCGCTGCGGCCCGTGCCAGCTCCAGCCGTCGCCCGGACGGGTCTCGGGCTCCGCGGTGAAGGTCGCCGGATCGGCCCAGTCGCGGTCCATGTCGCGGAACCGTTCGGCGGGGCGCAGCTCGTAGGGCCCGGACGTGAACAGCGCGGCCCGCAGCGACTCGGCCGTGAGCGGATCCATGGCCCCGGGCCGCCCGAGCTCGGTCATCACGCTCGCACCGTGGTAGCCCACGATCCCGATGTTCGACAGCCAGACCAGCAGATTGGTGTTGTCGCTGTAGCCGAAGAAGGGTTTGGGGTTGTCGCGGATCAACTCCCGGTCCAGCAGCGGCAGCACGGTGATCTGATCGTCGCCGCCGATGGACGCCATGACCGCCCGGATGGACGGGTCCTTGAAGGCGGCGTGGAGGTCGTCGGCCCGTTCCTGCGGAGTCGAACCCATCTTCCGGCTCGCGGGAAACTCCACCGGTACGAGCCCGAAGTCCTTCTCCAGCCGCTGGAGTCCGAGCTCGTACGGCAGGGGCAGCAGCCCGGGCAGACCGCTGGACGGCGAGATCACGGCGATCCGGTCACCGGGGCGGGGTTTCGGGGGGCATACGGGCTCCGTCATGATCGGAGAGTAGCTGGGCGCATTAGCCCCACGACATCGCTTTACGGACCACCACGACCGACGAGGACCATGTGAGACCCACAGGCGTACGCCCAGAGCCGTCACCCGCGCCCGCGCTGCGGCTCGACCGAGCAGCGGAGCCCCCGTCGGCCGCAGTTCTGCTCCTGCACGGCGGCCGGGCCGACGGCCTGGAGCCGCCGCCGACGTGGAATCCGCCGGGCGCTCGGCTGCGCCCCATCGCCCGTTCGGTCGCGCGTGCCACCACCGAGCACGACGTCGTGCTCGGACGGGTCCGCTACCGCTGTCGCGGCTGGAACGGCACGCGCGCCGACGCGGCGAGTGACGCACTGCGCGCCCTGGACGAACTGGCCTTCCTGACCGGGCCCGTGCCCGTCGTCCTGGTCGGCCACTCGATGGGCGGCCGAGCCGCACTGCGCGCCGCGGCTCACCCGCTGGTCGAAGCTGTGGTCGGCCTCGCGCCGTGGTGTCCCGAGGGCGAGCCGGTGGACCACCTGGCGGGCAAGCGGATCGTCCTGGTCCACGGTGACCGTGACCGGGTGACCGACCCGCGCGGCTCACGGGCGCTGTCGGAACGGGCCCGGGCCGTCGGAGCGCAGTCCTGCTGGCTCCGGATGCCCGGCGGAGACCACGCGATGCTCCGTCGGGCCGTCGCCTGGCACGCACTCACCACGCGCCTGGTCACCGGCCTGCTGGGGGTGGCCGCGCTGCCGCCGGCGGTGACGGAGAGCTTCGGCGATCTGCGGGCGCCGTCGATGAACGGCGACCGGCCGGACGACCTGCCGTCGCCGGAATTCGGCTGACGGAAGCCGCTCGGGGCGACCCCGGCCGACTACCAGCCGCGTCCGCGCCAGTCCGCCAGGTGCGGGCGCTCGTCGCCCAGCGTGGTGTCCTTGCCGTGGCCCGGGTAGACCCAGGTCTCGTCCGGCAGCCGGTCGAAGAGCTTGGCCTCGACGTCGTTGATCAGGCTGGTGAAAGCCTCGGGGTCCTGCTGCGTGTTGCCGACGCCGCCCGGGAAGAGGCAGTCGCCGGTGAAGACGTGCGGGTGGCCGTGCGGGTCGTCGTAGACCAGGGCGATCGAGCCCGGGGTGTGGCCGACCAGGTGACGGGCAGTCAGCTCGACCCGGCCGACCCGGATCGTGTCCCCGTCCTCGACCGGTACGTCCGTCGGGACGGGGATCCCCTCCACGTCGTAGCGGCCGGCGTACGTGCGGGCGCCGGTCGACTCGACGACCTCCGCCAGCGCCTGCCAGTGGTCGCCGTGACGGTGCGTGGTGACGACGGACGCGATGGAGTCGTCGCCGATCAGCCGGAGCAGCGTCGCGGGTTCGTTCGCCGCGTCGATCAGCAGCTGCTCGCCGGTCGCCCGGCAGCGCAGCAGATAGGCGTTGTTGTCCATCGGGCCGACGGCGACCTTGGAGATCATCAGGTCCGTCAACTCGTGTACGTCCGCAGGGCCGCCGACCTTCACCACTCCGCTGTACGTCATGGAGTCAGCCTATAGCGGGGGCAGCTTCGGCAGCAGCGCGCCCGCGGTGTCCAGGGCCGACCCGTCGCGGCGGCCCGAGAGCCAGCCGACGAGGTCCGGTGCGGGGCCGGAGACCGTCACCGGTGCGCCCTCCGTGCCGCCGGTGTGCCACTCGCCGAGGTCCTTGGGCTCCGCGGAGTCGCCCGTCGCGACGATCCGGGTCGGCGGCACGTCCGGCCGGCCCGAGAAGCGCTGCGCCAGGAAGTCGATCTCCCGCGCGGTGAACTCCTCCGGCAGGTCCTCCAGCTCGTAGCCGATGTCCAGATCGACATGGTGCAGCTCCACCTCGACAAGGCGGCGGAACGGGAGCCTGGCGGCGGCGTCCGTGATGCCGTTGCGCAGCTCGACCGTCCGCTTCCAGTCGGCGACCTCGGCGCCCGCGGCCTGGATACGCGCGTCCGATTCGCGCACATCGGCGAGCTGGAGGTCGAGCGGCCGCGGGGCGTCCCGCTCGATGTCCTCCTCGCGCGCCACGGCGCTGACATACATCGGGCGGCCTTCGAGAACATTTACGAGCGCGTCGGCGTTACGGGAGATGTGGGCCAGCACATGGCCGCGGCTCCAGCCCGGAAGCCGGGACGGACCGGCGACGGCTTCGTCGTCGAGTTTGGCGGCTGCGGAGAGGAGTCGGTCGGTGGCTTCGCGCAGAGAGGCCAGGTCACGTAGTGGATCGATCATGGGGCCGACGATAGCTCGGCCACACGATCGGGTGAAGGTGTCCGGTCGCGGCCGGAAATCGAATGCGCGTGCTATAGGCTCGGCCCAGGCATCCTTGGTTGTCAGGCGTTCATCGTCAGCATCCATTCTCAGCAGGCATTCATCGTTAGGCAGTCATCGATCTGGCGGCCCCCATAGGCTGGAACAGTCTGGGAGGGGGCTGTGCTCCCGCTTCTTCAAGACCTCACTCAAGAAAGGTGCGGACCGGCGTGGCCGACCGTCTCATCGTCCGTGGCGCTCGCGAGCACAATCTCAAGAACGTCTCGCTCGACCTCCCGCGTGACTCACTCATCGTCTTCACCGGGCTCTCCGGGTCGGGCAAGTCGTCGCTCGCGTTCGACACGATCTTCGCCGAGGGACAGCGCCGGTACGTCGAATCGCTCTCCTCGTACGCCCGGCAGTTCCTCGGTCAGATGGACAAGCCGGACGTCGACTTCATCGAGGGTCTCTCTCCCGCTGTCTCCATCGACCAGAAGTCGACCTCGCGCAACCCGCGCTCGACCGTCGGCACGATCACGGAGGTGTACGACTACCTCCGGCTGCTCTTCGCCCGTATCGGCAAGCCGCACTGCCCCGAGTGCGGCCGGCCCATCTCGCGCCAGTCGCCGCAGGCCATCGTCGACAGGGTGCTGGAGCTGCCGGAGGGCAGCCGTTTCCAGGTGCTCTCGCCGCTGGTGCGCGAGCGCAAGGGCGAGTTCGTCGACCTCTTCGCCGATCTGCAGACCAAGGGCTACAGCAGGGCGCGGGTCGACGGACAGACCATCCAGCTCGCCGAGCCGCCGACCCTGAAGAAGCAGGAGAAGCACACCATCGAGGTTGTCGTCGACCGTCTCACGGTGAAGGACTCCGCCAAGCGCCGCCTGACCGACTCCGTCGAGACGGCGCTCGGCCTCTCCGGCGGCATGATCGTGCTGGACTTCGTCGACCTCCCCGAGGACGACCCCGAGCGTGAGCGGATGTTCTCGGAGCATCTGTACTGCCCGTACGACGACCTGTCCTTCGAGGAGCTGGAACCCCGCTCCTTCTCGTTCAACTCGCCCTTCGGCGCCTGCCCGGACTGCACCGGCATCGGCACGCGCATGGAGGTGGACCCGGAGCTGATCATCCCGGACGAGGAGCGGTCGCTCGACGACGGCGCGATCCACCCCTGGTCGCACGGCCACACCAAGGAGTACTTCGGCCGGCTGATCGGCGGACTCTCGCAGGCCCTCGGCTTCTCCACGGACATGCCTTGGGCCGGGCTGCCGCAGCGCGCCAAGAAGGCCCTGCTTTACGGCCACAAGACCCAGGTCGAGGTCCGTTACCGCAACAGGTACGGGCGGGAGCGTGCGTACACCACGCCGGCCTTCGAAGGAGCCGTGCAGTTCGTCAAGCGGCGGCACCAGGAGGCCGAGAGCGACTCCAGCCGTGAGCGCTTCGAGGGCTATATGCGCGAGGTGCCCTGCCCGACCTGTGAGGGCACCCGGCTCAAGCCGATCGTCCTGGCGGTCACGGTGATGGACAGGTCCATCGCCGACATCTCCGCGATGTCCATCAGCGAATGCGCCGACTTCCTCGGCCGGCTGACGCTGAACGCGCGCGACAAGAAGATCGCCGAGCGCGTGCTGAAGGAGGTCAACGAACGGCTGAGGTTCCTCGTCGACGTCGGCCTCGACTACCTCTCGCTGAACCGCGCGGCGGGCACGCTCTCCGGCGGCGAGGCCCAGCGCATCCGGCTCGCCACCCAGATCGGCTCCGGCCTGGTCGGCGTGCTGTACGTACTGGACGAGCCGTCCATCGGCCTGCACCAGCGCGACAACCACCGGCTCATCGAGACCCTCGTCCGGCTCCGGGACATGGGCAACACTCTCATCGTCGTCGAGCACGACGAGGACACCATCAAGGTGGCCGACTGGGTCGTCGACATCGGCCCCGGCGCGGGCGAGCACGGCGGCAAGGTCGTGCACTCCGGCCCCTTGCGCGAGCTGCTCACCAACAAGGAGTCGATGACCGGCCAGTACCTCGCCGGGAAGAAGTCCATCGCGACGCCCGACATCCGCCGGCCGGCGGACCCGGCACGGCAGCTCACCGTCCACGGCGCCCGCGAGAACAATCTGCGCGACATCGACGTCTCGTTCCCGCTCGGCGTGCTCACCGCCGTCACCGGCGTCTCGGGCTCCGGCAAGTCGACGCTGGTCAACGACATCCTCTACACGCACCTGGCCCGCGAGCTGAACGGCGCGAAGTCGGTGCCCGGCCGCCACACCCGGGTCGACGGCGACGACCTGGTCGACAAGGTGGTCCATGTCGACCAGTCGCCCATCGGCCGTACGCCGCGGTCCAACCCGGCGACGTACACCGGAGTCTTCGACCATGTGCGCAAGCTCTTCGCGGAGACGATGGAGGCCAAGGTCCGCGGCTATCTGCCCGGCCGGTTCTCCTTCAACGTCAAGGGCGGCCGCTGCGAGAACTGCTCCGGCGACGGCACCATCAAGATCGAGATGAACTTCCTGCCGGACGTCTATGTCCCGTGCGAGGTCTGCCACGGAGCGCGCTACAACCGCGAGACGCTGGAGGTCCACTACAAGGGCAAGTCCATCGCCGAGGTGCTGGACATGCCGATCGAGGAGGCCCTGCACTTCTTCGAGGCCGTCCCGACGATCTCCCGCCATCTGAAGACGCTGCACGAGGTGGGCCTGGGCTATGTGCGTCTTGGCCAGTCGGCGCCGACGCTCTCCGGCGGCGAGGCGCAGCGCGTGAAGCTGGCGAGCGAGCTCCAGAAGCGTTCCACCGGCCGCACGGTCTATGTCCTGGACGAGCCGACGACCGGTCTGCACTTCGACGACATCAGCAAGCTGATCAAGGTGCTGTCCGGTCTGGTCGACAAGGGCAACACCGTGATCGTCATCGAGCACAACCTCGATGTGATCAAGACGGCGGACTGGGTGGTCGACATGGGCCCGGAGGGTGGCAACGGCGGCGGTCTGGTGATCGCCGAAGGCACTCCGGAAGCGGTCGCGGGAGTCCCGGCCAGCCACACCGGAAAGTTCCTGCGGGACATCCTGGACGCGGACCGGATCAGCGACGCGGTGGTTCCGCGGGCGCGGAGAGCGACGAACAAGACCGCCGCGAAGAAGCCGGCGGTGGCGAAGAAGACGGTCGCCGCGAAGGCGACCCCGACGAAGAAGGCGGCGACGGCCCGCACGAGCCGGGCCCGTAAGGCCTGACCTGTTCCGTCTTCAGGCACCGGGCGGGCCGACGTCGGCCCGCCCGGTCAGCTCGTACGCGTACGGCGGCTCGGCGCCCGTGCGCGAGCAGGTCACCGCCGCCGCGCGCGCGGCGAAGTGCAGGACCTCGCGCCAGCCCGCCTCGCCGAGGTCCGCGAGCGCGTCCTCGGTCAGGGCGTCCCGTTCGGCCAGCCCGTGCAGCAGCGCAGCGTTCACCGTGTCGCCCGCGCCGATCGTGTCCGCGATCGTCACCGGCGTGGCCGGGACCGAGACCTCGGTGCCACCTCGCGTCCGTACCGTCAGACCTTCCGAGCCCCGGGTCAGCACCACCGCCGCCGGGCCCTGAGGCACGCCGCCCAGCCACCGTGCGTCGTCCTCGGAGAGCTTCAGCAGCGACACATACGGCAGCCAGCCGCGGAAGCGCGCCCGATAGGCGTCCGCGTCCGGGATCAGGCCCGGCCTGATGTTCGGGTCGAGCAGCGTGAAGAGCCCGCGCTGCGACTCGCGCCGCAGCAGCGCCTCGTAGGCACTCGCGCCCGGCTCCAGCACCAGCGAGCAGGTGCCGAAGGCGAGCGCCCGCACCGTCTCCGGCAGCTCGGGCGGAAGCTCGAAGAGCCGGTCCGCGCTGCCTTCCACATAGAAGCCGTATCCGGCGGAGCCGTCCGCGCCGATGGACGCGACCGCCAGCGTCGTCGGCTCAGGACCGCGTTCGACGAGCGAGATGTCGACCCCGGCCGTACGCAGCCCGTCCAGCAGCGCCTCGCCGAAGCCGTCCGTCGAGACCCGCGAACAGAAGGCGGTCCGCGCGCCGAGCCGGCCCAGCGCGACAGCGGTGTTGTACGGCCCGCCGCCGAGGCGCGGCAACAGTAGGGGCAGGGGCTCGCCGTCCGCCGGGTCCGGTCGGTCAGGACCTTGCGGGACCAGGTCGATCAGGGATTCTCCGGCGACGACGATCACGGCCAGAACGTAGCCCATTACCCCCGGACACCTCACGCAGCCCGCAGTCGGCCCGCCCTCAGGGCCGTGGAACTGGGCCGGTATGGTCGGGTCTGTCGCCCGATCCGCCGTGACCCTCCGTACGACCGACGCTCTGACCAGTGGAGTCTTCATGTCCGGCCACCCCGCCGCCCGCCGCACCGTGCTGAAAGGCGCCGCTCTCGCCGGGGCCGCCGGTCTCGGGGTCGCCGCCTGCTCCACCGAGTCCAAGCTCGGTCACGCCGAGGTCCCGACACCGACCGCGCCCGTCGACCTCGGTGCCGCCGACGCCGTCCCGGTCGGCGGCGCCAAGCTCTACCGCGAGCAGCGGCTGGTCGTCAGCTGCCCGGCCGTGGGCCAGTACAAGGCCTTCAGCGCCCAGTGCACACACGCGGGCTGTGTCCTCGACAAGCTCGAAGGCACCGAGGGCAACTGCCCGTGCCACGGCAGCCGCTTCGACGTCACCACCGGCAAGGCGATCGTCGGTCCGGCGACCGTGCCGCTGCCCGAGGTCCCGATCACGGCGGAGGGCGGCAAGCTCGTCGCCGGCCCCAAGAAGGCCTGACCTCCGGGACCCGATCCAGACGAACGGTCCTAGTCCCAGTCCCAGTCGATCCCGAGAATCCCGGGCCGTACGCCCTGCTCCACCAGGTGGACCGTACGATGCCTGCCGCTCAGCGTCAGATTGTTCCGAGCTCCGCGCGGCGCACCGGTCGTGGCCTGTGCGAACCTCCGGCAGCGCACCGGCAGCGCGCCCTCGTCGAACCGCACCTGCAGTACGTACTGCCCGCCCGCGAAGCTGAAGCCGCGTACATACTCACTGCTCGGCCCGCCCGTCCCGTCCTCGAAGCCATAGCCGAAGAGGTAGGTCTCACCGGCGCGCAGCCGTGCGTCGAAGAGCAGCTCGGCGACGAGCACCCCGGTCTCGCGGTGCCAGCGGACCCGTCCCGTACGGCAGTTCTCCAGCGCGCTCACCTCCACGCGTCCCGGGTCGCAGCCGGGGTCTCCGAGGTGGATGGCCAGATAGCGGTCGACGCCGTCCCGATGGGCCCGTACGACATGCTGCGAGTCCCGGCCCATCAGCTCGCGGCCTGCTCCGATGCGTACCCGCTCGTGGTGCCCGACGGTGTGCAGGCCGCCGTCGGCCGGCGACTCCAGATCGGCGAGCAGCCGTTCCACCGTGCCGGAGACGTCCACCAGCGAGCGGTACGAGCGCGCGGCGGGCCGCTCGAAGTCGACCGGCGCGCCCTCGCCGACGCCGAGCAGCCGGATCAGTGAATTGCCGGGCAGCTGAAGTACGTCCTCCAGCGCGCGCACGGCGCGCAGCGACTCGGGGCGCTGCGGCCGGCGAGCACCCTGCTGCCAGTAACTGAGGCTGGTCACACCGACCTTGATGCCGCGGTGCGCGAGATGGTGCTGGACCCGCTGGAGCGGCAGCCCGCGCACCGCGAGGGCCGCGCGCAGCGCCAGATGGAACGGCCCGGTGTGCAGCACCTGCGCCAGATCGGCTTCGGTGTGGCCCATGGAACCCTCCAGCGGCTTCTCAGGCTTCGACGGCTTCAGCGGCTTTCCAAGAATTGGCGTGAACGTTCACGACTGGGTCGAGCCGCTGTGGGTGGGCGGCGACGGGCGTCCAGGTGGAGTGGGACGGAAGTGTTCACATCCCGACCGCAGCGTTCACAGCGCCCTGTCACCCCGCATTGAAGCGTGTTGACCTGCCCTCGACAAGGACTGATGCTCATCCGCAGCGTCCGGACGCGCTCCTCCATCCCCACACCCCAACGGGAGGAACGCGATGCGCAACACCAAGAGACGGCTCGCAGCCGCAGCCGCCGTCCTTGCCGCACTTGTCACCCTGCCCCTGTCGACGGCGACCGCCGCGCCGCACGACGACTCCTCCGTCCTCGCCTGGAAACGGCTGGACATCACCATGCAGGCGCAGCAGAAGACCAACTGGTGCTGGGCCGCGGGCGGCAACACCATCGCCGCGTACCTCGGCAGGAACTACTCGCAGAACCAGTTCTGCAATGCCGCCTTCAACCGCCAGCAGGGCACCGAATGCCCCAACTCCCAGGCCACGCTGGGCAATGTGCAAACCGGCCTGCGCTGGGCCGGCATCAATCCCGGCTCGTATGTCACCGGCTGGCTGCGCTACCCGACCGTGCAGAGCGAGATCGACGCAGACCGCCCGGTCGAGACCCGGATCCAGTGGTCGAGCGGCGGCGGGCACATGCATGTCATCTACGGCTACGACACCGCCAGCAGCTGGGTGTACTGGGGAGATCCCTGGCCCTCCAGCGACCGGTACAACTGGGCGTCGCACGCCTGGTACGTCGACAACGACTCCTTCTCCTGGACCCACTCGCTGTACCGGATCGGGGCGTGAGCGCGATGAAGCGGACCTCTCGGATCCCCGTCTCCGCGGCCGCCGCTCTGACGGCCTGCCTCTCGCTCGGCGCGATCGGCACGGCCACGGCCGCGGGTGCCGTCGACGGGCCCTCCGCGGCGGACCGGGCCGCGGCCAGGCGCGCCGCCACCGCGCCCGCCACCATCGAAACGCTGTCCCGCTTCTTCGCCCGCGACGGAGCGGTCACGAAGGCCGCGGCCGCTCCTCGCGTCGAAGGCGAGACGGTCCCGGTCCATCTGCTGGCGCCGGACTTCGTCGCCGGGAAGGCGGGCGTGCCCGTCGCCCGTCTGGAGTTCCTGGCGACACCGGCGGTCTCCTCGGACGGCCAACGGGCGTCGCTGTGGACGGCCCGCCGGGGCGCGCAGTGGCAGGTGGTCAACATCGCCACCGGCGACGACGAGTTCCGGTACGCACAACTCGGCGCGCGAAAGCTCCCCGGCGGCACGGTGTTCCGTGAACCGCAGATCGACGCGTGGTACGTCAGCGGCGGTACGAAGGTGCTTCCGCTGGACGAGGACGCGGTCCGGGCGGTTGGTGCCCGCGGCACGAGCCTTGCCGCGTACCGCGCGCGGGTCACGAAGGCGTACGCCGACAAGCTCCCCGGTTCGCCGTACGCGAAGGGGGGCCGGGCGGGCGGCTACGCCTCGTCGGCCCCGGCCCCGGCGCCGCACGACGACCCGGCGGTCACGGCCGCCTCGTGGACGGCGGCGGCGGGCGCGCTGGCGGCGCTCGGCCTGCTCGCCACGGCGGCGGTCCGCCGTCGGCGAGCGGCTGCGCCGCACTGATCCGGTGCTCGGCCCCGGGCCTCTGCGGGCCCGGGGCCGGGCCCCGACGAGAGCCGCCCGCACCCGCGCTGTCACTGGCCGCCAGTAGGGTGGTCGGCATGGCAGACCCCTCCAGCTACCGTCCCAAGCCGGGAGAGATCCCCGACTCTCCGGGGGTCTACAAATTCCGCGACGAGCACCGCCGGGTGATCTACGTCGGGAAGGCAAAAAGCCTGCGCCAGCGCGTCGCCAGCTACTTCCAGGACCTGGCGAATCTGCACCCGCGCACCGCCACCATGGTCACCACGGCCGCCTCCGTCGAGTGGACGGTCGTCTCCACCGAGGTCGAGGCGCTGCAGCTGGAGTACTCCTGGATCAAGGAGTTCGACCCGCGGTTCAACGTCAAGTACCGCGACGACAAGTCCTATCCGTATCTCGCCGTCACCCTCAACGAGGACTTCCCGCGGGTCCAGGTGATGCGCGGCGCCAAGCGCAAGGGCGTGCGCTACTTCGGTCCGTACGGGCACGCGTGGGCCATCCGCGAGACCGTCGACCTGATGCTCCGTGTCTTTCCCGTACGCACCTGCTCCGCAGGCGTGTTCAAGAACCACGCCCAGAAGGGCCGCCCCTGTCTCCTCGGCTACATCGGCAAGTGCTCCGCGCCCTGCGTCGGCCGGGTGACACCCGAGGAGCACCGCGAACTGGCCGAGGAGTTCTGCGACTTCATGGCCGGCCGGACCGGTACGTACATCCGCCGTCTGGAGAAGCAGATGACGGCGGCCGCCGACGAGCTGGAGTACGAGCGGGCGGCCAGGCTGCGCGACGACATAGAGGCGCTCAAGCGCGCGCTGGAGAAGAACGCGGTGGTGCTCGCGGACGCCACCGACGCCGATCTCATCGCGCTCGCCGAGGACGAGCTCGAAGCCGCGGTGCAGATCTTCCATGTCCGCGGCGGCCGGGTGCGCGGCCAGCGCGGCTGGGTCACCGACAAGGTCGAGGCCGTCGACACCGCCGGCCTTGTCGAGCACGCGCTGCAGCAGCTGTACGGGGAGGAGAGCGGCGACTCCGTCCCCAAGGAGGTCCTCGTACCGGCGCTGCCGGAGGACTCCGGCGCGGTCAGCCAGTGGCTGACCGGCCGCCGAGGCTCGAACGTCTCGCTGCGCATTCCTCAGCGCGGAGACAAGAAGGACCTGATGGAAACGGTCCAGCGCAACGCGCAGCAGGCGCTGGGCCTGCACAAGACCAAGCGCGCGAGCGATCTCACCACCCGCTCCCGCGCACTGGAGGAGATCGCCGAGGCCCTCGGCCTGGACTCGGCGCCGCTGCGGATCGAGTGCTTCGACATCTCGCACCTCCAGGGCGAGGACGTCGTGGCGTCCATGGTCGTCTTCGAGGACGGCCTCGCGCGCAAGAGCGAGTACCGCCGCTTCCAGATCAAGGGCTTCGAGGGCCAGGACGACGTCCGCTCGATGCACGAGGTGATCAGCCGCCGCTTCAAGCGGTATCTGGCCGAGAAGGACAGGACGGGGGAGTGGATCGGCGAGGATCCTCCCGAGGACGACGGAAGGCCCAAGCGCTTCGCCTATCCGCCGCAGCTCGTCGTCGTCGACGGCGGGCAGCCTCAGGTCGCCGCCGCCCAGCGCGCACTCGACGAGCTCGGCATCGACGACGTCGCCGTCTGCGGCCTGGCCAAGCGTCTGGAAGAGGTCTGGCTGCCGCAGGAGAACGACCCGGTGGTCCTGCCGCGCTCCAGCGAGGGGCTGTATCTCCTGCAGCGGGTGCGTGACACGGCTCACGACTTCGCGATCCGCTATCAGCGCGCCAAGCGGACCAAGCGCATCAGGACCAGCCCGCTGGACACGGTGCCCGGTCTCGGCGAGACCCGCAAACAGGCGTTGATCAAGCATTTCGGCTCGGTGAAGCGGCTGAAGCAGGCGACAATCGAGCAGATCTGCGAGGTTCCCGGCATGGGACGCAAGACGGCGGAGTCCGTGGTCGCGGCCCTCGCCCAGGCGGCTCCGGCCGCCCCTGCCGTGAATACGGCAACAGGAGAGATCATTGAAGAGAACGACGGGGGCAGCACGACATGAATGAGCACGACGGAGACGGAGCAGCAGACGTGAGTACGGGCACTACGAACGAGCCCGGCGGAGCCGCTGACGCGGCGATCCCCGAGCTGGTGATCATCTCCGGTATGTCCGGCGCCGGGCGCAGCACGGCGGCCAAGTGTCTGGAGGACCTCGGCTGGTTCGTCGTCGACAACCTGCCGCCCGCGCTGATTCCCACCATGGTGGAGCTCGGCGCCCGCTCGCAGGGCAATGTCGCGCGGATCGCCGTCGTCGTCGACGTACGAGGCCGACGGTTCTTCGACAACCTCCGCGAATCCCTCGCCGACCTGGACGCCAAGCAGGTCACGCGGCGGATCGTCTTCCTCGAATCCTCCGACGAGGCGCTGGTGCGCCGCTTCGAGTCGGTCCGCCGGCCGCATCCGCTGCAGGGCGACGGCCGGATCACCGACGGCATCGCGGCCGAGCGTGATCTGCTGCGCGAGCTGCGCGGCGACGCCGACCTGGTGATCGACACCTCCAGCCTGAACGTGCACGAGCTGCGCGCCAAGATGGACGCCTCGTTCGCCGGCGACGAGGAGCCGGAGCTGCGGGCCACGGTGATGTCGTTCGGCTTCAAGTACGGGCTGCCGGTCGACGCGGACCTCGTCGTCGACATGCGCTTCCTGCCGAACCCGCACTGGGTCCCGGAGCTGCGCCCGTTCACCGGCCTCAATGAAGAGGTCTCGAACTACGTCTTCAACCAGCCCGGCGCCAAGGAGTTCCTCGACCGCTACACCGAGCTGCTCCAGATGATCGCCGCGGGCTACCGCCGCGAGGGCAAGCGGTATGTGACCATCGCCGTCGGCTGCACCGGCGGCAAGCACCGCTCCGTCGCCACGTCCGAGAAGCTGGCCGCCCGGCTCTCCTCCGCGGGGATCGAGACCGTCATCGTCCACCGGGACATGGGGCGCGAGTGACCGGACGCAATCTCCGTCTGCGGCGGCTGAGCCGGACCAGCCACACGCTCACCGGACGGAAGCGCGGCGCGCAGCCCAAGGTCGTCGCACTCGGCGGCGGCATGGGCCTGTCCGCGTCGCTGACGGCGCTGCGCCGGATCACCGGTGACCTCACCGCGGTCGTCACGGTCGCCGACGACGGCGGCTCCAGCGGCCGGCTCCGCGACGAGCTCGGTGTGCTGCCCCCCGGCGATCTGCGCAAGGCCCTGGCGGCCCTGTGCGGCGACGACGACTGGGGCCAGACCTGGGCCAGGGTCATCCAGCACCGCTTCCAGTCGCAGGGCGATCTGCACGAGCACGCGGTCGGCAATCTGCTGATCGTGGCCCTGTGGGAGCAGCTCGGCGACCATGTCCTCGCGCTGGACCTGGTCGGCAAGCTGCTGGGCGCGCACGGCCGCGTGCTGCCGATGTCCGCCGTCCCGCTGGAGCTCCAGGCGCTGGTACGGGGCCACGACCCGGCCCGTCCGGACGAAGTGGACACGGTCCGCGGCCAGGCCACCGTCGCGCTCACCCCGGGCGAGGTGCAGTCCGTGCACCTCGTCCCGCACGACCCGCCCGCCGTCCCGGAGGCCGTCGACGCGGTCCTGGACGCCGACTGGGTGGTGCTGGGTCCCGGCTCCTGGTTCTCCTCGGTGATTCCGCATCTGCTGGTGCCCGAGCTGCGCGACGCGCTGATCGAGACGAAGGCCCGCCGGGTCCTCTCGCTGAACCTCGCGCCGCAGCCCGGCGAAACAGAAGGCTTCTCACCGCAGCGTCATTTGGAGGTTTTGGGACGACACGCGCCTAAACTCGCCCTGGACGTGGTGCTGGCCGACGAGGCCGCCGTGCCCGACCGCGAATCTCTCGCCGATGCCGCAAAACGGCTCGGCGCCGCGGTCGAGCTGGCCCCCGTTGCCTCGCCCACAGGAGTTCCGAAGCACGACCCGGAGCTGTTGGCCGCCGCGTACGACCGTATTTTTCGGATGCATGGAAGGATCGGCCCATGGCGATGACGGCTGCGGTGAAGGACGAAATTTCCCGGCTCCCCGTCACCCGGACCTGCTGCAGAAAGGCGGAGGTCTCGGCGATCCTGCGGTTCGCGGGCGGGCTGCACCTGGTGAGCGGCCGCATCGTGATCGAGGCGGAGCTGGACACCGGGATCGCGGCGCGCCGGCTGAAGCGGGACATCCTGGAGATCTTCGGGCACAGCTCCGAGCTCATGGTGATGGCGCCCGGCGGACTGCGCCGCGGCTCGCGCTATGTCGTACGGGTCGTGGCGGGCGGCGACCAGTTGGCCCGGCAGACCGGTCTGGTCGACGGCCGCGGCCGTCCGATCCGGGGACTGCCGCCGCAGGTCGTCTCCGGCGCCACCTGTGACGCGGAGGCCGCCTGGCGCGGCGCGTTCCTGGCGCACGGCTCGCTGACCGAGCCCGGCCGGTCCTCCTCGCTGGAGGTCACCTGCCCGGGACCGGAGGCCGCGCTGGCCCTGGTGGGCGCGGCCCGCAGGCTCTCCATCGCCGCCAAGGCGCGCGAGGTGCGCGGCGTGGACCGCGTGGTCGTACGCGACGGTGACGCCATCGGCGCCCTGCTGACCCGGCTCGGTGCGCACGAGTCGGTGCTGGCCTGGGAGGAGCGGCGGATGCGGCGCGAGGTGCGCGCCACCGCCAACCGCCTGGCCAACTTCGACGACGCCAATCTGCGCCGCTCCGCGCGGGCCGCGGTGGCCGCCGGCGCTCGCGTCCAGCGGGCGCTGGAGATCCTGGGCGAAGAGGTGCCCGAGCATCTCGCGGCGGCAGGCCGGCTGCGGATGGAGCACAAGCAGGCGTCCCTGGAGGAGTTGGGCGCGCTCGCCGACCCGCCGCTGACCAAGGACGCGGTCGCCGGACGGATCCGCCGGCTGCTGGCGATGGCCGACAAGCGGGCCCAGGACCTCGGCATCCCGGGTACGGAGTCCAACCTCTCCGAGGAGCTGGCCGACGGCCTCGTCGGCTGACCCACCGTCACCATCCAGTCCTCTCACCGCTGCCGGCGTTCACACGAACGTCGGCAGCGGTGTGATGTGCACCCGTTCGGCACGCGTGGCCACCTTGACATGGCCATGGGGTGTGATGAGTCTGGCGTCTGTTCACTTTCCTGGCAGACACCAGCAAGGGGGGCCAATGAGACGAAGAGCGAGATCGATCCTCGCCGCCGTATCACTCCTGACAGCCGGACTCGCGGCTGCACCGCTCGCCCAGGCACAAACCGGCGGCGAGGACGAAGGACTGTCCGTATGGCATGCGAAAGTCACCAAGGCGCAGGTCCCGCTGCTCCTCGCGGCGGGCACCGACGGTCATGAACTGACCGAGCAGGTGCCCGACAAGGGCACCGCCACCGTGGAGCTCCATCTGACCGACCAGCAGGCCGGGGAACTGCGCGAGCAGGGCGTGCCGGTCACCGAGCACACCATCTCGGCATCGGCCGAGAAGCGCGTCGCGGCCGCGGGCGACGGCGTCTTCCGCCCGTACAGCGGCGAGAACGGACTGCAGCGCGAGATCGTCGCCGCGGCCCAGGCGAACCCGCAGATCACCAAGGTCGTCAGCATCGGCAGGAGCGTCAAGGGCCAGGACATCCTCGCGCTCAAGCTCAGCAAGGGCGCGAAGAAGTACAAGGACGGCACCAAGCCCGCGACGCTGTATCTGTCCAACCAGCACGCGTGCGAGTGGATCACCCCGGAGATGACCCGGCGGCTGATGCACTACTACCTCGCCAACTACGGCAAGGACCCCCGGGTCACCAGGATCGTGGACTCCACCGAACTGTGGTTCGTCCTCTCCGCCAACCCCGACGGCTACGACTACACCTTCACCGGCACGGCCGCACGGCAGTGGCGCAAGAACCTGCGCGACAACAACGGCGACGGCACGATCGCCGCCGGCGACGGCGTGGACCTCAACCGCAACTTCTCCTACAAGTGGGGCTACGACAACGAGGGCTCGTCACCCGACCCGTTCGACGAGACCTATCGCGGCACCGGTCCGGTCTCCGAGCCCGAGACCAAGGCTCTGGACGCCTTCCAGAAGCGCATCGGCTTCGAGTACGGCATCAACTACCACTCCGCGGCCGAGCTGTTGCTGTACGGAGTCGGCTGGCAGGTCGCGACCCCGACACCGGACGACGTCCTCTACGAAGCCCTCGCCGGCACACCGGAGAACTCCGCGATCCCCGGCTACCGTCCGCAGGTCTCCTCCGAGCTCTACACCACCAACGGTGAGGCCGACGGCCACGCGGCCAATGTCAACGGGATGATGATGTACACCCCGGAGATGTCGACCTGCGCCACCGTCTCCAGGATCGACCCCAACGATCCCTGGAACGCCGCGGACTGCGCATCCGTCTTCACCTTCCCGGACGACGAGAAGCTGATCCAGCAGGAGTTCGCCAAGAACATCCCGTTCGCGCTCTCCGTCGCCGAGACCGCGGTCCACCCCGACCAGCCGTCCTCCTCGATCGGTCTGAAGGCCGCGGACTTCACGCCCGACCCCTTCACCGTCTCCTACGCCCGCGGCGGAGACCAGGAAGTCGCCGTCACCGTCCGCAAGTCCGTACGCGACAAGGAACTCAAGTACCGCGTCAACGGCGGCCGCGTCCACGACCAGGCGCTCAGGCCCTGGAAGGGCGGCGAGACCTACGGCGGCGAGGACAGCATCCGCTTCGACGAGTACCGCGCCAAGGTGCAGGACGGCGACGTCGGCGACAAGGTCGAGGTCTGGTTCACCGGTGAGACCAGAGCCGGAAAGCCCACCTCCAGCGAGCACTTCACGTACACGATCGCCGAAAGGCCCCGCGGGGACACGCTGGTGATCGCCGAGGAAGGCGGCACCACCCCGGCCAAGAACACCGCCGCGTACACCAAGGCACTCGCCGACAACCACCGGCGCAGCGCCGTCTGGGACGTCGCCACCCAGGGCGTCCCGCACCCGCTCGGCGTGCTCGGCCACTTCGACACGGCCGTCTGGTACACCGGCGCCGCCGCACCGTCCTGGGCCACCACGCAGGCCGTCCGCGAGTTCGTCAACGAGGGCGGGAAGCTCATCACCACCGGTGAACGGGCCGGCGGAAACGCCAACCTCGGCGGTGCACTGAGCGACGACTTCGCCCAGTACTACCTCGGCGCCTCCGGCCGCGCCTCACTCGCCGGAACGGGAGACTTCCTCGGCACGGGACGACTTACGGGCGCCGCCGCGGCCCTCGCGGACGCACCCGGCAACCCGCTGGACGCGGCAGGCGCGTACACCATCACCTCGGACACGCTGCCGCCCGAGCAGTTCCCGCAGTTCCGCAGCGCGGCCGCCGGTGACTATCCGGGCGTCAAGATGCCCTTCTCGCCGTACGACGGCGACTGGTACGCGGCGGCCACCCACAGCAACGCCTCCTGGATGCGGCTGTCCCGACCGCTCGACCTCAGTGCTGCCACCGCGGCCGACAGGCCCGCGCTGAATCTCCGGCTCAGCTTCAACACCGAGCCCGGCTACGACAACGCGGTCGTCGAGGTCCACACGGTCGGCCAGGACGACTGGACCACGCTGCCGGACGTGAACGGCGGCACGAGGACCACCGTCCCGACCCAGTGCGACCAGGGCTTCTACGTCAACCAGCATCCCTTCCTGAAGCACTACCTCACCGTCGGATCCGGCGGCTGCACCGCGAGCGGCACCAGCGGCAGCTGGAACAGCTTCACCGGCGCGTCCGACGGCTGGCGGGCCGCCTCGTTCGATCTGAGCGCCTACGCGGGCAAGCAGATCGAGGTGTCCGTCTCGTACATCACCGACCCCGGCGACGGCGGCCGCGGCGTCTTCGTCGACAACGCCGCGCTGGCGCTCGGCGGCGTGGAGCAGGCGGCCGAGGGCTTCGAGACCGACCTCGGGCCCTGGACGGTGGCCGGGCCGCCGGCCGGCAGTCCGCCACTGCGCGGGAACTGGGCGCGGAGCCAGGACCTGTATCCGTCGGCCGGTGCGATCACCACCCGCGACACCGTTCTGATCGGCTTCGGCCTGGAGCACGTGCCCGCGGCGGCCGACCGCAAACAGCTCATCGGCAAGGCGCTCAGCGCGCTGAGGCGCTGACGCTGCGTAGCCCGGACGGCGGTCTGTACCCCTACTCATGGGTACAGACCGCCGTTGGTCCGCACGGACCCACTCGATGTCACTCCGGGGCAGTCAGGGGGGTAGGGTCGTAGGCGGTCGGGGACATCCCATACAACTCGCCGGCGTCTAAAACCGGCGTACCTAACGAGGAGATCGGTTCGTGACGATCCGCGTAGGCATCAACGGCTTTGGCCGCATCGGTCGTAACTACTTCCGCGCGCTGCTGGAGCAGGGTGCAGACATCGAGATCGTGGCTGTCAACGACCTGGGTGACACTGCGACCACGGCCCACTTGCTGAAGTACGACACCATCCTGGGCCGCCTCAAGGCCGAGGTGACTCACACCGCCGACACCATCACGGTCGACGGCCACACCATCAAGGTGCTCTCCGAGCGCAACCCCTCCGACATCCCGTGGGGCAAGCTGGGCGTCGACATCGTCATCGAGTCGACCGGCATCTTCACCAAGAAGGCCGACGCCGAGAAGCACATCGCGGGCGGCGCCAAGAAGGTCCTCATCTCGGCTCCGGCCAAGGACGAGGACATCACCATCGTGATGGGCGTCAACGAGAACAAGTACGACGCGGCCAAGCACCACGTCATCTCCAACGCCTCCTGCACCACCAACTGTGTGGCGCCGATGGCCAAGGTTCTCGACGAGAACTTCGGCATCGTCAAGGGCCTGATGACCACGGTCCACGCGTACACGAACGACCAGCGCATCCTCGACTTCCCGCACTCGGACCTGCGCCGCGCCCGCGCCGCCGCCGAGAACATCATCCCGACCACGACCGGTGCCGCGAAGGCCACCGCGCTGGTCCTCCCGAAGCTCAAGGGCAAGCTGGACGGCATCGCCATGCGCGTCCCGGTCCCGACCGGCTCGGCCACCGACCTCGTCGTCGAGCTCGAGCGCGAGGTCACCAAGGACGAGGTCAACGCCGCGTTCAAGAAGGCCTCCGAGGGCGAGCTGCAGGGCTACCTGTCGTACACCGAGGACCCGATCGTCTCCTCGGACATCGTCGGCGACCCGGCGTCCTGCACCTTCGACTCCTCCCTGACCATGGTCCAGGAGGGCAAGTCGGTGAAGATCCTCGGCTGGTACGACAACGAGTGGGGCTACTCCAACCGTCTCGTGGACCTCACGGTCTTCGTCGGCAGCCAGCTCTGACAGCTCTGATCTTCAACGAGAGCATCACGATGTGAGCGACAGGGCTCGGACAGCGCAATGTGGCGCTGCCCGAGCCCTGCCGCACGTCCAGCCCTTCCAGGAGCCGCAATTTCATGAAGACGATCGACCAGCTTCTTGCCGAAGGGGTCGCGGGCAAGCGGGTATTCGTCCGCGCCGACCTCAACGTGCCGCTCGACGGCACGACCATCACCGACGACGGCCGCATCCGGGCCGTCCAGCCGACCGTCGCCGCGCTCGCCGGTGCGGGCGCGCGCGTCATCGTCGCCTCGCACCTCGGCCGCCCCAAGGGCGCGCCGGACCCGGCGTTCTCGCTCGCCCCCGCGGCCGCGCGGCTCGGTGAACTCCTCGGCGCCGACGTGGCGTTCGCGACCGACACCGTGGGCGAGTCCGCGCGGGCCGTCGTCGACGGCCTGGCCGACGGCCGGGTCGCGGTGATCGAGAACCTCCGCTTCAACGCCGGCGAGACCAGCAAGGACGACGCCGAGCGCGCCGCCTTCGCCGACCAGCTCGCCGCACTGGCCGATGTGTACGTCGGCGACGGCTTCGGCGCCGTGCACCGCAAGCACGCCTCGGTGTACGACCTGCCGGCCCGCCTGCCGCACGTCGCCGGCTACCTCATCGCCACCGAGGTCGGCGTCCTGAAGAAGCTCACCGAGGACGTGCAGCGTCCCTACGCGGTCGTGCTCGGCGGCGCCAAGGTCTCCGACAAGCTGGGCGTCATCGACCATCTGCTGGAGAAGGCCGACCGCATCCTGATCGGCGGCGGCATGGCGTACACCTTCCTCAAGGCCCAGGGCCACGAGGTCGGCATCTCGCTGCTCCAGGAGGACCAGATCCCGGCGGTGCAGGAGTATCTGGAGCGGGCCAAGGCCAAGGGCGTGGAGTTCGTGCTCCCCGTCGACGTGCTGGTCGCGCCGGAGTTCCCGGACCTGAAGACCAAGGCCCCGGCCAACCCGACCACCGTCGCCGCGGACGCGATCCCGGCCGACGAAGAGGGTCTGGACATCGGTCCCGAGACCCGCAAGCTGTACGCATCGAAGCTCGCCGACGCGGCCACCGTCTTCTGGAACGGCCCGATGGGCGTCTTCGAGCACCCCGACTACGCCGAGGGCACCAAGGCCGTGGCCCAGGCGCTCGCCGAATCCGAGGCATTCTCGGTCGTCGGCGGCGGAGACTCCGCCGCGGCCGTGCGGATCCTGGGTTTCGACGAGAAGGCATTCGGCCACATTTCGACCGGTGGCGGCGCGAGCCTCGAGTATCTCGAGGGCAAGACGCTTCCCGGCCTCGCCGCACTGGAGGACTGACCCCCTGATGACTACTGCTTCCCAAGGGCGCACCCCGCTGATGGCGGGCAACTGGAAGATGAACCTCAACCACCTCGAGGCCATCGCCCACGTTCAGAAGCTCGCCTTCGCCCTGGCGGACAAGGACTACGAGGCCGTCGAGGTCGCCGTACTCCCGCCCTTCACCGATCTCCGGTCCGTACAGACCCTGGTCGACGGCGACAAGCTCAAGATCAAGTACGGCGCCCAGGACATCTCGGCGCACGACTCCGGTGCGTACACCGGTGAGATCTCGGGCCCCATGCTGTCCAAGCTGAAGTGCACCTATGTCGCCGTCGGCCACTCCGAGCGGCGGCAGTACCACGCCGAGACGGACGAGCTGTGCAACGCCAAGGTGAAGGCCGCCTTCAAGCACGGCCTGACCCCGATCCTCTGCGTCGGCGAGGGCCTGGACGTCCGCAAGGCCGGCCAGCAGGTCGAGTACACGATCACGCAGCTCGACGGCGGTCTCAAGGACGTTCCGGCCGAGCAGGCCGAGTCCATCGTGATCGCGTACGAGCCGGTGTGGGCCATCGGCACCGGCGAGGTCGCCACTCCGGAGGACGCCCAGGAGGTCTGCGGGGCGATCCGGGCGCGGCTCGCCGAGCTCTACTCGCAGGAGCTGGCCGACAAGGTCCGCATCCAGTACGGCGGCTCGGTGAAGTCCGGGAACGTCGCAGCGATCATGAAGCAGCCCGATGTCGACGGCGCCCTGGTGGGCGGCGCGGCGCTGGACGCCGAGGAGTTTGTCAAGATCGTCCGGTTCCGCGACCAGTGAGTATGCGCTAGCGCGGATCCGGCGTACCCTTGCGGGGGCCTGAGGCTTTCCGAGCCCGGGCCCCCGTTCGTTCGTAAAGTCCGTTCGTATAGTCCGAGAGTTTTGCCAGGAAGTAGGGTCCAGCCGTGGTTATGGGGTTCTCGATCGCCCTGCTCATCTTCAGCGGGCTGCTGATGCTGCTCGTACTGATGCACAAGGGGAAGGGCGGCGGCCTCTCCGACATGTTCGGCGGTGGCATGCAGTCGTCGGTCGGCGGCTCCTCGGTCGCCGAGCGCAACCTCGACCGGATCACCGTCGTGGTCGGTCTGTTGTGGTTTGCGTGCATTGTCGTACTTGGCCTTCTGGTGAAGCTGGACAGCTGACCTCGGCGTTCCGAGTCCCGGTGTGGGGTGTAACTCCAATCACTGGACGAGCGTTGGGCCTTACGTAGACTGGGCCACCGCGGCGCAGCCGCTGTGAGACGCTGTGCAGCACCATCACGCAGGGAGTTACGACCGTGGCAAGTGGCAACGCGATCCGGGGAAGCCGGGTCGGAGCGGGGCCGATGGGCGAGGCCGAGCGGGGCGAGTCCGCGCCGCGCCTGCGCATCTCCTTCTGGTGCTCGAACGGGCACGAGACGCAGCCGAGCTTCGCCAGCGACGCACAGGTCCCGGACAACTGGGACTGCCCGCGCTGCGGGTTCCCGGCCGGTCAGGACCGGGACAATCCGCCGGACCCGCCGCGTACGGAGCCGTACAAGACGCATCTCGCGTATGTGCGTGAGCGGCGCAGCGACGCGGACGGCGAGGCGATCCTCGCCGAGGCGCTTGCCAAACTGCGCGGCGAAATCTAGAACTCACGGTCCGGCCGGACACCTCCACGGTGCCCGGCCGGACTTTTTCGTCGGCCTCTTCGCCTTCCGCATGCTCTGCGCCGTCCGCCTCCCAGATCAATTAGGTTGGTCAGGCAGCGGGGCACTCAGGCAGGTACGAGAAGAAGTGGGCTGATGTCCAGGATGAACGCAGAAGGCCGTACCAGGCTCAACCAGACGCCCGAATGGCACGCTCTCGGCAAACACCGCGAGCAGCTGGGACAGACGCATCTGCGGGAGCTCTTCGCGGCCGACGCGGAGCGCGGCGGCCGGTACACCCTGCAGGTCGGCGACCTCCACCTCGACTACTCCAAGCACCTGGTGACGGACGAGACGCTGACGCTGCTGCGCGAGCTGGCGGCGGCGACGGACGTGACCGGGCTGCGGGACGCGATGTTCCGCGGCGAGAAGATCAACACCACCGAGGACCGCGCCGTACTGCACACGGCGCTGCGCGCCCCGCGGGACGCCGTCGTCGAGGTGGACGGCGAGAACGTGGTGCCGGGCGTGCACGCGGTGCTCGACAAGATGACCGCCTTCTCGGACCGGATCCGCTCCGGCGAATGGACCGGCCACACCGGCAGGCGCATCAAGAACGTCGTCAACATCGGCATCGGAGGCTCGGACCTCGGTCCGGCGATGGCGTACGAGGCGCTGCGCTCCTTCACCGCGCGCGATCTGACGTTCCACTTCGTGTCGAACGTCGACGGGGCCGATCTGCACGAGGCCGTACGGGATTTGGACGCGGCCGAGACGCTGTTCATCATCGCCTCCAAGACCTTCACCACCATCGAGACCATCACCAATGCCACCTCCGCGCGCGACTGGCTGCTGACCGAGCTGAAGGCGGATCAGGACGCCGTCGCCAAGCACTTTGTGGCGCTGTCGACGAACGGCGAGAAGGTCGCCGACTTCGGCATCGACACGGCGAACATGTTCGAGTTCTGGGACTGGGTCGGCGGACGGTACTCGTACGACTCGGCCATCGGTCTCTCGCTGATGATCGCGATCGGCCCGGACCGCTTCCGCGAGATGCTCGACGGCTTCCACCTGGTCGACGAGCACTTCCGTACGGCACCGGCGGAGGCCAACGCACCGCTGCTGCTCGGCCTGCTGGGCCTCTGGTACGGCGCGTTCTTCGACGCGCAGTCGCACGCGGTGCTGCCGTACTCGCACTACCTGAGCAAGTTCACCGCCTATCTCCAGCAGCTCGACATGGAGTCCAACGGCAAGTCCGTGGACCGCGACGGCAACCCGGTGGACTGGCAGACCGGCCCGGTCGTCTGGGGCACGCCCGGCACCAACGGGCAGCATGCCTACTACCAGTTGATCCACCAGGGCACCAAGGTCATCCCGGCGGACTTCATCGGCTTCGCCAAGCCGGTCGACGATCTGCTGCCCGGCCTGGTCGCCCAGCACGACCTGCTGATGGCCAACTTCTTCGCGCAGACGCAGGCGCTCGCCTTCGGCAAGACACCGGACGAGGTGCGGGCGGAGGGCGTGGCCGAGGAGCTGGTCGCGCACAAGACGTTCCAGGGCAACCACCCGACGACCACGATCCTCGCGGACGAGCTCACGCCGTCCGTGCTGGGCCAACTGATCGCGCTGTACGAGCACAAGGTGTTCGTCCAGGGCGCGGTGTGGAACATTGACTCCTTCGACCAGTGGGGCGTCGAGCTCGGCAAGGTGCTCGCGAAGAAGATCGAGCCGGTGCTCACCGAAGCTGTGACATCAGCCGCTGCCGCGGCGAGGGGCGGCGGGCAGCTGGACAGCTCCACCGCCGCACTCGTTGCCAAGTACCGCACACTGCGGGGTCGTTGAGCCGATGACGGTGGGGGAGAGGGCGGGGGAGGAGCGGTTGGCGGTGCGGCTGCGGCCGCCGAACAACACGCTCAATGAGCGGGTCGTGGGCTGGTGGCGGGTGCAGTGCCTGTTGACGACCGCGGTGCCGGTGGCCGTACTGGCCGTGCTGGGCGCACTCATCGCGCCCGGGCGCGCATGGCTGCTGACCGTCGCCGCGGCACTGGCGGTGCTGGGTCTCGCAGGCACCGCCTTCTTCCCCGCCTGGTGGTTCCGGGTGCACCGCTGGGAGGTCACGGACGAGGCGGTCTATGTCCGTACCGGCGCGCTCTGGCAGGAGTGGCGGATCGCGCCGATGTCCCGGATCCAGACGGTGGACACGCTGCGCGGGCCGCTGGAGCAGGCGTTCCGGCTGGCCACGGTGATCGTGACGACGGCCTCGTCCAAGGGCGCGATCAGGATCCAGGGGCTGGACCACGAGCTGGCGGCGGAGCTCGCGGAGCAGTTGACGCGGATCACCCAGGCGACGCCCGGGGACGCGACATGAGCACCCCGCACGCGGACTGGCAGCGGCTCGACCGGCGTACGGTCCTGGTCACCGCGCTCGTCCTGGCCGGTGTGGCGGCCGGCGCCGGGCTGCCCACCGCGCTCGGGCTCGCGGGCGGCATGCCGCTGTGGCAGGCGTTCGGCTGGGTGCTGGCCGGTGCCGTCGTACTGATCTCGGTCGGTTCGGGCGCGGACTACATGCGCTGGCGCCGGACCCGCTACCGCATCGGGCCGGACCGCGCCGAGCTCCACACCGGACTGCTGCTGGTCAAACGGCGCTCGCTGGCCCGCGAAAGGATCCGCAGCGTCGACCTGACCGCCAACCCGGTGCTGCGGGTCCTCGGCCTGGTGAAGGTCCGGATCGGCACCGGCGAGCACAGCGCGGGCGGCGAGTCCACGCTGGAGCTCGACCCCGTCAGCAAGGCGGAGGGCGAACGGCTGCGCAGAGTGCTGCTGGCCCGGGCCGCCGACACCACGCCCGGCACGCACCGGGAGGGCGCGCTCGCGGGCTTCGACCCGACCTGGATCCGCTACGCACCGGTCTCGTTCGTCGCTCCGCTGCTCGGCGGTGCGGCGGCCGGCGGTGTCATGCAGGTCAGCGAGTGGTTCGGGGCGCAGAGCGAGGTGATCGACTGGGTCGGCGACCGCTTCGAGGACACCTCCATAGTCCTGATGGTCGTGGTGCTCGTGGCGGCGGCCGTCACCGCGGGAATCGTCGGCGCGCTCGGCCTGTGGATCGAGATGTGGTGGAACTACCGCCTGGAGCGGGAGCCCGGCGGCACGCTGCGGGTGCGCCGCGGACTGTTCACCGCGCGCTCGATCTCCATGGAGGAGCGCAGACTGCGCGGGGTCGAGCTGGTCGAGCCGCTCGGTGTGCGGCTGTTCGGCGCGGCCCGGGTGGACGCGGTCGCGACCGGCCTGGTCGACGACGAGCAGGACAAACACGCCGACCTGAAGGTGCTGCTGCCGCCGGCGCCGCGGATGCTGGCGGACGAGGTGGCCGGGCAGGTGCTGCGCGAGCCGGAGACGCCGACGAACGCGCCGCTCACGCCGCACCCGCCGGCGGCCCGCACGCGCCGGCTGCGCTGGGCGCTCACGACCGCGCTCGTCCCGCTCGGCGTCCTCACCGCGATGGGCCTCTGGCTCACTTCCGTCCTGCTGTACGTCGCGGCGGCGTGCGCGGTGGTGGCGCTGCCGGTGGCGGTGATCCTGGCGCTGGACGCGTACCGCAGTCTGGGGCACGGCGTGAGCGGCGGCTATCTGCTGGCCCGTTCCGGCACGATCCGCCGCGCGACCGTGGCGCTCCAGCGCGGCGGGGTCATCGGCTGGACGGTGAAGCAGTCCGTCTTCCAGCGCCGGGCGGGTGTACTGACGCTGACGGCGACGACGGCGGCCGGGGCGGGAGCGTATTCGGTGTACGACGCGGACGAGAGTGAGGGCCTGGCGTTCGCGGCGGACGCCGTGCCGGGGCTGCTGGAGCCGTTCCTGATACGGGAGGACGGAATACGGGAGGAGCGAGCGAGAATTCCGGTATGACGGCTTCTTCGACGGCATCCGGATACTCGGGCACACCGCTGGCCAAGAAGCTCGGCGTCAAGCCGGGCCACCGAGTGGTGTTCCGCCACCGGCCCCGCGGCTGGACGATCCCCGACCTGCCGGAGGACGTCACGGTCGGCGACCGGGGCTCGCGGGAGGCGGATGTGACGCTGGCGTTCTACCGCACGCACAGGGACCTGTCGGCGGACGCGGAGAGGCTGGTCGAGCACCTCGCGGACCGTTCGATGCTGTGGATCGCCTGGCCGCGGAAGGCGGCCGGGCACACCAGCGACATCGACGGGAACGGGCTGCGGGACCTGTTCCTCCCGCTCGGGATCGTCGACGTGAAGGTCGCGCAACTGGACGAGGACTGGTCGGGCCTGAAGTTCGTACGCCGTGTCGAGAACCGGGCCTGAGTCACTGGGCGCGACCGTGGAAACAGCCCGGCCCGGCCGCTGGGAACACAGCGAACCGGGCCGGGGAGCAAGGCAGTTGGGGTGTCAGGCCGACGCCGGGGGATACAGGTCCCTCGGCAGGCCGGACGCCGCCGCCGCGTCCAGGAGCCACAGGGTGCGCGAGCGGCCGCGCGCGCCGGCCGCCGGTGCCTGGACCTCGCCCGCGCCCGACAGCGCTATGGTCGCCGCCTTCGCCTTGTCCGCGCCCGCCGCCAGGAGCCAGACCTCGCGTGCCGCCCGGATCGCCGGGAGCGTGAGCGAGATCCGCGTGGGCGGCGGTTTCGGTGCGCCGTGCACGCCGACCACCGTGCGTTCGGTCTCCCGGACACCGGGGAGTTCGGGGAACAGCGACGCGACATGCGTGTCCGGGCCGACGCCGAGCATCAGGACGTCGAAGGTCGGCACCGGACCGTGGTCCTCCGGGCCCGCAGCCGCGGCCAGTTCCGCCGCGTACGCAGCGGCAGCCGCGTCCGCGTCGCCGCCGTGCGGCCCGTCCGAGGCCGGCATGGGATGCACCCGCGCCGGGTCCACCGGAACGCGGTCCAGCAGCGCCTCACGGGCCTGCGTGGCATTGCGCTCCGGATCGCCCTCCGGAAGGAACCGCTCGTCGCCCCACCACAGGTCGAGGTGGCCCCAGTCGACCGCGTCCCGGGCCGGTGAGGCCCCGAGGGCGGCCAGCAGCGCGTTGCCATTGCGACCGCCCGTCAGGACCACCGACGCCGAGCCGCGCGCGGCCTGGGCGTCCACGATCTTTGTGATCAGCCGGGCCGCCGCGGCCTGCGCCATCAGCTCTTTGTCGCGATGGACGACGAGCTGCGGGGCACTCACTTCGCTGCCGCCTTCTTGGCCGGTGCGGCCTTCTTCGCCGGTGCGGACTTGGTGTCGGCCTTGGCTTGAGAGCCCGCCTGCGAACCGCCCTCCGTACCGTCGGCCAGCCGGTGAACGCCGTACCGCAGGGCCGACGCGTACGTGTCGTCCGGGTCCAGCCGCCGCAGCTCCTCCGCGATCAGCTCGGCCGTCTCACGCCGCTTGAGCGCCACCGCACGGTCCGGCTGCCCCTCGATGGAGAGCGTCGCCAGCGAGCCGTCGGCCCGGTCCAGCACGATGGGGCCGCAGTTGGTCTCCATCCGTACGGCCGTGAGACCGGGGCCGGACGACCGCGAGCGCGTCACCGGCACCTTCAGCCGGTCCGCGAGCCACATGCCGAGCAGCTCGCAGCTCGGGTTGAACTCCTCGCCCTCCACCTCCACCGAGGTGACCTCGCAGACCACCTGGTCCAGAGCGGCCGCGAGCATCGAGCGCCACGGCGTGATCCGGGTCCAGGCCAGATCGGTGTCGCCCGGCGTGTAGGCCTCGGCGCGCGCCGTCAGCTCCTGCACCGGCTGCTCCGAGGCGTATGTGTCCGTCACCCGGCGCTGCGCCAGCGCGCCCAGCGGGTCGCTGGCCGGATCGGTCGGCGAGCTCACCGGCCACCAGACCACCACCGGGGCGTCGGGCAGCAGCAGCGGCAGCACCACCGACTGGGCGTGGTTGATGACCTCGCCGTACAGCCGCAGCACGACCGTCTCGCCGGTGCCCGCGTCCGCGCCCACCCGCACCTCGGCGTCCAGGCGCGCCTTCGCGCGGTCGCGCGGCGAACGCGAGACCCGCTTGATGACGACGAGCGTGCGCGACGGGTGCTCGCGGGACGCCTCGCTGGCGGCCTTCAGCGCGTCGTACGCGTTCTCCTCGTCGGTGACGATGACCAGGGTGAGGACCATGCCGACGGCCGGCGTGCCGATCGCCCGCCGTCCTTGCACCAGCGCCTTGTTGATCTTGCTCGACGTGGTGTCCGTAAGGTCGATCTTCATGGCCGACGCCAGCTCCGTCCGTCTCGTGCGAGCATTTCGTCCGCCTCGACCGGACCCCAGGTTCCGGACTCGTACTGCGCGGGCTTGCCGTGCCTGTCCCAGAACTCCTCGATCGGGTCGAGGATCGTCCAGGACAGCTCGACCTCCTCGACCCTCGGGAAGAGGTTCGAGTCGCCGAGCAGGACGTCGAGGATGAGCCGTTCGTACGCCTCGGGGCTGGACTCCGTGAAGGACTCGCCGTACGCGAAGTCCATCGAGACGTCCCGCACCTCCATCGATGTGCCCGGCACCTTCGAGCCGAACCGCATGGTCACGCCCTCGTCCGGCTGGACGCGGATGACCAGGGCGTTCTGCCCCAGCTCTTCCGTGGCC
This sequence comes from Streptomyces sp. NPDC020681, assembly GCF_044334895.1. Classification (NCBI taxonomy): domain Bacteria; kingdom Bacillati; phylum Actinomycetota; class Actinomycetes; order Kitasatosporales; family Streptomycetaceae; genus Streptomyces; species Streptomyces sp. NPDC020681. Next base: position 22,316 of record NZ_JBIRTX010000020.1, on the reverse strand, counting down.
GTGTGGTCGAACGGCGAGTGCGGGGCGCGCTGGAAGATCACCGCGATCTCCGTGACGCGGCGGCCGAGCCGCTTGCCCGTACGGAGATAGAACGGCACGCCCGCCCAGCGGCGGTTGTCGATCTCCAGCTTTATGGCCGCGTAGGTGTCGGTCTTCGACTTGGCGTTGATGCCGTCTTCCTGGAGGTAGCCGACGGCCTGCTCGCCGCCCTGCCAGCCCGCGGCGTACTGCCCGCGCACCGTGCTCTTGGCGAGGTCCTGTGGCACCTTCACCGCGCCGAGCACCTTGGTCTTCTCGGCTGCGAGTGCGTCCGCGTCGAAGGAGGCCGGCTCCTCCATCGCGGTCAGCGCGAGCAGCTGGAGGAGGTGGTTCTGGATGACGTCACGGGCGGCGCCGATGCCGTCGTAGTAGCCGGCGCGGCCGCCGATGCCGATGTCCTCGGCCATGGTGATCTGCACATGGTCGACGTACGACCGGTTCCAGATCGGCTCGAAGAGCGTGTTGGCGAAGCGCAGCGCCAGAATGTTCTGGACGGTCTCCTTGCCCAGGTAGTGGTCGATCCGGAAGACCTCGTTGGGCGGGAAGACCTCGTGCACCACCTGGTTGAGCTCCTTGGCGGAGACCAGGTCGTGGCCGAACGGCTTCTCGATGACCGCGCGGCGCCAGGAGCCTTCCTTCTGGTCCGCCAGGCCGTGCTTCTTGAGCTGCTGGACGACCTTGGGGAAGAACTTCGGCGGCACGGACAGATAGAAGGCGAAGTTGCCGCCGGTGCCCTGCTTCTTGTCGAGGTCCTCGATGGTGGCCTTCAGCTGCTCGAAGGCGTCGTCGTCGTCGAAGTTGCCCTGGACGAAGCGCATCCCCTGGATCAGCTGCTGCCAGACCTCCTCGCGGAAGGCGGTGCGGGCGTGCGCCTTGACGGCGTCGTGGACCTCCTGTGCGAAGTCCTCGTCCTTCCATTCGCGGCGGGCGAATCCGATCAGGGAGAAACCCGGCGGCAGCAGTCCGCGATTGGCCAGGTCATAGATCGCGGGCATCAGCTTTTTGCGTGACAAATCGCCCGTGACGCCGAAGATCACCAGGCCCGACGGCCCCGCGATGCGCGGGAGCCGTCGGTCTGCGGCGTCACGAAGCGGATTGGCTTCGCCAATACCGGACAAGGTGGTCAGCCCTCCGAAGGAGCGAGGCGCTTGAGCTCGGCCTCGGTCGACTTGAGCAGGTCGTTCCAGGACACGGCGAACTTCTCGACGCCCTCGTCCTCGAGGACCTGAACAACATCGTCGTAGGAGATCCCGAGCTTCGCGACCGCGTCGAGGTCGGCACGCGCCTGCTCGTAGGTGCCGCGAACGGCGTCACCGGTGATCTCGCCGTGGTCGGCGGTGGCGTCGAGGGTGGCCTCCGGCATGGTGTTCACCGTGCCGGGCGCGACCAGGTCGTCGACGTACAGCGTGTCCTTGTACGCCGGGTCCTTGACGCCGGTCGAGGCCCACAGCGGACGCTGCTTGTTGGCCTGCGCCTTGTCGAGCGCGGCCCAGCGGTCCGAGGAGAAGACTTCTTCGTACGCCTCGTACGCCAGACGGGCGTTGGCCACGGCCGCCTTGCCGCGGGCCTCCTTGGCCTCCGGAGTGCCCAGCGCGTCGAGCCGCTTGTCGATCTCGGTGTCCACCCGGGACACGAAGAAGGACGCCACCGACTGGATCTTGGACAGGTCCAGGCCCGCGGCCTTCGCCTTCTCCAGGCCCGCCAGATAGGCGTCCATGACCTCGCGGTAGCGCTCCAGCGAGAAGATCAGCGTGACATTGACGCTGATGCCCTTGCCGATGACCTCGGTGATCGCCGGCAGGCCGGCCTTGGTCGCCGGGATCTTGATCAGGGTGTTCGGGCGGTCCACCAGCCAGGCCAGCTGCTTGGCCTCGGCGATGGTCGGCTCGGTCTCGTGGGCCAGGCGCGGGTCGACCTCGATGGAGACCCGGCCGTCCTGACCGCCGGTGGCGTCGAAGACCGGCCGCAGGATGTCGGCGGCGTCGCGGACGTCCGCCGTCGTGATCATGCGTACGGCTTCCTCGACGGTCACCTTCCGTACGGCGAGGTCGGCGAGCTGCTGCTCGTAACCGTCGCCGCTGCTGATGGCCTTCTGGAAGATCGACGGGTTGGTCGTGACGCCCACGATGTGCTGCTGGTCGATCAGTTCGGCGAGATTGCCGGACGTGATCCGCTTGCGCGACAGGTCGTCGAGCCAGATCGCGACGCCTTCGTCGGAGAGGCGCTTGAGTGCGTCTGTCATGAGAGTTGCATCTCCTACTTGTCGTGTACTGGCGTCAGCGCGCAGCGGCTTCGATGGATTCCCGCGCGGCCGCGACGACCGCCTCGGCAGTGAAGCCGAACTCGCGGAAGAGGACCTTGCCGTCGGCCGAAGCGCCGAAGTGTTCCAGCGAAACGATGCGTCCGGCTTCGCCGACGAAGCGGTGCCAGGTCAGACCGATACCGGCCTCGACGGCCACACGCGCCTTCACGGCGGGCGGCAGCACCGAGTCCCGGTACCCCTGGTCCTGCTCCAGGAACCACTCCACCGACGGCATCGAGACAACGCGGGTCGGCACGCCCTCGGCCTGCAGCTGCTCGCGCGCCGCGACGGCCAGCTGGACCTCGGAGCCGGTGCCGATCAGCACCACCTGCGGCTCGCCACCCTCGGCGTCGAACAGGACGTAACCGCCCTTCGCCGCAGCCTCGTTGCGCTCGTACGTCGGCACGCCCTGGCGGGTCAGCGCCAGACCGTGCGGGGCGCCGACGCCGAACTCCTTGGTGTAGCGCTTGAGGATCTCGCGCCAGGCGATCGCGGTCTCGTTCGCGTCGGCGGGCCGGACGATGTTCAGGCCCGGGATGGCGCGCAGCGAGGCCAGGTGCTCCACCGGCTGGTGGGTCGGGCCGTCCTCGCCGAGACCGATCGAGTCGTGCGTCCACACATGCGTCACGGGCAGGTGCATCAGCGCCGACAGCCGCACCGCGTTGCGCATGTAGTCGGAGAACACCAGGAACGTGCCGCCGTAGATACGGGTGTTGCCGTGCAGCGCGATGCCGTTCATCACCGCGGCCATGGCGTGCTCGCGGATGCCGAAGTGGATCGTGCGGCCGTACTTCTTCGCACCCGGCAGGGGGTTGCCGTCGGGCAGGAACGAGGACGTCTTGTCGATCGTCGTGTTGTTCGAGCCCGCCAGGTCGGCGGAGCCGCCCCACAGTTCGGGAATGACCGCGCCCAGCGCCTGCAGGATCTTGCCGGAGGCGGCACGGGTGGCGACGCCCTTGCCGGTCTCGAAGTCGGGAAGGTGGTCCTCCCAGCCCGCCGGCAGCTCACCGGAGCGGATCCGGTCGAACTCCTTGGCGCGCTCCGGGTTGGCGGTGCGCCACGCGGCGAAGGTCTTCTCCCACTCGCCGCGGGCCTCACGGCCGCGGTCCAGCGCCTCACGGGTGTGCGCGAGGACCTCGTCGGACACCTCGAAGTCCTTCTCGGGGTCGAAGCCGAGGACGCGCTTGGTGGCCGCGACCTCCTCCTCGCCCAGCGCCGAGCCGTGCGCCGCCTCGGTGTTCTGCGCGTGCGGCGCGGGCCAGGCGATGATCGAGCGGGCCGCGATGAAGGACGGCCGCGAGGTCTCGGCCTGCGCCGCCTTCAGGGCGTGGAACAGGCCCACCGGGTCGAGGTCGCCGTTCTCCAGCTGCTCGACGCGCTGCACGTGCCAGCCGTACGCCTCGTACCGCTTGAGGGTGTCCTCGGAGACGGCCGTCTCCGTGTCGCCCTCGATCGAGATGTGGTTGTCGTCCCACAGCAGGACCAGGTTGCCCAGCTTCTGGTGCCCGGCCAGCGCGGACGCCTCGTGGGAGATGCCCTCCTGGAGGCAGCCGTCACCGGCGATCGCCCAGATCGTGTGGTCGAACGGGGAGGTGCCCTCGGCCGCGTCCGGGTCGAACAGACCGCGCTCGTAACGGGAGGCCATGGCCATGCCCACCGCGTTGGCGACACCCTGGCCGAGCGGACCGGTCGTCGTCTCGACACCGGTGGTGTGCCCGTACTCGGGGTGGCCCGGCGTCTGGGAGCCCCAGGTCCTGAAGGCCCTCAGATCATCGAGCTCCAGGCCGTAACCGGCCAGGTAGAGCTCGATGTAGAGGGTCAGGGAGGAGTGGCCGGCGGAGAGCACGAACCGGTCGCGGCCGGTCCAGTCCGCATCGGCGGGGTCGTGCCGCATCAGCTTCTGGAACAGCACGTACGCGGCGGGCGCGAGGCTCATGGCCGTACCGGGGTGGCCGTTGCCGACCTTCTGTACGGAATCCATGGCCAGGACGCGGACGGTATCGACGGCCCGCTGGTCCAGATCGGTCCACTCGAGGTCTGTGGTGGTCGGCTTGGTGCTCACCCTGAGTCAGGGCTCCTCTCCACATGTTGAATCCCGGTGACGACGGAAGCACCGGCGTTGTCGAGCCTACCCCCGGAGCCACGCCCATCTTTTCGACTGTTCGCCCTTCGGAAGAAATCGCGGACGGACAGAAGTCAGACACTGTCAGGGTGCCGTCAGCCCGCCGACTTCGCCTCCTGACGAGGCGCCGATGACGTACCGGCTGACGTACCGACTGACGTACCGACGAGCTATACGCAGCGGCCGGGCCGGCTGCTCAACACGACCCCACCCCCGTGCGGGGCGACGTATGGGCAACGTCTAGAGTGGCGTGGTACGCGCAAGTCTTTACCGGGCCTTCACGCCCCGGGCTTGCTGGAAGTTCTCTGTCAGGGGTGTGCGTGACGGCCGTCGAATCCCGTCCAGCGGGGGTGCTCGGGACGAGCCCCAGCCACCGGCCGTTCGGGGCCCGCGTCAAGGCGTTTGCGGCGCTGACCAAGCCGCGGATCATCGAGCTGTTGCTGATCACCACTGTCCCGGTGATGTTCCTCGCGGCGCAAGACGTTCCCGACCTGTGGCTGGTGCTCGCCACCTGTGTCGGCGGCTATCTCTCCGCGGGCGGCGCCAACGCGCTCAACATGTACATCGACCGCGACATCGACGCCCTGATGGACCGCACGTCGCAGCGTCCGCTGGTCACCGGCATGGTGTCGCCGCGCGAGGGCCTGGTCTTCGGCATCACGCTCGCGGTCGTCTCCACGCTCTGGTTCGGCCTGCTCGTCAACTGGCTGTCCGCGGCGCTCGCGCTGGGCGCGCTCCTCTTCTACGTCATCGTCTACACGATGATCCTGAAGCGGCGCACCGCGCAGAACATCGTGTGGGGCGGCATCGCCGGCTGTATGCCGGTGCTGATCGGCTGGTCGGCCGTCACCAACTCGATGTCGTGGGCCGCCGTCATCCTCTTCCTTGTCATCTTCTTCTGGACGCCGCCGCACTACTGGCCGCTGTCGATGAAGGTCAAGGAGGACTACGCCCGCGTCGGAGTCCCGATGCTGCCGGTCGTCGCCTCCAACACGGTCGTCGCCCGTCAGATCGTCCTCTACAGCTGGGTGATGGTCGCGGTCTCGCTGCTGCTCACGCCGCTCGGCTACACCGGCTGGTTCTACACGGCGGTGGCGCTGGCGGCCGGCGGCTGGTGGCTGTGGGAGGCGCACTCGCTGCAGAACCGCGCGAAGTCGGGCGTCACGGGCGGCAAGCTCAAGGAGATGCGGCTGTTCCACTGGTCCATCACCTATGTGTCGCTGCTCTTCGTCGCCGTCGCGGTGGACCCCTTCCTGAGCTAGGCACTGCCTTGGCCCAGCGCCGTACCGGCGAGTAGCATCGCGGTATGGCAGACACCAAGGACACGGCAGACACCAAGCAGGCGGAGCGCAGGGCCGCGAAGCTCGCCAAGCAGATTTCCGCGTTCGCCAAGGCGCACGGCGGGGCCGAGGGCCAGCTCGCGTACATCGGGCAGATGGGCACGCGCATCGTCCTCGTCGGCGAGGACGGCGGCTGGGGCGACCTCGTGGCGCCGAGCCACTCCGTCGCCGAGGCCGCGGCCGAGAAGGCCGGGATCACGCTCCACGAGTCCTTCGACGGCGATTTCGCCGCGAAGGTCCGCACCGGCCCGTACGAGTGGACCCGCATGGCAGGCATCCAGCTCGGCGGTCCTTCCAACGGCTGAGCAACACCAAGTCGGGGTGTCACCCGTTAGGACTGTGGAAGCACAGTCCATGACTGGGAGCCCGGATGATCGACACACCGACCCTCGTGGACCAGTACTGCCACGGAGTGCTCCGTACCGAACTCGGCCTCGGCACCTTCGAGGCGCACCTCGGGCGCACGGCCGGGCCGCCCGCGCCCGGCACCACCTTCTTCGACACCCAGACCGGTTTCGCGGTACGCCGCTGGTGCCCGCCGCTGCTCGGGCTCGAGCCGCACTGTCCGCCCGCCCGCTATCTGGCCCGCCGCCGTGAGCTCGGCGTGCTGGAGTCGGGCAAGCGGCTGCTGAGAGGCAGCGGGATCTCCACCTATCTGGTGGACACCGGGCTGCCCGGCGATCTCACCGGACCGCCGGAGATCGCCGCGGCGGGCGCGGCCGAGGCCCGCGAGATCGTACGGCTGGAACTGCTCGCCGAGCAGGTCGCCGACACCTCGGGCACCGTCGAGGGCTTCCTCGCCAACCTCGCCGAGGCCGTGCACGGAGCCGCCGCGTCCGCGGTCGCCTTCACCTCCGTCGCCGCCGTGGGCCACGGCCTCGCCCTCGCCCCGGAGCCGCCGGGCCCCGGCGAGGTGCGCGGTGCCGTCGGCCGCTGGATGGCCGGGCGCCAGGTCGGCGGCGGGCTCACCGATCCCGTGCTGGTGCGGCATCTGCTGTGGGTCGCGGTCGCGTCCGGGCTGCCGCTCCAGCTCCATGTCGGCGTCGAGGACCCCATGCTGCTGGCGAGTTTCGCGGCGGCCACCGCCGGGCTCGGCACCGATCTGGTGCTGCTGCACGGCTATCCGTACCACCGCCACGCGGCACATCTGGCGAGCGTCTATCCGCATGTGTACGCCGATCTCGGGCCCGCGCTGGTGCATACGGGAGCTCGGGCCGCGGCCGTGCTCGCCGAGATCCTGGAGCTCGCGCCGTTCGGCAAGCTGCTGTTCTCCAGCGGCGCGCGGGGGCTGCCGGAGCTGCATGTGGTGGGCGCGCGGATCTTCCGCGAGGCGCTCGCGCGGGTGCTCGGCGGCTGGGTGGGCGACGGCGCATGGGCCCGCGCGGACGCGGACCGGGTCGCGCAGATGATCGCGGCGGGCAATGCGCGCCGGGTGTACGGACTGTCGGACCGTCTGCTGTCAGACGCTCGATAGAGCCGCGTCGCTCTGGGCCGGGATCTCCGCCGTTGTTCCCGGGCGCTCGCGCAGGCTCAGCGCGAGCCGCACTACCGCGATCCACATCAGTGCGGAGCCGAGCATATGGGCAGCCACCAGGGCCTCGGGGACCTGGGTGAAGTACTGCACATATCCCACCGCCCCCTGCGCCAGCAGCACGAGCAGCAGGTCGCGGGCGCGCGCCCGGGTGTCGTCGGGGGCGTCGACGACGCGCAGCACCAGCCACATCGCGAGCGCCAGCGCGCAGACCACCCAGGCGGCGGCCGCGTGCAGATGTGCGGCGTCCACCCAGTCCCACGGCATGCGCGGCACATCGCTGCTGTCGCCCGCGTGCTTGCCCGAACCGGTCACCGACGTGCCGAGCACGATCAGCAGACCCGAGGTGACGACGATCGACCAGGACAGCTTGCGCACCGGACGCGGGACGCGCGGACGCGAAGTGCCGTCGCCCTCGCCGGCCCGGTGCCAGGTGATCACGGCGACCGTGAGCAGCCCGTTGGCGGCGATGAAGTGCCCGGCCACCGTCCACGGGTTGAGGCCCGCCCAGACGGTGATGCCACCGAGTACGGCGTTGCTCGCCACGATCCAGAACTGTGCCCAGGCGAGCCGGGACAGTCCGCGCCGCCGCGGCTTCACGGCCCGCGCCGCGATGATCGCCCAGCCGACCGCGGCCGACAGGACGTATGTCAGCATGCGGTTGCCGAACTCGATCGCGCCGTGGAGGCCCTGCTCGGGTGTGGCGAAGAGGCTGTCGTCCGTGCACTTGGGCCAGGTGTCGCAGCCGAGACCGGATCCGGTCAGCCGGACCGCGCCGCCGGTGACGATGATGACCACGCTCATCACAACTGCGGAGAGCGCGGCGCGCCGGAGGGTCCTCGGAGTGGGCGTCCAGCGCTGGGCGATGTAGGCGATGGGGGTCTGCACGGGCCCTATCGTAGGCGGACGATTGTGCATGATTTCACGAGGGGTCCGGTCGCGAGGAGTGGGCTCACGCCTCGGGCGCGGTCAGGACGCGTCCGGCGGTGGCTCGTACGTGCGGCGGAACCGCGCGCCGTCGAGGTGGTCCTCCTCCTCCCACCACACCGCGATCCGCCAAGCCACCCCCGGCGGCGGGCAGTCGGGCGAGTCCAGCAGCGCGTCGGCCAGCTCGGCGGCGACCGCCTCCGCGCTGCGGTCCGTGACCGCGTCCATGCCGTGCCACGGAAAGGCCATGGCCGACCACCGTGCGCTCTGCGCGTCCCGTACGTCGAACCGCCACACCGCCCGCCAGGACCGCGCCCGCAGGATCCGCCGCACCTCCTCGCCGTCCAGCCGCAGCCCCTCCGCTATGGCGTCCGGCTCCGCGCCTTCGATGCGCGCGGCCACCACCACGAGCGGCAGCAGCCGATCCGGAACCAGCCCTTCGGACCGCAGCCGGGTCAGCCCGTCGTCGAACGGGCAGCGCCGCAGCCTGCGTTCGAGCTGGTCGCCGAGGTGCTCCAGGGTCGCGGCCTGCAGCGTCTCGCGCGGGACGGTGTCCGCCCACAGGTCGTGGAACTCACGCTCGGCCCTTACGGCCCAGGCCGCCGCGTCCACCGCAAGTCCCAGCTCCTCCAGCCGGTCGCCGAGGAAGGCATGGGCCTGCGCGAGACCTTCGCGGTTGCGGGAGTCCGCGGAGTCCAGGCCCTCCCAGACCTCGATGGCGCGGCGGGTGGCCGCGAGCGCCGCCAGGCCGTCCTGGTGGTTGGCGGGCGACGGCCGGTCGCCGTTCCGCTGGAACGCGTACCGCGGCAGACCGAGCTCGTCGCTGAGCGGTTCGGCGAGATAGACGGCCTGACTGATGAGCGCCCTGGCGTACCAGCGGGCGTGCTCCGGATCGTGTTCGGCGGGCTCCGCGCACCGGCGGACCGCCTCGTCGACGGAGGTCAGGGCGTCCGCGCGCCGTCCGTTGTCGAAGTGGTGCCGCGCCAGATCGCCGTAGCGCAGGCTGAGCCGGGCCGCGAGCGTGAGATCGTCCGCGGCGTGCGGAGTGAGGGCGGCGATCAGATCCGTCAGCATGCGCTCGCGTTCCTGGGGCGAGACGCCGGCCCGGCCGGATCTGACCTTCGCCCACTCCGCGTCGAGCCGCAGTGCGGCAGTCCGCTCCATCGGCGCCTCCCAGGTGCGGATGGCCTGCCCCAGGCAGGCTCATACTGGCGCGTCGGTCAGTACCAGCGAAAGATACTGGTCACTACCCGGAGAACACGCGGATCACGCACGCCACAGGTAACGGCACACAAAGCTCACGGGCGGCGGGTCACTCCCAGCGGAAGAAGCGGGCGGCCGCGCCGAGTCCGAGCACCGCCCAGACGCCGAGGACGCCCAGGTCTCCCCACGGCATCGAAGCGCCGTGCTGGAGCACGTCGCGCAGTCCGTCCGACAGCGCCGAGATCGGCAGCAGCGCGAGCACCGACTCGACGCCGGCCGGGAACTTGTCCAGCGGCACGATCACTCCGCCGCCGACCAGGAGCAGCAGAAAGACCAGGTTGGCCGCGGCGAGTGTGGCCTCGGCCCGCAGCGTTCCGGCCATCAGCAGGCCGAGGCCGGAGAACGCGGCGGTGCCGACCACGAGCAGCAGCAGTACGGCGAGAGGGTTGCCGTGCGGCGACCAGCCGAGCGCGAGGGCGATCACCGTGAGCAGCGCCACCTGAAGGACCTCGGTGACCAGTACCGAGAGCGTCTTGGCGCACATCAGGGCCCAGCGGGGGAGCGGTGACGCGCCGAGCCGCTTGAGGACTCCGTATCTCCGCTCGAAACCGGTGGCGATGGCCTGGCCGGTGAAGGCGGTGGACATCACGGCGAGAGCGAGGATGCCGGGGGCCAGGAAGTCGACGGCCCTGCCGCTGCCCCCCGCCGTTTCAGTAGGCACAGTGACGACGTCGACGGTGGAGAACAGCACCAGCAGCAGCGACGGGATGATGACCGTGAGCAGCAGCTGTTCGCCGTTGCGCAGCAGCATCCTCGTCTCGAAGACGGCCTGCGCCCCGATCATCCGCCCGACCGGGGCCGCGCCCGGACTCGGTGTGTACGTACCGGCGCTCATCAACGCAGCTCCCTGCCCGTCAGCTCCAAGAACACGTCCTCCAAGGTGTGGCGCTCCACCGAGATGCCGTCCGGCATCACCCCGTGCTGCGCGCACCAGGACGTGACCGTCGCCAGCAGCTGAGGATCGACCTGGCCCGTTATCCGGTACGCGCCCGGTGTCAGCTCGGCCGCCTCCGTGCCGTCCGGCAGCGCCTTGAGCAGCGATCCGACGTCGAGTCCCGGCCGGCCCGTGAAGCGCAGGGTGTTCTCCGCGCCGCCGCGGCACAGCTGTTCCGGGCTGCCCTGGGCGATGACCCTGCCCGCGTCGACGATGGCGACAAAGTCCGCGAGCTCCTCGGCCTCGTCCATGAAGTGGGTGGTGAGGACGGCGGAGACGCCGTCCGCGCGGAGTTCGCGCACCAGCTCCCAGGTCGAGCGGCGGGCCTGCGGGTCGAGGCCCGCGGTCGGTTCGTCGAGGAAGATCAGTTCGGGACGGCCGACGACGGCCATCGCCAGTGCGAGCCGCTGCTGCTGGCCGCCGGAGAGCCGCCGGTAGGTCGTACGGCCGCAGTTGCCGAGGCCGAGGCGCTCGATCAGCGCGTCCACGTCCAGCGGGTGGGCGTGCAGTCTGGCCACGTGGCGCAGCATCTCATCGGCGCGTGCGCCGGAGTACACGCCGCCGGACTGGAGCATCACGCCGATCCTGGGGCGCAGCTTCGCGGCGTCGGCGACCGGGTCGAGACCGAGGACGCGTACCGTGCCGGCGTCGGCGCGGCGGTAGCCCTCGCAGGTCTCGATCGTGGTGGTCTTGCCGGCTCCGTTGGGGCCGAGGACGGCGGTCACCGAGCCCTGGGGGACCTCGAGGTCGAGGCCGTCCACGGCCGTCTTTGATCCGTACCGCTTGACCAGGCCTCGGATCTGGACGACGGACTCGCTTCGCATGGCGGGAAGTCTAGGCGGGCTGACAAGACCGCCGGGGCGCGGGGCCCGGACGGGGGCATGGACCGGGCCCGGACCAGCGGGGCGGCAGCGGCCTGGTTGGCCTGAACTGACTCCTGAGGCGTTCTTCACATGAACCTGTCAATTCCTTCACGATCGAGTCTTGGTACGAACCCACTGACGAAGGAGAGTTCGTGGCTAGACGCAGAACGGGGCGGCGGCGCACAGCCTTAGCCGCCCTGACCGCCGTGGCCGTGGCCCTGCCCATCGCCATCGGAGCAGCCCCCGCCCAGGCACAGGATCCCGATGCCGCCGCGGCATCCCCGTACCGGACCAAGACCGAGGCAGGCGTCCGCACTCAGCTCGACGCCAAGGACAGGGCGACCTTCTGGGTCGCCCTGAAGCATGAGGCCGACACCTCCGCCGCCCGCAGGGCCAAGGGCAAGACCGCCAAGGCACGCACTCTCCTCGACACGAAGACGGCGTACGCGAAGACGTCACAGGCTCCGCTGAAGGCCCTGCTGGAGCGCGCGGGCGTGCGCCACCAGTCCTTCTGGATCGCCAACACGATCAAGGTCACCGCCGGCAAGGCGCTCGCCGAGCAGATCGCGGCCCGCCCCGAAGTCGCCGCGCTGGAGGCCGACGACCCGATCACCATTCCCGACCCGCTGCCCGGCACCGACGAACCGCGGCTGGACGCCGTCGAGTGGAACGTCGACCGGATCAATGCTCCCAAGGTCTGGTCCGAACTCGGCGTGCGCGGCGACGGTGTGGTCGTCGCCAGCATCGACTCCGGTGTCCAGTTCGACCATCCGGCCGTCAAGGCGAAGTACCGGGGACTGAAGTCCGACGGCAGCTACGACCACGCCTACAACTGGTTCGACCCGGCCAAGGTCTGCACCGGCACCGCCCCCTGCGACAACAACGGTCACGGCACCCACACCATGGGCACGATGGTCGGCGACGACGGCGCGGGCAACCAGATCGGCGTCGCGCCCGGCGCCCAGTGGATCGCCGCCAAGGGCTGCGAGTCCAGCTCCTGCTCGCGCGCCTCGCTGCTCGCCGCAGGTCAGTGGATCGTCGCCCCGACCGACGCGAGCGGAGCCAATCCGCGGCCCGAGCTCGCGCCCGACGTGGTGAACAACTCGTGGGGCAGCGGCATCATCGACACCTGGTACAAGACGGTCGTCCAGTCGTGGCGGGACGCGGGCGTCTTCCCGGCGTTCTCCAACGGCAACTCCGGCCCCGGCTGCAACACTTCCGGATCGCCCGGCGCGTACGACAACTCGTACTCCTCCGGCGCCTTCGACATCAACAACACCATCGCGTCCTTCTCCTCGCGCGGCACCGGCGAGAGCGGCGGTATCAAGCCGAATCTCGCCGCGCCCGGTGTCAACGTCCGCTCCTCCTGGACGGGCGGCGGCTACAACTCGATCTCCGGTACGTCGATGGCCTCACCGCACACCGCCGCCACCGTGGCGCTGATGTGGTCCGCGTCCCCGGCGATCCGCGGCAATGTCGCCGAGACCGAGAAGCTGCTCGACGCCACCGCGGTCGACGTCGACAACACGAGCTGCGGCGGCACCGCGGCCGACAACAACGTGTTCGGCGAGGGCCGGCTCGACGCCTTCGCGGCCGTCTCCGCGGCCCCGCGCGGCCCGCTCGGCGCGGTCAGCGGCAAGGTCACCTCGGGCACCGCCCCGGTCGCCGACGCCACACTCCGCTTCGACGGCCCGATGAGGACGACCGTCGTCAGCGGGCCGGACGGCGGCTATGCGCTGCCGAAGCTGATGGTCGGCGACTACACCGTCAGCGTCGCCAAGTTCGGTTACGTCACCGCAGCCGGCGCCGTCACCGTCGTGGAGAACGGCAGCGCGGTCAAGGACTTCGCGCTCGACGAGGCGGCGTCCGCCGAGGTCACCGGCAGGATCACCAGCCACGCCGGAGCCGAGGCGAACGCCGTCGTCACCGCCCAGGGCACCCCGGTCTCCGCCAAGTCCGCCGCCGACGGCAGCTACACGCTGCGCCTCCCGGTCGGCGTCTACGACCTCGCCGTCACCCCCGCACACCGCTGCGCCTCGGCCACCAGCGTCCGCGTCGAACTCGCCGCGAACACCGCCAAGGACATCGCCCTGCCCGACCGGACGGACACCTTCGGCACCGCCTGCACCACGGGCGGCGGCGACTTCCCGTCCGGCGGGACCAAGCTGGCGTACACCAGCACCACCTTCGGCACGGCCGCCTTCGAGCTGCCGTTCCCGGTGGCCTTCTACGGCCGCACCTACCGGACGGCGACCGCGTCCATCGACGGAGTGCTCTCCTTCGGCACCGCGTCCACCTCCAGCAGCAACACCACCCTGCCCACCACCTTCACGCCCAACGGCTCGCTCTATCCGTTCTGGGACAACCTCACCGTGGACGCCGAAGCGGGCGTGTACTGGTCGGCGACCGGCAGCGCACCGCACCGGAAGATCGTCGTCGAGTGGCGCAACGCGCTGATCGCCGCGACCACCTCCGAGCGCGTCTCCTTCGCCGCCGTGCTCGGCGAGGACGGCTCGGCGTCCTTCCACTACAAGGACTTCTCCGGCACCGGCTTCGAGAACGGCTCCGGCGCCACCGTCGGCGCCGAGAACGCGACAGGCACCGACGCCCTGCTCTACTCCTTCAACGAGGGCACCGTCCGCGACGGGATGAGCATCGGATTCCGTACGACCAGAACCGCCGTCCTCGCGGGCACGGTCACCGACGCCAACGACGGGAAGCCGATCGCGGGCGCCGCCGTCGCCGTGACCGGCGGCGCCGACACCACGGGCGCCGACGGCGGCTATCTCCTCCAGCTCGCCGCGGACACCCCGTACGACATCGCCGTCTCCGCGCCCGCCTACACACCGGCGAGCGCGCAGCGGACACCGAAGCCCGGTGAGATCGCGCTCGCCGACGCGGCGCTGAAGACCGGCCGGGTCGCCGCCGACAGCACCGCGCTGACCGTCGTCGCCCCGGCGGCACAGCAGCGCGCCCGCACGATCACGCTCGTCAACACCGGATCGGCCACCGCCTTCACGGTCGCCGAGAAGGACGGCAAGAGCTGGATCAAGGCGGATCCCGGCACCGGTCAGCTGACCGCCGGAGCCCAGCAGAAGATCGCGCTGACCCTGGACACCACCGGAGCGGCCCCGGGCTCGGTGCTCACCGGAACACTTCAGGTGAAGTCCGAGAGCGGCCGCCGGCCGGTGATCGACATTCCGGTGAAGCTGGTCGTGCCCGCCTACCAGACGGCGATCGACGCCGGCGTCGGCACAGCCTCGGTGGACGCGCTCGGCGACACCTGGTCGCCGGACCGCAAGCACGCCACCGGCGGCTACGGCTATCTGGGCAGCGCCACCACCCTCTCCACCAGCAGGGCGATCGCGGGCGCGGCCGACCCGAAGCTCTACCGGACCGCCCGGCAGGGCATGTACGAATACCGCTTCGACGCGCTCCCGGCGGGCACCTACCGGATCGAACTGGGCTTCGCGGAGCTGAGCTCCAAGGACCCGACCGACCGGGTCTTCGACGTGATGGCCGAGGGGACGCAGTACGTGCCGAACCTCGATCTGGCGCTGGAGGCGGGCGTCCGCACCGCCCATGACCGCTCCTTCACGGTGCAGGTCACGGACGGCCAGCTCAACCTGCGGTTCGTGGCAAATGACGGCAAGACTCTGGTGAATTCGATCAGAGTCACCGACCGGCCCGATCTGGCCGGCTGAATTTCCGCGAATTACCTGATCAAGGCCCGTCCGGCAGCCACCGGACGGGCCTTGCCTTAGGTAACCCTTAGTGACGTAGCGCACCGGTTCACGCCTTGGACGGCAGTTGTCACGGTCAGAGGAATTACGCAACAATGGCGTTGTGAAAAACGTCGGCGAGGCTCCGCAGGAGGAACTCGCGACTGGTGTGCGCTCGGACCACTCGACGCGCAACCGGGTCGCGCGGTCCATCCTGGACCACGGCCCGTCCACCGTCGCCGACCTTGCCACCCGCCTCGGTCTCACCCAGGCAGCCGTACGCCGCCACCTCGACACGCTCGTCACCGATAACGTCGTCGAACCCCGTGAGCAGCGGATCTACGGCGCCCGCACCCGGGGCAGGCCCGCCAAGGTTTTCGCGCTGACCGACTGCGGCCGGGACGCCTTCGACCAGTCCTACGACGCACTGGCCGTGGACGCCCTCCGCTGGATCGAGCAGAACGCCGGTGGAGAGGCGGCCGTCACTGCCTTCGCGCGGGCCCGGCTCGAGGCGCAGGCTGAGACCTACCGCAAGGCGGTCGACGCCGCGGCCCCCGAGGACCGCACCGAAGCCCTGGCCAAGGCCCTGAGTGTTGACGGGTACGCTGCTACGGCGCGTAGCGCACCGGTCGGCGAGCAGCTCTGCCAGCACCACTGCCCGGTCGCCCATGTCGCCGAGCAGTACCCCCAGCTGTGCGAGGCGGAGACGGAAGTCTTCTCCCGCCTCTTGGGAACGCATGTGCAGCGTCTGGCCACCATCGCCCACGGCGACGGCGTCTGCACCACGTTCATCCCGCACAGCGCACCACCACAGACCACGACACCATCAGCATCCACCAGCACGGCCGGGAGGAACCCCGCATGACTCTCCCCACGGAGACTGCCCACCCCGAACTCGAGGGTCTGGGTACGTACGAATTCGGCTGGGCCGACTCCGACGCGGCAGGCGCCGCGGCCAAGCGCGGCCTCTCCGAAGATGTCGTCCGCGACATTTCGGCCAAGAAGAACGAGCCGGAGTGGATGCTGAAGCTGCGCCTCAAGGGCCTTCGGCTGTTCGGCAAGAAGCCCATGCCGAGCTGGGGCTCGGACCTTTCCGGCATCGACTTCGACAACATCAAGTACTTCGTGCGGTCCACCGAGAAGCAGGCGGAGTCCTGGGAGGACCTGCCCGAGGACATCAAGAACACGTACGACAAGCTCGGCATCCCCGAGGCGGAGAAGCAGCGCCTCGTCGCCGGTGTCGCGGCCCAGTACGAGTCCGAGGTCGTCTACCACCAGATCCGTGAGGACCTGGAGGAGCAGGGCGTCATCTTCCTGGACACCGACACCGCGCTGAAGCAGCACCCGGAGCTCTTCCAGGAGTACTTCGGCACGGTCATCCCGGTCGGCGACAACAAGTTCGCCTCGCTGAACTCCGCGGTGTGGTCCGGCGGATCGTTCATCTACGTGCCGAAGGGCGTGCACGTCGAGATCCCGCTGCAGGCCTACTTCCGTATCAACACGGAGAACATGGGCCAGTTCGAGCGGACGCTGATCATCGTCGACGAGGACGCCTACGTCCACTACGTCGAGGGCTGCACCGCCCCGATCTACTCCTCGGACTCGCTGCACTCCGCGGTCGTCGAGATCATCGTCAAGAAGGGCGGCCGCTGCCGCTACACGACGATCCAGAACTGGTCGAACAACGTCTACAACCTGGTCACCAAGCGCGCCGTGGCGTACGAGGGCGCGACCATGGAGTGGGTCGACGGCAACATCGGCTCCAAGGTCACCATGAAGTACCCGGCCGTCTACCTGATGGGCGAGCACGCCAAGGGCGAGACGCTTTCCATCGCCTTCGCGGGCGAGGGCCAGCACCAGGACGCCGGCGCCAAGATGGTCCACATGGCGCCGAACACCTCCTCCAACATCGTCTCCAAGTCGGTGGCGCGAGGCGGCGGCCGCACCTCCTACCGCGGTCTGATCGAGATCGGCGAGGGCGCGCCGGGCGCGAAGTCCAATGTGCTCTGTGACGCGCTGCTGGTCGACACCATCTCCCGCTCCGACACCTACCCCTACGTGGACGTCCGCGAGGACGACGTGTCCATGGGTCACGAGGCGACCGTCTCCAAGGTCTCCGAGGACCAGCTGTTCTACCTGATGAGCCGCGGCATGACCGAGTTCGAGGCGATGGCGATGATCGTGCGCGGCTTCGTCGAGCCGATCGCCAAGGAACTGCCCATGGAGTACGCGCTGGAGCTCAACCGGCTGATCGAGCTGCAGATGGAGGGGTCGGTCGGCTGACGCCGCACCGCTCCCAGGCAGCTGAGCATCCGGGGCAGCCCGGGGCTGCCCCCAGCAAACACAGTCTGACGTAGGAAGAGAGCAACACGACAGCCATGGCTGAGGCTCAGAACATTCCGGCGGGGTCCACCACCGCCGGCTCGATCGCGGTGGCCGCCGAGTCGACCGTCGCCACCCGCATGAGTGCGCCCCCGTCGTTCGACGTGGCGGACTTCCCGGTACCGCACGGCCGCGAGGAGGAGTGGCGCTTCACTCCGCTGGAGCGCCTTGCCGGTCTGCACGACGGCACGGCTGTCGCGACCGGCGGTATCAAGGTCGCCGTCGAGGCCCCCGAGGGCGTCATCGTCGAGACCGTCGGTCGCGACGACGCGCGGCTCGGCAGGGCGGGCACGCCGGTGGACCGCGTCGCCGCGCAGGCGTACTCCTCCTTCGAGCAGGCCTCGGTCGTCACCGTGCCCAAGGAGACCGTGCTCAGCGAGCCGATCCGGATCGCGGTGCACGGCGAGGGCGGCACCGCCTTCGCGCACCAGGTCGTCGAGCTCGGCGCGTTCGCCGAGGCCGTCGTGGTCATCGACCACACCGGTGACGCGGTGCTCGCCGCCAATGTCGACTATCTGCTGGGCGACGGCGCGAAGCTCACCGTCGTCTCCGTCCAGGACTGGGACGACAAGGCCGTCCATGTCTCCCAGCACAATGCGCTGATCGGCCGCGACGCCTCGTTCAAGTCGGTCGTCGTCACCTTCGGCGGCGATGTCGTACGGCTCCACCCGCGCGTCTCCTACGCGGGCACCGGTGGCGAGGCCGAGCTCTTCGGCCTCTACTTCACCGATGCCGGCCAGCACCAGGAGCACCGCCTCCTGGTCACCCACAACGCCCCGCACTGCAAGTCCAACGCCGCCTACAAGGGCGCGCTGCAGGGCGAGGCCGCGCACGCGGTGTGGATCGGCGACGTCCTCATCGAGGCCAGCGCCGAAGGCACGGACACGTACGAGATGAACCGCAACCTCGTCCTCACGGACGGCGCGCGGGTCGACTCGGTGCCGAACCTGGAGATCGAGACCGGCGAGATCGTCGGCGCCGGTCACGCCTCCGCCACCGGCCGCTTCGACGACGAGCAGCTCTTCTACCTGCAGTCCCGTGGCATCCCCGCCGACGAGGCCCGCCGACTGGTGGTCCGCGGCTTCTTCGCCGAGCTGGTCCAGAAGATCGGCCTGCCGGACGTCGAGGAGCGGCTTCTCACCAAGATCGACGCCGAGCTGGAGGCGTCCGTCTGATGGCCTTCGTACGAGTCTGCGGGCTGAGCGAGCTGGCCGAGGACACCCCGAAGCGGGTGGAACTCGACGGCACGCCGGTCTCCGTCGTCCGCACCGACGGCGAGGTGTTCGCGATCAACGACATCTGCTCGCACGCCAACGTCTCGCTCTCCGAGGGCGAGGTGGAGGACTGCCAGATCGAGTGCTGGCTGCACGGCTCCAGCTTCGACCTCCGCACCGGCAAGCCGTCCGGTCTTCCCGCGACGCGCCCCGTCCCCGTATACCCCGTAAAGATCGAAGGGGACGATGTGCTCGTCTCCGTCACACAGGAGTCCTGAGGCACCCATGGCAACGCTTGAAATCCACGACCTGCACGTCTCCGTCGAGGTCGACAACGGCACCAAGGAAATCCTGCGCGGCGTCGACCTGACGGTGAAGCAGGGCGAGACGCACGCCATCATGGGCCCCAACGGCTCCGGCAAGTCGACCCTCGCGTACTCCCTGGCGGGCCACCCCAAGTACACGATCACCAGTGGCACCGTGACGCTCGACGGCGAAGACGTCCTGGAGATGTCCGTCGACGAGCGCTCCCGCGCCGGCGTCTTCCTCGCCATGCAGTACCCGGTCGAGATCCCCGGCGTCTCGGTCTCCAACTTCCTTCGCACCTCCGCCACCGCGATCCGCGGCGAGGCCCCCAAGCTGCGCACCTGGGTGAAGGAGGTCAAGGAGGCCATGGAGCACCTGAACATGGACCCTGCCTTCGCCGAGCGCAACGTCAACGAGGGCTTCTCCGGCGGTGAGAAGAAGCGCCACGAGATCCTCCAGCTCGAGCTGCTCAAGCCGAAGATCGCGATCCTCGACGAGACCGACTCCGGTCTCGACGTCGACGCGCTGCGCATCGTCTCCGAGGGCGTCAACCGCGTCCGCGAGAGCGGCGAGGTCGGCACCCTGCTGATCACGCACTACACGCGGATTCTCCGCTACATCAAGCCCGACCGCGTGCATGTCTTCGCGAACGGACGGATCGCCGAGTCCGGCGGCCCCGAGCTCGCGGACAAGCTGGAGGCCGAGGGCTACGAGGCATATGTGAAGGGTGGCGTATCCGCGTGACACAGCTGCCGGGCCTCCTCACCGGATCCGGCCTCCTCGACGAGGCCATCCGCAAGGACTTCCCGATCCTCGACCGGGTGCTCCACGACGGCAAGAAGCTCGTGTACCTGGACAACGCGGCGACCTCGCAGAAGCCGCGCCAGGTACTCGACGCCCTCAACGAGTACTACGAGCGCTACAACGCCAACGTCCACCGCGGTGTGCATGTGCTTGCCGAGGAGGCCACGGCGCTGTACGAGGGCGCGCGCGACAAGGTCGCCGCGTTCATCAACGCGCCGAGCCGCGACGAGGTGATATTCACCAAGAACGCCTCGGAGTCGCTGAACCTCGTGGCGAACATGCTCGGCTGGGCCGACGAGCCCTACCGGGTGGACCGCGAGACCGAGATCGTCATCACGGAGATGGAGCACCACTCCAACATCGTTCCGTGGCAGCTGCTGTCGCAGCGCACCGGCGCGAAGCTGAAGTGGTTCGGCCTCACCGACGACGGCCGCCTCGACCTGTCCAACATCGACGAGATCATCACCGAGAAGACGAAGATCGTCTCCTTCACGCTGGTCTCCAACATCATGGGCACCATCAACCCGGTCGAGGCCATCGTCCGGCGCGCGCAGGACGTCGGCGCGCTCGTCCTCATCGACGCCTCGCAGGCCGCCCCGCACATGCCGCTCGACGTGCAGGCGCTGGGCGCGGACTTTGTGGCCTTCACTGGCCACAAGATGTGCGGCCCGACCGGCATCGGCGTGCTCTGGGGCCGGCAGGAGCTGCTCGAGGACCTGCCGCCGTTCCTCGGCGGCGGCGAGATGATCGAGACGGTTTCGATGCACTCGTCGACGTACGCCCCCGCGCCGCACAAGTTCGAGGCCGGTACGCCGCCGATCGCACAGGCCGTCGGCCTCGGCGCGGCGGTGGACTACCTGAGCGCCATCGGCATGGACAAGATCGCGGCGCACGAGCACGCGATCACCGAGTACGCGGTCAAGCGCCTCCTCGAGGTCCCGGACCTGAAGATCATCGGCCCGGTCACGGCCGAGGACCGCGGTGCCGCGATCTCCTTCGTGCTCGGCGACATCCACCCGCACGACGTGGGCCAGGTGCTGGACGAACAGGGCATCGCTGTCCGGGTCGGCCACCACTGCGCACGGCCCGTCTGCCTGCGGTACGGAATTCCTGCGACCACGCGGGCGTCTTTCTATCTGTACTCCACGCCCGCCGAGGTCGACGCGCTCATCGACGGCCTGGAGCACGTCCGTAACTTCTTCGGATGAGAGGCCGCTGTGAAGCTTGATTCGATGTACCAGGAAGTCATCCTGGACCACTACAAGCACCCGCACGGGCGTGGTCTGAGGGATGGCGACGCCGAGGTGCACCATGTCAATCCGACCTGCGGCGACGAGATCACACTGCGGGTGAAGTACGACGGCACGCGCATCGCCGACGTCAGCTACGAGGGCCAGGGCTGCTCCATCAGCCAGGCCAGCGCATCAGTGCTCAACGAGCTCCTGGTCGGCAAGGAGCTCGCCGAGGCGCAGAAGATCCAGGCGACCTTCCTGGAGCTGATGCAGTCCAAGGGCCGGCTGGAGCCGGACGAGGCGATGGAGGAGGTGCTGGAGGACGCGGTCGCGTTCGCCGGCGTCTCGAAGTACCCGGCGCGCGTGAAGTGCGCCCTCCTGAGCTGGATGGCATGGAAGGACGCGACGGCCCAGGCGCTGTCCGAAAGGAAGACCGCATGAGTGAGAACGCCGAGGCCACGCTGACGCCGGCCTCCGAGGAAGAAGTCCGCGAGGCGCTGTACGACGTCGTCGACCCCGAGCTGGGTATCGACGTGGTCAACCTCGGTCTGATCTACGGCATCCACATCGACGACTCCAATGTCGCGACCCTGGACATGACGCTGACGTCGGCGGCCTGCCCGCTGACGGATGTCATCGAGGACCAGGCGAAGGCGGCGACGGACGGCCTCGTCAACGAGCTGAAGATCAACTGGGTCTGGATGCCGCCGTGGGGCCCGGACAAGATCACGGACGACGGGCGCGAGCAGCTGCGCGCGCTGGGCTTCAACGTCTGACCCGTGCCGCAGACGCGCGACGGCCATGCCCGCCAGGCAGACTGGCGGGCATGGCCGTTTCTCTGTACACCCTCACCGTCGACACGCACGATCTGCCGCTGCTCGCCCGGTTCTGGAGTCAGGTACTCGGCTGGCGGACGGTCTTCGAGGCGGACGACGAGATCGTCATCGGCGCCGACGAGTCCGCACTGCCGGGGATGTGCTTTGTGCCCGTGCCGGACCGTAAGACCGCCAAGAACCGCCTGCACATTGATCTGACCCCCGACGACCAGGCCGCCGAGGTCGACCGGATCATCGGGCTCGGGGCGACGCGGGCCGACGTGGGGCAGGGCCCCGAGGTGACGTGGGTGGTGCTGGCCGATCCCGAAGGCAACGAATTCTGCGTGCTGCGGCCGAAGAAGACGCTGCTCGACTAGGGCCTGTCGTCTGGATCGGGCCGGGCAGCCTTCTTCCGGATCGGGTCCCTAGTGTCCTGAGTCGGGAATTCGGTTCAGATATCCGGCGAGGCGTTCAAGGATCTCGTCTGCGGTCTTCGTCCAGACGAAGGGTTTCGGGTCCT